>JBMYWS010000020.1:270-503 GCA_049607645.1 Holosporaceae bacterium | reverse complement strand
ATGGTGTGATATTTGTTGTTTATGGAGGATGATTATATTGCTGTCTTTTGTGTAAGCCGGGCAGTGACCTACTCTCCCGTGCCTTAAGACAAAGTACCATCGGCGCTGAGAGGCTTAACGACCGAGTTCGGAATGGGATCGGGTGGGGACCTCTCGCAATAGCCACCCGGACAACGCAAAAGACAGGAATATAGTTTATAGTAAAGTAATATCGTATGGGCAGCTATGCGGGG
>JBMYWS010000020.1:0-260 GCA_049607645.1 Holosporaceae bacterium | reverse complement strand
GCCTATGGGCAAAGAAGGTATCTAGTAAAGAAATCGTCTGGGTGCTTTTGATTAAGCGTATTAATCAACGCGCACGAGCGCCAAGCATGTGATTATAAATAATCACAAAAATCTGAAATGAATCAAGCCAATCGAGTTATTAGTACTGGTAAGCTTCACATGTCACCATGCTTCCACACCCAGCCTATCAACGTGGTGGTCTTCCACGACTCTCAAGGGAGTTCTAGTATTGAGGGGGGTTTCCCGCTTAGATGCTTTCA
>JBMYWS010000019.1:0-526 GCA_049607645.1 Holosporaceae bacterium | reverse complement strand
TTTTTAGGAGGCGACCGCCCCAGTCAAACTACCCACCACGCACTGTCCCCCTACCGGATAACGGTAGCAGGTTAGAAATTCAAGTTAACAAGGGTGGTATTTCAAGGACGCCTCAACATAGACTAGCGTCTATGCATCAAAGGCTCCCACCTATCCTACACGTGTTAACACAAATTTCAATACGAAGCTGTAGTAAAGCTCCACGGGGTCTTTTCGTCTTGCTGCGGGTAGCCAGCGTTCTCACTGGCACCATAATTTCACCGAGACCATTGTTGAGACAGCAGAGAGATCGTTACTCCTTTCGTGCAGGTCACCAATTAAGTGACAAGGAATTTCGCTACCTTAGGACCGTTATAGTTACGGCCGCCGTTCACCAGGGCTTCATATCAACGCTTCGATAAATCTAACAGATCAACTTAACCTTCGGGCACTGGGCAGGAGTCACCCCATATACATCGTCTTGCGACTTAGCATAGAGCTGTGTTTTTGATAAACAGTCGCCCCTCTCATTTCCTGCGGCTGATCA
>JBMYWS010000018.1:0-563 GCA_049607645.1 Holosporaceae bacterium | reverse complement strand
GGCGCAGCCTGTGGCGATCCACTTAGCCGAAACTGAGGCGGCCAAAGCACACATGGATTGCCGCGTCGAAACATACGTTTCTCCTCGCAATGACGTTCAAGTCAGCCCAACCGTGTCGCCCAAGGGCTCCTGGCAATGACAAACAAGACCTTCATGCAGTGATGTGTGGATATAAATCGCACCACGTGGGATTCATCTGCTCGATCAATGCAATTTTTTTAGCACGACTGCCCGCTTTAAGCTTTTTTTCATACACAATCGCCGCTTCCATACCCTCAAACCAAGCATAGTAAACCAGTATTTTGCACCCGTACCGCTGAGTAAATCCAGGCACAACCTCTTCTTTATGTTGATAAACACGCGCCACAAGATGACTTGTAACCCCAGTATACAATGTGCCACGCGGCTGATTCGCCATGATGTATGCGCAAGGTTGCTTTAAACTCTTCATAGTCAAACAGATACGACATACCTGCCGCACCCTGCAAGCCATCAATTAAAAACAAAAACTTCCCCCAATCGTCATCGCGAAGGTGCGTAGTACCTGCGGCGATCCACTTGCC
>JBMYWS010000017.1:292-580 GCA_049607645.1 Holosporaceae bacterium | reverse complement strand
TCGTTGAAAAGCCGGGGGATGAGGTAGGTATAGGGGTGAAAAGCCAATCGAACCAGGAGATAGCTCGTTCTCTCCGAAATGCATTTAGGTGCAGCCTTAATTGTTTAAATATGGGGGTAGAGCACTGAATGGTCTAGCGGGCATATTGCTTAGCGAAATCAATCAAACTCCGAATACCATATTTCAAGAGATCAGGAGTGAGACTATGGGTACTAAGATCCATGGTCAAAAGGGAAACAGCCCAGACCACCAACTAAGGTCCCAAATTATATCTAAGTGGGAAAGGAT
>JBMYWS010000017.1:0-284 GCA_049607645.1 Holosporaceae bacterium | reverse complement strand
TACATTTAAAGAGTGCGTAATAGCTCACTGGTCGAGAGTCTCTGCGCCGACAATGTAACGGGGCTAAGATATAAACCGAAGTTGTGGAGTATACACTATGTGTAGACTGGTAGGAGAGCGTTCCGTAGGCCGTTGAAGGATAAGGGGTAACCCAATCTGGAGGTATCGGAAGTGAGAATGCAGGAATGAGTAGCGAGAAAGAGGGTGAGAATCCCTCTCGCCGGAAAACCAAGGTTTCCAGAGTAAAGCTTGTCTTCTCTGGGTAAGCCGGGACCTAAGCCGAG
>JBMYWS010000016.1:439-665 GCA_049607645.1 Holosporaceae bacterium | reverse complement strand
GTGAGGTGTCGGGTTAAGTCCCATAACGAGCGCAACCCCTATCTTTAGTTGCTAACAGGTCAAGCTGAGGACTCTAGAGAGACTGCCACCGTAAGGTGAGAGGAAGGTGGGGATGACGTCAAATCAGCACGGCCCTTATGTCCAGGGCTACACACGTGCTACAATGGTCAGTACAAAGGGCAGCTACACAGCGATGTGATGCTAATCTCAAAAACCTATCACAGTT
>JBMYWS010000016.1:0-429 GCA_049607645.1 Holosporaceae bacterium | reverse complement strand
GCCATGATGCGGTGAATACGTTCCCGGGCCTTGTACACACCGCCCGTCAAACCATGGAAGCTGGGGGTGCCTGAAGTCTGTTACCGAGAGGAGCGGCCTAGGGTAAAACTAGTGACTGGGGTTAAGTCGTAACAAGGTAGCCGTACCGGAAGGTGTGGCTGGAACACCTCCTTTCTGGAGCCGACAAAAACGGTATTCAAGTTTTTCAAGAAACGGTTGTTTTTCTTGTCATATCAAAAAAACCTTATATACCCACATGACCAAAGTGGAGAGCGTAAAGCTGAAAATACTAAGGGTTATGTAATACACACATAGTCCCGTAGCTCAGCTGGTTAGAGCGCTACACTGATAATGTAGAGGTCCCCAGTTCAAGTCTGGGCGGGACTACACTAGGTTGTATGGGGGATTAGCTCAGTTGGCTAGAGCGCC
>JBMYWS010000015.1:476-683 GCA_049607645.1 Holosporaceae bacterium | reverse complement strand
ATAGTCTTGGTGAGCCGTTACCTCACCAACAAACTGATACCGTACAGGCCGATCCTAGAGCTATAAATATTTCCCTTGCAGTCTTATGACTTAAAGGCATATGGGGTATTAGCAATCGTTTCCAATTGTTATCCCCCTCTCTAGGGCACGTTACCTATATATTACTCACCCGTGCGCCACTTAGCTGACAGTTATAGCAAGCTATAA
>JBMYWS010000015.1:0-466 GCA_049607645.1 Holosporaceae bacterium | reverse complement strand
GAATTACCATCGCTTTCACGATGCTATGCCTGACTTTAAGGAAAGTTGTTCACGTGTTACTCACCCGTTTGCCGCTATTCCCCGAAGGGAATCGCTCGACTTGCATGCCTAATCCACGCCGCCAGCGTTCACTCTGAGCCAGGATCAAACTCTCCATAAATGAATGTTTGAAACTGACAATTTTTGTATTAATTACAAAATTATCACTCAAATGTTTTTACTTAATGTAAAAAGCTTAAATAGACAAGAAACTTGTTCTTGTTTTGTTTTATTGTTTATTCTATATTCGGTTTATAAAGATTACTTCTTTTTAAACCATCTGTTTTTAAAGATCATATCTCTTTCAGAACTTTATGTCGTTCCTCTGAAATTGGACGGGAATTATAGACAATTTTCTCCCCTTTGTCAAGAGGTTTTTCTAAATTTTGGCTTAAATTTTGGAATTTGTTGGTTTTTTATTCTTTTT
>JBMYWS010000014.1:0-694 GCA_049607645.1 Holosporaceae bacterium | reverse complement strand
CTAAAAATTGGATTGTGTGGATATAATGCAGGTTTTCGATGTAAAGGAAGGTCAGCTATCAAATCAGGGTTGACTTATGCAAGAAAAGTTGTTAGAATAAGCAACAGGTTGAAAAGGAGAAAATAATATGCGAAACCTAATTCTAATCGCAGCAACACTATCAATGTTACTATTTGGTTGTGGATGCGATGAAAAGAAGGAAAAGAAGGAAGCAGATGTAGAGGTAGTTACAGATGCGGGAACTTCAAGTGATACTGAGGTATCACCAGATGCAGCAACACCAGTTGATGCTGTAGTGCTTCCCGGTGATGTAACACCACAAGGTTAATCACCTTTCCGTGATAGCTCAGCCGGTAGAGCAAGTGGCTGTTAACCACTGGGTCGGGGGTTCGAATCCCTCTCACGGAGCCAAGTAGGAGAAACTAAAATGGATAGAACCGCAATAGGAAATTTATTTTTAGAAGCAGCAAAGCGAAGACTTGAGGCACAAATCAAAGATGCTGAAGCAAAAGTAAATCTCTATCTAACTCAATCAGTTGGAGTTGGAGAACATGCAGAGATTACAGAAGAACTTATTAAGGCAGCAGAGCAAGGCGCTCACGCTCAAGATGTTCTGGATTTTATCAATAAGCGATGGCATTAATAAAAAGCTCCCGTAGTTTAACGGTCAGAATACCGGATTTTCACTTCGGTG
>JBMYWS010000013.1:0-791 GCA_049607645.1 Holosporaceae bacterium | reverse complement strand
TTATGTCATAAACATCGCGGGTTTCAAGCAGGTCATAAGGCAACCGCAGCACTTGGTAGCCTTGCGTTTGCAGTTGGCGTGTTTGAAAGGCCGTAAAGCCATTGACACATTGCCTTTCCGTGCCTTGGTTAAGAAAGTGAGTGGGGCCATCCACTTGAATGACCAAACCTTTCTCACCACATGCGTCTATAAAAAAGTCAGCTGTGCTTGCGATGCCGTCAATAAAGCGTTGTTCTGTTAACGAGATGTGCGGACACATGTCTTGCAACACCTTTGACAGAGCGAACCCGGTTTTGCTCTCTAAGCATGATATCTTTGTGTCTTCATTTTTCTGAAGTTTTGCGAGGGTATCCTGTTTAAACTCAAGGTTGATGCCTTGTGCTTTAAGGTAATCCCTTGTGTTGTACATGACACGCAGGGACGTTGTATCTTGCTCTATGTCGTTTTCCAAATTTAAAGAGACACAACTTTTAAAAGCTTCAGGAAGCTTAAGATCAAGAACACAGGCTGCATAAAGCGTGTTGCTGAAACTTTGTGGGTTAAACTTGCTTAGTGTGGCCTGGCTTTGTGCCCAAAATACCTGCTTCCATTCTTGGGGTGGCTGAATCCTCAGTTTAGCTGTTGCATAAAGTGTGTTGCTGAAATTTTGTGGGTTAAACCTGCTTAGTGTGGTCTGGCTTTGTGTCCAAAATGCCTGTTGCCACTCTTTAGGTGGCTGAATCCCCAGTTTAGCTGCTGCATAAAGTGTGTTGCTGTAATCCTGTTCGTTAAAGTTTTGTAACGCCCATTGG
>JBMYWS010000011.1:0-846 GCA_049607645.1 Holosporaceae bacterium | reverse complement strand
CTACCGAACACCAACAACGCAAAAACCCTTACCGCTCTTTTATACGGATGCATGAAGCTTTCCATCACACCAAATGCAACCTGGCAAAAGGCCTTTTGGATACAAAGCCAGGCCACACTAAGCAAGCTTAACCCGCAAGAGTTCAGCAACACGCTTTATGCCGCAGCGGAGCTGAGGATTCAGCCACCCCAAGAATGGCAACAAGCGTTTTGGACACAAAGCCAGACCAAACTAGAACAGTTTAATCAGCAAAGTTTCAGCAACACGCTTTATGCAGCAGCTAAACTGGGAATTCAGCCACCCAAAGAGTGGCAACAGGCCTTTTGGGCACAAAGCCAGCGGAAACTCGAACAGTTTAACCCGCAAAATTTCAGCAACACGCTTTATGCAGCCACTAAACTGCGAATTCAGCCATCTAAAGAGTGGCAACAGGCCTTTTGGGCACAAAGCCAGACCATACTACGCAAGTTTGACCCGCAAAGTTTCAGCAACACACTTCATGCAGCAGCTAAACTGGGAATTCAGCCACCTAAAAACTGGAAAAGAGTTTTTTGGACACAAAGCCAGCCCAAACTAAGACAGTTTAACCCGCAAAGTTTCAGCAACACACTTTATGCAACAGCTAAACTGAGAATTCAGCCACCTAAAAAGTGGCAACAGGCCTTCTGGACACAAAGCCAGGGCAAACTAAGACAGTTTAACCCGCAAGAGTTCAGCAACACGCTTTATGCAGCCGCTGAACTGGAAATTCAGCCACCTAAAAAGTGGCAACAGGCATTTTGGACACAAAGCCAATGGGCGTTACAAAACTTTAACGAACAGGATTACAGCAACACACTTTATGCA
>JBMYWS010000010.1:0-864 GCA_049607645.1 Holosporaceae bacterium | reverse complement strand
CAGGAATAAGGGACGGCTAAATACGTGCCAGCAGCCGCGGTAATACGTATGTCTCGAGCGTTACCCGGAATCACTGGGTGTAAAGGGTTCGTAGGCGGTTTAATAAGTTGGATATGAAAGACCGGAGCTCAACTCCGTGTTTGTGTTCAAAACTGTTAAACTAGAATTAGGGAGAGGTAAGCGGAATTCTAAGTGTAGGGGTGCAATCCGTAGATACTTAGAGGAATACCAAAAGCGAAGGCAACTTACTGGAACTGTATTGACGCTGAGGAACGAAAGCGTGGGTAGCGAAAAGGATTAGATACCCTTGTAGTCCACGCCCTAAACGATGATAACTAAGTGTTGCTCTTTGAGGCAGTGCTGAAGCTAACGCAATAAGTTATCCACCTGAGGAGTACGGTCGCAAGATTAAAACTCAAAGGAATAGACGGGGACCCACACAAGCAGTGGATCACGTGGTTTAATTCGACAATAAACGGGGAACCTTACCCAGACTTGACATCTACCGAATGATTTAGAGATAGATCGGTGCTCGTAAGAGAACGGTAAGACAGGTGCTGCATGGTTGTCGTCAGCTCGTGCCTTGAGGTGTTCGGTTAAGTCCGTTAACGAGCGCAACCCATGTCCTTAGTTATTATGTCTAACGAGACTGCCTTGGTTAACAAGGAGGAAGGTGTGGATGACGTCAAATCAGCATGGCTTTTACGTCTGGGGCTACACACATGATACAATGGTCTGTACAAAGAGCAGCAATATCGCGAGATGGAGCCAATCTCTAAAACCGGTCTCAGTTCGGATTGGAGTCTGCAACTCGACCCCATGAAGCTGGAATCGCTAGTAATCGCGTATCAGCCATGGCGCGGT
>JBMYWS010000009.1:0-889 GCA_049607645.1 Holosporaceae bacterium | reverse complement strand
TCATGCATCCGTATAAAAGAGCGGTAAGGGTTTTTGCGTTGTTGGTGTTCGGTAGCTGCTCTTGTGTCACCTCCATCATTCTGGGCACAAAAGACCTGTGTGCTTTGATAGCATGACAAAGATTGGGATTATTTTTGGCAAAGCGACTCAGCGTGCTAAACGCACGTGAAGCGGTTATACAATTGAAAGCAGGTCGGCAAGATGCGCCACAAAGCGCGTCCAAATGCTTGTTGAGTGTACGGATGCCATGACGTTGCAGGTCACCTTGCATTTGCTTAAACAAGTCATTCAGCGACACTTTTGTCTCGCTTTGTCTACGGGCATCACGGCCTGATGCTGCCTGTGGTCTTTGCACGCGATACCCCCAATTATCCCTTCGTTGGGTGTGGGGACGATCGTTTCGACGTCCTTGATGATGCGCTTGGTCATACCCTTGGTAGTGCTCTGCCTGCCAATGTGTAGGGCGTCTGTCTTGCCTGCGTGCCTCTTGCCTTGGGCCGTTATGGTGCCTTTGATCATTGTGTTGTGATTCAAAGGATCGGCCGTAACTTTCTGATGGCCGTTGATCATAGGATCTGCGACCGTTATGGTCTCTGTCGCGCTCATCTTGCCTGCTGCGTCCTCTGGGTGCGTATGCAAAGCGTTGTGCGGGTGGACGCTCTTGCCTTTGATATTGGCCTTCTCGGCGTCGATCGTCTCTGGGTCTCCACTCTTGGCGTGCAGGGTTTTGGCGACGGCGTTTTGTGTGCCGCTGATCATGTAAGGGGCTGCCGGACCTTTTATGGGGTCTTGGTGCCCAAATACTGCCAATGGGTAAGATGAAAAGAAGAGCAAAAGATAAGAAAAGGCGTTTTAAAGACATGAATCGTGACACAAATATTTGTTTAAT
>JBMYWS010000008.1:245-934 GCA_049607645.1 Holosporaceae bacterium | reverse complement strand
AAAGCGGAAGAGGTTGCAACAAAGAGTCCCTCCCGACTGTTTACCAAAAACACAGCACTTTGCTAACACGTAAGTGGATGTATAAGGTGTGACGCCTGCCCGGTGCTCGAAGGTTAATTGATGATGTCAGCGTAAGCGAAGCATTTGATCGAAGCCCGAGTAAACGGCGGCCGTAACTATAACGGTCCTAAGGTAGCGAAATTCCTTGTCGGTTAAATACCGACCTGCATGAATGGCGTAACGAGATGGGAGCTGTCTCAACCAGGGATCCAGTGAAATTGTAGTGGAGGTGAAAATTCCTCCTACCCGCGGAAAGACGGAAAGACCCCGTGCACCTTTACTACAGCTTGACACTGTAGCTTGGATATTCTTGTGCAGGATAGGTGGGAGGCTTTGAACTACAGACGCCAGTAGGTAGTGAGCCATCCTTGAGATACCACCCTTGAATATTTGAGTTACTAACTGCGTACAGTTATCCTGTACCAGGACAATGTCTGGTGGGTAGTTTGACTGGGGCGGTCGCCTCCTAAAAAGTAACGGAGGCTTACAAAGGTTAGTTCATGGCGGATGGAAATCGCCAGTTGAGTATAATGGCATAAACTAGCTTGACTGTGAGACATACAAGTCGAACAGAGACGAAAGTCGGTCATAGTGATCCGGTGGTTCTGTGTGGAAGGGCCATCGCTCAA
>JBMYWS010000008.1:0-235 GCA_049607645.1 Holosporaceae bacterium | reverse complement strand
TTCGGTCCCTATCTTCCGTGGGCGTAGGAAAGTTGAAGAGATTTGTCCCTAGTACGAGAGGACCGGGATGAACGTACCACTAGTGTACCAATTGTTCTGCCAAGAGCATCGTTGGGTAGCTACGTACGGATGAGATAAGAGCTGAAAGCATCTAAGCTCGAAGCCAACTCTAAGATGAACTTTCCCTGAAGATCCCAGCAAGACTAGCTGGTTGATAGGCTAGATGTGTAAGCGT
>JBMYWS010000007.1:0-1240 GCA_049607645.1 Holosporaceae bacterium | reverse complement strand
ATGTGTATTGAGGAGACAACCGTTGCGTACCTTTAGTTTGAAAGCAGGCGAGATGCAGCGCAAGTGGTGGCTTGTGGATGCAGCTGATTTGGTTTTGGGTCGCCTGGCCTCACAGGTGGCGCTGCGGCTTCGCGGTAAACACAAGCCAACCTTTACGCCTCATATGGATTGCGGCGATGGCGTGATTGTGATTAATGCTGATAAAGTTTGTTTGTCGGGTAAAAAGCTGACAGACAAGCATTTTTATTGGCACACAGGCTATCCGGGCGGCATCAAGTCGCGCACGATGCAAACCATTTTGGGCGGCAAGCATGGCGAACGTTTGGTGCAAAAAGCTGTTGAGCGGATGATTTCGCGAAACCCTTTGGGGCGCCAGCAGATGCGTCATTTAAAAGTTTATAAGGGTGCCGAGCACCCGCACACAGGGCAAAACCCCGAGGTGTGGGATTTAAAAGCCGCCAACACCAAAAATGTTTTAAGACGAGGAGCCTAAATGTCAACGCAAGATCTGTCAGAGTTAAAGGCGACCGTTGAAACGACATCTAAAGGTCATACTGAAGCGGTCACGCTTGATGCCAAGGGGCGCGCTTATGCCACAGGCAAGCGTAAGTCGGCGGTAGCCCGTTTGTGGCTCAAATCGGGCACCTCTTCCAACAAAACCTCTTCGATCACCATCAATGGCAAGACCCATGACGCCTATTTTGCGCAAGATCACTTGCGTGCCTTGATGGAGCAGCCTCTTAAAGCGCTTGAGGCCGAGGGTCGTTTTCAGATTTTGTGCACCGTGAGGGGCAGCGGTCCGTCGGGTCAGGCTGGTGCGGTGCGTCATGCTTTGGCCAAAGCGTTGTCGCTTTACAAGCCCGAGGCGCGCGGTCAGTTAAAAACACTGGGCCTTTTAACACGTGATGCCCGTGTGGTTGAGCGCAAAAAGTACGGCCAACCCAAAGCCAGAAAACGCTTCCAGTTCTCAAAACGCTAATCACCTATTATCCCGATACAGCGATATACCCGCAATCGCCATTGTGCAGCATAGCTTGTTGTGACATGGCATGCCTCAAAAACGTCATTGCGAGGAGAAACCTATGTTTCGACGCGGCAATCCATCGTGTGCCTTAGCCGCCAAAGATATTCTTTAGGTGCTCGGCCAGTGGATCGCCACCGGCACGCCTTCGCGATGACGAAGATAAATTGTTTCTTGATTTTGCATAAAAATTTGCTAAATTTGTGAACGGTGGAGAAT
>JBMYWS010000006.1:0-5630 GCA_049607645.1 Holosporaceae bacterium | reverse complement strand
GCCATCGGCACAGGCAAAACACCCAAAGCAGAAGAGGTGCAAGAGGTGGCGCAGCATATCAAAGACTATGCCACTCTTAAAAATATTGATGTCACGGTTTTGTATGGTGGATCGGTGCAAGAAAAGAACAGCCAAGACTTTTTAGCGCTTCCAGCCGTTGATGGGCTGTTGGTGGGCAGTGCCGCTTTAGATCCTAAAGCGCTTTGTAAAATTGCCAATGTGCGCTAGCGTGTGCCACATAATTTGCTGACTATCCAAACCTCTGCGGCGTGCAAAGGGGCAAGGCGTTAGAAAAATCTTGAAAAAAACGCTAAAAAAGCGTAGGATAGAAGCCTTGGTCATCAAAAAAGTGCGTGGTTCGTGGGTCGCCTGTCTCCTCATTTTGTGTGTCAAAAATGTGGCTTTGTGTCACTTAAATGGATGGGGTGCTGTGAAAGCTGTGGCACCTGGAACAGTTTTGTTGAAGAAACAGAAACCGAAGTTAAGTCTAAAAAAAGAGGAAGTGCGTTGCATTTTGCCTCTTTAAAAGAGGCCAAAACACAGCCCATTGCCCGCATGACCTCTGACATGCCCGAATTTGATCGCGTGCTGGGTGGCGGCGTGGTGCCTGGCAGTGTTGTGTTGCTGGGCGGTGATCCTGGTATTGGCAAATCAACTTTGCTTTTGCAAATCACAACACAGCTGGCGCAAAAGTTCCCCTGTGCCTATATTTCGGGCGAAGAGGGGATTGACCAAATACGCTTAAGAGGCCGCCGTCTTGATATGGCCACATCGCCCTTAAAGCTGGCCTCCACCACATCGGTGGCCGATGTTATTAAGTCGATCGAGCAAGAGCATTTTTCGCTTGTGATCATCGACTCGATCCAAACCATGAGCGTGCAGTATACCGACGCGCCACCGGGCACGGTCTCGCAGATTCGCGCAGCTTCAAACGAGCTGATTCGTGTGGCCAAAAAAAGTGGCGTTGCCATGTTTTTTGTGGGTCATGTGACCAAAGAGGGCCACTTGGCAGGCCCGCGGCTTTTAGAGCACATGGTGGATACGGTTTTATATTTTGAAGGCGAAAAGGGGCATCCGTTTCGTATTTTAAGGGCGCAAAAAAACCGCTTTGGCCCCACCGATGAAATTGGTGTGTTTGACATGAGCGAAAAGGGATTGCGTGAGGTCAAAAACCCCTCGGAACTTTTTTTAAGTCAGCGCCTAAACGGCGTTGCGGGCTCGGCCGTTTTTGCCGGTGTCGAGGGCAGCCGTCCTTTGCTGGCCGAAATTCAAGCGTTGGCGTCGCCTTCGTACTTACCTGCACCGCGTCGCTCGGTTGTGGGGTGGGACGCTGGGCGTTTGGCCATGGTGCTGGCGATTTTAGAATCACGTGCCGGTATGAACGTAAGCCAGAAAGACATTTATCTCAATGTGCTGGGCGGCCTTAAACTGACCGAGCCTGCAACCGACGTTGCAGTGGCGGCGGCCATTTTGTCGTGCCTTTTAAAAAAACCGCTCCCCTTAAACACGGTGATGTTTGGCGAGCTGAGTCTGTCGGGCGAAATACGCCCCGTTTCGCGTGCGGATGCGCGCTTAAAAGAGGCCGAAAAGCTGGGCTTTAAAGAGGCCCTTTTGCCCGCCGCCCTCATCAAAGGCAATCAAAGCGATGCGATGACACTTAGGCCCTTAACACATGTTAAGGACCTGGTTCACCTGCTAGAGGCTTTGTAAACTTCTATGACTGCAGGTTTTCTGTTGCATCTTCGAATACATCATCATCTTTTTCCGTAGAAACGGGTTGAGTTGATGTGGGTGCAGAAGAAGTATCTTGTTCTGCTGGCTGCGTTGTGTTGTTTGTGCGTGAAAACTTCTTTCCAAACCAGCTTTTCACACGTCTTTTACGTCCATATGTTTTGTTAATAAAGCCACCTGATTCTTTGATGTGCTGCTCGATTTCTGCTATCTTTTCCGGTCGTTTTGTTTGTAGCTTTTCAAGGAGGTATTGGTCATTTGCTAGTGTGAGCCCCCAGTTTGTTAGTTGTTGCTCTACCGCTTTGTTTTGTGTATAACTTTTTGATAGCTTTTCTCGTTTTTCCTTATTTTTCTCACTCATGCTTGCGTTCAGTAGCACTTCTTGTGATTGGGAAAATTCTTTTTTGAGTTTGCCAATGCTTGCTAATCTTTTGTTGACTTGCTGAAGCAAATCTTCTTTCGTTTCTTTGGGTTTGTTATCTTTCTTTTTGCCCCATGTCCATGGCTTGAACCATGAGCTTTTTGTCGTCGCGCCATCCTTGGCGGCAAGAAGTGGGGAGGTATTTAAAAGTGTGCCGCAGACCGTCAATAGAAGCGCCAGGCGCTTTGAATAAGAAAACATCATAAGATCCTCAGTAAACAAAGTTAAAAAACGTGTTTTCTTAAACAGTGCAAAGTTAAGGCCATGTTTGTCTATAAGGCGGTGGTTCTTGTGTTTTGAGTTGTCGCACTTTTTTTAATTGCCGCGGCCAAGGGGGCGGCGGAATCTAAAAAGGGTCGAAAAAAGGCCGAAGCAGACATGACAAAAGATGGCAAGCTTGGGGCCAAAGTATTGGTTAACGTGAGTGTGTCAAGCGCTGATGATGTTTGTGAAGTGGGTGCGGGCGGCGCCACTGTTGACAATGCCTCTGTGAAAAAGGTTTTTTTTGATAAAACGCCATGGGTCACATAGGCGTGCACCTCTTGAACGCCACGTGCTTTAAGCAGCTGGGCGGCGGCTTGCAGTGTGTGGCCCGAGTCAATGATGTCATCCACTAAAAGCACCCGCTTTGCCGGAATGCTGGCCTGCAGGGTCAGGTGAGGGCCTTTTTTGCAAGCCGTGCGCGTTTTAGCACACACCACAAACGGTACTTTAAGTGCTGCTGCCAAGCGTTCAGCGCGTGTGGCGCTGCCTGCATCGGGTGACACAACACACAGATCGGCAAGGCAGGTAAAGCGCTTTTGAATGTTTTTAGCAAAAAGATCCGTTGTGGTGGCATAGTGTACCTTCAGCATGCGGGGCAAAGGTGCCGCCTCGTTATGGGCGTCAAGCAAAACAAGGTGCGTGGCGCCGGCTTGTTGCAGCAGCTGAAGCACCAAAGACAAGGGATGTCCTGAAAGATCGCTTGCCTGATCTTGGCGTGTGTAAAACAAATAAGGCACACAGGCGATTCTGTTTTGGTAACCCTGATGTTTAAGCGCTTGCAGTGTTAGCAAAAGCGTCATCAGCTGGGTGTGTGTGGTAACCTGTTGCACGATAATGGCGGTGGCGGCATCTTTTTTGGGGGGCAGGTTGACTTTGAGCTCGCCATCGGCAAAGCGTTTGTGAGCAATGGGATTCAGCGGTGTGTTAAGCAAGCGGGCCACCCCTTCAGCCAAAGGTGTTTGCTTGGGGTTTGCGAAAAAAGCAAAAGAGGGCGTTGTTTTGTCAGAAGCGATTGGCGCAAGGGGCGTCGACAAAAAAGACATCGATCCAAGAGAATGCTTGAGGAAAAGACTATTTTATCAAGATTTTTTCAAAAGCAAAAGGTGGGTCTGTCTTTTTCGCCCTTTTAAGCCTTGCGGGAATGGCTTATCGTCAAAGAAAATAACAAAACGTCTTTTTGATTATGCGTCTTTTAACGGGCATTAAACCAACGGGTGCGTTGCACCTTGGCAACTATGTGGGCGCCATTCGGCCAGCCCTGTCGCTTTTGTCTGACACGGCAAACGAAGCCTTTTTGTTTGTGGCCGATGGGCATGCTTTAACCTCGGTCACCGAAGGGGCGGCCCTTAAGCAAATGACGTATGAGGTGGCCGCGGCATGGATGGCGGCCGGGCTTGATGTGGACCGCGTGGTGTTTTATCGGCAGTCGCAAATTCCCGAGGTGTTTACATTGTTTTGGATTTTGTCGTGCCTTACGCCCAAGGGGCTAATGAATCGGGCGCATGCCTATAAAGCCATTGTGCAGCCGCGGCTTGAAAAAAATGAAGACGACATCGATCGCGATGTGTTTATGGGCCTTTATAACTATCCCGTTTTAATGACGGCTGACATTGTGCTTTTTTCGGCCCAAAAGGTGCCCGTTGGGCCTGATCAAAAGCAGCATGTTGAAATTGCGCGCGATTTGGCCATTAAGTTTAACCAAACCTATGGCGATGTGTTGCAGGTGCCGCAGCCTGCCATTCAAAAAGAGGCACCGTCCCTTGCGGGGCTTGATGGCCGCAAGATGAGCAAAAGCTATCACAACGTGATTCCTTTATTTGCCGACGATGCCACCTTGCGTAAGCTGATTTTTAAAATCAAAACCACATCGCAGCGCCCTGAAGAGCCAAAAGATCCCAAAACCTGCAATCTTTTTCAGCTGTTTGCAGCGTTTGCAACGGCTGATGAAAAAACTGACATAAGCAAGCTGTATGCAAGCGGTATTGGTTGGGCGCAGATGAAAGAGGCGACTTTTGATGTGGTGGCGCGCACCGTTGCCCCCATGCGTCAGCGTTACAAGGCGTTGATGCAAGATATTCCCCTGATCGAGCAAAAACTTAAAGCGGGTGAAGAACGCGCACGCCTGGAGGCGAAAACCTTAATGGACAAAGTCTGCCGCGCCATTGGTTTTTAGAATGGATCGCCACACGGCCGTTCGCGATGACGGTCGTTGGTTGTCATTGCGGGGAGCCTTTTGGGCGACGCGGCAATCCAGTGTGCCTTAGCCACAAACGTTTTACAAAAATCCATTTAATATGTTGATTTTGCTTAAAAATTTGATAAATTTGTGAACGGTGGAGAATGCCTTGCGCTCGTTTGCAAGAAAAAAAACCAAAAGACAAAAGTGAGAGCAAGCAACACAGACTACGCCTTCGCGATGACGAGAGAGTGGCTTTGGGGGTTGTCATTGCGAGGAGAAACGTATGTTTCGACGCGGCAATCCAGTGTGCTTTGGCCAATTGAGGTGCCTGGTATGTGGATCGCCACAGGCGCTGCGTGCCTTCGCGATGACGAGGGGGGCTTTGTTCGTTCGTGATGACGGCTTAATGGCTGTTCGTGATGAGAATGAAATGCCAGATAGGCGTTCACAACAATAATTAATTTGCCTATTATTGTTAGCACACGTACCATTGGCCTTTGCGCCACAAGGCAGCGACTCGGAGGACGACAGTGTGCCGCCTCGTGCGCCACGAAAGCCAAGCGCACAGGCTACCGAGGTGGCACGCGAAAGTCAGCGCCCCGCAAAAAGGCGACGCCTTAACGCTGAACAAGCCGGGGAAACACCAGACAATCCCCCTGTCATTGATATGGAATGATGACAGGCCTCGTGTGCTTGAAAGGCTAAATCTAGCGTCGGTCACGTTGATCTTGCCAGAATGGGTCAATGTGCCTGTTGCGCACCTTGCCGGTGTGCGTCATCTTTGTCCTTCAAAGCAGAAGATGCCCACGACACTTTTGCATGCGCTTGCCACAATGCCCCTTCAAACGCTTAACCTTGCGGGCGCGCGTTTTCGTGTTGTCAATCAGCTACAAGACCCCTCTTTGGAGGTCGCTCTTTTGCAACTAGGCCAAATGACATCTTTGACAAACCTTAACCTTTCAAACCAAGAGCTTCCCACGACGTTTTTCTCTGAGCTGGCGCGGTTACCCCTTACAACCCTTAGCCTTGAAAGTG
>JBMYWS010000005.1:0-7667 GCA_049607645.1 Holosporaceae bacterium | reverse complement strand
AATTTTTGATTGTTAATACAGTAGCGAAGAGGCTAAGAGACAGATGAATTGCCGCCTCGCCTTAAAAGGCTCCTCGCAATTGTAGAGGTCAGATAATTCGTTGATGGTTTACAGTTTAACGGAACGGTGGCTCATCAAAGCCGCGCAGCTTGCGCGAGTGCAAAAGGTCGGCGCCGCGTTCGCGCAGCAGGCGAATGGCTTCAATGCCAATTTCAAGATGTTGGTGCACGCGCTCGGTATAAAACTGCGTGGCCATGCCCTTTAGCTTAAGCTCGCCATGCAAAGGCTTGTCTGAAACGCACAGCAGTGTGCCATAAGGAACACGAAAGCGAAAGCCGTTGGTGGCCAAAGAGGCCGACTCAAGGTCAAGCGCAATGGCGCGCGTTCGGTTATAACGGGCAAACAGTTCTTTGGGGCTGATTTCCCAGTTGCGGTTGTCACTGCTGACAACAGTGCCGGTGCGCATGCGCGTTTTAACATCGGCTTCCTTAAGGCCGGTCACGTTAATAACGGCCTCTTGCAGCGCCATTTGCATTTCGGCAATGGGCGGAATGGGCGTCCACAAAGGCACGTCGTTATCAAGCACGTGATCATCACGCACATAACCATGCGCCAAAACATAATCTCCAAGACGTTGCGAGCGTCTAAAGCCAGCACAGTGGCCCAGCATAATCCAGCAGTGTGGCCGCAGCACCGCCAGGTGGTCGGTGATGTTGCGAGCGTTTGTGGGGCCAACGCCAATGTTGATAAAGGTAATGCCGTTGCCGTCGGGACGTTTTAGGTGGTAAGCGGGCATCTGCGGCAAGTGCCGGGGACGCTTTTTGACTGCCGCCTTGGCCTCGTCTGCGTTGGTGACAACCAAGTCACCGGGCTCGACCAAAGCAGTATAATTTTTGTCGGTTTTCATCATTTCAAGCGCATAGGTGATAAAATAATCAATGTAGCGCTGGTAGTTTGTGAGCAAAATAAATTTTTGAAAATGCTCGGGCGAGGTGCCGCAATAGTGATGCAGGCGATGCAGCGAATAGTCCACGCGTTCGGCCGTAAACAAAGACAACGGTCGCGGCTTATCGGGCGCCGCCTCAAGCGTGCCATCCACAATGGCATCGTCAATTTTGTTAAGGTCGGGCAGCGCGGCTTTGTTGGCGATGTCCCAAAGTCTTTCGGGTTTCAGCGATGATAAGGAGGCCTCGTTCATAAACGGAATCGGAATGGGGCAATTGCTTTCACCCACCATCACGGGGCTTTTGTGATGCTTGATCAAAAGGTCAATTTGTTCTTCATAATAAGCGCCAAACAGATCAGGGCGGGTCAGTGTTGTGCCATAAAGCCCAGGCTCAAGCGCGGCGCCATAAGCCTTGGTGGCATCTACATTCAATTTTTTGGGTGGCACAACCAACGCCACATAAGGATAAGTGGCAGCACTAGAGGCATCAAACGCATCGCCTTGATTCAGCTGTCCGATGGTTCCCGAAAAGCGCTCTTTGTTTTGGTTATG
This sequence comes from Holosporaceae bacterium, assembly GCA_049607645.1. Taxonomy (GTDB): domain Bacteria; phylum Pseudomonadota; class Alphaproteobacteria; order Holosporales; family Hepatobacteraceae; genus JBAJNL01. Next base: position 6,169 of record JBMYWS010000005.1, on the reverse strand, counting down.
AATGGCAAGCAGCAGTTTGACGGCCTCTTTCCCCGAGTGACAAACCTGCGCATGGCCCTTCATTTGGGAAAAACAAGGCAAAAAATCCTCTAAAGACTGCATAAAAGCTCCATTATCTGCATCCGCGCAGTGTAGCGCGTTTTGGGCAACAAAGATAGTTTTACAAAAAACAAAAAGAAAACAAACCCCTTTTATCAGCTGCCAAGGCGCCTTAATATATTTAAAAGCCTTTCGATCTTACAATCATAAATGAACGTAGCAGATGAAAAAAACGCCTGTTACTGTGCGAAGATAAAAAAAGTGCGCTTGGTTTGGTGGTCGGTTGTGTCGTTACGCTTTTTAAAATGGGATGCTTCAAAAAAGACCTTTTTTTGTACACTGCTACCTTATCGCTTTTTTCATGTCTTTGGCCTTTTGTTGTTTGTCGGTGTGCTGCTTTTTGCAAGTGCATTAAACGCTAAAAAGAAGCTCACGCGCCCCTACGCCTCGATTGTGATGGATGCACAGTCGGGGCGTATTTTGCACCAGCGCGGATCGCGCACCAAGGTGTACCCTGCCTCACTGACGAAAATGATGACGCTTTATATGGTGTTTGACGCCTTGCGTCGCAAAAAACTGGGCCGGCATCAGCGTATTCGTGTCTCACGCCATGCCGCAAGGCAAGAGCCGTCCAACATCAAGCTTAAAGCCGGTGACCGTATCAGTGTTGAGCAAGCCATTTTGTCGCTTGTGTGCCGATCGGCCAATGACAGCGCTGTGGTGTTGGCCGAGGCCATTGGCGGCAGCGAGGGACGCTTTGCCCGTTTGATGACGCAAAAAGCAAGACAGCTGGGTTTAAGACACACCACCTTTCACAATGCCTCGGGCCTTTTTCATCCCAAACAAACCACAACGGCGCACGACATGGCGCGCTTGGCGGTGCATCTGATTAAGCATTTTCCCCATGAGTATCACTATTTTAAGCGCCGCCGCTTTTCATACAAAGGCCAGCTGTATAAAACCCACAACAGGCTTGTGGGGCGTATTCATGGCGTGGATGGATTAAAGACGGGCTATATCAGGCGCTCGGGTTTTAACCTTGTCACATCTGCCAAGCGTAACGGTCGGCGCTTGGTGGGGGTGGTCATTGGCGGTAAAACGGCAAAGTGGCGTGATCGTCACATGACATCGTTGATTGAGATGGGCTTTGTGAAATGCGCCAAAATGTTGCAGCAAAAGGTGCCGGCGCCGTTTAAGTCATCAAAGCAGATACGTGTTCGTTATCAAAAGCGCACGCAAGGTCCCGATCGTGTTTATATCCACCAGCCCGCGCGTAATATCAAAAAAGGGCCTGTCTTAAGGTCGGTGCGCTTGCGGCCCAGCTCGCCAAAGCGAATGCCCAAAAAGCAGTCTCTTTCTAAGAGAGTCCCGGTGATTGCCCGCCGTCGCCAAATGGGCGCGCCTGAAAGTATCGACGATTTGCTTACGCTGTAAACACCACTTGAATGTTTTGCGCTTTGCAATAAGCAAGGATCTCTTCGGCGTTCTGGGGTTTGGGTACAATTGTGACCCTTTTTAAAGAGGATAGCTTTTGCAGTTGTTTGAAAAGTGTTGGCCCCGGTAACATCGCGGTGTCGTGTAGCTCAAGATGCGTGAGAGCGTTCCATAAGGCTAGGGTGTCTAAGTTTTCATAAATCGTGTGCGGCATCTCTTCAAGGTTCAGATGGCTTAGTTGTTTGCAGGCACCCAAAGGAGTTATGTCAACAAAGCTTCGGCAGTCTTTCATGTGCACCTGCTTTAAGGACTCACACATACCAAATGTTTTAAATTGGTGACAAACTTTCACAGACAACTGGTGTAGTTGCTTGCAGTTATTAAGCAGCATCAGATTTTCCAGTGTGTTACAGTCACTAATATCTATGCTGTGTAGGTCGTGCAGTGTTTCTTGAAAAAAAACTTTTTCAAGAAAAGGACAGCGGTTTAACAAAAGTTTCTTCAAGTGTGGTGTGTTGATAGAAAGCGTGCCCATTAGGCCTCCGCACTGCTTGACACTTAACTCTTCTAGTTGTGTTAGGGCTTCAAGTAAGTGGCTGGTTTCTTGTAGTTGTAGCAGATTGTCAAGGTGAATCACTTTAAGGGGGCACTGATTTAAGCCGGTGCTGTCTTGCAGCACTTCAAGCCGTTGTGCCTTGAAAACCTCAAGCTTTTTGCACTGGCCAATCCCTTGAAGCGTTTTCAGACGCTTGCATTTAAAAAGTGATAAATTGTGAAGGTTTTTAAGATAGCCAAGGGGCTGAAGCGTCTGAACCTGTAGGCAGTAACGAAGCACTAAGTGGGTCAGGTGAGAAAATGTCTGAATACCGTCTAGATTTTCAAGACAATACCAATCAGAGATGTTCAAAGAGGTAAGCGGCAGGTTTAAACGATTGACTGGTTCTAAGCTTGTATGCAGTCGCTGGGGTAAGCTTAAGTGAACGGTACCGCCACGTTTGTGGTAAGCGGCTATTGCCTTCTCACGCTTTGTTGGTTTCAGTTGAGCTGGCAATTTGCCATTTTCGGCAGCACGCTGGTACTGTTGCCGCTTGCTTTTTAAAAGCTCTGTTCCGACCGTTTCAGTAAAGTGCATGCCAGCACAAAAGGTTTGCATCAGCGTTGCATTGTTTGTAAATCTTCTAAATTGGTCAAGAGATTGAGGTTTAATATGCATTTTGTTCAGGGGGAACACGTGATCACACACATCACGAAAGCGCTTGCACACAGCGCGCCACTTGCCCAAGGTTCCAGGCTCTTGACCGGCCAGGCAATAAGCTAAAATCATCTCCAGTATATCATTTGGTAGTGCAAAGATAGGTGGAGGTGTTGCAGCACCTGACAAAGAGCTGGCGGACAAAGAGCTGGCGGTGTGAGAAGAGGTGTGTTGCAAGGTCAGTGCTGTTTTTTGAGGCGTGACTGTTGCAGGATTTGTAGATTCAAGACGTTGTTTTTTGGCTGGCCGCTGGCTTTCAGATGCTATGTGTGTGGTTTGTGCAGGAGCTGTTTGCAGCATCCATCCGGGAAGCGGCGGCAAAGCATGGCTGCCATCTGGTGTCCGCGAAGGTGTGACGGCCACAAGTGTGGCAAAAGAAAGGGTTTGACAAAAGATTGTCCAAAGTGAAATAAAAAAAAGACGATAAGCCATTGAAAACATGATCTGCATTTAAGTTAATTGGCAAAACATTACAATAAAAAGTCAAAAAAAACAATATTTTAATGATTTTATTGACAATCGTGGCACGCCGCCAGATCTTTTTCACCACAATGACGATGGGGCGAAAGTCGCGCCTTTGCAAGCCGTATCTTGCAAAGACAACCTAAACACCATCGCCCGTTACGGAAGCAGCGAGAGAGAAGCGCTTGTGTTTTGAGCAAAAAAACGTTAAGATAATGCACATTATTTTAGGAAACAACAGTTTCATACTCTTAGGGTAACGCATGACTTTTTTGCCGCTTCTTTGCTTGAATGCACACGCTTTTTGTGTGCTGTTTAAAAAGATTTCTCTTTTAAAGGCAAGGATTTTTAAAGGCTTTCAAGTTTTTTATTCAAACAGCCGGTTTTTTGATGGCTCGTTTTTTTCTGTGTTAAAGCATGCGTCCCTTTTTTTGAAGGATCTTGCTTTATATGACAAAAAAAATTCTGATCGATACCCTGCACCCCGAAGAATCACGGGTTGCGGTGCTTACGAACGACAGCTCGCTTGAAAGTTTTGAGCACGAAACAACATCAAACCGCTCGCTGAAGGGCAATATTTATCTTGCGCGTACCGAACGCATTGAGCCTTCGCTTCAGGCTGGCTTTTTAGACTTTGGTATTGGCAAAGACGGCTTTTTAGCTTTTAACGAAATACACCCCGATTATTACCGTGTGCCTGTTGAAGACCAAAAAGCTTTGCTAGAGGCGCTGTCGCAAACATCAAAAGAGACATCCGACGACGCCCTCACAGCGGTAAGCGATGCCCCAGAAGCTGACAATGACGCGGGCGCTTTAACGTTTGAGGCGGTTGCGGCCGACACACCTGTTGAGGATGACGTCTCTGATGCGGCCTCTGAGGTCACGTCTGATGACACGCAAGAGGTAAGCAAGGCAAGCGATGACGAATCAACAGATACCGAGGATGTGCGCTTAAAGAAGAACATCTTGAAAAAATATAAAATTCAAGAAGTCGTTCAAAAGCGACAGCTGATGTTGGTGCAGGTGGCCAAAGATCCGCGCGGCACAAAGGGTGCGGCGCTGACAACATATCTGTCACTGCCAGGTCGTTATTGCGTTTTGATGCCCAACACCCCTAAAGGCGGCGGCATTTCACGTAAAATTACCGATGTTAAAGAGCGCAAGCGCCTCAAAGGTCTTGTGGCCGAGCTTGACATCCCCCAAGGCATGGGTGTGATTTTGCGCACCGCAGCCGTGGGACGCACAAAAGCCGACATCAAAAAAGATTACGACTATTTGTTTAAAACGTGGGAAGAAATTCGCGAGAAAACCGTTGCCAGCTCGGCGCCTGCCATGATTTACGAGGAAGGCAACATTATTACCAAAACACTGCGCGATCTTTACACGCGCGATGTGGATGCCGTTTGGGTGCAAGGCGAGGATGGCTATAAAGAGGCCCGCGCTTTGATGAGCAAACTGCTTCCCTCTCATCTGAAAAAGGTAAAGCTGTATCAAGAAACAGCCACGCCTTTGTTTCAGGCGCACAGCGTTGAAGAAAAAATTGCAGCCGTGCACACGCCTTTGTGCAAGCTGCCATCAGGTGGCTACCTTGTGTTTGGCACCACCGAGGCGTTGACGGCGATTGACGTTAACTCGGGGCGCTCGACACGTGAGCGAGACATTCACGCCACAGCCCTTAAAACTAATCTTGAGGCAGCGGACGAAATTGCCCGGCAGCTTAGGTTGCGCGACGTGGGTGGCTTGGTTGTCATCGACTTTATCGACATGGACCACAACAGACACAACGTACAAGTTGAACGTCGCCTGGAAAAAGCGCTTAGCGCCGATCGCGCCAGAATACAGGTCAGCCGCATTAGCGCTTTTGGCCTTTTAGAGATGTCGCGCCAACGGCTTAAACCCTCGCTGCAAGAAGCCATTGGGTTGCAGTGTCCTCGCTGTAAAGGCCTTGGAACGGTGTCGTCCGCAGCTTCTTCGGCGCTTGCTGTTTTGCGCGCCCTTGAGACCACGCTGGACAAAAAAGAAGGCAAGCCCTTTCGCGTGCATGTGTCAAAAGAAGTCGCCGTTTATTTGCTGAATGAAAAAAGCGCTTACCTTGAGCAGCTGATGCAAGACAGCAAAACCGCCTTTCGCTTTTATATTGACGAACAATTGATTGATGCTGAACATCAAATTGTGATGGATAGCGCAGCCACAAAAGGCAGTGCGCCTTCTAAAACAGCACAAAAAGCTGGTGCGCAAAAAAATGCCACACAAAAGGCATCTTCAAAAAACAACCAAAAAGGCAAAGAGCCTAATGGTAAAGCTGACAACAAGAAGCCCTCTCAAAGCCCACAAGAAAAACCAGCGAAACGGGCAGCGCCTCATTTAAAACTTGTGAAGCAAGCGGGTGAAACGCCTGAGGCCTCTGCGGCACAACGTGAAAAAGAAAGCGTTCAAAAAAAGGTGTCGCCAAAAGAGGTCGCGTCAGATGCTAAAGAGCAAGACAAGGCCGAGGCAAAGGTCACTTATAAAACAACGCGCAACACGCGTCTTAAGCTGCAGCCAAATGGCCGGCACTTTTCAAACAAAAAGCGTATGAAGCCCAAACTTGGCCTGCACAATCCAAAACGTGCAACGGCCACAAAAGAGGACGCAAAGGAAGCTGCCACAAAAGACGTCAAGAAAGACGCACAACCCAAAACGGCACCGGCGCCAAAACCTGAGAGTTTGCCTGAAACCTTAACCTTTATCAGCGCCAAAGACGGCAAAGACAAAACCGCCGCAGCGCCTGGAAAGGCCGACAAGGGTGCCGATCAAAAGGCGGCAAAAGGCGGCAAAAAAAGTTGGTGGAAGCGCATTCTTGAATAAGATTGCATAAGATGGCTGCGGGCGCACGTGCTTGCTGCTTGTGGAAACGCGCCTTTTAAGGTGACACGGCAAGCCTGCCCCAAAACGTCATTGCGCCGAGGAAACCAAGTTTCTGGCGTGGCAATCCATCGTGTG
>JBMYWS010000004.1:0-40798 GCA_049607645.1 Holosporaceae bacterium | reverse complement strand
CACACGATGGATTGCCACGCCAGAAACTTGGTTTCCTCGGCGCAATGACGTTTTGAGGTAGGCACCGCTTTAAAGCGCTTTTTACAATGACGGTTTAAAAACTCACGATACAGATTTTTTTTGGCCGTCGTTCAGCTGCACCATAAATTGATCCAGCTCTTCGGCCGTTTTAAACGCAAACGAGACAAGGCCACCGCGCTTTTTCAGCTTCACCACAACGTCAAGCGATGTCAGTTGTTTTAACTGATAAGCCAACGTTTGCGCTTCCGCCTGCCCCAAGCGCATTTCGGTCATCAGCGCACCCTGTTCAAAAGTCCCCTTGGCACCCTTCGCATCAGCTGTTTCAGCGCCTGCGGGGGTATTTTTGGCAGAACGCACGGCATCTTCGGTTTGACGCACGCTCCACCCTTCGTTCAGCAGCTGGGACACCAAAGCTTCGGGGTTCTCTGCACCCAACAACGCACGTCCATGCCCTGCCGAAAGCGCGCCCTCATCAACCAACTTTTGAATGCTGGGGGCAAGGCGCAAAAGGCGCAGCGTATTGGTTAGATGCGTACGGCTTTTACCAATTTTTTCTGCAAGATCCTCTTGCGTATAGCCCATGTCTTGAATCAATTTGTCGTAACCTTTGGCCTCTTCAATGGGTGACAGGTCAGATCGCTGCACGTTCTCAAGAAGGCTAATTTCAAGGGCGTCACGCTGGGACAAATCGAGCAAGCGACAGGGGATCTCTTTAAGGCCAGCCAGTTGTGCAGCTCTTAGGCGACGCTCGCCGGCCACAAGCTCGACCTCGCCCGTTGTTTTGTTAGTACGCGCCACAAGCGGATGCAAGATGCCCTTTTCTTTGATAGAGGCCGCCAGCTCTGCAAGCGACGCCTCGTCAAACCGCGTGCGTGGCTGATACAGACCTGTTTTAAACTGCTCGGGATTTAGATAAGCGATCTCGTTCGAGGGCGCCTCACGCGCCTCCACCTCGGACTCAAGCAGTGCTGAAAGGCCTTGCCCCAGTTTGCGTTTGGATGTTAGGGCACTCATGCGGCGGCCTCCCGATCGATAAATTCTTGCGCCAGCGCCACATAGGCCTTTGACCCCGCGCAATGAAAGTCATAAAGCAACGCAGGCTTGCCAAACGAAGGGGCTTCCCCCACCCTTGTGTTGCGCGGCACCATGGTTTTGTAAACCTTGTCGCCCAAATGCTGCATCGCATCCTCGGCCACTTGCTGATTTAAAAGGCTGCGCTTTTGATACATTGTCAGCACAATACCCTGCAGTTGCAAATGGGGGTTAAGGTTTTTCTTGATACGCTCAAAGTTCTTCAAAAGATGCGACAACCCTTCTAATGCATAAAATTCGCATTGTAAGGGAATCAAAATTTTATCTGACGCCACCAGCGCGTTCAGCGTTAAAAGCCCCATCGAGGGCGGACAGTCGATAAAGATGAAGTCATAATGCTCTTTAAGGGGTGTTAAAGCTGCTTTAAGGCGCTCGTTGCGCTTTTCGGCGCCCACAAGCTCGACCTCGGCCGCTGCAAGATCAGGCACGGCACACATGATAGACAGATAGGGAATGCCGGTTTCTTGAATGGTTTCATGACGCCATTCGGGATGGTGCAAAAGATCATAGGTGCTTTTTTTGCGCTTTTGAACAGGAATACCAAGGCCCGTGCTGGCATTGCTTTGCGGGTCTAGATCAATCAAAAGAATTTGCTGCTTTGTAGCCGCAAGCGCCGTTGCAAGGTTAACCGCTGTGGTTGTTTTGCCGACCCCTCCTTTTTGATTGGCAAGCGCGATAATGGTTCCTTGTGGCATCTTACTTAGGCTCAATGTGGTAAAGGCGCAAAACCTTGCCCCCAGCATGCGTTAAACTTGAAGAAACTTCAAGGTCAAACGCAAAATGCACACGCGCTTTGGCCACCTCTTCCATAGCGCTTTCGCCCTTAAGACACACATAAACCGTCTCTTTTGTGAGATGCGGACGCAAAAGCTGCAGTGTATCCTCAAGCGATCTAAACGCACGGGACACAAAAAAAGGTGTTTGAAAGGGCGGCATTTCTTCAAGACGTCCGTGATGCACCGTCACATTAAGGTCCAGTGTGCGCTTGGCCTCTTTTAAAAACAGCACTTTTTTTAAACGGCTTTCCACAAGATGCACATGCTTTTTCGCAAGAACAGACAGCACAATGCCCGGCAACCCCGCACCTGTGCCAATATCAACAAGCGATGGCCAATCTTGCACAAAGGGCAGCAAACCGCCGCAATCTTTGATGTGCCGGCGCATAAAGTCCCCCTTAAGGTCGTGCGCACTGATCAGGTTTGTCTGCTGCGACCACGCCTTTAGCAGCTTTACAAACAGCAAGAGTTTTGGGTCTTCCCACAAACTGTCTTGTAAAACAAAAGAAAAATTGTTTGAATTAGACAATATAAAAACTCACTAAAAACTTGTATTTTTTTGTAAAAAATTTTACCTAAAAAGAGGGGGCTTTTTTTCTTCCCCCCAAAGGAAGCATAGCGGCCAATGACACGGCTGGCAATAATTCTTAAGAAAGATTGGGTTGAGTGTGCCGATATATACGTTAACAATTCTTTTTTGGGCGCTTTTGTGTCTTGGCGTTGCCTTTTGTTTTAGGCGTTTCAACGTTGCGCACTATCACAAAGATCACCTTTGGTGTCAGTGCAATAGCAACGGGTTGATTCATGCCGCATCGGCCACTTTCATGACGTTTTTTGACACACAACACACAAATCTTCTGTCGTTTTGGGATCTGCTTCGCCCGTGTCTTACAGAGGAACACATGAAGCTTTTGCAAAAAAAGTGGCAGACCCCTCAAGATGGCGTTTCGTACCATCTTTTTTCTAAGGCTGGCCAATCTTATATCTTGTTTGTCAGGCGCCAGATTTCTTTTTCTGAAAAGCTAAGCAGCTTTTTCTTCACATCATGGATTGCCGCTTTTGCGCTGGGGCTTCGCAAAGGGCTTGCACGCCTTTTGGGGTTGACGTTTGATCTCACGTTGAACGCAAAAAAGACATCCAACTCTTTTTTGGTCTATGTTCTGTCAGCTGAAGAAGCGCCTGGTACACGCAAGCTTGAACAAAAAGAACTGATTCAAAACAGTCCCCTTTTGAAACGCTTGCCTTTTTTGATGTGGCATTTGGATACCAACCTTCAGGTTTCTTATGCAAATACCGCTTACCTTGAAGTTCAACAGTATCTTAGCCTGCGCGAGAAACCGGGCGCTGACCTGTTTAAAGGCATGGCGTTTCAAAAGCTGATTGAAAAAGCGTATGAAACAGAAAGCCTGCAGCGCGCCGTTTTAGAAAGACAGATTTTAGCTGAAACGCGCATTTTTGATGTCTTTGCTTTTAAAGATCCACACCAAGGGCTTTGGCTTGCAGCCCACGACATTACCGGCCACACCGCCTCGCAGCATGATTTAAAGAAAAAAGAGCATTCAACAGAAAAACTTTTTAAAAGTTTGCCGCTTTCGGTGGGTATTTTTGGCGATGACATGCATCTGCGCGCCTATAACAGCAACTTTGCTGGCATGTTCCAGCTAGATGATGCGTGGCTTTCAGAAAAACCACTTGTGGATGATATTTTGGATGTCTTGCGTCAAAAGCGCATGCTGCCTGAGATGATTGATTTTGCAGCTTATAAACACCAGTTTAAGTCTTTCTTCCGCACGCCTTCTAAAACGATGCATGAAGAACTTGTTCACCTGCCTAACGAGCGCAGCCTACGTATTATCTTGGCCTCTTATCCGCCGGCAGGTTGTCTTCTGCTTTGCGAGGACATGACAGAAAAGCTGCACCTTAAACGCAAAAACAATGAAATGAACATTGTGCTGCACGCCACAACCCATCAGTCATCTGAAGGGGTGATTTTGTTGTCGGACAATCAACGCATTACCTTTATTAACCCAACGTGTTTTTCTTTGTGGCAAGTGCGTGTTGACTTGAATACGCTGACCGGCCAAAAGATTTTGGATGCGCTGAATGTGATTCGCCCTCGCCTTTACCACAAAGCAGCGCTGACCGCCATGACCAACATGCTAAGACAAAGCCTTGCGATGCGCCTGCCGCAAAAAGGTGTCATTCTTTTAAACGATGGTCGCATCTTGCTGGCTGAGTATCTGCCTTTGTCAAGCGGCGAGCATATGCTGAAGTTTCGTGATGTCACCGCGTTGTGGGAAGCGAAAGAGATTAAAATTGAATCCACACGCCTGTTTCTTGTCGAGCGCTATTTGTTTTTAGCGCGCCTTCGGCAGATCAAGCAAAAAATTGAGCCCAAAAGCATTCCAACAGACCATGTGTACGAAAGCTATGGTGCACCCGAGGTGATTCATGCGCAAAACGCCAAATGGGTTTCATCACAGTTTTTAATGGACACCTTACGAGACTTACAGCAAATTCTCTCAGAAGATAAATCGATCTTACGAGACAGCTTTTTGCTGGCCGACGTTTTTGATGAAGCGCTTGCCCTTTTTGATGACTTGATGACCGAAAAGGGTCTTTATCTGCAAGTGCTTGGCACCATCGACATTCGCCTTGTGATGAACCGCACGCTTTACGGCCAATTTTTAGCGCGTGCCCTTGGGTATTTGTTTTACGAAGCATTACCGCGCTCGTTGATCACACTAAGTCTTAGGCAGAAAGGCGCTGGCGTTGTACTGTATTTTACAAGCCGCGTTTTAGGGGAAGAGCGCCACGACATCGAGCAACCTACCTTTCGATCGTGGTCTTTGAACCTGCACCTTTTAAAGCGCTTTGCCACCCTTGCGGGCTGCACACTTAAGGTGACGTCTTGCCATAAAAAGCGCCTTAGTTTTTCGTGCGTTTTCTCGGCCCAATCCCTTGAGCGCCCCGCCGCTGACAATACAGGTCAGGTGCTACCCTTCAGTGCCGCTTTGTCCAAGCGCCGGCACTCCGCTTGATGTTGAATGCCCAAACGACGCCACCTCATCCGGAAACAGCTGACGACGGATTGCAGACGCTGCCTGCGCTGCCTCGGCAAACCCGCTTAAGATCAGCTTGCGCTTAAAGGGATAAAGCGCCACATCTCCCACCGCATAAACGCCTGAAAGGCTGGTGGCTGCTGTGGTGGAGTCGATGCACACACGATTTTTCTCGATACGCACCCCCCAGTTAAACATAGGCCCCAGCGTGCTTTTTAAACCAAAAAAGGGCAACAACACATCGGCCTTCAGCTTTTTTTCATCACCCTTTAGCGATGCAATGGCCACATGCGCCAACCTGCCCGTTTCAAAACACCCCTCAAGCGCTTTCAGCTGGTAAGGCGCTTCTTTAACAATACGACCTTTCGCCACGGCTTCGTCAAATTTTTGCACACTTTCGGGCGCTGCTCTTAGCGTGGCTCGGCGATGCACAAGCGTGATCGACTGCGCCACATTCAATAGCTCAAGCGCCCAATCAACGGCCGAGTCACCCCCACCCGCAATCACCACATTTTTTTGCGCAAACTTTTCTTTTTGCACCACCGCATAAAAGACACTTTTGTCTTCAAAACAATCAAGCTTTTCAAGTGGCGGTTTGTGCGGTGTAAAAGCGCCCGCGCCCGCTGCAATGATAATGGCTTTGACTTTAAGCGTTTTTTGTGTTGTTTGCAGTTGCCATCCTTCGGCACAAGGCTCGATGGCTTGAACCATCTGTCCCAAGTGCCACAACGGCTTAAAAGGGTCAATTTGCGCTAAAAGCTGCTTGGTCAAACCCTGACCCGTGATCGATGGGAAAGCCGGCACGTCATAAATGGGCTTTTCAGGATACAATTCTTGGCACTGCCCACCTGGCTGACCCAACACATCAATCACATGACACGAAAGGCGCATCATGCCACAGGCAAAAACCGAAAAAAGGCCGCAGGGGCCTGCGCCAATCACGGCCACATCACGCGTGGAAAGAGACGCTGCACTCATTTGATTGTCCTATCGGTTGAAAAGAGGATCATTTCAGCCTAGCACAAGCAGGCCTTACGCAAAAGCCGGAACGCACGTGCACGCAAGCTTAAAGTTCTTTTGAAAAAATAACCGATGCATTGGTACCACCAAAACCAAAAGAGTTGGACAGCACATACTGCAACGGCTTTTCTTTCGCCTTTAAAGGCACAAGATCAAGATCGGTCTCAATATCTGTTTCATGCAGGTTCAGTGTTGGCGGCACGCAGTTATGGCGCAATGCTTGAATGGCAAACACAGCCTCAAGCCCCCCTGCTGCCCCCAACAGATGGCCCGTTGCCGATTTGGTTGACGACACAGAAAGATTGCGCGTTGACGCACCAAACACAGTGTGCACCGCTTTAAGCTCGGCAGCATCGCCTTGTGGTGTCGAGGTGCCGTGGGCATTAATATAAGCAATGTCATCACAAGACAGCTGCGCTTTTTGCAAGGCCATTTTCATAGCGCGCTCGGCCCCCTTGCCATCAGGTGCAGCCATGTGAAAGGCATCGCCCGACAAACCATACCCTTTGATTTCGGCATAAATTGTGGCGCCACGCTTGCGCGCATGCTCAAGCTCTTCAATCACCAAAAGCCCCGCACCTTCTCCCATCACAAAGCCATCGCGCTTTTTGTCAAACGGGCGTGACGCTTCTTGTGGCGTATCGTTAAAACTTGTGGAAAGCGCTCGCATGGACGCAAAGCCTGCCACACCCAAAGGACACACGGCCGCCTCGGCGCCGCCCGCAAGCATCACATCGGCATCACCGGTTTGAATAAGACGCACCGCTTCACCAATGGCGTGCGTGCCGGCAGCACAGGCCGTCACCCCTGCAAGATTGGGCCCCTTAAGCTGGTGCCTGATTGACACCTGACCCGATGCAAGGTTCACAAGACAGGAGGGAATAAAGAACGGGCTGACCCCCCGCGGCCCCTTTTGATACAAAGCCACCGAGGTTTCATAAATTTTGGGCAACCCACCAATGCCCGAGCTAATCAAAACACCAAACCGCTCTTTTTCTTCCTCGGTTTCGGGCTGAAAACCCGCATCTTTGAGTGCTTCATCACTGGCAGCCAGTGCATACAAGATAAAGCGGTCATTCTTTTTTTGGTCAACCTTTGAAAACAGGCCATCCATATCTAAAGAATCTACGTTTGTTCCGTGTGGCACAAGGCCAGCGACCTTTGCTGCAAAGCCTTCAGTATCAAAAAGATCGATTGACCGGATGCCTGAGCGCCCCTTTATCAAACGATCCCATGATGCTTGCACACCAGATGCCAAAGGTGATACAAGCCCCATACCTGTTACAACAACACGACGCATATAATCCTCTTGTGAGACCAATCTTTGGATTATCCTAGAAAAAAAGATGACTTTTGGCCACATTTTTTCTATAGTGAGTTTTGTATCTCTTCGAGTTTTAAAGGAATCACACCGTTCTATGCCTAAGGTGACTTTTATTAAGCCTGATAAAACGCGCGTTGAAATCAACGCAAAGGCTGGTCTTTCGTTGTTAGAAATTGCGCACCAAAATGGTTTGGCCGATGACCTTGAAGGGGCCTGTGAAGGCTCTTTGGCTTGCTCGACATGTCACGTGGTGGTGGCACCACAATGGTTTGCGAAACTGCCCGCCTCAACAGAAGAAGAGGAGGATATGTTGGATTTGGCTTTTGGTCTTGAGGAAACGTCTCGGCTTGGCTGTCAAATCATTTTAACAGACGCCCTTGATGGTATTGAGGTTGTGATTCCATCAGAAAGCCGCAACTTTTCTTCAAAAACATCTGCCACAGCTTAGCCTTTGCGTCTGCTTTGCTAAGCAAGCGCTTTTTAAAAGAGTCATTTTGAGGCAAAAAAGTGCACGAAAAAAAATTTTTACACTGTGAAAAAAGGGCCTTAGGCCTTTTCTGACACCTTTTTATCTGCTTAGTTTTGTTGATTATTTGTGGAATAAACAGTTTTCTGATACACTGTCTGTGTGATGTTTATAACAAGCTATCTGAGGCACTTTAAGAGCCTCCCCTTTCAGCTTATCGCAACTATTGCTTTAGGCGTTTTGATCCACTCTGTGGCTCCCCCGATTGTCCTGGACTGTCTTTTCACTGCGGGTGCAGTGTTTAAAGACTTGCTGATGATGTTTATCCCCCTTGTGGTTGCGGGCTATCTGATGAGCTCTTTGACATCGTTTGATCGCAAAAGCCTCGTTCTGGTGCTTGCGGTTGCCTTGTTGGCTGTTGCCGCGGGCTTTGTCACGGTTTTTCTTGCCTATGGTATCGCGCAGATCACCTTTCCGTTTATGAAGCTTTCACCCATTGCAACTGGTTGCGCGCTTGAAGGACCGCAGTGTGTTAAGCAACTGTGGGCCCTACCCTTCAAATCACCCTTAACGCCAAGTGTGGCCATTGTGTGCGCGCTGGTTTTGGGTTTTACCGCTGTTTTGGCAGACATCAAACCCCTTAAAAGCTTTGCCGAAACCTTGCGCATGTCATCAACCTATGTGTTAAAGCGTTATTTTATTCCGCTGCTGCCTTTGTATGTTTTGGCCGTCGTTCTTAAAATTCAATCAGAGGGCACCCTTGTGCTGCTGCTTAAAGATTACGGCAAAGTCTTTGGCTTGATGCATGCGTCGCTTTTAACATTTTTTGTGGTGTTGCTTGCCATCAGCACGCGCCTTAGTTTTAAACGCTTTCAAGGTGACATCAAAGCACTTATATCGCCTGCTATTACAGCCTTTAGCACGATGTCGGGCGTTGCAACCATGCCTATTTTGGTTGACAGCATCAGCGAGCGGTTGAAGTCGAAAACCTATCCAGGCTTTGTGATCCCTTTAACCACCAATATTCATACATTTGGCGATGGCTTTGTGGTGACATTGAATGCCCTTGCGTTAATTACAATGGCCACTGGCGTGATTCCGCCACTTGATGTGTTTATAGGCTATGCACTTTATTACTGCCTTGCACGTTTTTTCAACGCCTGTGTCCCTGGCGGCGGTGCACTCATTATGGCGCCCTTTGTGCAAACATCGCTTGGCTTGCCCACCGAGTTTTTGGGATTATTTATGACGCTTTATATGCTGCAAGACCCCTTGATCACCATGTGGAATACGCTGGGTAACGGCCTTTTTGCTTTGGTAACACACCCTTGGTTTTCCTCGTTTTTTAAAAAAAAAGTTAAGCCATCCACCAAAGCCGCTGCTTAAAAAAGGTGTGACACACCGTCATTCTTTGACATGACCAACAGGCCATAGGCTTAAGAAGCACAGGCACGCTTCGCATCTTATGCACAAAAGGCTTGTAAGCTTTCGGATAAAAGCAGGATAATTGAAACACAAAAGTCCCGCATCAGGAGATCATTGTCATACTGATCTTGCCCTGGCACCTGTACCCTGAGGAAAAAGCAGGACAAACGAAAGCCAACAATGACACACCTGATGTACGCCCAAACCCCTACACTTTTTGACCTATCGGCCACCGTTCAAGGCAACGGCCATGATACAAAGGGTGCCTACCTGATCTTTGATCGCAGCATCTTTTATCCACAAGGCGGCGGACAGCCAGCCGATCAGGGCACCATCATTCTGGACAACAACACATACTTTGTGTGCGATGTGCGTCAGATCGAGGGTGAGGTGCGCCATTACTTAGTAGAAAACCCACCTTTGAACACGCACAACAAAGCCGTTACCCTGCGCATTGACCCAAAACGGCGCAACCTTAACACCCGTTACCACACAGCAGGTCACCTTGTGGCCGCTGTGGCGAACGCCTTGTCTTCAGACATCACGGCCGTTAAAGGACATCAGTTTCCGAACGAAGCTTATGTGGGTTTTGAGGGCACCCTTTTGGATGCCAAAGCGTTTTTGGTCTCCTTAGAAGCGAACATTCAAGAGCACCTTGAAAAAGCAACGTGTGTTGTCACAAGATATTTAGAAAAAACAGAGATTGACGCTTTTATCAAAAAACTTCCCTATAAGCTGCCCACATCTAAGCAGCTAAGGGTGTGCGACATTAAAGGCATCTCGTGTGATCCATGCGGCGGCACCCATGTGCAAAACTTGCAAAATATAGGCCCCATCACCATCACGCACTGCAAAAGCAAAAAAGGCAAAACAAAAATAGGCTATCGGTTAACCCCATGACACACCTAAGGCAGCTGTATGATCCGCGCACCGCAACATCTTACACGGTGGATCACCAGACCATGGTGTTGCGCCTTGACCTTGATGGCAACACAAAGCAAACGCGCCTTAAGCCTGCTTTTGCAGCGCTTTTGGGAGCGCTTTTCTTCAGGCACCCCGGTGTTGTGCCCTACAAAACGCTGATCGCGCTTTTAACAGAAAGCAACCTTTCGTGCCCTGATGAAACCAGGCTACACCGCAAGATTTCGGATCTGAAAGCCTTTTTAAAAAGTTTTTCACCCAAAACAGAGGACATCATTTGCAATGTGCGGGGTGTTGGCTATAGCCTGTCGCTTTCTTTAAAAGAGCCCGCGCTTGAAGCGTCTGATTTGACACAAACACTGCAAAACCCCCTTTTGAAAGATGCCTTACGACACATACAAGAACTTTTAGCGGCCGCTTTGCAGCTGGGACAAACGTGTCCATTAATCAAAATTGAGGAGGGATTTATTTTGCAAAGAAAAGCCGTTCACCAAGATATTGATAAGCTTCTGGCACAATTTGAGCAGCAGAAGGGAAAGCTGTTCAAAGGGCTGCATCATCATGCGGCCGATTTTGTATGGATGCGTATTGAACTTGCACTAGCTAAGCTTAAGACCTATATAGGCCTGGTGCGCATCAGTGACTTTGCCATTACCAAAAAACAGTGGGCTGATTGGGATGCACACGAGACAAAACGGATTTTTGAGGAACTGGTCCACTTTGTCAAACAGGCCGATCAAGGCCCCTAGCAGAATAAAAGAACACTGGATTGCCGCGTCGAAACATAAGTTTCTCCTCGCAATGACGTTGTAGACGGTCATCGCGAAGGTACGAAGCACCCCGCGCGATCCATATGCAAGGTACTAAAAGCCGCTAGGCTTTGTTAAAGATGCGTCCCGACACCGAAACCAGCGTATCCTTTGTCAACGGATAAGGCGGCACAGGCGGCCGAATTCCCGCCTCGTCAAGCAACAGTTTGAGTTGATGGTTATAGCCACGCCTGACAAACTCTTGCGTTGTAGGCGTTGTTTCAACACGCGCTTGAAAAACCATCGCATAATTGCTGATATCGTTAATGCCGCGTATCTGAATCGACCCAACCACCTTTTTACGATAGGCACTTTGCTTTTTAAGGTTTTGAAACGCTTGCTCAAGCAACTTTTGCACTTTAGTGGGATCACTGTCATAAGGCACCGGCAAGTTCACCAAAAAGCGCGAAAAGTGCCGTGAGCGGTTGCCCAAAACATTGATCGACCCAAACGGAATGGTAAACAACGTGCCGGCATCATTTCTAACCTTGATGGTACGCAAGGTGAGCTCTTCCACAATGCCCAAGCGCCCATCAACATCAACCCAGTCACCCACCGCTACGTTGTTATCAAGCAAGCTAAAGAGACCGGCAAAAAAGTCTTTGACGAACGACTGAATGCCCCAACCAAACGCAAGCGTGAAAAAACCAAGGTTATTGACCAGCGGCACGATATTAAAACCAAGCGCTGACAGAATAATCAGGCCAAACACAAGCGCCACAGCAATTCTTAAAATGGTGCGCGATGTCATCAACAACGTGCGCATGCGGCCTGTGATATAAAAAACCTCGTCTTCTCGGTGCGTGGCTGGTGGTCGCCCCAGATAATAGTGCAAAATACGATCACCAAAGTGCACACAGGCCCACGCCGCCACCAAAAGCAGCATCACATCAAACAATTGGTCATACAGCTGACCACCCACAAACAGCTTCAAAGATTGGAAGAGACGCAAATCCCACACCTCGACCATCATAAGCCCCACCGCTGCATAGCTGACCAAATAGCACAAGCGATGGGCACGCAAACGCGGCTTTAAAAAGCGAAACAACACCCCCTGCTGCGGCGCGCGGCGCCGCGATAGCAAATAGCCGATACGCAACTGTTTCAGTGTACGGTTCACAATAGGAATCAGCGGGAAGAAAAAGATGGTCAGTAAAATGGGATAAAAGAAGCGAGAGAACGTCTCGTCATCTAAAAAGAACACCAAGTACAAAACCGCTGGAAACGTGTTCCAAAAGATCCAGAAAAAGGTTGTTAAAAGCGGAAACTGATTTTCTTGGTTCAGCTTAATCCACTTTAAAAGGGGCTTTTTCAACGTGTGCACCAGCCCCAAAGTGGCAATGGTCATGCCCAGCCCAAAGACTGCTGTGACCAGAACGCGCACCTCTTCACTAAGCCCTATAAAAGAAAGGCACTCGATGATCCAGTCATCCACAATCCAGAAAAACAGAAGAAACTGCAGGTAAAACCCAAGCCCCCGCTTAAGGCGCGCTGCACCTGTTCCCCAAAAATCATTGGACACAAATTGCAAAGCCACCAAGTGAAAGCGCCACAAACCGACCCACAACAACAAACCTGTTGAAACCAGATATACAACGTTATGCAGCAGCGGTGCCTCTTGCACAACGTACGCAACACTGACCTGTACCAAAAACATGACCAGCACAGGAAAAAGTGCCGAGAAAAGCGCCATAAAGAATGACGCCATGCGGTGCAGATGGGGCTTTTCTTTTAGCTCGTTCAAAGCCCACTTAAAAATACCCGAAAGCCCCCGCCCAAGCCATCTGTGCGTCATAAACCCACAGAACACACCCAAAAGCGTGATACCCACAAGCATTAAAAGAAAGGCCCCCCAATCAAGCCAAAGCGCAAACGCATCCTCTAGTGAAAAGAGCTTCAGCAGGGCATCCCCCAAATCAGTTAACCCTTTTTGCAGCTGAATCAACCGCTCTTCAAGCAAATCCACAAAAAGCGAGACATACGTTTTGACAAAGGGTCGGTTTCCTTTTAAAGGCAACACCGTTTTTGCCCCCATGTTGTTTTGCAACGTGGTCAGATTTTTTTGCAACTCTTGTATATTCGTTTGCAGACGTTCTAGCTCTTTGGTGGACTGTTCTGTCGCCAACTCTTCTGACGCTTTTGCACCATTCGTTTTACCTTGATCTGAAGCTTGGTTTTCTTGAGATGTTCCGTTTAAAGGCGTCGATGCGCGTTCAAGAAAGGCCTGCTGCTCGGCCTCGGACGCCCCTTGAGGCATCTCAGAGACAGGCATCTCTTGTTCAGAGGACAGATCAGGGGCCTCCTCAGACGCCACCGCCAAGTGGGGCCACAACACGTGTAAGCAAAAGAAAAAAATGTAAAAAAAACGTTTTACCACAATCATTTAAGCGACTTCAAAGCAATGACTTTGCTTTAGCATAAAGAGCAAATGTCTCAAAGAAAAGAAAAATAGAGACAAAAGTAAAAAAAATCATAAAGACGGTTTGCCGTCACAGACACAACAAGAGATCTGAAGGCGCCCTGACCAAAACACAGGGGCTTGTAACACACACTTGTCTTTTGCAAAAAGCGCATCACGCCCCTTCAGTCTTTTGCACGCCTAAAGACACTGCGAAAAGAAGCTGATGTTGCGACGTGGCCATCATCGTGTGCTTTGGCTTCTAGCATTGTTCTTCAAAAAAAGCGCTTATTTTCTTGATTCTGCTTAAAAGTTTGCCAAACTTGCGGATGGTGGAGAATGACCTTCGCGCACCTAAAAGGAAAAAGACAAGCATACGCACCACAAACTGACATCTTCATGATAACGACCGGCATGACGCGTCACACCCCCAAAACCGTCATTGCGAGGAGAAACCTTTGTTTCGACGCGGCAATCCATCGTGTGCCTTAGTCGCTTTAGTTCACTGCATGTGGATCGCCGCAGGCGCTGCGCACCTTCGCGATGACGTTCTCAAAGTAACGAAACGCACAAGATCATTTTTTAAAAAGAAGCCTCTTTTAAGACACGCCTTCAGTATCTTTTTTATATAAAAAAAATAACAAATTGACGCATCCACCCCTCTTAAAATACCTTATTAAATAAAAAATAAGAGGCTTTGCGCGAAAATGTTTAAAATATATCAATTATCTCCATCTCGATGGACCTTTCAAAAAAGGCTGCTCTCGGCAGCTGCCCTCACCTTGCTTGCATCCACCAGCTATGCGTTGCCGGATGAAAAGTTTACCGTGGCCGTTCATACGGCTTGGGGCAGTGTTGACAGCTATTATCGTCCGATCACCATTGCGGTTCAAAATCTGACGGATGAAGATATCAAGACCGTCAAAATGGGATTTTCGCTGACTGTCGGCATTCCATCGCAACACATGGGATTTGTGTTTTCTGTGGACGGTGCGCGCATTACGGGCTATTTTCAAGATTGGAAGCTTCCCCTTGAAGCACACACCACTGAAGAGATATCCATTGGGGTGAATTTTCCCGATGGATCAGGCGAAGACGGCGTTTTACCCAAACATTTTTGCATTGAAGGTCAAGTCATTGCCCCCGATCAAGATACGGAACCACCTTCTATCCCCCAAAACGTTAAACTGATCACTGCCGGTGCTTTTCACGCCAAAATGGCTTGGGACCTTTCGGTCGATAATGTGGCGGTTAAAGGCTATAAAGTACAGTACCAAGAACAAAACGACACAGCTGAACCTACCATTCTTAGCGTCCAAGACCCATGGGCAACACTGTCACATTTGCTGCCCAATCATGCATATCAAGCCAAAGTCTGTGCTTTTGACCTGGCCCATAACCTGTCGGAGTACTCAGAGCTTTTAACCTTTCGTACTGAAGAGGACGGCGCCGTTCCCTCTTCAAGATTGGCGATGCCTTATACAGATGGCGTTGCATGGCCCACACCTTTGCTTGAAAACTTGGTGAGTCGCTCGGGCGTTAGTGGCTCAATTGTAGGTTTTGTGGTACTGCGCGACCGCAAACCTTGCTGGGGAGGACATCTGTCCGTTTATGACAGCAACACCGGCAAACAAGAAGTCGGTGACGCACGCCAGTCTGACTATCACAAAAACTTTTTTGAACGCAACAGCCATTCATTAATTTCTATTGGTGGTGCGGCGGGCTTGCCAATGTGCTCGGATGACAGGCTTTCACCCGATGACCTGTGCGCGCAGTATCAAGCCATTATCAAAAATTACACCTTAGAAGGCTTAGATTTTGATTTTGAAGGCGGCTTTTTAGCCGATACCGCAGCACTCACGCGCCATCTGAAAGCCATTCAAAAACTTAAGTCAGAAGCGCCAGAAACCAAAATTGGCTATACACTACCCGTTGATGGCTCGGCCACACTGCAAGGTTTCAATCAATACGGTCAAGCTTTTTTGCAACTTGTTAAAAATCATCATATCGAGCCCACATACATCCAAGGCATGCTGATGGAGTTTGGTGCCACCGCAAACCCCAACTTTTTTGAGGCTTGCAAAGATGCATTGTATGGTATGCACACACACCTTAAAGAAATTTTTGATACGCTGTGGAGCGATCATGCGATCTGGCAGCACATGGCCGCATGCCCTATGTTTGGACGCAACAACAACGGCCGCCGCTTTACACTTGCGCATCAGACACAGTTAAATGATTTTTGCAAACAGCAAAACATGACACTGATGAGTGGCTGGGACATGTCCCGTGATGAAAAAGGGGGGATTGGCGTTGCCGGACACCAACCGCTTGATTTTTCAAAAGAGGTCGCCCGCTTTGTGTTTGACGATCAGATCTTATAACAACAAAGCACGTATGGATTGCCGCGTCGCCCAAAGGCTCCTCGCAATGACGTTCGGGGGGCATGCCACGTCACTTTGGTCGTCATCGCGAACAGCCAAAGCCCCCCTGTCATCGCTGTAGAGGAGAAACTGATGTTTCGACGCGGTAATCCACGTGTGCCTTTAACCGCTTTAGTGCGTTGCATGTGGATCGCCACAGGCTGCGCCTTCGCGATGACGCGCAAGGTGACGCTGACATAACGGATCGTTTTTAAGTGTCCAAAAAGCTTCTTAGCTTGCGTGAGCGGCTGGGGTGTTGCAGTTTGCGCAGCGCTTTCGCCTCGATCTGGCGAATGCGTTCACGCGTCACGTTAAAGCGCTGGCCTACTTCTTCAAGCGTGTGCTCGTTGGTGCCAATGCCAAAACGCATGCGTATCACGCGCTCTTCACGCGCCGTTAGCGTTGACAAAATGCGTGTGGTGGTATCTTTAAGATTGCTTTGAACCGCTGCATCCACGGGTGATAAAAGGCTTTTATCTTCAATAAAATCACCAAGCGAGCTGTCGTCTTCATCACCCACAGGCGTTTCAAGACTAATGGGCTCTTTGGCAATTTTAAGCACCTTTTTCACTTTTTCGGCCGGCAGATCAAGCTTTTTCGCCAGCTCTTCAGGCATGGGCTCACGGCCTGTCTCATGCAAAATTTGACGTGACATGCGCACCAAGCGGTTAATGGTCTCGATCATATGCACCGGAATACGAATAGTGCGTGCTTGGTCAGCAATCGAGCGCGTAATCGCCTGGCGAATCCACCAGGTGGCGTAGGTAGAAAACTTGTACCCCCGCTGGTATTCGAACTTATCTACCGCTTTCATCAGGCCAATGTTGCCTTCTTGAATCAGATCTAAAAACTGCAAACCGCGGTTGGTATATTTTTTGGCAATCGAAATCACCAAACGCAGGTTGGCTTCGACCATTTCTTTTTTGGCCTTGTCGGCCTCGCGCTTGCCCTGCTGCAGCTCGGTAATCAGGGGGCGAAACTCTTTGATAGGCATTTGTGTGTCGTGCACAAGGTCTGCCATGTCCGAAAGCCCCTCTTTAAAGGCTTTGGATGAAACAAATTCCGCCCACGCAGCATCGTGCTTCTTTTTATAAAAATTTGCCTCGTGCCCCAGGTAACGCTCTTTAAAGGCTTCACGCGTGACGTTGGCTTCTTGTGCAAGTTTTACAAGTTTGCTGTCGAGCTTTTGCAGACGAACGCCCTCTTCCAAAAGCTGCACCACAAAGCGATCGATACGCTTTTGATGTAACTTAAGTTCTTTAAAGCAAGCGATTGTCTCGGTGACTGCCTCACTGCTTTGGGGTGTTCTGCCCTTTTTATGAGATAGTGCAAAAATCTTCTCTGAAAGCGCCTTCAGCCTTAATAAAACATCGGGTAAAAATTTGATCTCAAGCTCGGCCAAAGGCACCGACATGTTTGCGTCCTCTTGCTCACCTTCTTGGGTCGCGTCGTCATCGGCGGCAGCCGCTTTATCTTCATCTTTTGTCTCGTCAGATTTAGCTTTTTTATCTTTTGGCGCATCAGATGCGTCGGACGCTTGATCGACCGACTCTTTGGCGTCCGACTTTTGCTCCGCGTCTTTATCGGCTACTTCTGTGTCGGTGCCATCTTCCAAAGCGTCGCCTTCAGCCTCAGCGGCGTTTTTTTTATTTTCTTGCGTGTTAAGGCCCTCAAGGTCAATAATTTCACGCAGCGCCATGGTGCCTTGTTCTAGGTTTTCATGCCACGTATCCAGCGCTTCAAGGGTTAAAGGACTGCGACACACAGCACCCAAAACGCGATCCGTTCCCGCTTCAATACGCTTGGCGATCACAATCTCTTGATCACGCGACAAAAGGCAGATGGTGCCCATTTCCCTTAGATAAAGACGGACCGGATCATCGGTTCGAGGCATGTTGCGCTCATCGCCCGCGGCCCCTTTGTCGTCATCATCGGTTTTGCTGGGCGCATCTTTACTTTGCGGAATATCGTCACCCTCGATCAGCTCAACATTGCTGTCTGCTAATTGCGAGAGAATATTTTCAAGCGACTCGCTTTCTAAAAGCTCGGGCGGCAAAAGCCGCGACAGCTCTTGATAGGTGATAAAACCCTGTTTTTTGCCATGCTCAAGCAACGCCTCAAGGGCATCTTTTTTTTCAACTGTCTCTGCATCGGGTGCAGCATTTTTTTTGTTTGATTTAGGTGTTTTTTCTACCATTGACTGCCGTTTAATCTATAAGCTGATCTTGTTGTTCCAAACAGGCCTGTCGAAGCTTTGAAAGCCTCTCCCATGTGCCTGCCTGCCCATCCTTTGCAAAAGCGCGCTCTAACTCTTTCACTTCTTGCCTTAAGACTCTATTCTGCTCTAGGGTGCGAAAAAGATCAAGCAGTCCCTTTTCAGCATCTTGTCTTTCAGATTTTTCGTTCACAAAAGGGGCAATCATTTGAAGCGCGTGCCTTGACCCAAGGCCTGCAACGGCGGCCTCTAGTCCCTTTTGTGCCAAAAATGTTTGCAACGTTTCACTGTCTTGTGTCATGTCAAGATTGGTGGCAAAGCTAAGAAGACCTTGCTGCAGAGGCATAAAAAGAGCATCAAAGTGAATTGCCGCCAACATCTCGACAAAATCTGCCAGCAAGCCTGGGTGGTTGATCAATGTGAAAAGAATAATCTTTTGACGCAGCAATGTTACATGCCCTTCTTGCGGCGCACTGCGTTTTAACAAAGAGGCCGCTTGCGGATTACGCTGGTGCGCATAAAAGCGCTGCCTTAACGCCCTTAGGTAGGATGTTTTCAGGTGATAGTCTGGCAAAAGACCACACCACTTTTCGTAACTTTGCTGCCTTTGTGCTTGCGCTTCTGGCGTTTCGTGCGGAAAAAGGGCCAATGCCCTGTCAAACAACACATCTAACAACGTGCGGCTGTTATCAATAGACGCCAGAAGCTGTTGGGTTTGGTTGCTTTGTATCAGCGCATGCGGGTCAAGACCTTCGGGCAAAACGCAAAAGCGCAAAGACAAGTCGGGCTTTAAAATGGGAAGCGCTGATTCGGCGGCCTTAAAGGCCGCATTTTGTCCTGCAGTGTCGCCATCAAAACAAATATAAACGGTTTTGCTGTTCTTAAAGGCCAAAACCAGTTGATCTTGACTAAGCGCCGTTCCCAAAGGCGCCACAGCGCGCGCCAAGCCTGCGCTTTGCAGCGCGATCACATCAAGGTACCCCTCGACCAGCAAAAAAGGTGCTTTTAAAAGAGCCGCGTTCTGGCGCGCCTCAAACAGACCATAAAGATAGTACTGCTTTTTAAAAATGGGCGATTCG
Organism: Holosporaceae bacterium; assembly: GCA_049607645.1. Classification (GTDB taxonomy): domain Bacteria; phylum Pseudomonadota; class Alphaproteobacteria; order Holosporales; family Hepatobacteraceae; genus JBAJNL01. Next base: position 21,767 of record JBMYWS010000004.1, on the reverse strand, counting down.
GCCGAGTTGCGATATTTGGGCGTGGCATCGCCAAAGGTACGCCCGCCAAACCCCAGCACATCGCCCTTAAGGTTACGCAGCGGAAACATCACGCGGTGATAAAAACTTTCGCGCGGCAAGGCACTTGTCTGGTTGGGCACGGCAGTGGGTGCAGCCTGGGTGTTTTGCCTTAAGGGCTGCAAAAGATCGGCCTTTAAAAGCTGTGCGGCCGTGTAATCTTTAAGTGCACGGCTTAAAAAGCCTTTTTTATGCGTTGCCCCCAACAAAAAAGTTTGCGCGGCCGCGGCTGACACACCGCGCTTTTGCAAATAAGCACGCGCCTGCGCACCGGCATCAGCCTTCAGCGTTTCAGCAAAAAAAGTTGCCGCTTTGGCCAGCATGCTTTTCAGCAGTTCTGCCTCTTGCCGTGCTTCTTGAGGTGCCTCGCCCACCTCACGCGCAGGCAGATCAAAACCCACTTTAAGGGCCAGCTCTTCGGCCGCCTCGTAAAAAGACAGCCCGCGCTTTTCGGCCAAAAAGGTAAAAGCATCGCCATGCTTGTGGCAACCAAAGCAGTGAAAAACGCCCTTTTCATTGTTCACCTTAAAGGAAGGCGTTTTTTCTTGGTGAAAGGGGCAGCAGCCCCAAAGCTCGGACCCTTTTTTAGAAAGGCGCACATAAGGCGCCACAATGTCTGACAGCACCACACGGTTTTTAAGAGCACGAATAGACGAGCGATCCAAAGACGTTTACCCCCAACCTGTGTGCACACTGACTTTTGCGCAATCCTTGCTGCATGTTAAAGCAGCGTTTTCAATCGTTCAAGACATAAAACAGATCCCAAGCCGCCCCCTTTTGTGACAGCAATTAAGATGTGTCTTTGATGGCCAAAGCACGTGTGGATTGCCGCGTCGCAGCACGCTGCTCCTCGCAATGACGGTTTTGGGGAATGCCGCGTCACTTTGATCGTCATTGTAAATGGCTACAGCCCCTCATCGTCATCGCGAAGGCGTAGCCTGTGGCGATCCACAGGCAAACCGCAAGCAAGGCCCAAGCCCAAAGCAGCACTATCGCGTCCTGAGTCATTTCGCTTAGACACCGAAGCTTGCAGAATACTGCAATCAACAGTGCCCAAGTACGCCAAGAAAAAAGAGGCCCTTTTAGAGAACGCCACTCGCGGCATTGAGCCCCATGAGATAACCGAATTGATGGCGCCCTTTGCGAGCGTGCATTCTTTGGTTATAAACAGCAGCACTTTAGGAGAGCTGCCTTTGTTGCCGTGCCCTGACAAACTTGAATCTCTTTTGCTGACTCACAGTGACGTTCAAGCAATCCGGAACATAACCAACTACACAAACCTTCATACGCTTCAGATAGTTGACACGTCACTCAGCGTTACAGAGCAGCATCAAAATCAAACAGGCCGCCTAGCTGTACTGACGCAATTGCATAATCTGCGCACATTGAACTGTTGGACCTTGTTCACCTTAGCTTACAGCGCACCCGAAGACCGCGCGTTTTTGATCCGCCTTTTAGAAAGCAATCCTGCAATTGAAGATTTTACATGTGCCGGCGGTGTGGCCACTGATGTTGTGCAGGCACTAGGCAATTTACCTTTGCGTCGGTTGTTACTCCAGAATAGCGAGATCGATAACGATAAATTTGCACTTTTGCCTTTTGGCACACTAGAAGAGTTAAGATTGCATGGTTGGCACAACCTCACCAACCTTGAACCTTTACAAGATTCTACCTTGCGTGTGTTGCATCTGAACGCTCAAGAAAACCTTGGTGACACGCAGGTCATTTGCTCGATGCCCCACCTTGAAGAACTTGATCTAACCGATTGCCATTTAACGGATGCACAGGCTGAACCACTTTTGCAACTATCACAAAAACTGCGTCATTTAATGCTAGACAGTCACAAACTCAGGCTTTCGGACGAGATGTGTCAAAGGCTGAAAACAGCCTTTGGCAACAAAGTATCGGTTAAAGATATGACCTACTAACACCTTTTAAAGGCGACGCGTCAGAACGTCATTGCGAGGAACCCTTTTGGGCGACGCGGCAATCCAGTGTGCTTTAGCCGATTCAGTGTCTGGCTAGTGGATCGCCGCAGGCTGCGCCTTCACGATGACGGTCTAAAATGACAGTGACACCGCTTTGCTTAATCAACCAAAGCAGGACCTGGTCCGCCCAATGCAGCCAGCGCTCTTGAGGCGCGTTGACTGAAGTTATGGTCAGCCCTTTTGGCAGTTTTAGCGAGCGCACGTGTTGTCTTGACTGCACCACGTCCAATTTTTACAAGGGCGGCGCGTGTTAGATCACTTGCGTGCTTGGCTGCCACAACGGCGTTCTCAGCTGCTTTGTGCGACAAATGCGTTAACGCAATGGCCATTTTGGCTACCTGTTGTGATGCCCCTTTGGCGACTTTTCCCATAGTGCTCTTAGCTAGTTTTGCCATCTTTCTTGCATGCTCGGCTGCTTGGTGCGCCACATCATGCGCTCTTTCGGCAGCCAGCCTTAAATCATCATTGATATCACTAGCTAAATGTGACCCAAACCATGCGCGCACTTCTAAAGGGCGAAGGCTTAGCCCAAGCGCCAACGCGCACAAAAATAAAAAAGATACTTTGATCAAACGACATGTCATTTGCTGTCTCCCGTGCCATAAGCCCCCTTATGACTTTATTTTTATCCAAAAAAGACAACAAAGGATTAAAAATACTTAGCATTTTTTTGTTTTGACTGTCAATTTTGCCTTTTTTATGGAACTGAAGGCGCAAGGGCTTGTTGTTTGGCGTGTGCTTTGGTGCGTTGATAGGACGCCACGAACCATTTGAGCGCCGCATAGCTAAGGCCGGCCAGGGGCAACGCAAAAAAGGCCCCCACAGCGCCAATCAGAAACGTTGCAGCAAAGATTGTAAAAAAGATCCACAAAGGGTGCAAACCCAAGCCGTCTTTCAAAAAATAGGGCTTGAGGGCAAAAGCACTGAGGCCATAACCCACAACGTAGACCACGATGATATGAAGCGCCATGTGCAGATCGGGCTTATAGCTAAGGCCAATGGAAAAAACCAACACAAAGGCGATGAGCAGCCCCAGGCTTGGCACCATCAACAACAGCGCCGTTAAAAACGACAAGGTTGTGGCGTAAGGCACGCGACAAAAATGCAAAGCCATCATGTAATAAAGCGCAAGCGTCCAGCACAAAAAGATGTATCGCCTGATGCATCGTTTCATAATGCTGTCAAGATCGCGCCAAAATTGATTAAGCGACTCTTCAGCCAACGCCGGTGTTGTGGCCTTAAAAAAGCGTAACAACAGTGGCCAATCGCGCAGGCAATCAAAAGCCACAATGGGCGCCACGATAATGTAAAACACCAAAACCTCGACCGAGCGCGCACCACTGACAACACTAAGAAAAAAATGCATCGCCCAGTGAGAAATTTCGTGCGCAATCTTGTGAAGGGCCTCGTTGGTTGGAAAAACACTGTTCAGCTCGCCATACAACGCCGGGTCAGCTGTTAAAAAAGGCCGGGTCAGCTCTTTAAGCTTGGCATGCAGATCGGGCAATTGTGAGATAATATACATCAAGCGCTCTTCTAAAAAAGGCGTGAAATAAAACAAAAATCCAAACAGCATGACAAAAAAGAGCATCATCACCAGCGCACTGGTCAGCGCGCGTTTGATGCGAAAATCGGTTAGCTTTGTGGCCAGGGGGTGAAAAAGATACCCCAGCATGGCGCCCAAAATAAAAGGACCTAAAATGGTGCGAAAAACATAGACATTGCTGCCAAGCAGTGTAAAAGAAACCCAAAAAAAACCAGTCGCTTTGTTCTTTAAAGAATATGCCATAGTGATATTTTTGGCGCAGCTTTCCGAATCTATGATCTATTTTTGTCTTTTTTAGATTAATTTTTGATTGATAGGCGCTTCTGGTGACAGGGTGAGTGTTGTGTCTGTTTGATAAGGTGGCATGGTGCGTCTTGCACTTTTTTTGAAAGTATGGGATACAAAAGACAGTGAAAGCGCACAAACTAATGGTTTAAGTGTTTGTTTAAGGCGCTTTTTTGTAAAGACCCTCTTCCACCAGCAAGGTTTTAAACATTATGTCTATCAATGTTGAGAAAGAAAAAGCACTCAAGGCGGCTCTTGATCAGATTCAGCGCACTTTTGGCAAAGAGGCCATCATGCGCTTTGGCGGCGACCATAAGCCAACAGCCGTTGAGGTAGTCTCGACAGGATCGCTGGGGCTTGACATCGGCCTTGGCATTGGTGGATTGCCGAAGGGCAGAGTTATTGAAATTTTTGGGCCTGAAAGCTCGGGCAAGACAACGCTGGCGCTGCATGTGGTGGCGGCCATCCAGCAAAAAGGCGGCGTTGCGGCCTTTGTGGATGCCGAGCATGCGCTGGATCCGATTTATGCAAAAAATCTAGGCGTGGACCTTGATGACCTTTTGATCTCACAGCCTGATACAGGCGAGCAAGCGCTTGAGATCACCGACACACTGGTGCGCTCGGGCACCGTTGACGTTTTGATTGTGGACAGCGTTGCCGCGCTGGTACCTAAAGCTGAAATTGAGGGCGACATGGGCGATGCGCACATGGGGCTGCAAGCCCGCTTGATGAGCCAAGCGTTGCGCAAGCTGACAGGCTCTATTTCAAAGTCGGGCTGCCTTGTGCTGTTTATTAACCAGGTCAGGCAAAAAATTGGCGTTATGTTTGGCAACCCCGAAACCACCACCGGTGGTAATGCCCTTAAGTTTTATGCCTCTGTACGTTTGGATATCAGGCGCATTGGTGCCATTAAGGATAAAGACCAGGTGGTTGGCAACCAAACACGCGTGAAAGTGGCCAAAAACAAAATGGCACCCCCCTTTAAGACCGTTGAATTTGATATTATGTATGGCGAGGGCATCTCGAAAACAGGCGAGATTCTTGACATGGCCGTTCGGTTGAATCTGGTTGAAAAATCAGGTGCGTGGTATGCACACAAAGGGCAAAAAATGGGACAAGGCAAAGAAGCCGCCCGTGCCTATCTAAAGGTAAATCCCAATATTTGTGACGCGCTTGAGAAAGAAATTAGAAAACAAGCCGATGGTGCGCCGGGCACGCAAGAGGCCTCGGCACCCAGCACAGAAAAAGCTGCGGCACCTGCCGCCTAAGGCTAAGCACAAAAAAAGCACTTATAGGTGCGGGTTTATAGATCGCCACACGGCCGTTGGCCGTTCGCGATGACGTTCTACATTGTCACTGCGAAGAGAAACTGTTGTTTCGACGCGGCAATCCAGTGTGCTTTAGCCGCTTAAGTTTATGGCAAGTGGATCGCCACAGGCTGCGCCTTCGCGATGACGCTTTTAAAAGGGACGCTTTTTTGGTTGGCTTTTGATAGACATGTAAGGGGCATTTTAAGCTGTGTGAGCTAACGTCTGAAAGGCTGCTTTCAAAAGTTAAAAAGATGGTTTATGATGACGCATCATTTCAATGTGATAGAAAGCAACGATGCCAATTTTAAATGACACATGGATAAAAGCTGCGGCCAAAAAGGGTTTGATTGACCCGTTTGTTGAACGTCAGGTCAGTGAAGGCAAGATTTCTTATGGTCTGTCATCCCATGGGTACGATGCCAGGGTCGCTGACGAGTTTAAGGTGTTTACCAACATCAACAACGCTCTTGTGGATCCTAAGAACTTTAACGAAGACGGCTTTGTCGATCGCAAAGGCCCTGAATGCATTATTCCGCCCAATAGTTTTGCATTGGGTCGCACCGTTGAGCGTTTTAAAATTCCGCGTGACGTTTTGGTGATTTGCCTGGGCAAGTCAACGTATGCGCGTTGCGGCATTATCGTGAATGTCACGCCTCTTGAGGCCGAATGGGAAGGCTATGTAACCCTTGAGTTTTCAAACACCACGCCACTGCCAGCAAAGATTTATGCCTTTGAAGGCGCCTGTCAGTTTTTGTTTTTAAAGGCCAATGATGTGTGCGAGGTGTCGTACAAAGACCGCAAGGGCAAGTACATGGATCAAAAAGCATCGGTGGTTTTGCCCAAGGTGAAAGCTGCCTCTTAAAAATGTTAGATGAAGGAAAGTCTTTTTAAGAGTGGATAGACTACGCATTATTGGGCAACAAAAACTTGCAGGCACCCTCCCCATTGAGGGGGCCAAAAACGCCCTGCTTTTGCAAATGGCGGCCAGTTTGCTGACCACAGAGTCTTTGGTATTACAAAATGTGCCATGCTTGGCCGACACACAAAGCATGATTTTGTTGCTTGAGCATTTGGGCGCGAAAGTTCTGAAAAACAAAGCCTTTTTGAAGACTAATGCCGTGACATCGAGCCCTATGGCTTTAAAGCAGCTTGAATTGAAAGCTGAGGAGCTAACGACCGTGACAGCGCCTTATCATATCGTGCGCAAAATGCGGGCATCCATTGTAACGCTTGGGCCGTTACTAGCGCGTTACGGTGAAGCTAAGGTTTCTATGCCGGGCGGTTGCGCCATTGGCATTCGTCCCATTGACCTGCACCTTAAAGGGCTTGAGGCGTTGGGGGCGCAGCTAACGCTGGAAGAAGGTTATATTCAGGCAACAGCACCCAAAGGACTTGTGGGTGCTGACTATACCTTTGCGAAAACCAGCGTGACCGGAACCGCGAACCTGCTTATGGCGGCAACGCTTGCAAAAGGCACAACGGTTTTGAAGGGCGCGGCCTTAGAGCCTGAAATTGATGACCTTGCGCTGTGTCTTCAAAAGATGGGAGCCCGCATCAGTGGCGTGGGTACGTCAACTCTTACTATTGAGGGCGCCACCAGCCTTAAAGGTGCGGTGCATCAAACGCTGCCCGATCGTGTTGAAATGGGCACATACATGCTGGCTGCGGCCATAACAGGATCTCAGCTTTTTTTAGAAAAGGCACGCCTTGATTTGCTGCCTACGTTTAAAGAGATGCTTGAAGAGATGGGTGTGACGCTGCAACAACGCCCAGATGGCGTGTTTGTCAGCAGCCCACAACCCCAGCATATGAAAAAAAGAGGGGTTACAACAGCGCCCTACCCTGGCTTCCCCACTGATTTGCAAGCGCAAATGATGGCGTTGCTGACGCTGGTGCCAGGCAAAAGCACCGTGACGGAAACCATTTTTGAAAACCGCTTTATGCACATCGCCGAATTGCACCGCATGGGTGCCTCCATCACCATTGAACATAACGCGGCCCATGTGGAAGGCGTAAGGCAGTTGAAAGGTGCCCCGTTGATGGCCACCGACATCAGGGCCTCGGCATGTCTTGTGCTGGCGGCCCTGGCCGCGGTGGGTGAAAGCACCATTCAGCGCATCTATCACCTTGATCGTGGTTATAGCCATTTGCATCAAAAACTCAAGGCGTGTGGCGCCAACATCGAGCGTCTTGGTGATAGCGAGGCAGCACCCGCTGTAAGCGCTGAAAAACAGCTGTCACAGTGATGCCTTCAAAGCCTCTTTTTGGTGTGTTATCCCTTTGACACGTTTGTGCCGCGTCTTCGCCCTTTTCTTCAAGCGTTTTAAAAACGCCGGGACTGACCTCTTCGCTTTCATCAGGCACAAAACGTCCGGGACATAAATCATCGTTGCAAGGCGAGATACCAAAGAGCGATTGCCACCAAGAAGGTTGACTGGTGCAGGTATCTTTTGCACAGCTTTGGCAAAACGTTTCAAAGCATGCTTCACTTTTTAAGATCGCTTCATCGATTGCTTGTTGTTGTGTATTGCTTATGATTTGTTCGGGTACTATGCGTGAAAAGCGACCTGTATAGGGATGCCCCGTCTGCTGACATGCGTTTCGCTCACAAAGCTTTATATTTTTTTGGATGTATTGCGTTGAAGAGCGAAGCACAAGATTTGGCGAGCAGATCAATTTGTCACACAGTCTTTTGAATGCTTGCTCATAGCGTGCAGAATTGTCTGGGCTCAATCGGTCACACAAAGGAGAGAGGCGCTGGATACAGGCATCATCACGGCAACGGTCCTTTTTGTCGTGAATCGTTTGTGTGTCATTAATGCTGAGAGCGCGTCCTAGACACGTGCTACGATCCCAATTGGGGCTCAGATCTAAAAACATATAAGCCAGATCCTGGTGATAAAAAGTGCGATACGGTTGGGCATGTTTGAAAGCAGCGTTTGCGCTGGGCAGAATCGCACCAGTTGTGGCGACAAAAAGCCATGAAGATTTCAGCACACAAAGCGAGGCCTTTTTACAAAGATCAAAGGGCCACACAGCCCATGAGAGTGCGCTTTTAAAAGCTGACGTTTGGTCCTTTTGTGAAAAAAGGGTTGATGTTGGAACAAGCGCTTGTTCAAGCGAACGGCCAAAGAAGCTGGGTCTGTGGTGCGGCGTTGCAGGTTGTCGTACTGATATGGGGATGGCCTTGAAAAGATCGCGTTCTGGATCACAAAATGGTGTGCCTTGTAAAAAGGCGTGTGGCAGAAAGCAAAACATAAGAATGAGAATCAAAAAGCTCTTTTTTAAAAAAATCATGATGGGTAACCTTGTCTATCAAGTGTGTTGAAGTGAACAAAAAACAAACAAAAACAATGTGGTAAAATAAAAAGCGCCAGCTTGTGTATCGCTTTAAAAGGTGATTGCTTTTGCAACGCAGGCATCTTCGCAATGTTGTTGCTCAAACAGCGCAAGTGGTGATGCGCCCTGACGCCGTTGTTGCATTTGGCAGTTTTCTATGGCTTCTCTGCCAATCTCTTCAAGTGTTTTGAAAACACCCAAAGATGTTTCCTTCGTTTCGTTTGGCACAAAACGTCCCGGGCATAAATCTTCATTGCAAGGAGGTTGGCCCGAAAGTGATTGCCATAAAGCAGGCACCTTGGGGCACTCTTTTTTTGCATGCATTTGACAAAATTGATCAAAGCACCTTTCAAGCGCAAAGATTTTTTGATTAATTTGTTCACGCTTGCGTGCGTTATGCATTTTTTTGTTGGACACCACGCATGTAAAGTGCCCTGTGTAGGAGACGCCTGTTTGCTGACAGTTTTCTTGCATGCAGGCGTTGATGGTATAACGTATGATAGTCCTTGCCTCGCGGCTAATTGCATGCGGTGCGCAGGGGGTATCACTGCAAAGTGTGGCCCGCAGGGTATCAGTAACTTGTGTGCGATTGAATAATGTGCCAGCGCATAAAAAGGTGACGTGTGGCGTGCAAGCTGCTTTGCGACAAATAGGTCGCTGAAGGCGCATGGCACGGGCTTGTGTGTGATCTAACGCCCGTCCCCGGCACGTTGTGGTATCCCAAATCGCGCTCAGTTCTAAAAAGGCCCGATCTTCGGGTGGTAATCTTTTGCACACCACGCCAGAAGAGGGTTGCCCACTGACTGCCGCAAAAAGTATGCTTGTAGTGGCGACAAAAAGGTGGGGCGCATGCAGCACAGATAGCGAGGCTTTTTTTAAAAGATCCAGCGGCAGTGCGGCCGCCCACAGCACTGTTTGTAGGTGTGTGTGCTTTGGATGTTCCGTTAAAGAAGAGGAATCTGTGCGCTGAAGCGTGGGAGGGGCATCTTGAGACGTGACCTGCCGCTTGGCCGACAGGAAGGGTGTCTGCCGTGACAGGCCATCAAAAGAAGATGCCCCACAACTGTTGCCGTGTAACAAGGACCACGACAACATCTGCACAGATAACAAAAGAAAAAAGAAACCATAAAAAGATTTTTCAAACAAGAACATGATAAAAAATCTCGCCTGTATGCTATATATTTGATTTTTATACATAAAATTTGAAATAAACTCAACATAAAAAATTCTTATATAGATAATTTTTTTCTAATTACTTACAGGATACGGGTTTGATTGCCTTAAAAAGAATATTTTGTAGATCTTTTTAGAAGTAAATTATTTATTTAGGGCGATTATTTTTGATCTTGAGTGCTAAAAAGCAGCTTGTGCTTTTGAGTCCGCAGGCTCGTTGAAGTGAACCTTCTCGCCAAAAGCCTCGCTAAGCTGCTGGCGTATGTCTTGGGACAAGCGTGCGTTGCCCACAAGGTTTAAAAGCTTTAGTTGTGACGCCAAGTTTAAAAGCGGTTCAACGTGTTCGTCCACAAGATCGCACTGATCAAGAAACAGCTCTTCAAGGTAAGGCATTGTGGCAATGACCAAAGACAGCGACAGATCAAGGTGTGTGTTATGGCTTAAGTCCAGCACACGCACGGGTGCATTTTCTAACTCTTATGTTTTCTTTTTATCCTGGCGCAAGGCACTCTCCACCATTCGAATGTTTAGCAAGTTTTTAAGCAAAATCAATCTATTAAATGTGTTTTTATAAAATGCTGCAGGCCAAGGCACACATGGATTGCCGCGTCGAAACAAAGTTTCTCCTCGCAATGACAGTTTTGGGTACAAAATTGCCCACATTACCTAAAAAGGCTCCTCTCAATGACAGTTTGGGGGGATTTGCCGCGTCGCCCAAAAGGGCTGTTCGCCATAACGGCTGGTAATTATTATCTAATATAGATATTTTTAACATTATTTTTGTAAAACGTAAGAAAAGTGTTTGATTTGTTTGGGTGATGGTGATGTTCTCTGGTTTAAGATACTTTGTGGTTTTATTAACTCTGTTGAGTGGCCCTGCTGTTTATAGTGTTGTGCCGTCGGCAAGCACAGAAGCGGCGGCTGAACCTCCCAACATTGATATTTCAACACTGCACAGAACCGGTAAGAAATCTATTACCGTGATAGGGGCCAATTTTGATCTTAACGATTGGCACATTATTGATGCCAAATTGCACGCAGAAGGCGCTTCGGGCGATGATGTACAAGATCTTGAGCTTCAATTATGCCGCCTTGAGGAAGTTCCGGCTTGGGTTGTCGAAAAACTGCCGAACCTTGTCTATTTAAACCTGATGAATAACCGCCTTACAAAACTGCCAGACACGATCCACCTGCTGAAAAATCTGGAAACACTAGACGCACGCATGAACCAGTTGACTGACTTGCCTGCCAACCTGGAGCATTTAACAAAACTGACTGATTTAAACCTTTCCGACAACAAGCTGAAAAATCTGCCCTCTGTTTTGGGAGAACTGACCAACCTTGAAACCTTGGTGTTGTCAGACAATCAGCTGGGCATGCTTCCAGGCAGCATTGGCCAACTCAGCGCTTTGGAATCTCTTAGTCTTCGGCATAACCCCCTCGCCCAGAAAGGATCAGGCGACAAGTGGGGCAAGGATGAGCTAAAGCAGCACTTTGCCGACAAAGTACGTTTTTAGAAAGGACTTGTTTAAGGCCTGCTTCAAGGCTGCAAAAGTAGAAAAAATTGGGAGCTTATGTGATGTTAAAATTATTTTCTTTATGTGTGATCTTGCTGGGTTTGCCTGGGCTGCAAGGGGTTGCGCACACCCCTGTAACGGTGATGTTCAAATACGACCATGTGGATGTCAAAAGTTGGACAGCAGTGGAAGCATACCTGCAACAAAACAATATTAGATCTGAGGAGGTGGCAGATTTAACATTCTTTAAATGCGACCTGACAGAGCTTCCGGATTGGGTTTGCGAAAAGATGCCAAATCTGAAGCTTTTAAATATTAGATACAACAAATTCAAAAAAATCCCTGAAACGATTGCACATTTGACAAAATTGACTAATATTGCTGCGGGTAACAACGAGCTCACCGAATTTCCATCTTTTTTGAGCAAGCTGCCCGCACTTCACTCCGTAGACTTCAGAGGCAATCGACTGAAAAATATCTCAAAATCTTCTTTAAACCTGCCAAACCTAACCTTTCTTATTTTATCTCACAACCAAATTGGCACATTACCCGACCTTTCGGGTCTTGAAAGCCTTCAAGTCCTTCGCTTAGAACACAATGAAGATATCCGTTTTGGGACTCAGTCAAAACCGCTTGACTCGCTGAACTCCCTTGATCTTTCGCACTGTAACCTTAAAACCGTTCCCAGCATTGTGGGCACCTTTAGCAAACTGCGCAATTTTAATCTTGCGGGCAATCCTTTGTTAGAAAAAGGATCAGGCGACAAATGGGGCAAGGATGAGCTAAAGCAGCACTTTGCCGACAAAGTACGTTTTTAGAAAGGACTTGTTTAAGGCCTGCTTCAAGGCTGCAAAAGTAGAAAAAATTGGGAGCTTATGTGATGTTAAAATTATTTTCTTTATGTGTGATCTTGCTGGGTTTGCCTGGGCTGCAAGGGGTTGCGCACACCCCTGTAACGGTGATGTTCAAATACGACCATGTGGATGTCAAAAGTTGGACAGCAGTGGAAGCATACCTGCAACAAAACAATATTAGATCTGAGGAGGTGGCAGATTTAACATTCTTTAAATGCGACCTGACAGAGCTTCCGGATTGGGTTTGCGAAAAGATGCCAAATCTGAAGCTTTTAAATATTAGATACAACAAATTCAAAAAAATCCCTGAAACGATTGCACATTTGACAAAATTGACTAATATTGCTGCGGGTAACAACGAGCTCACCGAATTTCCATCTTTTTTGAGCAAGCTGCCCGCACTTCACTCCGTAGACTTCAGAGGCAATCGACTGAAAAATATCTCAAAATCTTCTTTAAACCTGCCAAACCTAACCTTTCTTATTTTATCTCACAACCAAATTGGCACATTACCCGACCTTTCGGGCCTTAAAACGCTGTCAGGCCTTCTCTTAGGACACAACAAAGATATCCGTTTTGGGACTCAGTCAAAACCGCTTGATTCTCTGGAGTTCCTTGATCTTTCGTACTGTAACCTTAAGACCGTGCCCAGCGCTGTGGGCACCTTTAGCAAACTGCGCAATTTTAATCTTTCGGGCAATCCTTTGTTAGAAGAAGGATCAGGCGACAAGTGGGGAAAAAAAGAGCTAAAGAGGCGCTTTGGCGACAAAGTACGTTTTTAGAAAGGACTTGTTTAAGGCCTGCTTCTTAGCCGCAAACAGCAGAAAAAAATTGAGGGTTTGTTGAGTATGTTACATTTTTTACGCTTGTGCGCTTTAGGCTTGATCATTGTGGTTGGCCCCATTCTTTGCAACAAACTGCCTGCACAACAAAACGCTGTAAAACTTAATCATCCCGATTTTGACGTTGCGGGCTGGGACAATATTGAACGCTATCTTCAAAGGGAAGGCATAACACCCAAAGCGGTTGAAGAGCTTGAGCTGGCTAACTGCAATCTTACAAGCGTGCCAAAGTGGATCGCCGAGAAAATGCCGAACCTGCGAGAACTTTCCTTACAGCAGAACCAGATCAGCCAATTGCCCGACAACCTTTTTGACCTGCACCATTTAACGTTACTGAACCTTGAGGCAAACCAGATCACAGCTTTACCAAAGGCAATAGGTAACTTGAGGCGCCTTGATAGTTTGCATTTGGCACACAACAATCTTAAAAATCTGCCCTCTACCCTGCGACAACTTGTGAGCTTGCAATACCTTGATCTTTCGCATAACCAGATTGGCTCGCTGCCTGATCTTACGGGCCTCAACAATTTGCTTGTTGTGACTTTAGATAACAATAAAGATCTAGTGTTGCCAAGAAGTATTGGCCAACTACATGCGCTACAATCTCTTGAGCTTAGGAACTGCAACCTTAAAACAGTGCCAAACACTTTTGACAAACTGAATGCCTTAGGCTTTTTGCATCTTAAGGGCAATCCTTTGATACAACAAGGATCGGGCAACCAGTGGGGAAAGAATGAATTGACGCAAAAATTTGGACACAGAGTGCATTTTTAGCTATAATATTGAAAAACAAAAAGAAAGGGAGAGTAATATTGTAGAAAAAAGGCTTTATTGATGTTAAAGTTGCTTGCTTTAGGTTTGATAGTGTGCGGTGTGCCGGTGCTTCAAGGTACTGACCTCAGGTCTTTGGCGCAAGTTAACTTCTCAAACCCCAGCTTGGATGTCACCAATTGGCAGGCAGTGGAAGCCCACCTGCAAGGGCAAAATATCGCGCCGGAGGCTGTCACAAATTTAACACTTGAGCGATGTAACCTGACACAGTTGCCCGCATGGGTGATTCAAAAAATGCCCAATCTGATAGCCTTAGATATTAAAGAAAACAACATCAAGGAACTACCTGAAACGATTGAGCATTTGGGTCAACTTGTTTTCCTTGAGGCGCAACACAACCATCTTACCACGTTGCCTGCCTCACTCAGCAGGCTGAATCAGCTTTATTTGGCAAATTTTTCACACAACAAACTGAAAAATCTATCACCCTCTTCTTTTAAGCTGCCAAAACTGGAGGTGCTTAATTTATCTCACAACCAAATCGCCACATTGCCAGACCTTTCGGGCCTTGCAAACTTGCAAACACTGTCTTTAAGCGGCAATGAGGGCATTCGCCTTGAACCTGACTTTGCCCCACTTACATCGCTGAGGCAGCTTGATCTTTCACACTGTCATCTTAAAACCGTGCCCAGCTTTTTGGGCGACATAAGCAGCCTGAGCAAGCTTAATCTTGAAGGCAATCCTTTATTAGAAAAAGGCCTCAAAAACAAATGGGGCAAGGACGAGTTGAAAAAAAAGTTTGAAGACAAGGTGCGGTTTTAACGCCCCTCTTGCCACTTAAGAGACGCTTTTAAGCACCGTTGGCAGCACAACCGCTGCTTTTTGGTTCATGTACTTTCCTTGGCGATCTTTGTAAGACACCTGGCAGGCATCGTTAGCTTTGAAAAACAAAAACTGGCAAATGCCCTCGAACGCATAGATTTTAACAGGAAGCGGCGTGGTGTTTGAAAGCTCGATCACAACGTGTCCGTGCGATTCACTTTCAAGGGGCGTCACGTTGACGATGACCCCACAACGTGCATAGGTTGACTTGCCCACACAAATGGCCATCACGTCGCGCGGCATCTTAAAGCTTTCAAGCGTTCGGCCCAGCACAAAGCCATTGGGCGGAATTTCGCACACAGCGCCTTTATAATCTTGGCACACAGTGGGGCTAAAATTTTTGGGGTCCACCACCCGTTCGCTGCCACCGCTGGCGAAAACCTTAAAGTCATCGGCAATGCGCGCATCATAACCGTGCGATGACAAACCATAAGAGATTTGGCCATTGCTTACCTGGTGATCCACAAAAGGGGTGATCATTCCGTCTTCTGCGGCTGATTGAATCCACGCGTCGTTTAAAATGGGCATAGGTACCTTGTATCTTTTTGTCTTAGAGCTGGCGTGACAGTGTGCAAAAAAAACGTCTCACACGCAAAAAGATACCTTTAAACAGCTGAAAGATCATTAAAGTGGATGTGTGACTACGCGCCCATCCGCCGTCTTTGGTCTTTTAGCATCATATCCAGATCAGAAAGGTGCACATAAAGGGGATCTTTGGGCGATAAACCTTTTTTGGCAAGGGCCACTTGCCGCTCGGCCTGGACAAAAAGCCCCAAACGCACATTGTATTCGGCCAAATAATAAAGGGCCGCTGAACGTTTTTGGGCGCCAGCTAAAATGCTAAGCCAATACCAGGGCTCGGGACTAGAAGGTTCAAGCAAAATGGCTTGTTGCAGCAACGCACGCGTTTGCATGACCTCTTTTTTGCGAGCCATTAAAAGCCGCGCTTTTAAGATATAAAAACTCATGTGTGGCCTTGCTTGCAATTGCAACACCTTTTCAACCGCCGCCTCGGCTTTGGACAGCGCGCCTTGCTCAAGATAAATTTGCGCGGCCATCTCGTACAAATAAGCATCACGCGGGTTTTGCTTCAACAGCTTTTGACACAACCCTTCGGCCTTTTTAAGATCGCCCTGCCTTAAGGCCGCAATCAAAAAGGCATACTCTTTTATGGGTGATTTTTGAATCAAGGGATTTTTCAAAATATCTGACGGATGCAGCATGTACGCAAGAATTTTGATCCTTAGGCGATCAAACAAAGGCGCAAAGTCAGGTGGCAAACGATAAAGCGGGTTGCAGCGCCTTTTCGCCACTTGAATACGCTCATGAGCTGCAGGGTGCGTTTGGGTATACACTGCTTTGGTGCTGGGTATATCAGAAAAGGCCTGCAGACGCTCAAAAAGGCTGATACTGCCATCGATTGGCCATTTGAGCTTTTCAAGCACGGTGTGCGAGACAAAATCGGCTTGCATTTCTTGCGTGCGCGAAAAGGTTAAAAAAGAACGCGTGCCCACCTGCTGCCCTAAAGCCGAGCCCAACATAAGGCCATCAGGTGTACCCGTTAAAATAGACACAATCGCGCCCAACCCCATGGACAAAAGATAAGGCATTGTGGCGTTCTGAAACGCCTCAAGCCTGCCCACAAGATGCTTGCGTGCTGCGTGCCCCGTTTCGTGCGCCAGAACCGCAATCAACTCTTCCACACGCCCACAGCGTATGATCAGCCCTGTGTTCACCAAAATCATGGGCCCTGGTGTGGTCACCGCATTCACGGTGTTATCCGCCAGCAAAAAAAGCTTCACATCCAAGGGATCAAGCCCTGCCGCTTTAAAAATAGGATTCGTAAAACGCCTTAAGATATCTTCAACTTCGGCATCACGAATCACGCTACCGTCTTTAAACTGCAACGTTGCGGCACCCAAAAAGGTGGCGTTTAAAAACACGCAAAATACTAAAATAAGACGTAAGAACAAGACCTTCTTCATTAAGACACCTTACAAAAACACGCTTGCTTTTGCAAAGCAACGCGCGCCAAAGCGTCTTCATGACGCACACAACACACAAAAAGCATCTTTGATTAAAAACGACCATCATCTGTGTTCAAAAAAATATTTAAAGAACAGAAATATTTTTTATTGATATTTCCTCATCTTTTTTTGTATTGAATTTATTTAAAATTTTATATATAAAACAAACACATACATAACAGGTGAGGTCTTAGATCATGTCCTTTTTGCAAAGTCACTTTTCTTTTTTACTTGTGTGCGGCATACAGCTGATGCCACAAGCACTTCTTCAGGGCGCAGGCGTTGACGCTGCAACTTTAGATTCTTTTACAACACAAACGTCTTGCCTTGCGGCGCCTGCTTTTTCAAACGAATCTTTTGTTTTAAAAGCTCCCTCTTTGACAGCTTTAGATGTTTTAGAAGAGACGCCCCCTCTGGCGCCAACAAACAATAAAGGCATCAGTCAGCACACCCTTTCTGTTGCGCTGTTTCCGCTTAATTGCTTAAGGCACATGGCGCTGTCTGTTTTAAAGTCGCCTCTGCTGTTTTTGGCAGCCACAAGTGCGCTGCCATCCGAAACACAAGGGGATGATATTCGCTATCGCATGCTTGAAAAACGCTATCGACAGAAACACCCTCGCGTAACGCTGGACCTGACCGCAGACTGGGACACACACACATGCAAGGGCCGCGCGTTACACAACCAAACACACACCATGCAACTGCAAAAGATAGATTGTCGTATGGATGCGTGCTTGATCGCTGTTCGTCACTCAATAGCATGCAACCCGCCCGCATCAGAACGCCTTGCAGAAGGCGGAAATCTTTTGAACCTGCTTTGTGATCGCGCTGCCTGCGCACCTTATGCGATCAATCTTGGCCTTTCACCCGATGTTCCAAAAAACACAAACAACTGCATCAAAGAAGCCTGTCTTCGCACAGGACGTCCCTATACAGGACGTTTTTCTTGCACAGCACCCAAAAGATATCAACACAACGTGCAAAAACGGCGGCACATCGAACACGCCATCTTTGAGGCCGAGACATGTTTTGAGCGCTTTTGCCAAGAAAATGCCCAAACACGTTGCCTAAAAGAGCCCTCTTGGTGGCAAAGGCTTTTTGGCCTCTCGCCTTGCAACGAAGATTTGTGCACAGAGCGCTTTATCCCGGACGAGATGAAAGAAGTCAGCCCGGGCGTTTTTAAAAAGCTTGCGCAACTTGGCGAAGACGCCATCCAAGACTGCAAAGAGGTGAGGCCTTACAAAAGGCACTGTCATTAAACAACCCAACGCACTGCTTAAAAGGTCGCCCTAAAAGGCGCTGTGGCAGCGCTATACACACACCCAAGGAAGCAACAATCATGACTTATTTAAACATCAAGTTGGCACACTTAACTTTGGCGCTGTGGTTTGCACCACTGACGCTTCAGGCTTTGTCACCCCATGACAATCCATCTGATGAACCTGAAAAGGCAGCATCTGTTCTGCCAACATCTCAACTTTCCACCTCACCAGGTGCACGACTGCCTTTTCACCACACACCTTTGGACGATCCACGATCTGATAAAGCGCAAGAACGTAACCCCATGCAAATGAACCCATTGTCTCTTGTGGCGTTACCGCTGGATTTTCTGAAACAAGCATCCTTATGTGTTTTGAAAGCGCCACTTCTTTTTCTAGCCGCAACCAGTGCTTTTGCATCTGGCGCCCATGCGGAACTCACAACGCACTCAGTGATACAGGCACCCCCCCCAGATTACCGGGGCTCAATTGATCTTAGCGCGTACTGGGACACACAAATGTGTGCAGGGCGCGTCTTAACCCCCCACAATATTCAAGGGTTCAATGATCAACACTATCGCTGCCGACAGTCTGCCTGCTCATCCCATGTTGCTTCATCAGCCGCATGCAATTACCCCAAGGCACGTTTTCGTTTGAAACTGAAGGGAGAGTTAGAAGATGCCTGTGATGATGTCACATGCAGCCCCCGTTCTATTCGGCCACAGCTTGCAGAAAAGGCCCAACAAGGTATTGACGACTGCGTTCGTCAGGCCTGTCACACGCTTGGAAGGCCCTACACTGGCCGCTTTGCATGCACGGCTTTCGCAAGAGGGGTCAGTACAAGACAGCAAATAGATCGGGCTATCTTAGGTGCTGAAAAGTGTTTTGAAAACTTTTGTCAAGCACACGCGCACAAGACCTGCCCACAACAGGCTGCGTGGTGGCAACGCCTCTTTGGGATTTCACTTTGCAACGACACACTGTGCACACATCGTTTTGTCTTAAAAGAAGACAACGGCGTCGATCTTGAAATACAAGGTGAACAAGCCATCCAACAGTGCAAAGAGCTCCCAGCTTATAAAGATCACTGCATTTAAACACGCGGCTTTTCAGCAAACACAGAACCGCCAAGGGCACACAAGACGGCATGCTATCTTTTAGCAGCCGTCTTTTTTCACTTTTTTGATCAGATCACTCTCTTCCTTTTTTGCTTTCAACACCCCTGTCCGCCCACCGCAGCCTATTTTATATAAATTAGATATTTTTTATCTTGAATTTTATCTTTTTTGGATACATTCTGAGGCAAATCATTAACCGAAAAAACGATAAAAGGAAGACTCAACATGGCGCGTTCACACACAAACTATCTAAGCAACACATTAAAAGACCGTACTCAAAGCAGGAGAAAGCAGGCGCATTTTTTAGCATCTGCCTTTTTTGCCCCTGTATGCTTTTTTATCTTTGGGTCTTGGATGGATATGGGCGGCACGTTGTGGGGTGTGTCCGATCGTGATCCTGCAAGCAACGTTGTCACGGTCGCGGCCGCAGAAACAGAAATCACCGAGGTCACTGAGAGCACGCCTGCAGTCTTGCCAGATATAGAAGACCTGGGAGATTCGGCCGCAGCCATTACAAGCACAGCCGCGCCAAAACTTAAAAAACTGGATACAGCGCCGATTCTGACCATCACTGCAGATGACGCAACAGCTCCTTCTGCGCCCTTAGGCACTGAGGATGAGACAGCTAAAACACCATCAGATCCTGCAGTCACTTGCGACGAGGAAACCTGCGCGGTGCCCGAAAGCCAAGGACAAGATTTTGAGCAAGTCCTTGATATACTTTTGTCATCTTTGAACAATAGCCTTACCAGGCTTCATGATGTTTTACTCTGCGGTATCTTTGGCGGCGAAGCGCATGAGGTGAGAAATGCCAAAGGCGAGGCCATTGCCTATGTTGTCACGAACGGCAAGCGCTACCAAATGCAGGGAAAGCTTTCTATTGAAGGCATTGCGGCCCACATTCAGTGCCTTAAAGCAGCCTCGGAAAAGGCCCCGGATCCTTTTGGCACCATTACACTAGAAGACGTGGATAAAGCACCCAGCACAGAAGAACCCTGTGCTGAAGAAACACCTTTGGACAAGCCAGAAGAGAGTGCTGAAGAGAAAGTCTCTGAGGAAGCGGTGGTGGAAGAAGAGCCTGCTGTCCAAGAGACCGAACCTGTCGAGGCGGCCCCCGTTGTGGCAACCGCAACAGAGGCATCAACGGAATCTGAATCCACACCTGCAAAATAAGCTAAGCGCCCTTTGCAAACGTGTTTTCGCACAACTTGGCAGGGGGCGTTTTCTCTAACGCGCCTTTGTGCGCGTCCCCTTTGCCACGGTTATGAATTGCCACACAAGATAAGCCGTTGCCGCTTGCGCATTTGCATGCTATCAAGAATATGGGAAGTGCAAGCGTTCTTTGCGCGGCCTTAAAGCGCCTTTGGGCGATGATGATGGATGGGTGGCCGAGCGGTTGAAGGCACTGGTCTTGAAAACCAGCAGGCGTTTGCGCGTCTCGTGGGTTCGAATCCCACCCCATCCGCCAGTATTTATTATATATTTTAGATAATAAAATCTGCCTTTTATAAACTTATCTGCACGTTATGCTTGACGTGTTCTTTTTGATAAGAAGATAATAGGTATTTTCACCAACTGCTCACCAACCGCTTTTTTAGAAACAGACTCACCTTATGCCAGCATCCTTAAATGCCACACACCTACAAAAACTTTATATGATCTATATTGGCGGCTACACAAAAGGCGCCCTTATCGAACTGCATGACATGCGTTTTGTGGTTGCCAAAAATATCGAAGATACGTTTGCAAGTTTACGACAGCAGTGGTGGGGAGAGCCAGACCGCCTGCATCTTGACGCCTGGGGAGTTGTCCACAGCGCAGATGGCTATCAAATTTCTTTGCATGACACGCCTCAGCAAGAAGAGCTGAAGCTTTTCTTTGTGAACTTGGGCGGATACGATCCCAAGGTTTTTTCCGAGCTGCATCACAACGTGCTTGTCGTGGCCCCCTCGGCGCCGAAAGCAAAGGTGAAGGCACTGAAGGGCATTTTAAATTGGTCCACACCGCACCGCGATGCTTTGTTTGAGGTTGAAAATATTTTTTGTGTCAACCAAGCGGCCCAAGAGCAAAATCTGCACATCCACTTGACACCTACCGACACACCCAAGCCGTTTCGCTTTATTTGCAAGTACCGCAAAGTACCGCCGGCAGCAGCTTAAGCCTCATGTGTCAATTGCCACATTTTTGTGTAAAGCCCGGCGTAACGTCCAAACAGTGATTGTGTCCAACCCCATCGACCAAAGCTGATCATGTTAAGGTAAAGACTTGGCATCAGCCCCACCACTGCAAAGGGTGTGACTGTGCTGTAAACCACAAGCGATAACGCTGCAAACAAACCACCACGCGCCACAAAAGATGTGGCCGATTTCACAAAAGATGAGGCTTGCATTAAAGCGGCAGGCTTGCCTTGCTCTTGCTCTTCTGTATCAAATGTTTGTAACAAGACGGGTCGCGGCGTCAACGCCTCAACGTTATGCTCTAAAGAAAGCAGCTCAGCCTTCAAAAGCATGGGAACAAAACAAAAAACAACAAAGCAAAGACGTCCCAAAACGCACTCCTTTTATCACCATCTTTCCCTTATAAGAAAACAAAAAAAAATTATTTTGTCAAAAAAAGACATATTTTGACAATGAAAGATCTGTTTTAAAAAGAAAATTTAATATCTGGACGACAGGAAAGCCAAAGGTCTTTTCAAGTAGGTGTGTTTTGGTTTATTCTATGTGTAGATTATTTTGTTGAACGCCATGTGTATTGAGGAGACAACCGTTGCGTACCTTTAGTTTGAAAGCAGGCGAGATG
>JBMYWS010000003.1:0-45971 GCA_049607645.1 Holosporaceae bacterium | reverse complement strand
ACGTTTTTCTCTGAGCTGGCGCGGTTACCCCTTACAACCCTTAGCCTTGAAAGTGTAACGCTTGCTATGGAGAATATAGAAGCAGACCCTTCGTACCATGAGGCGATTTTTCAGCTGCGCCATCTAAGCACCCTTACCCATCTTAACCTTGCGCAGCTTCAGGAAGAGGACAACGATGAAGGCCTGGGTGACATCATTTGGTATCACACCTGTCAGCAGTTTGACCTTCCAGACAGAGAAACCAGCCTGGGGCCTGAACACCTTCAAACGTTAATCGACAACAACCTCATTCATTATCTTGCGCATTTAGAAACACTCAATTTAGAGGGTGCTGGGTTTCGTGGGCACTGGCAGTTTTTAGCAAACTCTGCTAAAACACTGAAGGTTTTGAATTTTTGTGTGGAAGGTGACCCCCTTGGTCAGGCACAACCCACGCCTTTAAATCTTTTAGAAAACCTTGAGCAGCTTACCACAAGCTCTGTTGATTGGTTTGTGGGAGCAGAAGAGCCGGGTGTTCCGCATGATAACGCCCCGTCTTTGCACAGCACATCCAAGTTGCGCGTGCTTGATTTGAGGAACTCTGGGATTGGGAACACACACCTTAAGCGCCTTAGCACACTGAAAAACGTTGAAGAACTCAATGTTTTCAGCTGCCGCATCACAGGAAAGAAGCCAGGTGCAGCTGGCGCAAACACCTTGCAACAGCAAGGCCATGTGTTGTTAGGTCAATTGCCACTGAAAACATTAACTGCAGACTATAATATATCTTTGCATTGCGTGCCCGTTTTTGTACAGCCTTTGCGTCTGACACACCTTTCACTTCCGTTCTGCGGCCTTCAAAGCCTTGAGGGTCTGAACCCACTTGTTAACCTCCGCCACCTGGATATCAGAGACAACGCCATTTCTGTGTCAAAATCTTGGCCTCACATGACCAACCTTAAATAGCTTCGTATCCTAGAGTTTTCCACTCAGACGTCATCTGAAGTGTTGCATCATAATGCACCGGCACACGCAGCGTGCATGCAGGTTCTGGCACAAAACACGCAGCTGCGCACACTCAATTTAAAAGGGCAAGCCATTGGCCCTAAGGGGGCGGGTGCATTAACAAATCTGCACTGCCTTGAAAATCTTTCTTTGGGATTCTGCGATCTTGACGATGGTGGCTTTAAAGCACTTCCTCTTTTAAGACTGAAAACGCTTAAGGTGCCTGGCAACACTCTGAAAGCGGAAAGCGCAAAGCACCTTTGTGAAACGCTGAAGCAGGTCCCATCGCCCCATCTTAACGCGCTTAACTTAGCAGCTAATCCTTTGGGTGATGACGCCATGGAGCACCTGGTATCCATCAGATCTTTGAAGAAGCTTGATGTGACTTATGTCGACGGCACCACCGAAGGTATGCAAAAACTAACCCTTTTGTCACAACTCACACGCCTTTTGTATGCCGGCAACCTCCTTTCACCGGCGTTAGAGGCAACCTTTGCAGCAGTTAATCACAACGGCTAAAGCACACTGGATTGCCGCGTCATTTTGACCGTCATCGCGAAGGCACGCAGTGCCTGTGGCGATCCACATGCCGGGGACTGAAGCAGTTAACGCACACTGGATTGCCGCGTCGCCTTAAAGGGCTCCTCGCAATGACGGTTGTGGGGTACACTGCGTCGAAACAGAGGTTTCTCTTTGCAATGACAGTTTGTTGTTTAAAAAAAGGGGAGGGATTCTTTTTTTGAAGGATCAAAGATCCTTTTAAAGGCTGGCAACGACCTACTCTTCCACGTCTTAAGACGCAGTACCATCGGCGCTAAGGGACTTAACGTTCGAGTTCGAGATGGGATCGCGTGTACCCCCCTTGCTCCAATCACCAGCCTATAAAAAGATCTTCGAAAATCTCTTCAAAAGCTGTCTTTATCCTAAGGCCACAGGCGGTATACTGTCAAGCACCCTTTGCACATTTTTGCACTTTTTTAGGGTGTCAAAGCGTTGCCTTCGGCAGTCAAGGCAGGCTAGGCTTAAAGCAACGACAAGCAAACGGATTTTGCGGATTTTCTATGGGGCAACCTGCTTTTATTTTGATGAAGCCGCAACTGGCCGAAAATGTGGGCACCGCTGTAAGGGCGCTTTGGAATTGTGGCATGGATGATTTGCGCCTCGTCACACCCAAAACAAGCTGGCCGTCCGATAAGGGGCTTAAGGCGGCCGCGGGTGCGGCTAAAAAGGCGGCCTGTGTTCAAACCTTTCAAACGCTTAAAGAGGCTGCAGCCGATGTGGACGTTTTAATTGCTACCACCGTGCGCGAGCGCGATATGACAAAGCCCGTTTACAGCCTTGAAACGCTGATGCCTTTTTTAGAGGACGTGAGACAAAAAGCAGCACAAAAGCCCAAAATGGGATTTGTGTTTGGGCCCGAGCGAACAGGGCTCAACTCGGATGATGTCTCGCGCGCTCATGGTATTTTGACCATTGATTTAAACCCCCTTTATGGCTCGCTTAATTTGGCGCAGGCTGTTTTGCTGGTGGCTTATACCTATCGTTCTTGGCAAAGCAAGCAAAAACAGGATGCCGCGCCGCCGGTGGGCGCCGTTGCTGACATGCTTGAAGGGCAAGAACTGGTGACGCAAAAAGATTTAAGTGGCTTTCTAGATCATTTTGAAAGTGTATTGGCCGAGGCAGGCTTTTTTCATCCGCCCGAAATGCAGCCTAAAATGGCGCGCAATATACGCAATATTTTTACGCGGGCCCTGTTAACCGATCAAGAGGTGCGCACCTTAAGGGGCGTGGTGCACCATTTTGAAAAAATTCTAAAGGGTGCCTATAAGCCACGTCCTAAGGGGTAAGCCTTTTGTAAGGAGCACCAAGCGGCATTGTGTGGTAGACACCATCTTCATTAAGTTTTGCGTGGCGTGCCAGCAAGGCTTGTCGAATAGCGCGGCGGCCTTGCAGACTGTTTGCAGAAAAAGCTTCCTGCTTTTGTGTGGGCAAGCTGACGGGCTGCAGCTGAAGGCGATAGCCTTTGAATGGTTTTTGAAGACCTTTTTGCGTGCGTGGCTTGGTGCGTTGGTTGTTTTCAAGTGCTACCCATTTGCGCCACACCTTTTGTTGATAAGGCACATGCACTTTCGGATTCTTTGAGTGGTAATGCGCAATGGCGCGATTCCAATCTTTGTTACCGCTGCCATCAAGCGCCAGTTGCGACAAAAGCTGCGCGGCATAGCGAATGTTTTTTTGAATGTCAAAAGCTTCGCCTAGTGTGCGAAAGGCATCGGGGTGATGCTTTAAGTTGATCTGCATGCAGCCCACGTCAATCAGCGCATCTGCCTTTTGGCGATAACGCTTGCGGACAAACTTGATGGCCAAGTCTTTGGTTTTAAAAAAATGGCTTTTTCCGCCAACATTAACGCTCCAGGGCCAGGGGCCCGTTTTGCCTGTTTTGATTTTGCGGCCCGTTTCAACCTCGGCAATGGCACGCAACAGGTTTTTGGGGATTTGAAGGCGCTTTTCCTCTTTTTGAATGCAAAAAAGGCAATGCTGGGTGTGATCAGGTGATGCGGTCACCGGGCGCCACCCCATGCAAAAAGACATTAAAAAAAACGAACCCACCAACAAGAAAGCACCTGCAATTGAGAAAGCAGAAACGTTGCAAGGTGCGTCAGTTTTCATCTGATGGGTCCGATAAAAAAGAGGAGGCTTGCTCAAGATAAAACGCGTGTGTAACAAAAACCTTAACGTCCATCATACCTGTGGGCAAAATTTTAGCGTAAAAACGATTTCAAAAGCAAATGGCAGTGGAGCGGATGAAGGGAATCGAACCCTCGTCAGAAGCTTGGGAAGCTACGGCTCTACCATTGAACTACATCCGCTTTGTGTCATCGTAACCGAGATAAGGCGCCTTTTTCAAGCGCCGTGGGTGTGATGATAGGGCCTTAAAGAGGGCGGCATCGTCTTTTGCCATTTTTCTTGATAGCGCGGGTTTTGTTGCACCACCTGCGGCGAGCCCGCGCAGCACACACTTTGATCAATGCATAAAATAAATGTGCTTTCTTTAAACACCATGTGCAAATCATGCGAGGCCATAACCACCGAGCGTCCTTCGCTGATCAGCCGCTTGATGTGCTTGTAAAAAAGCTCTTCATAAAAAACGTCAAGCCCTTGGGTGGGCTCGTCAAGTAACAGGGTGTCAGGATTACCCATCAGGGCTTTGGCAAACAGCACGCGCTGCATTTCGCCGGCCGATAAGTGGGCCAGATACTTGTGTGCAAGGTTTTCATCCGGATAAAGCTCGCCTAATAACGTGGCCCCTGTTTGTGTTTTGTGCGGGGTCAGGTTTAAAAAAGCTTCAGCCGAGATGGGCAAAAAAGGATGCGGGCGAATGCCTTGCGGCATATAACTGATTTTTTTGGATGTTGTGGTCAGCATGCCGCTGGTGGGTTTTAAAAGGTTTGCCAAAAGCTTTAGCAGCGTTGATTTGCCAGCACCATTAGGGCCAATGATGGTGGTGATTGAAGGATCCTTGGGTGTTTCAAAAGAGATATCTTTTAAGATGTGGGTGCCAGCGTGCCCAAAGCAAAGGTTGTGTGCGTGAAAGCTCATGTGAAGGCCACCGTTTTAACGCACATGCCGGCAACTTTCTCATAAAGGCGCTGCAGCTCTTGTGTTAAAACAACCACCACAGACATGTCATGTTTGGGGGCGCTTTGAAGCGCGGTCAGCAGGTTTGTATAGTCTTGAAGGGCGCCTTGTGCCTTCTCTTCAAACGCCAGCAGCAGATCTTCTGTATTTTTGGCTTTAAAGTTTGTCATGACGTAAAGCGTAAGCTGCTGTTGAATAAAAAACACTTGCTCTTTCAGATCTTCAAGCGCTTTTTGCTGCCAATAGGTTGTGGTATAAAAATGCTCTGCATTGTGTCGCAGCCAATGGATGCCCAGCTTTTTGCCCAGCATATGGTAAAGCTGTGCAATGGTTTGCAAAGGTTTTTTGGTGCATTTTTGCACTTGAATCATATCGGGGGCAAAGAAAAGCGCCTCTTCGGGCGAAGGCAGATTGTCGTTTGCCTCTTGATGTAGGGTGTGTGCGGTATTTTTGTCACTTTGAAGCTCTTGAAAACCTTTTTGATACATGGCTGTGATGTTTTCAAAAGGTTGTGACAAGTCCTCGTGTCGCAAAAACCAGATGGTTAACCGCTTGATCGTCTTGTTGTTGTCAAGCAGGGTGTGATGCGCGCTGGCCTTATCTGCTTCTTGTGGTGTGAAAAGGTTTTGCGTGCAAAGCATTTGCGCCACACAAACGGCCTTGACGATGTTTTCGTAACAAGCTTTAGTCAGCGAGTTAATTTCGTGTACAAACGACGGCCCTAAGTGATTCAAAAGCAGGTTCACAAGTGATGTGCTGACGATTTCGCGTGCCAGGGGGTGCTGCGGTGTTCTTTTGTGAAAACGTTTGTTCAGCTGTGGTGGGAAGTAAAGAGACAGCAGCGCCTGAAAAGGTTTTTCTGATACAAATAAGGCGTTGCTCAGTGCTGCCTTCAGTGAAATTTTGGCATAGCCTAAAAGCGTTGCAATTTCGGGCCGCGTAAAGCCTGTTTTGGTGTGACGACGCTCTTGCAGTTCGTCTTCTGATGGAAAGCCATTGAGCGAGCGCTCTAAAAGGCCTTCTTTTTCTAAAACGCGCATCAAACGACAGTGTTCTTCAAACAAAGTGTGTCGCAGGGCGTGGGCCCGATAAATGGTTTCGTTTTGCGCCACATTGTGTGCAAGGACCAGCTCAGCGACTGCGTCTTCCATGTCGCCCAGCATTTTATTGCGCTCTTTATGGGTCAACTTTTTCTCTTGCATCAGTTGCGCATAAAGAATTTTGATATTGACCTCATAGTCTGAGCAGGTGACGCCTGCAGCGTTATCGATGGCATCGGTATTTAAAATGCCGCCCTTAAGCGCAAATTCAACACGGCCTTTTTCGGTGATGCCAAGGTTGGCGCCTTCGGCAATAATGCGGGCTTTCACATCTTGTCCGTTGACGCGAATGTTGTCGTTGGCCCTGTCTGCAATGCTAAGGTTAGATTCAAGATGTCCTTTGATAAAGGTGCCAATGCCGCCAAACCACAAAAGGTCTGCCGGCGCTTTTAAAATGGCCTGCATCAGTGTTTGGGGCGGCACTTTGTCTGCGTTTAAGCCAAGCCATGTTTGAATTTCTTTTGACAAGGTGATGGTACGCGCGTTGCGTTCGAACACGCCGCCACCTTTTGAGATAAGGGTGGTGTCATAGTCTTTCCAGGATGAGCGCTCTTTTTGAAAAAGGCGTTTGCGCTCTTTATAACTTGTGGCAGGGTCGGGGTTGGGATCTAAAAAGATATGCCGGTGGTCAAAGGCCGCCCTTAGTTGTATTTTTTTCGACAGCAGCATGCCATTGCCAAAAACGTCGCCTGACATATCGCCAATGCCAATTACTGTAAAAGGTTTGTTCAGTGACAGGCCATTTTTCTGAAAATGATGCTCAACAGATTTCCAGGCACCTTTTGCTGTGATGCCCATTTTTTTGTGATCATAGCCATGGGTGCCGCCTGATGCAAAGGCGTCATCAAGCCAAAAATGATACGTGCTGGCCAGGGCGTTGGCATCATTGGATCGCGTGGCGGTACCTTTGTCTGCGGCCACCACAAGATAGGGGTCATCTTGATCGCAGCTGGCCACATCACGCGGGGCGACGATTTTCTTTTGCAGGTAATTGTCGGTGACATCAAGCAAACCTTTAATAAAAACCGAATAGGCATCAGGTGGCGTGGGCGCGCCCATAAGCTCTTTCGAAATAAAGCCGCCTTTAGCGCCAACGGGCACAATAATGGCGTTTTTGATGACCTGCGTTTTCATCAGGCCCAAAATTTCATTACGATAATCTTCTTTGCGGTCAGACCATCTGAGGCCGCCTCGGGCCACAAGGCCGCTTCTTAGGTGTACACCTTCCATAAACGAGGCATAAACAAAAATCTCAAACAGCGGCTTGGGCAGCGGCAAGCCTTCGATATGCCTGCAATCAAACTTGAGTGACAGATAGTTTTTAGACTGCGTGTTGGTTGTTTGATAAAAGTTTGTGCGCACGGTGGCTGTGATCAGATTGAAAAAGCACCTTAGAACATGTTCATCATCATGATGCGGAATGTCGCTGATTTGCTTTAAAAGCTGTGGATGCTCTTTGGGGCATGTTTGATCTTGCGGACAGGAAGCGCCGCTTGGCACAGGACGCAGGCGGTCGTGAAACAGCCGAATCAGTTGCTGCACAATGGGCACATGCTTTGAGAACGTTTCTTGAATATACGTGTCGCTATAAGGCACATTGATTTGCTTTAAGTACTTGGCGTAGGCGCGCAGCAGGCGGCACTCTTGCCATGTTAAGCCCCCGCTGACGATCAGCTTGTGAAAATCGTCGCTTTCGGCCTCTTGATAAAAAATGGCTTCAAAGGTTTCTTCAAGGCGTTTTTCAAGGGCCCCAAAGTGGGCGGCGTCAATGACCTGTGACAGGTAAACAAAGTGGATAAAGCTTTGCGCATACTGCGGTGTTTTGGGCAGGCAAAAAGAACTTTCGGTCTCCACCTGAAGACCCATGTGACTTAAGATGGGCACCAACCTGCTTAAAGGAAGCGAGGTTTTGGGGTGATAAATTTTAAGCAGTGTCTGGTTTTTTTGATGTGAAAACTGGCACTTAAACTGGCAATCACCCAAGCCCTTTTGGAAAACAAGCAAATCATCTGCAGCCTCAAGGGGCCCGGCGTATGTTTGATAGTTTTTGGGAATGTTGATGGCATAGTTTTGATAAAACTGTGCGCCTTTTGCGCCACCAAGCCGGTTTTTAAGGGCCTTTTGAAACCGCAATGTCCACGAAAAAACGGCATCTCTAATCAACGCTTCGGCGGTCTCTTGCGCTTTTTTGATGTTCGTTTTTGCAAGATGGCACAAAAAATAAAACGACGTGTGCGTGCGATCACGTTGTACATCCAGCGCCACACACGCACTGCCAAAGCTTTTGGTAAGCGCCTTGGTAAGCGACGAGAGCGCTTGCGATTCGGTGGCCTCGGGTATCGGAATGTGCAGCAGTTTTAAAGGAGAGTCTGTGATGTCATAAAGTGCGAGCTTGCCTGCGGTGTCTTGTGTCAGCAGCGACAAGATCAGCGACGCTAAATGTTTGGTCGAAAGATTCTGCGCCACAAAAAGCGGCAGGTCATCAAAACAACTGCGTATTTTGGAAGCAGGTGGCCAGCCATAATGCGTTGCAACGTATTGTTCTAGTTGACGTAATTTAGGCTGCAAGAAGGCCTGCGCTTCCCTTGCCAGCAGCGTGTGCATGCTGTACCCAAAAAAAGTGTGCGGCACGGCCTTGGCGTTTGAGGTTTTTTCAAAAAAAGTAACCTGATCGATCACCTGCGTTGTTGAAAAATCTGTTTTGAAAAGGTGCTTGGCATAAATGGGTTTTTGGGTTTTATCTGCTGCGCGAGGCGGTTTAAGGTCAAGTGCCTTAAAAAAATCGATCTCTTCGTTTGGTTCGGCGCCATGATACCCAAGCGGTATCAATCTTTGTTGCTTAAACAGCGTTAAAAAAAAAGGATCCACAGCGTCGGCGTTTTGCGTTAAATCCTCAAACGCTTTTTGGGCGCGCGCAGAGGAACGTTTTAGTCTTGCAAGGGTGTCTAAAAACGCGTTGGCTTTGTGTTGGATCTCAAGCGCTGCTGAAGGCTCAAGCAGATCGTCCAAAATTAACACATAAAAATCTTCGGCGTTGCCCGCCGCTGCTTCGCTCTCTAAAGGTTGCAGCGTTTTCAGGTGGCCGTCATGTGTTCGTTGCGCCTTAAGTGACGCTGATAAAAAAGTGGTCAAAGGGCGTGCGATGGCCTGGAAAAGGTTGTGCAGCAGCGGCGGGCCCAGCGGGTGCGCAGGGGCTGAAAACAACAAAACGCTTTTGGGAAACACACCCAGTGCCTCCTTGATTTCTTGCGTTAAAAAAACAGGCTTTTGGGTTTGCGCAGTTTTAAATGCCTCCCACGCTTTTGTTAGCAAGGGCGACCATGTTTCTTGCACATAAGGTGTGTCAAAGGTGTGGCCAATCGGAGATAAAAGGCTTGAGGTAAAAAGAGAGAAAGCGTCAAATTCGGCCGTATGGATGGTGCTGTCAAAGCCAGAGATAAATTTTTTTAATGCTTTAAAGGGGAGAATGGCTTGTTTTGTCAAAAAAACCTCAGCTTAGAGCATTTCTGAACTGGAGCGGGCGAAGGGATTTGAACCCTCGACCCCAACCTTGGCAAGGTTGTGCTCTACCTCTGAGCTACACCCGCAATCCGTGATAAGAAACATCTTACATAGACCCAGCACTTTTTGCAAAACAAAAAAAAGCTCAAGATCCTTTTAAGGGCTTTTGATCACGCTGCAACGCCAAAGCGCGTGCATAAACCGTTTTTTTAGACAGCCCCGTTTCTTTGCACGCAAG
This sequence comes from Holosporaceae bacterium, assembly GCA_049607645.1. GTDB lineage: Bacteria > Pseudomonadota > Alphaproteobacteria > Holosporales > Hepatobacteraceae > JBAJNL01. The sequence goes on along the minus strand of JBMYWS010000003.1, from coordinate 36,509 downwards.
GGCAACGCTTTCTTTCAGGCTGTGATGGGGTAAAACGTTTTGAAGGCACGTCTCTAGCCTTTGATTGGCAGTCTCTTCAAAGGGCGCGCCAAGCAGAAACGTGATTTCACCTTTAAGGGTCAGGTTAGAGGACTCAAGAAAGCAATCCAGCGTTGTGGTGTGTTTTTCTTCAAAGGCTTTTGTCATTTCCCGCATAATCACCAGTGTGCGGTTGCCAAGTATTTGGCGACATTTTTCCAGTGTTTTTAAAAGGCGTTTGGCCGATTCAAAAAAAATCAGCGTGGCTTTTAATGGGGCAAGCTGGGCCAGCGCTTCTTGCCAGCCTTTTGGGGGCAAAAAGCCTTGGAAAAAGAAGCGGTCAGTGGGCAGGCCTGATAAAGAGATGGCCGTTGTGGCAGCCGATGGACCCGGTATGGCTGTGACATGGATGTTGTGTGCGGCACAGGCCGTTAGAAGTTTGTAACCTGGATCCGAGATCAGCGGCATGCCTGCATCGCTGATCAGCGCAACGCTTTGCTGTTGCTGAAGCGTTTTTAAAAGGCGGTCGCGAGTTTTATCATTGCTGTGATCATTGTAGGCCGTGACGGGTGTGGTAATGCTGTAATGGGTCAGCAGTTTTTGGCTGAAACGCGTGTTTTCGCACGCAATCAGCGAGACAGTTTTAAGGGTTTCAAGGGCGCGCAGCGTGATGTCTTGCAGGTTGCCAATGGGCGTTCCAACGATGTAAAGACCAGGCTTCATGGGGTGTTCTTTTGATCCGCGTCACCCAAAGGTTTGGCTTTGAGTGTGCCATCTTTAAACATAAGTTGCAGCACAGATTCATTGCAAGCGGCCGCCACAGATGTCAGCGGTGTGTTTTGATTTGAAAGCGCCAAACAAAAGCCGCGATCAAGGGCCTTTTGGTATGAGCTTAACATCAGGCGTTTTGAAAGGGTGTCAAAATGAGTTGTTTGCATCTCAAGCCTTTTCGCAAAACCTTTATGCAGCCTGTCTTTTGTGTTGTGCAAAGCCAGTGCATGCATTTGGCACAGCATGCGTGGCGTGCGCAGACGCCCGGCTGTTTGGTTAAGATGCTGTGTCTTTTCTTCAAGAAAACGTCCCTTTGTTGCAAAACGGCTTTGCAAGTCATCAAGGCGCTGTTCGTGTGCTTGAAGACAATTGTCTTGCCCTTTAAGGCGATGCGTTAAAAAGGTGGTGCGTTGTGTCCACAAGCTGATTTTGTTTTGCAAGCCCTTTAAAAGCCGGCCTTTGGTTTGTTGCAGATGTGTTTTCAGTGTGTCTTGCAGCGGGGTGGCCATTTCGGCCGCAGCAGTGGGTGTGGGCGCGCGTTTGTCGGCCACATAGTCGCTAAGGGTAGTGTCGGTTTCGTGACCAATGGCCGAGATCACAGGCAAGGTGGCAGCAGCCACAGCTCTGACCACGGCTTCTTCGTTAAAGGCCCACAAGTCTTCAAGGCTGCCTCCGCCTCGTGCCACAATCAGAAGATCAGGCGTTAAGGGGTGGTTGTGTGCGGCAAGCTTTTCAAAAAGCTGAAAAGCGCCGATGACTTCTTGCGCTGCTTTATCGCCCTGTACGCTGACGTCACATAAAAGGACCTTAACCGGAAAGCGCGCCTTTAGGCGATGCAAAATATCTTGAATCACGGCGCCTTTCGCTGATGTAATCAGGCCTATGGTTTTTGGATAAGGTGGCAAGGCTTTTTTGCGCTCGCCGGCAAACAGCCCTTCCTTTAAAAGCTTAGCCTTTAAGGCGGCCAAAATCATGTAAAGCTCACCTTCACCCTGAGGCCAGGCCTGCTGAATCACAAGCTGATACTTTGAGCGACTGGCGTATGTGGTGATTTTACCAAGGCAAATCACCTTTTTGCCGTGCGCTAAAAGCGGGGCGATTTTAGCCGCCAAAGGGCGCCAGCAAACGGCATCAAGGGTTGCTTGATCATCTTTGATGGCGCAATAAAGGTGTCCTGATGTATGCAGCTTGGGCATCGACACTTCGCCTTGTACGCGCACATTAGCAAACGCATCTTCAACACAGTTTTTTAAAAGGCGCGACACAAGGGTTACCGACATCAAAGGTGGCTGTGTGGGGTCGGCGTGTGGGGCAGGGTGTGTGTTCATGTGCCTGTCTTACGTTCTTTGGTTTTGATTTTTTTAAGCGTCTTGTGTGTGGCCGGCGCGCTTGTTGAAAGCAGGCTAAGCTCTTTGGCGTTTGGCAACACCGCTTCTTCCACCTCGTCCACAAAGGCGTTATAGGCTTTGGTGGATTGCTGCAAATGGCGCCCAATGTGCTGAATGTGCGTGGTCAGTTTTTCAAAAGCAGCCGAAAGCTCTTTACCAAGGGCGCTGATTTTTTGGGCATTGTCGCTTAAAGACTGCTGATGCCAGCCAAGGGCAATCATTTTCAACAGCGCAATAAAAGTCATGGGCGTTGTCAGCAAAACGGCTTTTTCAAGGCTGTAATCAAGCAGGGTAGGGTCTTCCTCAAGCGCCTTAATCAGCAGGGCTTCTGTGGGTAAAAACAGCAAAACAAAGTCGGGTGTTTGGGGAAGATAGCGCGTGTAATCACGCTTATAAAGGCTTTGAATATGTTTTTTGATGTGCGCCACGCTTTCTTGCACGCTGGCTTTGGTCATGGCCTCGGTTCCGGCCTGGCGCAGATAGCTGGTCAAAGGTGTTTTGGCATCCACAATAATATGACGCTCAAAAGGCAGCTTAATAATCAAGTCGGGTTTTAAAAGACGCTCTTCATGGGTGAAAGAGGCCTGGTCAAGAAAGTCACAAAAGGGCAGCATGCCGCTCCATTCCACAAGGCGCCTTAGCTGTATTTCGCCCCAGCGTCCCCGAATATTGGGTGTTTGCAAGGCTTGCAGCAGTTGCCCGGTTTGCTTGTAAAGATTGCTTTGAACGTTTGACAGGCCCTTGATTTGCTCGGTTAGGCCTTCATAGGCACTGACGCGCGCTTTTTCCAACGTGTTGATCTTTTCATGCATCGTGCCCAGTGTTTCTTTAAAGGGCGCCAACATCTGCGTGATAGCTTCTTTATGGTGTGACAGCTTGCCGTCGGTTGCATGGCCATAGGTTTCAAAAAAAGCCTGTGACTGTTTTAACAAAAGCGATGAGGCCTTTTCCATCGATTCGGCGCAAAGGGCTTTGATTTGCTGTTCAAGCATTTTTTGCAGCGTGTCGGCCGAGGTCAGTTGTGCCTTAAGGCGCGCATTGTCGGCCACACTTTCTTGATGTGTGCGCCAAAGCGCCGTGTGCGCAAAACGCAGTCGCGCATACAAAGTGCCCAAGAGGCCAAAGGCAACAAGTGCAAGGCTGAAGACAAGAACCATAGGCTTAAAAGACGTTAACGGGGCACCCTCCGTGCCAAAACTGCTGTCAGAAAATAATTTTAAGGGAATTCGATGTTTGTGTGAACTGAAAAAATTATTTTGCGTCCTTTTTGAAAATGCGTAGAATAGGGATAAATTTTTCGCTGATTTTGTGTGAAGATGCCCATACGCTTGTTTTGCTTTGCCTCGACCGCCCTTTTGTTGGGCCTTGTTTCGCCTTTGGGCGCGCCCCCTGCAAAACAGGAAGTTAAAACGGCGTCCGCTAACAAGCAAATCAACACCAAGCAAACAAAAGCTAAGGTCATTCAAGTTCAAGGTGCGCAAAAAAGCGTCTCGATCAAAACGTGGCAAGATGCCTTGGCGGCAGCTTATGACTTTAGCCCGCAAATTAGAACGGCGCGTACCGAGGTGCGGCGCACGCAAGAATCAAAAAAGCAAGCCTATGCCGAGTGGGTGCCTGATGCCAGTGGCTATGCAACCTATGACATTGAAAAGCACAACGTGAAAAAAGGCGCGCAAGGCACAACAGATCGTTTGCAGCAGCCCATGGGTTATGGTGTGCGCTTAAAACAAAATGTCTTTGCAAGCGGTGGCACACTTGCAAGAACGCGCAAAGCGTCAGATGCTATTATGGCGTCTGAACTTGCGATGTATGACAAAGAATCGTCTATTTTCTTAGAAACGCTTCGCGCTTTTCTTGAGGTGCTTGTGGCCAAGCAGCTGAAAGAGTTTTACAAGCAAAATGCCGTGCTGTCGCAAGAGCTTTTCGAGCAAACCAAGGCACGTTTCGAGGTGGGTGAGTTGCGCCATACCGACACCTTGATTGCGCAAGGCAAGTTGGCCGAATCCCAGGCAAAGTACGTTGAGGCTGTGGGGCGTTTGGCCGTTGCCAAAACACAATTGCAGCGTTTTACGGGTTGTGCGATTGATGAAAGCATTTTGGTCTGGCCAGATGACATTCAGCTTCATCTGCCCAAAAATAAAAACATGCTGATTCAGGCTGTTTTAAAAGGTAATTTTTCTGTTCTGGCTGCGGCCAAACAAGAAAGTGCCTCGCGCCATGAGGTGCAATCACAGCTATCGGGTCAAATGCTGCCAAGCGTTGATGTGCAGGCTGATGCAGGCAGGCAGTTTGGCAACACGCGTCTTGGTCCGGCGGCATCATCGACGCGTGTTAAAACCAACAATGGCATTTTAAAGGCAACGGCAAGCTTAAATATCCCCTTGCCTTTAGGGCGCCAGCAATCTCTTGTGCGCGTGGCCGAGCAAGACTTGAACGCAAGGCGCCTCAACCGTCAAGATGTACAATTGGATGCGCGTCAACGAGCGCTGCAGGCCTGGTATCAAATGCGTTCGGCCACAAAAGGCGTCGAGCGTTATAAAATTGAGCTTTATGCGAACGAACGTGCTCTTGAGGCCATGCAAGAAGAGTATCTGCAAGGCACCCGCACGTTTGTGAACGTGTCAGAGGTGCAAGAAAGAAAAGAGGAAGCCTATCAAAACCTGATGGAACATAAGAAAAAAGCGATGCTTGAGGGGCTGACAATTTTGTACTATACGGGAAACCTGACGGCAAGAACGTTGAAGTTGCGTGTTGCATATTATGATCCAAAAGAGTATGGTCCTTGGTTAGGGCTTGCGCCTCAGCAGGACAAGCCGCAACTGTTAACGGATCAATAGGTGTTTTATGGCCGAGCAAGAAATGTCTATGGAAGAGGTGCTCTCTTCTATCCGTACGATTTTGGCAACAGAAAGTAAAATTGGCGACAAGACGGCAGCCAAGCGTCCGTTTGATCGCTTTGGCAAACAAGAGACATCGGAAGTTCTTGATCTCAAAGATGTGGTCAAAAAACCCAAACAGAGCACGCAAGAGAGCAAAGGACCTTCGCCCACTTTAAAAGCAGGCGGCCAAGGCAGTGCGGTGCTGTCAATGGATCGCGAGGCTGTGAAGGGGCATGATTTGGCCTCAAAAATCGCTCAGCAAGAGCGTTTAACGGGCGGCCTTGAAGGCTTTTTGCTGGCCTCTTTGCAAAAAATTATGGGAGATTATTTTGAAACATGGGCCAAAGAGCATATTCCGCAAATGGCCGAGCGTGTTTTAAAAGAGCAGATTCGGACTATTTTTCAGTCCTATGAGAAAAAATCTTAGTGGTTTTTTGTGTTCTCACATCATCAAGCTGTTTTTCTTCTAACTTTTTCTCGGTCTCTTTAAGGCGCACCGTTTCTTTTTCTTGCACTGTTTTGTGTGGCTGGGCTTGTCTGAAAAGCGCTTGAATATCTGCGTGTGTTTTTTCGATGGCCTGTTGATTCGCTTTAATGTTTTCTTGCAGCGCATCTTGGCGGGTTTGAATCTCTTTTAAAAAATCCTCAAAAAGCGATCGCAGCTCGGGCGATTGGCGCACCAGCCGCCACTCGGCCTCAACCGATTGGCTAAGCGCTTTTTTGCTTTCGTGCAGGGTTGCGTTTTCAGCTTGTTTTTCAAGTAATTGAAGCCTTTTTTGTTGGGCCTGCTTTTTTAAAAGCGCTTCTATCTTTTGATGCGTTTTGATTTTCATCAGCTAAAAACTTTTTTTAGCTTTAAAAGCCCGTCCTCAAAATGGCTTTCGTCATCTTTGGCCTGTTGCAGAAAGGCTTCAATTTTTGGAAACAAACGCACGGCCTCGTCAATCTCGGGCGATTGCCCTTTTTTATAGGCGCCAAGATGAACCATATCGGCCATCTCTTCATACACCGAAACCACTTTTTTGGCTTTTTGAATCAAAGCCTCTTCATCAATGGTGCGCGCGGGCATGCTGCGCGAGATGCTTTTTAAGATATTAATGGCAGGATAGCGGCCTCTTTCAGCAATGCTGCGGTCAAGGACAATATGGCCATCCAGAATGCCACGTGTGGTGTCCGAGATAGGCTCGTTGTGATCGTCGCCTTCAACAAGCACGCTAAAGATACCGGTGATCGAGCCCTCATGGTCTGTATTGCCCGCTCTTTCAAGCAGGCGCGGCAGTTCAGAAAAAACGGTTGGCGGAAAGCCACGTGTGGTGGGGGGTTCACCGATAGAGAGACCAATTTCGCGTTGGGCAAGGGCAAACCGCGTCATGCTGTCAACAACGCACAAAACGTTCAGTTTTTGATCGCGAAAGTATTCAGCAAGCGTCAGTGTGACATAAGCTGCTTGACGGCGCACAAGCGCGGGCATATCTGATGTGGCCACCACCACAATGGCTTTTTTAAGGCCCTCGGGGCCTAGCTGATCTTCGATAAATTCGTTGACCTCACGGCCACGCTCGCCGATTAATCCGACAACAATCACGTCACACTGCGTAAAGCGCGTGATTTGCCCCAACAGAATGGATTTGCCGACGCCGGTTGCTGAAAAAACGCCCATGCGTTGGCCTTTGCAGCATGTGGCAAAGGTGTTAATGGCGCGCACACCCAGGCTGATTGGCTCTTTGGTGCGCAGTCGGGTGTGGGCTGGTGGTGGTGTGGCTTTGACAAAGTAAGGTTTGGTGCCCTGCAGCAGCGGACCTTTGTTGTCGATGGGATTGCACAGGCCATCAATCACGCGGCCTTTCCATGCGCTGGTGGGATGAATGTTAAGCCCCGCACGTAAAACAACAACTTTTGATCGGGGTTTAATGCCCTCTAAAAAGCCATAACCCATGACAAGGGTCATGTTTTCTTTAAAGCCCACAACCTCGGCCAAAAGGGGCGGCTGGCTGTCACGGTGAATCGACACAACGCTGCCCAGTTGCACGTATTCGTTAATACCTTTGACCTCAACCAAAAGGCCGACAATCGAGTGCACACGGCCAAACCAACAGCTTGTCCTGATTTGGTTCAAGTTGGATGCAAAAAGATCAAGTATTTCGTTTGGCTGTAAAAGCACGTGATGCAAAAAACGCTTTTCATTAAATTTAAGCGAAATTCTATCGGAATACTTCTTAACAAATGCTTTTTTTTTTGCTTTGATGAGGGGCGTTGGGCCAGACTTCAAAAAATGCGATATCCTAAACAAAAGTGCTGCAGTGGGGGGCGGCTTTATGAATACAGTGCGTTTGGGTACGCGTCAAACACCTTTAGCTATGGCGCAAACAAAGCTGGTGCAGCATGCACTGCAGCAACAAGGCATCAAAACAACCCTTGTGCCGTTTTCAACCAGCGGTGATCGCTTTTTAAAACCACTGCGCTTTCATGGGGGAAAAGGACTTTTTATCAAAGAGATAGAAGAAGCTTTGTCACAAAAAGACATCGACATTGCGGTGCATTCTTACAAAGATATGCCGCATCAAGAAACAGAAGGGCTTTGTGTTGTGGCAACGCCTCGGGCCGAGGTGCCGCAAGATTTGTGGGTGTTGCAACAAAAAGTGCCGCAAGGCCTTCAACCCCAGACTTCTTTAACCGTTGGCACGTGCTCTTTAAGGCGCAAATGGCAGTTGCTGCATGCGTATCCAAAGCTGCGTGTGGTCGAGATGCGTGGCAGCGTTGGTACGCGCCTGGACAAGCTTGAAAAGGGCGACGTGGGTGCGCTGATTTTGGCAGGTGCGGGTCTTCAAAGGCTGGGCTTGATGCCGCTTAAAGCGCCGTTGTCGTTTCAGTGGTTGACCATTCAACAAATGGTGCCTGCGGTGGGACAGGGCGTTTTGGCATTGCAATGTCGGTGTGATGACCAAGGCACCATCAAGCACGTTGCTTGCTTAACGCACAAGATCACCGACGCCCGTTTAAAGATTGAACGTGCTTTTTTAAGAACCATAGAAGGCACCTGCGAGACGCCCGTTGGGGGGTATGCTGACGTTCAAAAAGAGGTTGTCCATTTAAGCGGTTTTTTATGTGCGCCAAACGGTGAAAAAGCGGCGTGGCTTCAGAAAACAGTTGCGATCAAGGCGCTTTCTTCTACACACGATGACTTGCGTGTGCTGGGCCAACAGTTTGCGGACATGTTGATGGAGCAGCATCAAAAAAGTTGTGTGTCATGCAAACCCTTGTAATTCCGCGTGCGTCTAATGAGGTAACAGAGACAGCTCACTTTTTTGAAGATGTCGCCGTTGCGGTCAAAGATATTGCCTTGTTTGATGTGCTGTTTAAGCCACCCAAAACACCGCTGCCAAAAGATGCGGCTGTGTGTGTGACAAGCAAAAACGGCGTGCGCGCGCTTGCGCGTTTTGGTGTTCCAAAAGATATTTTACTTTTTGTGGTGGGGAAAGCCAGTTACGCTCTTGCGCAAGCGCTGGGGTATCAAAATTGTGTTATGTCGTCTGATGGCACAGCCAAAGGGTTGGTTGATCTTGTGGTCACCAAAGCGCAAGGGCGTCCACTTTTTTATCTGCGCGGGCAAGAGGTTCGCTATCCTTTAAAAGAAACACTTGCAAAGCGCAACTTGCCTCTTTGTCAGCACTGTGTTTACAAGCTGGTCTTACGTCCAGAAGGGGCTAAACAATTGCACCAGGCGCTTTTATCCAAACCATGGGGTGTGGTGGTGCTGTCTTTACGCATTGCGCACGCGTTAAAAGATATCATGGCGGCAAACACCCTTAAACCTTTGTTAGCCGAAACGCACTTTTTTGCGCTTAGTGCCGCAAGCGGTGTACCTTTAGCAGATCAGATGAGCTCGTCTTTGTTATATCCTGCAACGCCTTCACTGTTGCATCTTAAAAAAAGGGTACAAAAAGCTTTGTGGTAAAACTTTCTAGGGAAAGATGGTTTAAGATAGTGCAAGGATGCAAAAAACAAAGGGGCATCAAAGCACGATGTATGTAAGGTTTTTTTTAAAAAATCTCTTCTTTGTCAGTATATTGTGTGCGCCTTTGGGGTTTTCGGCGCTTCAAGATGTCAGCGTGTCTTTGGCTTGGGGGCCAACATCAAAAACACTGTCTTTTTTTGTGCTGTGGGGTGGCCTTGTTTTTCTGTTTTGGTGTGTGTGGCTTATGTACAAAATGCTGATTGCTCTTTTGTGCTGGATTTTTGGTATACACAACGAAAGTGCCTTGCTGACAAAGGCCTTTATTTATCTAGATGGCGAAGATGACGCGCACCTTGATAGGCTGTTAAAGCAGCGTTGGATGAAACGCACGCCCTTTGGGGCTATTTTGGACGTGATGCGGCATAAGAAAAAAAACTCGATTGCGTATCGCGAAGCATTGACCCGTGCTTCTGTGTTTGAAGCGCTGCAAAAGTGGGCCTTGCGGCAAAAAGTGCGTCAAGAGCTTTTTTGTGGCAACACAAAGCGTGGCTATGAGCTGCTGAAAGCGCTGTATGAAAACCACGATCACAGCCCATGGACCTTGAAAATGCTTGTGCAAAACGCATTGCATCACAATGATGTCGACCTTGTGCAGCAGGTGCTTTATACCATGAAAAAAAGGCGGATTTTCCTCAATGATCGTCTTAAGTGGGAGGGTGAGCTTCTGCTTAAAAAAGCCATTCTTTGGCAAGGCTCTTCCAAAAAAAAAGAATGGCTGCTTGAAAAAGCGTTGGTTTTGTTGCCCGAGGAAGATTCTGCGATGGCAGAGCTGATCGCGCTTTATATTCAAGAGGATGACTTTAAAAAAGCCGAAGACATTTTGGCATCCAGCTGGCGCTTGCGTCCGTCGCAAAAGTTGGTTCCCTTGCTTTGCAAAATATACGAACGCAAAACAAAAACCGAACGCTATGAGCATGTTAAAAAAATTGTTAACGAGCAACAAGATCATCCCCTAAGCTTGCTTTTGCTTGGTACCTGCGCCTTTAAGGCCGAGCTGCGCCCAGTGGTTCTTGAGTGTTCCGAAAAGCTGGTGCCTCTTAAGCCCGAATGGGCTCTGTTTTTAAAGGGGCTTTTGCGCTATAACGAAAACAAGAGTGATAGCCTGAAGCTGATGAAGCAAGGAATGGGTGTGATGGATACAGCCCTTAAAGATCTTATGGAAGGGTTGCGTTTTTAGCGTGTTGTTACCTGTTGACTGGACGCCCGCGCGCCTTCAAAAACGATACAAGCGTTTTCTGGCAGACGTTACGTTGCCTGATGGCAGCTGTGAAACAGTGCATTGCCCCAACACAGGCGCCATGCGTGATTTGTTGGTGAAAGACAGTGTGGTTTATTTGTCACACGATGCCCATGCAAAACGCAAGTATCCCTATACGTGGCAAGCGGTTCAGCAAAACAACACGCTGGTGGGCGTGAACACACATTTGCCCAATAAGATTATCAAGGCGGCGCTTTTGCAAAAGCTTTTACCCTCTTTTGACATGTTTGATACGATACGTGCAGAAGTTGCTGAAACCAAAGGGGTGCGGTTTGATTTTTTATTATCAAACCCGTCTGACATGTGCTACGTTGAGGTGAAAAATGTACACTATCAGGAAAACGGCGTGGCATTATTCCCCGATTCACCCACCGAGCGCGGTGTAAAACACCTTAAAGCGTTGATGGAAAAAGTGCGTTTGGGGCATCGTGCAGCGCTGGTTTATGCTGTGCAACGGGATGACTGCCATGCTTTTGATACCTGTCACACATTTGACCCTTTGTATGATGCCACGGCGCGTGAAGCGCTTGAGGTAGGTGTTGAAATGTGTGCTTATGCGTTTACCCTGACACCCAAAGGCGTTTCTTTTAAAGGTGCGTTGGATGTTTTGAAGAAAAAGGGGCCTCAAAAACAAACCGCCCCACAAAAGCTTGGAAAGGCTTTGTGTGTATGATGTGCTCTGACTCAAAAACGCCACACATCCAAACGCAAGAGGGCGTTGTTTACCTGCATACCGCAAAAGAGTTCGATGCGATGCGCAAGGCAGGTCGTTTGGCCGCTTCGGTGCTTGATTATATCACGTCTTTTGTGCAACCGGGCATCACGACCAATCGGCTAGATGAACTGTGTGAGACCTTTATCCGGGACCATGGTGCTGTGCCGGCGCCGCTGGGATATAAGGGGTATCCAAAATCTATCTGCACGTCGCTGAATCATGTGGTGTGTCATGGCATCCCCAATGACAAGCCGCTGCTTTCAACGGACATCTTAAATATTGATGTCACGGTTATTTTAGATGGGTGGCACGGCGATACATCGCGTATGTTTGTGCTTGAACCGGTGCCGCCTATTGCAAAAGATCTTGTGCAAACGACCAAGCAAGCCCTTGATGGCGCGATTGCGCTTGTAAAGCCTGGGGCCTTTTTGGGGGACATTGGTTTTTTTATCGAAAACCTTGCCCGCAAAAAAGGCTTTTCAGTGGTGCGCGATTATTGCGGGCATGGCATTGGGCGCCAGTTTCACTGTGCGCCGTCTGTGCTGCATGTGGGGCATCGCAACACGGGGCTGCAGCTTCAAGAGGGTATGATTTTTACCATTGAGCCTATGTTGAATCTGGGAAAGCCCGACACCAAAACGTTGCAAGATGGCTGGACCGTGGTGACAAAAGATAAAAAACTGTCTGCGCAGTTCGAGCATACGGTTGGGGTGACCAAAGATGGGGTTGAAATTTTTACCACATGCACACCGGATCAAGCTTAAAAACGCAAGAAAACCACCATTGTCTTGGGCACCGTCAAAGGTTAAAGGCACGTTTTTTAAGCGCACCTGAGTCGTTGGCAGATTACGAACTTTTAGAATCTTTTTTATTTTTATCGTTGCCGCGCGCTGACACCAAGCCTTTAGCCAAAGAGCTTTTAAAGCATTTTCAAAGCTTGGGCGGTGTGTTGGGTGCTGGGCCAGAAAACTTGGGCGCCCTTAAAGGTATGGGCCCGCACGCGGTGTACGCGGTTAAACTGGTTGAGGCTTTGTTGCATCGTTTGCTGAAAGAAAAGCTTTCGCGTGTTTCGCTTTTAGACAACATGGACCGTGTTGTGCGTTATTGTCGTGCAACGATGGCGCAGCTTAAAGTTGAGCAATTTCGCGTTTTTTTTCTAGACAGCAAGGGCAGCCTTTTGGCCGATGAATGCCAACAAAAAGGCACGGTGGACCACACGGCTTTATATCCGCGTGAAATTATGAAAAGGGCGCTGGCGCTTGATGCGGCCTCGCTTGTGGTGGCGCACAATCATCCCTCGGGCTATGCAACACCCTCAAAAGCAGATAAGGATGTCACGCAGCATCTAAGGCGTTTATCCTATGAAATGGGCCTTCGTTTGATTGACCATATTATCATTGGCAAATATGAATGGTACTCTTTTAAAGCGCAGGGTTTGTTATAAGGTGTTGTCTTCTAAAAAACCCTTTGCGGTTTAGGGGCAGCTTTCGTTTAAACGTCAACACAAGGCTTATGTTTTATATTTTTCGTCTTATAAGTTTTCAGCTGTTGGGCATTACAAGCTTTTTGGCTGGCATGATGGTGTTTTTGCTGTGGATTAAGCAATCCTTTCGGTTTGTCTCGTTTATTGTCATCCAGCGCCTTTCTTTTATCGATTTTTTTTGGTTTGTGATGTGGATGATGCCAGACCTTTTGGTGCTCGTTTTGCCCTTTGCCTTTTTTTTGGCTGTTTTAATGTTATACAGCCGTTATGAAAACGAGCGTGTTTTTATTGCGCTTAAAAGTGCAGGGTGTTCGTCATTGTTTTTACTGCGGCCCGTTGTGTACATAGGGCTTTTAGGTGGCGCGTTTTTATGTTTGATGACACTTTACTTGGTGCCTTTATCGTTTCAAAAATTTAGACAGCAAGAGCTTTTTTTGCGCTCGTCCTTTTCAGAAAAGGCTGTGCAAGTGGGTGAGTTTAAAAAAATTGGTCCCTTTGTGGTGTATGCACGAGAGCGTCATGCAGATGGATCGTTTGGAGGTCTTGTGGTGTTTGACGAGCGGCAAGCGCCTGAAAAAATTTTTTTAATGGGTGAAAAAGCACTTGTGCGCCCACAAGAAGATGGGATGGAAATTTCCCTTAAACAAGGCATCAGGCAGATGTATGACAAAGAAAAGCTGTCGTGTTTTCAGTTTGAAGACTATACGTTTGCGTCCCGCCGCGACAAGTCATCGGCAGCCGGGCATAAAAAACTATACGAAAAATCACTGACTGAACTTTTCCAGGTGCCGCGCACGTCACTCTTGGCCAGAAGTTCATTTTTTGAAGGCTATCAGCGCTTGTTTGCGCCCTTCTATTTTATATCGTTTGGGTTGCTGGCGGGTATTGTGATGCTTTATTTTGGGCATGCCACTTTGTTTAAACGGGGATTGATTGCGTTGTCATTGTTTATGGGGTTGCAGCTGGGCACACTGATTGTGCTGCAAATGAACGACAAGTTTGGTGTTTTGGCACCCTTGCTTGCGCTGCTGATTTTGCTGGCGCCGCTTTGTGTGGTGTTTTATGAGCGGCAAAGGGCGCGTCATTGTTTAGTCGAGCATCGAAAGGCATAAAGGATGATCTCTACATGGACGCGGTATATAACGCGTCTTTTCTTGTCGTATTTTGCAAGCGTCCTTTTTTTGGTATCAGCGCTTGTCACGTTGGCCGAGTTTATCGAGTTGCAAAGGCGTGCGGTGCCGTTTTCGCTTGTTGATAAAGTACTGCTTGCATTGATGAAGATGCCGCAAACCCTTGAGCAGGTTTTTCCTTTACTCATTTTTTTATCTGCCCTTTTGGTGTTTGGGCGCTTAAGTTTTTCAAACGAGTACCTTGTGCTGAATAACGCGGGGCGCTCTATTTGGCAGGTGTCTTTGCCTTTTTTGTGTCTTGCGTTTGTGCTGGGTGCGGTGAATCTTGCATTGTTTCAACCGTTGTCGGTTTTTTTGTTGCGTAAAAATTATGCCATCGAAGCGCAGGGCTCTACCCAAAAAGTGGACGAGATGTTTCGTCTTTTTGCATCGGGCCTTTGGATTAAAAAAAAGCAAAAGGATGGCTATTTTATCGCCCACATTCAAGGGTTACACAGCCCAAACGAACCTTTAAAAGGCTTAAGTCTTCACGTTTTTTCTGATGCAAACAAGCTAAGGGAAAGTTATTTTAGCAACGCCGTTGTGCCTTTAAAAGAGGGCTTGCTTGCGCGCGAGGGGTGGCGCTTTTCGGAAGAAGAAGGCGTGACGACGTTTGAGAAAGTCACCCTTCCGTTTTCTATTGATTTTAAAGAGCTGTTTAAAAAAAGCTTTAAGCCCGAGCTGATTTATTTTTTCTCTTTTCCGTCTATTATTTCTTTTTTGCACAAAACAGGTGTTCCGGTCAGAATGTATGCCTTTAAATGGCAGCAACTGTGGGCATCGCTTCTTGAATGTGTGGCCTTTACGCTTTTGGCGGCGGCGATGGGGCTGCAGTTTCACCAACGCTATGGGTCGTGGTTTTTTATTTTCTTTGGGTGTGTTGTGGGATTTGTGTTTTATTTTATGACACAAATGTTACAGGCCTTTGGGGCGGCCAGCCTTTTGACTGTTTTTTTCGCTTCATGGATGCCAAGCGTTTTTATTTGTTTGTTTGCGCTGCTCTTGCTACTCTTCTTGGAAGAAGGTCAAAAGAAACATTATTAGCCGTGTGTTGCACTTGATTCGTTTTTTTCTAATCATGTTTGTGTGTTTGGCACCAGTCTTTTGCCTTAAAGCTGACGTGACAAGGCGTCCCGTTTGTCGGCCCGGCCAGATGCAAGCGCAGCAAGGTGATCCCTTTTTGTTGTATGCAGATGTGGTTGAGTATGACCGTCTTTTGGGCATCTGGCGGTTTATGGGGCATGTAGAAGCCAAGGGTGATCAAGAAGAAATACGCGCCGATCAGCTGATCTACAACGAGAAAACCGAGCTGTTGATTGCAACAGGCAATGTGCGGTTCAAAGGGCCAGATGACCAGCTATTTTTTGCTGAATACATCGAAGTCACCGGTCAGTTTAAAGAAGTTTTGCTAAGGCAAGTGCGGTTTTTAATGGAGGATAAAAGCCGCTTTGTGGCCAGCAAAGTTTTGCAAGACAACCAAACGAAAAAAACAACGTTGCAAAACAGTGCTTACACACCTTGTTTTCCTTGCAAAGAGAACCCAAGGCAGCCGCCTTTGTGGCAAATCAAAGCGCGCAAAGTGATCAAAGATGGTATCGAAGAAAAAATTATTTATATCGACCCGCACATTGAATTTTCGGGCACACCTGTACTGTATATGCCCTATTTAAGTTTTCCTACCAAAAGAGCGAGCGGTTTTTTAACACCTAAGTATGGTACCTCGTCTATATTGGGCACGTTTGCGGGGGTGCCCTATTTTATTGCGGCTGAACATTTTGATGTGACGCTAACGCCTTTTGTGACCACAAAACGTGGCTTTGTGTCAGGGGCAGACTACAGGCACAAAGGGCACTTTTTTGACCTTGACCTTAAAAGCAGTTTGAACATCTCAGAACAAATTTCTTATACACAAGATAATGTCAAAAAAACAACGCAACCTTTAAGAGGGCACGTTTTCTTTAAATGGCGATACGATATCAACGACCAATGGCGCATTAAGGCCAATGCAGACCTCTCAAGTGATGCCACGTATTTAAGATCACTTGAGTCACTTCCCATTATAGGTGATAAATGGTCGCGGCCCTTTTTGGAATCTGATTTGAATATCGAGCGTTTTTCAACCTATGACTATCTACAAATGTCAGGGTATGGCTATCAAGATCTTAGTGAGGAAACGAAAAAACTTGATCCACCTTATGTGGTGCCTTTTGTAACGTATAACTACACAACGCCGCCGTTGTGGCAAAATAGCTATGCCCAGTTTAAAACGCACTTTGCAACAATCAATCGCTCGCTAGGGGATCGCTATACCCGTCTGATCGTTGATGGCGGATGGCATTTGCCCTACGTGACCGACTGGGGGCAAATGGGTGAATTGTTTGTAACGTTGCGTGGAGATGTCTATTACACATCGCTTGCACCGGAAGGTCAGATAGCTGACCGGGACTATACAACGCGTTGGCGCTCATTGCCACGCGTGGGGATCCGCAACAGTTGGCCTTTCAAGCTGCAAGAGGTGCCTTTTATGCTGGCGCCCTTTGCAAATGTGATTTTAGCGCCGCCGCTTTCAAAACAAGAACATTTTCCGATCGGTGATAGCAAAGCTTTTGAGTATAACGATAGCACCTTTTTAAGAACAAACCGCTCGTCTGGGTATGATCAAATCGACACAGGCTCGCGCGTGGTTTATGGATCAAAATTTCTTTTAAAAGGTTTTGCGTTGGGGGATATACACTTTCTTTTGGGGCAAACCTATACATTTACCGAACCCAGCGTTGTGATCAAATACACGGGGGCTGAAAAAGGTTTTTCTGATGTGGTGGGCTCTTTAAGGGCTGACCCTTACGAGTGGCTATCGCTTGATTACCGCTTTCGTTTAGATAGAGAGAGGCTAAGCACCCGCTTTAGCGAGTTTTCTGGTTTTTTTGGACCCGATTATATTCGTTTGGGGATTGCGTATACAAAGCTTGATGAAGATTTTTTGCCTTTTCACCGCAAACAAGCGCAAGAAATGATTAGCAACTCGCTTGTCTATAAGCCCCACAAACACTGGAGCATTCAAGTGGGTCAGGGGTATAATCTAACCGAGAAAAAACTCTTAAATATTGGCGCAGACATTGTCTATCAAAACGAGTGCTTTAAATGCGTTGTGCAGCTGTCACGCTCTTTTTACAAGGCGCGTGATATTCGCCCCAACAACACGTTTGCCTTTGCCATTGGTCTGAAAAATCTTGGGTCCAACTTCTCGGGTCGTGATCTGTCACTTAAGGCATCACACAATGCCATTGTGCAACAGCATAAAATACTGGTGCCAGGCGAGGCAGCACCCTAAAGGCGGTTTTTAAGGAAGCTGCTTTAAAAAATGATTGACCTGCCAGTCTTTTTCTTTGCTGCCACGAGATGAGCCAAACTCGAACGCGTAAGCATCTTTAAGACACGCGCCAAAAATACCCGCAATCGTCGAGATAATGCCAACGGCTTCGCCAGGCAGCGCGCTTTTATAAAGCGCAAGGCTGACAAGGCACAGCACAAGCCCAAGCGCTGCGGCAATCACCATGATGTCGGCACGCGTGTTTTTTCTGCCATTTTGCACAAAAGACATATCGCGCTCTCTGGCACTTAATCTGTCGGTCACATGTTGCATGTGGTGCGTTTGTTCCATTTTTTTAAGGATTTTTTGAAAAGACAAAAGCGCTTCTGGATTCTTTTGAAAGATGTGCGTGATGGCTGATAGCTCTTTTTGGCCTGTAGTTATTTTGGCGGCATCAAGAATGTGCTTTGCCATCTTTTCGCCGTCTTTTCCTGCAATCCAGTGCAAAAGAGAAGGAAAAAAGGGCGCCAAAGCCGCGGCTGCCGAAATAAGAGGTAGTGTATGCATGGCTTTTTATTCTCGCAAAGGTTTGCCTTCGGCGTGGGTGGGCGCTTTAAAGCATAGCTGCCAATGGCCGTTTTCTAAATCTTGCGCAAAGGTTTCGTCGCTTGTGTGTGTTTGTGTACACATGTAAAGCGTCTCTTCATTTTGCACAAAATCATTTGGTTGATAGCTTGTTTGTTTGGCCCATCGTCCCTTGATTGCAAAGGGTGCGGCTTGCAGATAAAAAGGGCCAAACGTTTTCCCTGATGTGCTGTGAATGAAAAGTTGGTTTCCTTGTTGCGTGATGTCTTGAAAGGTGTCTGCCTCAAACGTATCCTCCTCAAGGCGCACAATACGCCTTTGAAGTTCTTTAAAGTTTTGATCAACCTCTTGCGCGGTTAAAGTGCTGCCTTTTTCAGATCTAAAGGTCAAGGTCATGACAAAGTCTCCGGGTGAAAGGGGGTGAATGTAACGGTGAAAACAGCCTCTTGCTTGTGCTGATAGTGTGTTGAGCGATAAGTGATGTGTTCCCCCGATGAGGCTTGTGTAAGCTGCAGCTTCAGGGCGCCGTTTTGAAGGGTGTGTCCTAAGCTTTTTGCTGAAAGCTGTTTTTTGGGAACTGAAAAAACAAGTGCGTCATGTGGTGATGCGGGTTCTTCAAAAGCAAAGGGATTGATGTGCTCTAAAAGGGTGATGCTGGTTTTTGCAGGATATGACTCGGTGATCTCGTAATAAACCTGGCGGCATTCTGTTAAGTTGGTTTGAAATAAACCTGCATAAGGGCGCACAATGTGCCCCTTGGTTTCAGGTGGATGGCGTTTGTTTGTGTGGGTTGAAAGGTGCTCGATCACAGGGTGTTGCTCAAAACAAAAGGTGTGTTGCAAAAGGGGTTTTTCTGTCTTCGGCATCAAAAGGCCATGTGTTTGAAGGGCGTCAAGCGGATGCGTTACATCGTTTAAATCAAGCTGTCCTTCGTTTGAAAGAAACACATCAATGTGCGAGACCGCCTGATCACAAAAAGTGTACGCGCTTTGGGGCAAAGCCTCTTTTTGATATAACAACAGAGGTTCTAAAGGCTTTTGATCGACAATCAGCTGTGCGGTGGTGTGGCTGTGATGCAAAAACTTTGGGCTGCAGATAACATCAATTTTTAAAGCTTGGGGCACCACTTCTTGCGGCTGTGCTTCAAAATCAAGTGCTTCATCGGTTGCTATCGCCATTTTGGCGATGTCGGTATTGAAAGCATAGGTGCTGGGTGCCTGATAGGGTGTACCGTGTAAAAGTGGCGAAGGGTGTGTCATCTTTAAAGCTCTATTTGTTGAGGTGAGGCCCACTGGATGGGATCTTGAAGATCAATGTGGTGCGTTGTGTTGTCGGTTGTCATTAAACTTTGAAACGCAAACGAAAGGCGTGTGTTCAAGGTGTGCGTCTGCGCAAAAGGCAAAGGTTGTCCCTTGCTGGCATGTTGTCTGGCCTTTGCTTCTTGTTGGGCGGGTAGGTTGTGTATCTTAAGGCTTTGTAGCAAGTGATGTTCTGGCTGCAAGGTCAGCTTGGCATAGTCATCTTGCGGTACCTGCGCCTTAAAATCGTTATAAAAAAGACCGCCGGGCGTTGTAAAAACGGTGTGCTTGTTGTGTGTGTAATCTTTGGCATAGTCATCGCAATACGTATTTTTGGTATCGCCTAAAATTTTTTGTGGAGGTTTGCGGCCTGCGCACAAAGCACTCGTCACGCGTATGGTTTTTTCACCGGTGGTGCCATCAAAAATCATTTGATAATGCGTGATTTTGCCCGTTGCGTGCTTAAAGGGTGCAAAGGGTAACTTGAGTGTCAAAGAATCGTTTGTGGTGATGGCGTGAAATGCCTCAAGGGGCAGCGTAACCGAAAGTTTTACAAAACGTGCACTTTGGGCCATCTGGTTTTTTGCAAGGTCAATGGCATAATTCAGGGCCTTTTTGCCGCGATCAAGCAAAAAGAAAGAGGTTGTATTGGCGTTTTGAAGGGCGTTAGACCACTTTTGCGTGACGGTCCAAAACTTTGTGTCGTTTGCAAAATCATAACTTGATTGATGGTCGTCCGTGCACTGGTAACACGTGTTGTGGTGCTGCATGCGCTCACCTTTTGTATAGGCTGTGTAAGGGGCCCAAAAGGGCTCGGCCGCAAGGCGCCTTAGGGGGCGCTTGAGCGACAGATGCAGTGTGCGATGCGTGCCGTCCGTGTGCGCTTTTTTGCGGTAAAGGTGCCTTAGTTGAAAGGTCAGTTTTTCAGTGCGTTTTTGGTTCAACAGCCAGCCGATCACAAGGCGTGCATCAAAAAAAGATTGCGTTAAGCGCGTGCAAAAGCGATGTGCTTTTTTGTGAAGCCACACTTTGGTGCTTTTGGGTTTGTGGCGCGTGTTTTGTGTAAGGGCCGATGCTGCAATCCAATAGCCCGATCGTCCCAGTGTTGTGCCCGCCTTAGGCCACGTTTTTTGAAGTGCTTTGCCGGTAAATGTACTGATGGCCTTTTGTGGAAACAGCCGTCTGATCGGGTTTTTAAGCGATAAAAAGCCGTGTGCTTTTTGAATCCATTCAACCTCAAGGGTCACATCAAGAGTATCCAGAGGCGGTTTGTGTGTCTTAAATACAAAGGATTTTTGCTCATAAGCGTGTGTGATATCGTGCACCTTTTCGCCTTCAAACAAAGAAGATAGCGTCGTTTTGTGCGTGATGCGATCGGTATAAAAATGAACGGGGCGCACAAGGGTGATAAGGCGTGGGTCGTTTTCAGACGCGGGCGCAATAAAAAGCGGATCATAAAAAGCACTTTGTTTGTGCTGCGTTAAAAGCGCATCCAGCTGTTGGGGGTGGTCGGGTGATTGCGCAATCAATGTAAAGGCAAGGGTGTGCGCGTCTTTTTTTTCTGGATTTTTATGCAGTGTGCCGCGAAAAAGACACACCACATCACCATGGCTGGTTTTGATAGAAAGAAAGGCCTGCTTGTTGTGGGCTTTGATGTCCTGTAAGGGGGTGACCACCAAGGCCAAGGCCGGCTCATTTTCTGATTGCGTGATGGTCAAATGCAGCACGTCAAGATCCACGCGTGTATGTTTTGCAGCATCAAAAGAGGCCTCTTTTGTGTCCCATGCAAAAAAGAAAGACATGTGCTGTGCTCCACGTTGTGTGTGTCTTTTGTTCGTGTTTGTTTTATTGACCTTCTCGGGTAAATGGCTTACAAAGGAAGGATCGTCATATCAAAAATCAAAGTTTTATGTTGGCCCGTTTTCTTCCGTTTTCTGTTGCGCCCTCGGCTTATTTAAAGGGTGTTTTTTGGTTTGTGTTGGTCTCTTTTGTCAGCGCCTCTAACGATGCGTTGATCAAATTAACGGGCATGCGTTTAAGCGGCATTCAAATTGCGTTCTTCCGGTTTTTCTTTAGCTGTATAACGTTGCTGCCTTTTATGTTGCGCGACGCCAAAGTGTCGTTTAAGACGGTGCACTGGAAAGTGCATGGCGTGCGTTCGCTTTTCTTGTTTGCAGCGCTGGCGCCTTGGTGTTATGGCGTGATTGCCTTACCTTTATCGCTGGTGACCACCCTTAGTTTTACAACGCCTTTGTTCACGCTTGTGCTGTCGCATTTTTTCCTTAAAGAGGCGATCGGCAAGCATCTTATCGTGGCCACCTGTATTGGTTTTGTGGGCATTGTTATCAGCGCAGCGCCTACCTCTTTTACCATGAACAATGCGGTGTTTTTGTTGATTGGCTCGACAATTCTTTTTGCCTCGCTTGATATTATGAATAAAAAGCTTTTGATCAAAAACGAAAGTTTGCTGTCGATGCTTTTCTTTTCGGCGCTTGGCACAACGGTACTTAGTTTTCCGTTTGCCCTTTTAGACTGGGCCATGCCAACCTTAGAAGAGCTTTTGATTTTCTTTGTCTTGGGCATTGGGGCGAACTTGATCCTTTATTGCTTGTTGCGCGCGTTTCGGTATTGTGACGTTTCATCGTTGCAGCCCTTTCGCTATCTTGAGCTTTTGATTGCAACACTGTTCGGTGTTGTGCTTTTTGCCGAGTGGCCCACATTTTCAACCCTTTTAGGGGCGGCGTGCATTATCCCGGCTACGCTTTATGTGGCCCATAAAGAGGTGAAAAAAGCAGCTGCTACCAGCAAAGCAACAGGCGCTGCCGCAGAACCTGAAGCGCTTTCATCCTAAAGAGCGTGGCTAAATTTCGGCCAGTTCAAGTTGCCACTGATTTGTCATTTTCCACTCGTTGGTTTCAAGACTAAAGTTCACAAGGCGCATCTTAAGGCGCGGGCGGTAACTGATAAAACTTTTTTCTGGAATATCGTGGGGCCACGTTAAATGCTTTTGTGCTTTTTCTGTTTTGAGGGGAAAGGTTTCATCAGGCGTTTCAATCAACACTGAAAAAGGCGCTGCCAAGCGCGAAAGGGCAATGGCTTTCTGATTTTTGTTAAGGGATGCAGTGAGTTTTACAACGCAATCAACCCAAAGTTCGTTGGCGTTGGTTATTTTTTCAAGCGCCGGCGGTGCCAAGTCATGGCCAAAAATTTTAGAGGCATATTTTAAAGGACGCTCTGCAAGGTTCATCAGCTTGCCTTCAATGGTTCGCTTTAAACAAGGCGTCTCGGCCAGGGATAACATTTGTCGGCAGGTACGGCTGCAAAAAAACGGCAGACAGCTAAGCGGTGTTTCAGCGTCTTCCCAAATGCAAAGTTTACTTTCGTTCATCCTGCGCGCTCTCTTTGATGTGGCCAACAAACAAACGCATTCAGCAAAGTCATCAATTGCTTTGTGTGTGTGTTGCTTCGCTCTTCTTGGTGATCGATGCGCAGAAAAAGCGTTCCCTCTAAGGGCGGCGCGTCATGATTGGCTCCTTTAAAAAAAACTTTAAGGCCGTTTTTTTGAATCAGCGTTTTTTCGATAGGGTGCCACAGATCTTCTTGCACAAAATTTTGGTTGTTCAGTGAAAAAAGCGTCATCTTCAAATCAAAGCATCCCTCGTTAAAACCCGCGCGCGCCTTTTGACCACCTAACACAAGATAAGGAAAATCCGATTCAAGGGGTGCGTGAAAATAAATAGGTAAATGTTGCGTAAAAGGGTTTTCAAGAATCGTTTTGCGCACACCAATCAGCGCGTCTTTGACAAAAAGCATAAACAGCCTCTAAGGGTGGTTGTGTTTTAAAAGCGTTGTTTGCAACAGCATAAAGCCCGCGTGATTTTGTAAAACACAAGGGTCACACAAAGGCGTAAGGGTAAGGCGTTGCCACACAAGATGCTGAAGCGTTTTCGCAAAAGTCTGCCTTCTTAAAAGAATGTTGTACTGTGGCCTTAACATGCCCTCTGACGGCGCATGCGCACTGTTGCCGTGGGCGCGATTTTTTAAACCCTGGCTTGGCATCACGCGGCCCCACACTGTTTGTTGGCCTGCAGATTTCAGCTGAAGGGTGCCATCGTCCCTTGTGTGTTTTGTGCAGAAAAACAGCGTCAGTGGATCATTCAGTGTATATGTCGCCATCACATGCATGCTGTTCTGTGATAATGAATCCAGGGTTGCATGTTGTAAGTTGCATGACTTTTTGCCGGATCGATGCTGTAGCGGTTGTCATAAATATACGCCACGGTCGAGGTAATGGCATGACACAAGGTTTCAGGAATGTCAGAAGGGGCGTCGCCAAAGCCCGCAGTATACGTAATGGCAACGGTTTTCGGGTCCAGTGCATAGGGCAGTTCTATCTTGGTGGTGTTGCCGTGCTCAATGACCTGATAGTCAGCTTTTTGCAAAACCTTGTTGCCAAGTTTCACTTGCTCAATGGCGATGATGGGGCCTCGGGGTAATCTGATGCGCGTGTTTTTGTTGGTGTAAAGCCACTTTTTTTTCAGAAGCGTTTTGCCTGTTGCTTCTTCAACCCAAGCGGTTGCGGTTTTAATCAGCCCCTCAATCAGCAGATCATCGACATCGCTTGTTTGCCGCACATATTCTTTAACGCGTGCCACTTGAATGGGCAGTTCATTTGATTGGTGTAACAGTTTCAGTTTCATTGAAAAAATCCTTCGTGCCACAAAGCGAAGCAAAGGAATCCTCAAAGCTTCCCATGCCCGCTTGCCTTTATTCTGAAAAGCTTAAAACCTTCAGTGCTTCGGGGTTGATCACATCGCCGCCCACACGCTTTGTGGTGTAAAATTCGACATAAGGTTTGGCGCTGTAAGGGTCGCGCAAAATATGCACATCTTTGCGGTCAACAATGTGATACGCCTGCTTAAAATTGCCAAAGGCAATGGCGTTTGCGGCCGTGTTCTCTTGAAGCGTTGGCATAAAATCAGTGATATAAACCGGGTGACCCAAAAGGGTGGCCGTTTGTCCTTTACCTTGTGGGGCCTGCCACAGGTAATGCATTTGATTCGGCTCTTTCAGTTTTTGAACCGCCGATGCGGCAGCGCGCGACATCACCCAAACAGATTGAGAAAGATAAACTGACTTCAGCGCGCCCACCACATCAAACAACGCATGCGCTGGGTTTTGGTCGGCAAAAGCGCCGTTTTTTCCCGTTTTGATCACATCAACTTGAGCGGTGCCATGATGCGCGCCATCAACATAGGTTAAAAAGCCCCGTGGTTTGCCGTCGCCATCGCCTTGAATAAAAGCTTCGGTTTCTTTTTGCGCAATTTGCTCGGTGACTTGTTGAACAATCCAGCTTTCAATGTTAACCAGCGCATCGTCAATAAGCTTCTGTGTGGCCTTGGGCCGCGCATACAACTCGTGCGCTCTGATACGTATTTTACGAAAGGCGGGCGTTTGGGTTTCAGGATGCTCAGCCGTTTCTTTGGCCCAGCCGACTTCCATGTCGTTGTGTGAAACAAGGGTCTCTAAAGCATCTGCCGAAATAGAGGTCACGTTCGCCAACGCGCGAAAAAATGATTGCTCTTTCAAGGTTGTGGCAATGTCATGTGATAGCTGTTGCGGCACAAGGTAGCCACCGTTGTTATCTTCACTGGTGTGCAGCGCCTTTTGGTCTAAAGCCGGTCGCTCTCCTGTTTTAATATAGTGATGAAAAGCTTTGCACGCTAAAGGCTTTTCTGTGGCAACCAAGCTTGGGCGTTTGTGTGCAAGCGTGAAAGCTTTCAGGTTTTGCTCGGTGCGTTCGACGCTTTTTTGCAGATTCTCAAAGTTCTCTTGCTTGCGCTCGATATCATACACCTTTTCACTTAAAACCCCCAGATGTTGAGGGATAGAATCGTTTGCAGTACTGGTTTGTGTCATCTTTTTTTCCTTTTTATGTTGAAGCTTAAAACCAGAACAAAAAACACCTCGATCGTTAAAACAATCCATCAGAACGCTTTTGAGACTTCACATTGGCGATGGTGGCTCCTTGATTGGCCGGAAGGCTGACAATTGAAATTTCAATCAAGTGAAGCTGAAAAATTTTACGCACCTTAAGATGGCGATCAAAGCAACTGGTGATCGGTTGAAAACCAATCGACAAACCTTTTAAAAGATCTTTTTTCAAAAGCGCATAAACCTCTTGTGCTTTTAAAAGCTCTAAAAGCAGCTGGCCTTTCACATAAAGGCCTTTGTGATCTTCGCAAAGCGTTATCCACTGGCCAATGGGTGTGTCAAGGTGATGGTGCCAAAGCATTAAAGGCCACCTTTGCTGGGTGCGCCACTTTAAAAGCGTGTGCCGAAAAGCGCCTGGCATAATCACATCCTGTTGCAGGTCACGCTCAAACGTGCTGGCGTACCCTTCAAAGCATCCTTCAGTGGACAGCGATTTTGTTTCAAAAGGGCAGCAAAAAAGGGCTTTGTTGTGCATCATTTTGTTGTCGTCGGCACGGCCGGTGCCTTTTGATTGTTCTCTTTTAAAGGTGCGTACCCCATGGCTTCGCGCTTTTCGTTTGTCGTTAAAAAGGTGCACTGATTCATACGCTCCCACGCAATCTCGCGTTTGGCGGCAAGGGGAGGAATGTTGTCGGCATCGTACGTTAAGCGCAGGTTGTCGCCAAAGGGTGGCACAAGCCAGGCGTTTAGTTGGTTGATAATGCGGTCTAACAAGGGCAAAATCGTATCCTCCCAAAGATGCAACCTTGCCTCGCGATAGTTTGAAAAAGTGGCATCGCCGGGTACACCCACCAGCATAGGTGGTACGCCAAAAACTTGCGCAATCTCGCGCGCTGAAACATTTTTGCCTTCGCTAAAATCCATATCTTTGGGTGATAAGCCCATTTCTTTCCACTCAAAGTCGCCTTCTAAAATCATCATTTGCCCGGCATTTTGGCTGCCGCGGTACATCTGACTTAGGTTGTCATGCAAGGTGTCGCGTTGTTCGGCTGATAAGGTGGCCCCTTTGTGACCGCCAAAAAACAAAGCGCCCGATGGACGGCCACCATTTTCTAAAAGCGATAAGTTATGTTGCGCAACCGTGTTATGACACGCAATGGCTTGACGTGCTGCCGTTAAAGGGCTTAAACCATACCAATCATTAGATGGATGAAACAGCTTCAGATGCAAAAGCGACGATTGTCCCGAAAGCGGATCAACGGCAATGTCGCGTGTTTGTCCTTGCACGCTGTACACATATTTTTCGGGCACGCCAAAAGCGCCCGGCTTCACGCGCACACGCTCTGGTTGTAAAACGTGTAATTCTGAGGGGGGTGCCTCATCTTGTGTGTTTAAAGCTTCGACATAAGCGTTGCCCGATAACAAAAGGTGCGAGACAATCGATTCCATAAAAACATTGCTTCCCTGAAAAGGGTTGGGCTGCCTTAATAATGTACGTAACGCATGGTGCGTAACCTTTTTGTTGTGCGCATACAAAACTAACGGCACACTGCCTGTGCTGCGCGCAATCAGGTTAACCGCCCGGTGTACAATCACGTTTTTTTCATAGCCATTTTGAATGGCAGCTGCATGGTTTGTGGGCGCAAAAGGGGTTTGATGGGTGGTAAAAAGATGTGTCAGCGCCTTGGGTTTCTTGTAAAAGGGGCGCTTGTACTTTGTGAAAAGGTGTCGTAAGGTTTCCATGAGGATTTCCGCTTCAAAAAAGATGGAAGGCAAAATGCTGCAAGTAGGCAAAAGCACAGGCTAAGTGGCCAGGCCGCCAAACAGGTGTAAAGATTGATTCAGAAACGAGGGACTTGATTAAGAACCGATGGTGAAAAGAGTATCAAAAAGAAACGCAAAAGTCAAGATTTTTACCAAAATTTAACAAAAATATAAACACAGACTTAACATACTTTCCCTATGGCTTGTTTTTTTTATCCAAAATTAATCTTTTTTCAACAGTTTTTTAAAAAAAAGGTGTTCTCTTTGTGTGCGGTGTGGCTGGCAATCTTTTATGTCAGCTGCGCCCCTTTGGGTGCTGAAATTGTTCTTGATGCGTCCGTTGTGCGCCAGCGTGACGTACCAGAGGACAGCCAACAGTGTGATCCGCCAGAAGACCCGTTCGAAGATCTGAACCGTGCTATTTTTGCCTTTAATGAGGGGGTTGATGGGTTTGTGCTTAATCCTGCGCTTGTGACGTACACCTTTTTTGTGCCGCCGCCTGTAAGACGTGGGGTTCAAAATGTGTTTGACAACCTGAACGAGCCTGCGGCGATGGTCAGCCACTTTTTGCAAAGTCGCAACAAAGCGGGGCGTCAAACGCTGGCGCGCTTTTTAATTAACAGTACGCTGGGGTTGTGTGGTTTGTTCGATGTGGCATCACGTTTGGGGCTGAAGCGACAGCCCAACAACTTTAATACAACGCTTAAACACTGGGGGGTGTCGGCCGGCCCTTACACCGTGTGGCCTGTGCTGGGGCCTTTTTCAATGCGTGACAGCTTTGGGGGGATTGTTGACTTTTTCCTTGATCCCTTTAACACTGTAGCGTGGTTCAAGGATGCGACAGATTTATTGAACACAAAGATAGGGATGTTTTACATGATTGAAAAAGAGAAGTACTGGAAAGAGTTGCTTTCCCTTAAAGACAGCTCGATTGACTATTATGCAATGGTCCGTTCTCTTTACTATCAAAAGCGTCACTGTGGCTTGGTGTCAGAGCAAAAACCAAGCTTTTTTATGGCTGATGGCCCCGAACCTTCGATGGATTAAATGTGATGATAGGTACGTTTTACAAAAAGGCTTCTTTTGTTTTTGTGATGTCTGGTTTTTTGCTGGGGGCGGTCAAATTCCTTGTGTCTCTTGATGCCTCTGTGGTGGCAACCCAAACCGAGGTGCAAAAGTTTATCAACAATATGCTTGACCGGGCTGTGTGGGCCTTAGAGAAAGAACAAAAAGCAGAGCGTGAGCAAGATTTTTTGCAAGTGCTTGAGGATCACTTTGATCACCAAGGGCTTGCGCGCTATATGCTGGGTAGTTTTTATGCGCAGCTTAACGAGGCTCAAAAAGCGCGTTATACCTTTTTGCTGAAAAAATATATGGTCATTTTGTACCTCTCAAAGTTCGACTCTTACGGCGAAAAACTGCCGCGAGACAGTTTTACCATGGGGCGTGTTTTTCCGTTGCAGCCACAAAACCCCAAAAGCCAGTGGATTGCTAAAACCATGATGCAAATTGAAAATAATGGTCAAAAAAGCACGATTGACATCGATTGGCGCGTTTATCCCACATCCAAAGGATACAAAATACTTGATGTCTTTATTGAAGGCGTTAGTTTGAGTCAAACAAAACGTGAAGAGTTTGTGGCGGCCGCCGGGCGTGATGGCGTTGATGCCTTTTTAAATCAGCTGGCCGTGCAGGCAAACGTTGCGCCGGGGGGCTAGACAAACGCGTTGTTTTTCCTTTTTTATGGAAGGTAAGTTGTCATGATTCAAAACAAGGTTGCGCACGCTTATGTCCTCTTTTGAGCTGCTTGTTGTTTTTATACTCGCCGGTTTTGTCGGCTATTCTATTGTTTGGCGTATTACGCCTGCGCTGCACTCGCCGTTGATGGCGGTGACCAATGCGGTCTCTAGTATCGTCATTGTTGGCGCGCTAATGGCGTTTGCGCATGCATCGGTGGATGTGGGCTGGCCTTACTTCTGTCTTTTGGGTGCTTTGTTTTGTTGCATGGTGAATATTGTGGGCGGCTTTTGGATGACGCACCGTATGCTTGCGATGTTTCGTAAAACACAAAAGGGAGAGCGCTGATGATCACCATACCCGCATTCTCTTCGTTGTTTTTAAGCGGTCTTTATCTGTTTGTGGCCGTTGCGTTTATCTTAACGCTTCAAGGACTCACGGCGCTGCACTCGGCTTTTAGAAGCAACATCCTGGGCCTTTTAGCCATGGCGCTGTGTGTTGGGGGCACCGTGGTGGCCTTTTTGCCCGCAACGTTGTGGCCAGTTTTGTGTGTGGCGGCCTTGGGAGCCGGTGTTGGTGCGGTGATCGCCAAGCGTGTGCCCATGACGGCGTTGCCGCAATTGATGGCGGCCTTTCACAGCCTTGTGGGTCTTGCGGCCGTCTTTATTGCTTTATCCGCTTTTAAGGCGCCTTTCTTGTTTGGCCTGACCGAAGCTTGGACGGCCCTGCGTGCACTTGAGGTGGCCCTTGGTGCTTTTGTAGGTGCGCTGACCTTTACAGGTTCGGTCGTGGCCTTTTTAAAGCTTGAAGGACGCCTTGCAAAAGGCTTTGCACTTTTGTCGCACAAAGCGACGCTTTATGCCTCTTTGGTGTTGGCAGGTGTGGGGTTGATTTTGTTTTTACAAGCGCCCGAGCTGTCATCGCTTTTGTTGCTAACGTCCCTGGGTCTATTCATTGGCGTTGCTTTGGTGATGCCCATTGGCGGTGCTGATATGCCTGTTGTGGTGTCAATGCTGAACTCGTATTCAGGCTGGGCTGCTGTGGGCATTGGCTTTACCTTGTCGCAGTTTTTGCTGGTGATTGTGGGTGCGCTTGTGGGCGCCTCGGGTGCGATTTTAAGCTATATTATGTGTAAGGGCATGAACCGCCCCTTCCTTAAGGTGTTGCTTGGTGGGGTGGCCTCGGCGGCAACGCAAAACAAAGCTGCGGGCCAAAAAGCTTTTAAGCAGGGTGGGGCCGATGATGCGGCGTTCTTGCTTAAAAATGCGCAGTCGGTGGTGATTGTGCCAGGGTATGGCATGGCCGTTGCGCGTGCGCAACACGCGCTTAAAGAGGTCGCCGATCTTTTAAAGGCCGAGGGCGTAAAGGTCAGGTTTGCCATCCACCCGGTGGCAGGGCGCATGCCCGGGCATATGAATGTGTTGTTGGCCGAGGCCGAAATCAACACAGACGACGTGCTAGAGCTTGAAGATATCAATGCTGACTTCACCTCAACAGATGTGGTGCTGGTGATTGGCGCCAATGATATCACCAATCCTGTGGCGCGCAGTGATCAGTCCAGTCCTTTGTATGGCATGTCTATTTTGGATGTTGATAAAGCCAAAACAGTGCTGTTTATCAAACGCTCTTTGGGCGTGGGGTATGCAGGCGTTGACAATCCTTTGTTCTACAACGATAAAACGTACATGTTGCTGGGTGACGGCAAAAAAATGATGGAACACATCGCCAAAGCCGTTGCGGCTTAGGGGCGATCCCAAGCTCTTAAAGCGTGGTGTGAAGCAGGCGATCGCGCGGCTGAATTTGTTGGGTTACGGGCAGATGGACGGTTAAAAAGATCACCAGTTCTGACAATGTGGATTGATGGCTTTGGCTGCCCAGCAGTCTGCCCAGCCATGTTGTGTGTACCCCTGGCAAACCGCGTGAGGCATCACGTGTGATTTTTTCGATCAAGCCACCCATCACCACGGTGTGCCCTGGGCGCACTTTGATGATCGAATCCATCTCTCTTACCTGCACCACAGGAATTTCAGATTTCACACTGTTGTTTGATTTAATCGACACGGCCGGGTCTTCGCGCGTTTCCACAACGCGTGATATGGCCGGCTTAATAAAAAGCGTGACGTTTTCTTGGGCCAAATCAATAGACGGTTGCACGGTGACCACAAGGCCAATGGGAATCGTTTGTACTTGGCTTGAGATGGTTTCAAAGTGAGGCCTGTTTTGGGTGGTAAAAACGTGCTCGGTAGAAAGCGTAAAAAACACCTCGTTTTGCGCCACTTTAAAAACAGCTGACTGATTGTTTAAAACGGTTAGCCTTGGGTTGGCGATGGTGCGCACGGTGCCAAACGATTCCATCAGCGACAGCGCAGCTGACAGCTGGCTGCTGTGAATATTAAGAAGGGCGCCGTTTAGGGGCGCAGGATTGGGCATCCCAGGGTTTGTGCTTGCAAGGGACAGGTTGCCAAAGTGACCTTTGGCCGAAAGCAGATTATTCAAAAAGCTCCAGTTAATGCCGGTGTTAAACTCTTCTTTCAACAGTACCTCAATAATTTTGGCTTCAATTAAAACCTGCGCGCCGACTAATTTTTGCAGCCGTTGAAGATACGATTGAATCATGTTGTGCTGCTGTTGGCGGCCATAAATCGATAAAAGACCTGCCTGTTTATGCAGCACAAAGTGCGGGCCTTCTTTTGTTGTTGTGGTTTTCGAAGGTGTCGTTGTATTGGCTTTATGGCTAAGTGACAGCAGGGTGCTGACATTTTTTTCAAGTTCTTGCCAAAAGTTAAGGGCCGAGACAGAAGAAATAGTTGTTTGCGAGTTACCACTGGCCGCGCGTGGGTCGCGCTGATTCATGGTGGTGGTGACCGCAAGCTTGTTTTCTGTGGTGCGCGAGCCTGTTAAAAATTGCACATTATATGTTTTAAGAAAGGGCCGGTCTTCGGCAATAAAAAGCGTTTGATGATCCAAATCATAGCGCAGCCCCCCCAAACGACAAAGATGCTGAATAGCCGTTTTAAGTGGTGTTTTAAAAGCTTTATAAGTCACACCCTTTGAGAGGCCTTTTTCGGGCAGTGCAAGATTAAGGTCTGCTTGATCAGCCAAGGCAATAAACACATCGCGCAAAGGGGTGGTCTCTAAAATGGTAAGCGAGACAAGTTGGTCAGAAAGGCTGGTTGTGGCTTGATGTTTTGTTGGTGTATGGTTTGAAAGAGTTCTTTGTGTGGGTGCCTTTAGTTTTTGTTTAAAAGCGTTGTTTGAAAACGTTTGCTCAGACGCCTTTTGCTCAGATGACTTTTGTCGTAAACCTTGACCACAACCCACAAGGCTTAAAGCGCACAGTGCAATACTTAAAAAGATTTTACAACAAGGCATCCCTGTTTGCCCTTTTTGATTACCCTTATAAAATAAAAAACCTTTTTGTGTCAATCTTATCGCCTCAAAAGCTGTCTTATCGGCGCCTGATTTGTCTTTTTGGCGTATCTTTGTGCCTTTGTGCAGTTTTTTTTCTTAAGACCATTTGGTTGGGTTATGGCGCGCTTGCTTTGTGTCTTCTTGCTCTTATCGTCACGGATGTACGCACGTTTACTTTGCCTTTGGGGCTGCTTTTCTGTGCCTATGCTTTATCGATTTGGCTATCTCCTTTATCATCAAACCACATGTTGTTAAGCGCAGCGCTGTTGTGTGCCCTGATGGGTGTGGTCAAAGGCGTTTTCGAGGCGATGTATGCAAAACCCGTTGTAGGCTGGGGAGATGTGGCGTTTTTACCCTTAGCAGGGCTTTGGGTGCCCTTAAAAGCGTGCCCGTTGTTTTTGATAGCACTTGGCGGGCTGTCGCTGGGTCTGGCTTGTGTGTGGCGGGCTTTGGGATCGCCCTATTTTCCTTTGGGGGCTGCTATCGGGGTGTGTCTTCTTGTGTGGATTTTGAACGGCGCTATAGTGATGGTATGAAAGAGCTAGAAGAAAAAAGTTGTGGGGCTGATGCAAAAGATGCCAAAGCCCTTGTGGTGTTATTCCATGGTTTTGGCGCCAGCGCTCAAGATATCTTGGGGTTGGGGCATGCCTGGTCTGATGCTTTGCCTTCCGTACGTTTTATAGCGCTTGAGGCACCTTTTGCAGTACCCTCACACGAAAATGGCCGGCAATGGTTTGCTTTGCACGATCTTGACCTAAAGCGCATTTGGGCCGAGATGGATGTGCTTGTGGCGCCTCTTAAGGTGGCCATTGAAAAAGCGTGTGCCCAGTCCAACCTTACCTGGCAAAATGTGGTGCTTACAGGGTTTTCGCAAGGGGCGGCTTTGGCCATGACGCAAGGTTTGTATCATTTGCCAGTGGCAGGCATTTTATCTTACTCGGGCATCTTGGCCCTTGATCCTTCGGGGCAAAAAACCTGCCGCAAGGCGCCTGTGTGTTTGGTGCACGGAGATCAGGATTTTGTGGTGCCGCTTGACCATTTTGACGCGGCGCAAACCATGCTAAAAGATGCACAAGTTTCTTTTGAAGCGCACTTGGATGCTGGGGTTGATCACACTATTAGCCCCTTTGGACTGTCAAAAGGGTTGGCTTTTTTTAAACGTGTTTTAAAAGTGTAAGCATTTTCTTGGTTTTAAGGCACATCAATCGTGTAAGGGGCATACACAATGCGGTTACGACCTAAAGATATCGTGGCAATGAGGAACAAGCTGTATGCGCTTCAGTTGTCTTGCCCAAAGCAAAAAGCGCGGTATGACGCCATCAGGTATCGTTATTTTATCGATACCGAAGGGTATCGCCGGCGTGTTTATGATGATGCAACGGGTCAACCTTTGCGGCCAGGTCAGCCCTGTCTTGGCAAGCGTACCGTTGGCATTGGCTTTAATATGGATCGCATCGAGGCACCAGACGAGTGGGCCCAGTGCTTTCAAAACGCCGTTGACTTTAAAGCGGTGCAAAAGGGACACCGTATCCTGACGACCGATCAGGTAAAGCAGCTGTTTAACGCAGCCATTCGTTTGCGTGAAAGGGGTTTGCAAAAAATGTATGGTCTGCACTGGGCCCGTTTAAAAGCAAACGAACGCTTGGCCATTGAAGATGCGTTTTACAACTGTGAAGCGCTGGTCAATGCTGACACGGCTTTTTATCAAGCGATGACGCGCTACGTCCAAAAGGGTGATTCGCATTTTTTGGATGCGGCGATCGAGCAGATCAAAAAATACTCAAACCCTCAAAAGCTGAAGGGGCTGCAAAAACGGCGTGATGCGTGTGCGTTGTTGTTAAATGCGCCGCAGCGTACTGCTTACCAAAAGTTTGGTTTGTCCTCAGGGCGTGTGGTGGGCCCGGTAGGACTCGAACCTACGACAACGCCGTTATGAGCGGCGGGTTCTAACCAACTGAACTACAGGCCCGAAGAACAACAAGCTCTTCTTAAAAGGCATACCTTAAAACGAACAAGATGCCAATGGCCTTCAAGTTAAAAGACCGCGATGTCTTTCAAAGAAGGGAAAAAGTGTAGGGGGCAAAGCGATCAAAAGTGGTTGCATTTTCTGGCAAGAACCCTCTTACGCGCGCTCTCTTGTCCTCTAAAGGCGTGCACTTGTTTTCTTAAAATTGGCTATGTTTTTTAGGGAGTGGGCATAAAAAAAGGCGACCAAGGGCCGCCCTTTTAAAAAAGCCTGTAAAGCGTTTGCTTTAGGCAAGTTCAACGGTTGCGCCAGCAGCTTCAAGCTTTTTCTTCATCTCTTCAGCTTCGTCTTTTGCAACATTTTCTTTAACGGCTTTGGGGGCCTCGTCAACCAGCTTTTTGGCCTCGGCAAGACCCAAACCGGTGATGGCACGCACCTCTTTAATCACCGCGATTTTTTGTGAACCCGCGGCTTTCAGCATCACGTTAAACTCGGTTTTTTCGGCTGCGGCGTCACCACCTGCATCATCAGCAGGCACGGCCATGGCCATGGCAGGTGCGGCTGCTGAAACGCCCCACTTTTCTTCCAATTTCTTCGACAGATCGGCGGCTTCTAAAACCGTCAGTGTTGACAGCTCTTCAACAAGCTTATCCAATTTTTCTGCAGCTGACATAATGTGTTTCTCCTTTTATGTTCAAGATTTTTGACTGTAAGCCGTAAAAATGCGCGCAAGTCCCGAACCTGGCGCTGCGCAAGTGCGTGCAACCTTTTGCAAAGGTGCCACCATAAGGCCCACAAGTTTTGAGCGCAAGGCGTCAAGCGAAGGCAGATCGGCCAGCTCTTTGACTTCTTTTGCACTCAGCAGGCGGCCATCAAGAACGCCCGCCAGGACCTCAAGCTTTTTATTATTTTTCGCAAAAGACACCACCGCTTTTGCAGCGGCTAACACATCCTTTGAATACGAAAGGCCGGTGGGGCCTTCAAGATAAGTGGTCAGCGCATCTGCCTTGGTGTCCTTAAGGGCAAGACGCAAAAGCGTATTCTTCACAATCTTAAAAGCAGCGTCATTTTTGCGTGCACTGGCGCGCAGCTCTTCACTTTCTAAAACCGAAAGACCGGTTTGGCGCGTGACCACCAAAAGAGACTGCTCTTTAACAACCTCGCTAAAATCTTTAACAAAAGCATGCTTTTGTGTGCGATCCATAAAAGAACCTTTCCTTGCAGCCCCTAAGTTTTAGCCGCATGTTCCAAAAGACGCACAAAAATCTGCTCACACAAAAGAGCAGGTTCAATTCTGTCTCGACAGGCGTTACGCCCCAAAGGGCACCCTGTTGTCTTGGACACGCTTGCTAAAGACCCAAAAGCGTCGATTAACAACCTATAAGGCATCATAAGCGTCTCTTTTAAAAAAGACAAGCGGTGTCACAAAAAAGCCGCGGGTTGCGTCTTTGGCTATGCAAAAGTAATCTGGTCTGCTTTTTTGGCGCGGGATTTAAGGATCAGCTGCTCTAAAAACTCTAGCTCATCTTTGCGTGTTAACTTGTGGTCGCCTTCTTTTAGAAGATGCAAAGAAACCTTGGGACACCTTAAAAGAGACAGAAGCTCTTGCGATATGCGCCAAGGTGCAATGTTATCCGCCGTGCCATGCAACAAATCAATGGTGCAAGCGTATTTTTTGGGCGACTCAATCAAATGTTTTTTACCATCTTCAATGAGTTTGCGCGCAATCACGTAAGCATCGCCACCCAGAACCACATCCACAACGCCTTTTTCGTGTAAGCGGGCGCGCTCGCTGGGTGAAAGGCGTTGATGGTATAAACGCTCAGTAAAACCCGGCGAAGAGGCAATGCCAATCAAATGGTGCAGGCGCTTTGGAAAAAGCTGGCCCAAAAGCAGCATCAGCCACCCACCCATGCTTGAGCCAATCATGATTTGCGGCCCTTGTGTAAGCTGTTCTAAAACAGTGCGGGCGTTCTGAAGCCACAAGGTAATCGTGCCTTCCTCAAAAGTGCCTGTTGACTGGCCGTGGCCAAAATAGTCAAACACAACACAAGAAATGTCTTTTTTTTGCGCAAGATCCATTAAAAAGGTTGCCTTTGTGCCAGCCATCGACGATTTAAATCCCCCTAAAAACAAAATGCCGGGCTTATCTTGATTGTGTTGCGATGCATAGCGTTTAAAGGCGATGCGCTGTCCATTGTGGTCAAGATAGCCGTGTTCAGGCGATGAAGACATAAAACCCTTCCTCAAAAAACTCGTTTGCGTTTTCAAAAGCGTAGAGACAAGTGCATATCAGATCAAGCCGCATTGCCTTTATTAACATAAAAAAAGTGTCAAAGTTTTGGTAGATGAAGTTTTTTTTACGCTTTGTTCTTGTCTTTACATTGCAAGCACCCTTTTGGCTGCAAGCCAATATCTTAAGCACTGTTGTTAAAGGTAATAACAAATCGGCGAGCACCTCAAAAAGCAACGCAAGCAATGCAAGCGGTAATGATGCGGGTCCAGCAAAAGTCAAAACAGAAAGTGAGCTGAAAAACGCCCTTGAAGAGGAAGAGCTTCACAAACTGAATCAAGAAAATAACTCAGAGGTGTCTGAGGCCGAATACCAAAAAGCTCAAAAACGTCGTCAGCAGATGGAGCAAGCGCGTCAGGAAAATGCAGCTGCGCATCGTGATGAGTCAGTGGGATCAGATACATCAAAGAAGCGTAAGCGTGATGATGACGCGGGATCAGATACATCAAAGAAGCGCAAGCGTGATGAGTCAGTGGGATCAGATACATCAAAGAAGCGTAAGCGTGATGATGACG
>JBMYWS010000002.1:0-221159 GCA_049607645.1 Holosporaceae bacterium | reverse complement strand
AAATTGTTTCTTGATTTTGCATAAAAATTTGCTAAATTTGTGAACGGTGGAGAATTTTTTTGGCCGGTCTTTCTGGCTGCAAAGACGCGGCCTCTTTAGGGGCAGGGCCTGCCTCGTCATCGCTTCTTTTGCGTTTTAGCGTGGGGGCTGCGCTGGCTTCATCGCTGGCCTCGTCATCACCGGGCCCTGGTGCCCATAAGCCATTTGCGCCACACAAAGCCAGTAAAAAGAAGGCAATATAATTCAGTTGTTTTTGACGAACGCGACGCATCATCCCGTTGACCTTTAAGCTGATTTATCAAGCAAATCAATTGTTTATTAAGTCAAAAGATAAAATTTGTCAATAAAAAGAATAAGATAGGCAGAGTTGCGCTATACATAGGTTGTCACACGAGTAATGATGTCTGTTGTGGTCAGTGCGTTTTTAAGCTCTTGTATAACTTTTTTTGAAAAAGTATTTCTTGAAAGATGCAGCTTGGTTAACCCCTTAAGTGACATCAGCGTTTCTTGACAGGCATCGGTCAGCAGATTATCTGATAAAAAAAGCTTTTTGAAGCGGGTGTTTCCTTGAAAAATTGCAAGCAAGCTGTCTGTTAAACCGCAATGTTCCAAAGTGACTTGGCGCAGGCACGGTAGTGAATCCGATGTAAGATAATGCATGTCATCTTCTGTGAGAGGTTTTTGTAAAGCGAGGGTTTCAAGAGCATGGGCGCTCTGTAAAAGGGTGCGAAGCGCAACACTTTTTGGCATTTGCTCATGAATTTGCAAATGTCGCAGGTTGGCATAGCACGGAATCACATCGAGCCATGATGCCATATTGTCAGAAAAGGGAAATTTTAAAACGCGCAAATCAGACGCGTTAAGGGGTGTGAACTTAACAGGCGCTATAGCTTTATCGTCAAGACAAAGCGTTTTAAGAGATTGCATCCTTTGAAGCTGTTCAACCACAGCTTGGTTGATGCCGCGTAGGTGGATTGTTTTTAAGCCTTGCAGGCCGTTAAGCCCTTGTGCGCTTTCTTCATCCACAAAAGCGATGTGAAGAGACGTGAGCGATAGGGGTAAGCATGTAGCCGTTAAGCCCATGCGTCCATTAAGGTACAAGCCTTTTATCGTGCGAAGGTTTGTGAGCGATGCAAGTTCTGGGGTGTTTTCTGGCAACAGATCGCACGCTAAAACCAGTTTTTGAATCTGATTAAGCGATGCCAGGCATCCAGGCGTTAACGTTGTGGTGGTCCCCAAGGTGAGGTTTTTAAGGCTTTCGCACTGACCGATATTATGTGCCATTTGCGCGCTAAAAAGGCAGCCATGCAAGTGAATAGAAGAAAGCTTTCTGAAAAGAGGAAAAAAAGCGCCATCCCCCTGAAGTGCAAAAGCAGATGTTGATTGCGGCAAGTGAAAGGACAGCCGCTTCAAGTTGGGAAACATGTGGGGCAAGGTGGCTGTGAGGTAGTAAAAGGTATCCTGAATCGATTTTGTATCATTGGGATCCAGATGAAATGACCACCCCTCGGCCTCACCTGTTCCCTGGTTTGCAAGGTTAGGGGCGCTGATCAGAAAATCAAAATTGAGCTCTGTAGGAGAGTGGATCTCCAAATCATTGTGATAAACACCCTGACAAGGCTTAAAGGTGGTGTGAAGATCGCTGCCGATCTTCAACCTGTCCTTGCGTGAAACGGATACGGGTTGTTCTAAAAATCTTTCGCGCACCTCTTGCGCAGAAAGTGATACGGCTTGGGGTGCGTTAGAAGATGTCGCACTTGCGGCAGAGGGGGTGGTGCTTTCAGAACGGGCGCTTGTTTGTAAGGTGAGGGGGGCTTTGGGAGATGTGGCCACAAGTGGCCATGTGGTAACGGCGATCAGAAAAGAAAGACAAACAATTTTGACAATATGGTGCATTATTTGTTGCTCAATATGAAAATATTAAGCAATTAATAACCAATAAAAACAAAGAGTTCAATGGTTTTTATTGTATAATTTATTGTTTTGTATTTTTTTTTAAAAGTGCTTTTGTAACAGATGTGGCGTTTTGAATAACGTTCTTTGCAATGCGTTTGTGTAAAAGCGCGACTTTTTAGCGTTTAAGCACTTCAAGAAATACTTTTTGGGGAATTTCTACATTGCCAAAGCGTTTCAGCATACGCTTTTTTCCTGCTTTTTGTTTTTCAAGCAGTTTGCGTTTGCGGGTAATGTCGCCGCCATAACACTTGGCGGTGACGTCTTTGCGCATGGCCGAGATAGTCTCGCGCGCGATAATCTTGCCACCAATGGCAGCTTGGATGGCAATTTTGAACAGTTGCCGCGGAATCAGCTCTTTCAGGCGTTCACATAAAACACGTCCCCGTGATTCGGCATGCATGCGGTGCACAATGGTGGAAAAGGCGTCAACTGGCTCGCCATTGACCAAGATGGTCAGCCGCACAAGGTCGCCCTCTTCATAGCCGTCCATGTGATAATCAAAGCTGGCATAACCTTTAGAGGCAGATTTAAGGCGGTCGTAAAAATCAAAAACAACCTCATTAAGCGGCAGGCGATACACAAGCATGATGCGCCGGCCCACATAAGTCATTTCGTCCTGCACGCCGCGGCGTTCGTTGCACAGGTTCAGCACCGCGCCCACATGTTCTTCGGGCACTAAAATGGTGGCTTTCACCCATGGCTCTTCGATATGCTCAATTTTCATGATATCAGGCATGTCAGCCGGATTGTGCAGGGCAACCATGTCACCGGCGTCAGAACGCGCGCCTTTTTTAAGGTAGAAGTGGTACACAACGCTGGGTGATGTGGCCATCAGATCCAGTTTAAATTCGCGCAGCAAGCGCTCTTGCACAATCTCAAGATGCAAAAGGCCTAAAAACCCACAGCGAAAGCCAAGCCCCAGGGCCGTTGACGTTTCGGCCTCAAAGAAAAAGCTGGCATCGTTAAGGCGCAATTTTTCAAGACTGTCTCTTAAGTGGTCAAAATCACCTGGATCGATGGGAAACAGGCCGCAGAAAACCACAGGTTGTGACGCTTTAAAACCCTCAAGTGGCTTGTCGGTTGGGCGTTTGTCATGCGTGATGGTGTCACCTACTTGGCAGTCAGCAACGTGTTTAATGTTGGCGACAAAATAGCCCACCTCGCCCGCGGCCAGCTGTGCAACTTTTTCAGGTTTGGGTGTAAAAACACCCAGCGCATCAATTTTATAGGCGGCGGCGCCGGCCATCATACGAATGGTTTCGTTGGTTTTGAGTGTACCTTCCATCACACGAATCAGCACCACAACACCCAAATAGGCATCGTACCAACTGTCGACCAAAAGCGCTTTAAGGGGCACATCGCGCGCGCCCTTAGGGGGCGGCAGCAATTTGACAATGGCCTCGAGTACATCTTGAACACCCATGCCTGTTTTGGCCGAGATCGGCAGAGCGTTTTGTGTGTCAAGGCCAATCACATCTTCGATTTGTGCCTTGCAGCGATCAGCGTCGGCCGCCGGCAGGTCCACTTTATTCAGAACGGGCACAATGACGTGGTCGGCCTCAAGGGCCGTGTAAACGTTGGCCAGTGTTTGTGCTTCAACGCCTTGGCTTGCATCGACCACCAGAAGAGAGCCCTCACACGCGGCCAGCGAGCGCGAGACCTCGTAGGCAAAATCAACGTGCCCTGGTGTGTCCATCAAGTTAAGCTGAAAGGCTTCACCCGATTTTGCCTTATAAATCAAGCGCACTGTTTGAGCTTTGATAGTGATGCCACGTTCGCGTTCAATATCCATGCTATCAAGAACCTGGTCTTGAAACTCGCGGTCTGTTAAGCCGCCGCAGATCTGAATAAGACGGTCTGCAAGGGTTGATTTGCCGTGGTCTATGTGCGCAATGATGGAAAAGTTGCGAATGTTTTGTTGCGGAATGTGCGAAACCTGAGACATGTTTTTCCTTTAGGCCACATCGCGACGTAATTGCGCGCCTAATTCTTGCGTTGCGTTAAGTGCCTTGTTAAAAAGCTCTTCAGCCCAGGCGTCTGTGGCCCCCTTTTGGGTGGGCAAAAAAGACAGTCTTAGCGCGATCGATTTCTTTTTGTCTTGCGCAAGTGTGGTATCTTGAAACACGTCAAAAACGTCCAGCTTATGCAAAGGCGTGCCGACTGCTTTTTTAATGGCAGTTTGCAACATGTGTGTCGTGACCTCTTCAGGAACAACGATGCCTAAATCCCTGACCAT
Source organism: Holosporaceae bacterium (assembly GCA_049607645.1). Lineage (GTDB taxonomy): Bacteria > Pseudomonadota > Alphaproteobacteria > Holosporales > Hepatobacteraceae > JBAJNL01. The sequence continues at coordinate 216,967 of JBMYWS010000002.1, read as the reverse complement.
GGGTTGGTAAATGCTTGGTGCGAAAGGCGTTTGTTTGTTGGCTAAAAAAGCCAGGTTTTTAAGGCACAGCTCGGCCACAAAAAGAGGGCCTGCGCATCCCCAGGCTTGCAACAGCTTGGGGTGCAGTGCACCAAATGTGACGACAGATTGGCCATCGGCAACAAAGGCGCCTGATTGGCCCGGGTGATAAACGCCACGCAGCGCTTCTGGCATGCTGTCGATTGCCAGGTCTTCTGAAACATGAAAGGCCTTGAGCAGGCTTGCAAGGTGCCCTTTAAGACGCCACACATCGTGGGCTTGTGCACGCCACGAGGTTGTTTGTGGCGGCGGTATCACCAAAGCAAGATTTAAGTCTTCGCTAAAAGGATGCGCTTTGCTGGCGCTATTTTTCTGATACACAACGCCCACTTCAAAAAGCCCGGCGCCCATATCAAGATGATTGTTTTGATGCCATAAAACAGTCTCTAAAAGTCCTGGAATCAGCGAGGGGCGCATCGTTGACATATCTTGGCTGATGGGATTTTTAAGGGCTATCAGCGTTTCTGAGGGGGCAAACGTTGCCGCTTTGGTTTCTGCGATAAATGACCATGTTACAACCTCACAAAAGCCCTTGCCCACCATAACGGCGCGTGCATTTTCAGCTTGGCGGTAAGAGGATAGTATCGGTTTTCCCACATTGCTTAGATTGGTGGGTAAAGGTGTTGCGGGGATATGCTCATAGCCCCTAAGGCGCAAAACATCCTCGACAATAGAGGCATTGTTTTCAATATCAAAACGCCAGCTGGGCGGTGTGACAAACAACTTATTGTCTTCTGCCTGTGTGGGGTTAAAGCCTGTTGCCTCTAGAAAGTGTTGCTGTTGCGCAAGCGACACATCAAGGCCGCTAAGGCTTTGGACAGCCTTTGGATCGTACACAAACCCGGCTGCACTTTTTGGTTGCTCTCCCACCAACACATAGCCATGCGTTTGACCTGCGGCGGAACCCCAAAGAGCGGTGGCCGTTTGTAAACCCCTTTCAAGAGACTCAGGGTCAACACCGCGTTCAAAGCGCAAAGCAGCGTCTGTGACAAGACTTAAGCGTCTTGCTGTGCGTGTGATATAAATGGGGTTGAAAAAAGCTGCCTCCATATAGATGTTTTGCGTGTTTTCTGTAACGGCCGAGCGTGCACCGCCGATGATGCCTCCCAGTGACAACACACCTTTGTCGTCCGCGATCACGACGTCTTTCTCTGAAAGCCTGTAGGCTTCACCGTTTAAGGCTTCAAAGTGCTCGTCTTTTTGAGCAAGCCTTACAATGATGTCGCCTTGAATAGTATCAGCATCAAACACATGGAGGGGGCGATTATAACCATAGGTCATCACGTTGGTTAAATCGACAGGCAGGTTCAGGGTGTTAACACCTAAAAGTTGCAAGTTCCTTTGCAGTTTGGGGAAAGTGGCCGTCATGTCAACGTTTTCGAAGGCAGCCAGTGCAAACAAAGGGCAAGCTTCTTTTGCGTGCGTGTCGATTGTGACGTTACGGCCCAACAAGGGACCCTGCGTGCGTGAAAGCATGCTTTGCGCCGTCCAGGGTTTTAAAGTGCCACATCCGGCCGCTGCCAGTTCACGTGCAATGCCATAAACACCCATCAAATCTGGTCTATTGGGGGTGACGTCAACACCGATCACTGCAAGGTCAAGCTCAAGAGCCGAGGCAACAGATGTGTCAAGAGATGTGCCGGTTGGCAGCGAGGCGATATGCTTTTTATCCATGGGAAAAAGGTCGCCAAGGCCTAACTCGTCAAAAGAGCACAGCATGCCGCAGCTTTCAACACCGCGCAACGTGGTTTTTTGAATATGAAAAGCCCCTTTGGGAATGAAAGCACCAATGGGCGCAAAAATCGTCAATAAACCTGGGTGCACATTTGGTGCACCGCAAACAACGCTTGCGGTTTGTGTGGCTGTGCGCACTTTGCAAACAGACAGGCGATCTGCTTGTGGGTGGGGCGCAACGTTTGTCACTTCAGCTACTTCAAAGCTGTTTAAAAGTGTTGGCCAGTCTTGTACGCTGTCTACCTCAAGTCCCAAAGAGGTGAGTTTTTCGCACAGCTGCTTTAAAGAGAGATCTGTGGCGAGAAATTCTTTTAACCATTTATCGGTTAACTTCATGGGATAAGAGCTCTATGTTATAACTGGTTTAGCTTGTTTATTGTTATCACCCTTCGTGCATCACGATCAAGAGGACAATCAGATGGACCGTCATCGCCTAACACCAAAAATTGTGGCCACGCTTATCTTTAAACTTTTGATTCTTATCGTTTTATGTGTTGCATTTAAGCGCTATAAAACCATTGTTGACACTGATAAAGTGGCACAGAAGTTGCTCGCTTCTAAAGGTACAACAGATAAAGGTTGTATGTAATTTATGACTCAAGAGGTTTTTTCTGATGGAATCAGCTGATTTATCGCGTCTGCAATTTGCTGTGACAGCGCTTTACCATTTCATTTTTGTGCCTCTTACGTTGGGGCTTGTGGTCATTGTCGCCATGATGGAGACAGTGTATGTGGTAACACGCGAAGAGATCTGGAAAAAGATCACAAAGTTTTGGGGCCTGCTCTTTGGGATTAACTTTGCAATGGGTGTTGCAACGGGCATCACCATGGAGTTTCAGTTTGGCACCAACTGGTCATACTATGCGCACTATGTGGGCGACATCTTCGGTGTGCCTTTGGCCATTGAAGGCATGATGGCTTTTTTCTTTGAAGCTGCGTTTATTGGTTTGTTCTTTTTTGGCTGGGATCGTTTGTCGCCCAAAAAACACCTGATGGTGACGTGGGTCTTAGCCTTTGGCACATCGATGTCAGCTTTTTGGATTTTGGTTGCAAACGGTTGGATGCAAGATCCTGTTGGCTCTTTCTTTAACCCCGATACGATGCGAATGGAACTATCCTCTCTTTATAAAGTCGTGATGAATCCGATGGCACAATGTAAGTTTGTGCATACGCTGAATGCGGGTTATTTAACGGGCGCCACCTTTGTGACAGCCATTAGCCTTTATTACTTAAAAAGGGGACGCAATGTCGATGTGGCCAGACGCTCTTTGTGGGTCTCTAGCACCTTTGGACTTTGTGCTGCGCTTTGCGTGATCTTGTTGGGTGATGAAAGCGGTTACACGGTTGGTCACTCGCAAAAAATGAAACTGGCCGCTATTGAGGGGGCATGGCGTGCTGAAGAACCACCCGCAGGCTTAACGCTTTTTGGCTGGCCCAACATGAAAACACAAACAACAGATTATGCCGTTAAAATACCTTATTTGATGGGCATTTTGGTAACGCGCTCGTTGGATACAAAAATCTTGGGCGTGCACGATCTTGTTGAGCGCGGTGTGTCACGCATTAAAAAAGGTATGATTGCTTATAATGCGCTGCAACTTTACAGAGAGTCACCCGCGAATGAGGAAGCTTTAAATCTGGTCAAAGCGTATGAAAAATACCTTGGATACGCACTTCTTCTTAAAAAGCATGTGCCTTCTGTAAAGGATGCAACGGCCTTTGATATACAAAGAGCGGCTGAAGACTTGATACCCAATGTGCCTGTTATTTTCTGGTGCTTTAGAATTATGGTTGGATGTGGCTTTGCCTTGCTGCTCTTTTTTGCATTGACTGCGCGGTGGGTTTGGCGTGACACGCTGTATCAAAAACCCCTTTTTCTACGCTTTGGCACATGGATTTGGCCGTTGCCTTGGTTGGCCTCTTTTTCTGGGTGGATTGTGGCCGAGCACGGAAGGCAACCATGGGCGATTGATAAGATTTTGCCCACGCACTATGGCGCTTCAACGCTGCCTGTTTCTTTTGTTCTGTTTACACTTTGTGGCTTCATTCTTCTTTACACGGTGCTGTTGGTTGTTGATGTATTCTTAATGTTGAAATACATCAAGTTAGGTCCTGACTATGTTGCGGATCCAGCGCCTGCCAAAACACACCAGACATCTTAAGTACGTATGAGAGAGTATGTATGGAATTTTTAACAGATTACACAACCCTTCGTTTTATTTGGTGGCTTCTTTTAGGCGCTATTTTCTGGTTCTTTGCTGTTAGCGAAGGTTTTGATATGGGTGTCGCCGTCATATCGCCGATTATTGGTGAAAAAGATGACGAGCGCCGTTTGATGTTGAACACCGTTGGGCCTGTTTGGGAAGGCAATCAAATTTGGCTTATCCTGGGCGCAGGTGCTATTTTTGCTGCTTGGCCTTTGGTTTATGGTGTTTTGTTTTCCGGCTTTTATTTGCCGTTTTTTGCAGTTTTAACAACGCTTATTTTGCGGCCCGTGGGTTTTAAGTTTCGCAGTAAAATCCACAATGCCTCATGGCGGCATGCGTGGGACTGGTGTTTGTTCTTAGGGGGTGCTGTGCCCGCCTTAAGTTTTGGCCTTGTGCTGGGTGGATTGGTTTCGGGTGCCTCATTCTTTTTTGACTCCTCGTCCATGCATCTTTGGGTAAGCGCTAATATCGTGAACCTTTTACAGCCTTTACCTCTGTGTTCTGCGCTTTTGTGGCTGCTTTTGTTTGTCACGCACGGCGGCCTTTACCTGCATCTTAAGTTAGAGAGTCCCTTGGTCAACAAAATTAAGCGTCTTTTGCCACTGCGCTTTTGGGTCAGTATTTTGTTGTTTTTTGCTTTTTTGTGTGTTTGGCGTTTGACGGTGCCCGATCGTTCAGTGGTGATGGCGACTAATTTGCCCTCAAATCCGCTTTTTAAATCGGTGATGCAGTTGCCGATGGGCAAGGGGGTATTGAGCTGGCTACCGCAGGGGTTCATGTTGTATGGCCTGGTTTTATTTACCGCTTTAACGGCTGGCATGATCGCCTTGTATCCTGCACGCACACGCCTTGTGTTTGTGCTGAACGCGTTACGCATGGGCGTTGTGATTGCCACAATAGGAATTGGTAACTTTCCTATCATTATCGCGTCATTGACGCATATTGATCACAGCCTAACGCTTTGGGATGCATCAAGCAGCCGCTTAACGTTGTTGATTATGCTGGTTGCTGTGATTTTGCTTTTGCCGATTATGCTTGTGTGTACGGCTTGGGTTTATAAAGTGTTAAAGGGGCCGCTGTCCGCAAAGGATGTCGAAAAAAAATCAAAAGAACTGTATTAAAACAAGGATAACAAGAGCTTATGTGGTATGTTTTTTGGGCCTTAAGCATGGCTTTTATTGTGGGTGTGATTGTTGTGTATGCTGTGTGGCGTGAACACAAAGAAGAAGACGGTCAGGCGTCCCTTTACAAAGTGCCGTCACAAAGCGCTTCTCCTGCGTTGCGTATTCTAGAGCTTTTAAGTGCGCGCAATCTTTTAAAAAAGCATTTAAAAAAAAATCACAAGACACAGGCGCATGAAGACACATCAAGTCAATCACAAGCGCCTATTTCTCTTCACCCCAACACAGAGCCAGATGATCATGAAAGCGATTCGAAAAGTGTTCCGCAAACGCCATCAAAGAAAAAAAAAGGACGACCGACTAAAACGACCTAGTGGTTTGTTCCAAAGGTGTTTGTCTCTTTTAAGTGGCGGTGTTGTGCTTTGTTTCGTTGCCAGCTTTTTGTTTTTGGGTCCTGTTTTTTGCAAGGAGCCACCCTGTGAGCATGCACAAGATGAGGCACTGCATCTTGAGCATAAAATCAACACGACCCTTTATAGGGTTTGTCCGTCAGCGTGTCGCCGACAAAAAAAAGAGTGGTCGCATCAATACACGCTTGAGGAGGGCTGCAAGTGTCTTGATGAACGTCAACAAAAAGATACCTTGTTGGGGTATATTGACAGCGTTTGCGCATCTGCCTGTGCCCACATTGAAGGCTATTACTGGGGCGGCACTTATGACACACAGCTGGGGTGTGTGTGTATGACGGCCAAAGATGCAACTAAAAAGCGTTACATTAAAACGCCTTCTGGTAAAGCATCTGCATTGCCGGTTTTAGTAGAAGCGCCTTTGAGTGTGGAATCTTTCGATAAATAAAAACACGTTTTTTAGAATTGTTTCAAGGTGGCGCTTTCGTGTATACCTAAAACATGTCTTCTGAAAACACATTTGAATCTCTTTTAGACAGCCTAAAGGCTGCGACAACGCGCCAAGATCTTGAAGTTGTCAAGGCGCATTTTTTTGGTAAAAAAGGTTTTTTGACACAAAAAATGAAGGCGCTTTCAGCGCTTGATGGCGCTGCAAGAAAAGAAGAGGGGCAGCGTCTTAACGCGCTGAAACAAACGTTCCAAAAAGCCCTAGAAGCTAAACGTCTTGCGCTTGAAGAAGCGGTGCTTCAGCAACAGCTTTTAAAAGAGAAGAAGGATGTCACGCTGCCAGCAGCGCCTCTTGAAGAAGCGATTGGCCACAGACACCCCTTATCTGTTGCGCTTGATGAAATGATCGAGATTTTTAAGGTCATGGGGTTTGCTTTAAAAGAGGGGCCCGAAATTGAAGATGATGAGCATAACTTTACGGCTCTTAATATCGCGCCACATCACCCCGCGCGCACATCGCACGATACTTTCTATGTAAAAGATGCGCCCTTTTTGTTGCGTACCCATACGTCTAATGTTGAAATTCGCACGATGCGACGCGAGTCTCCGCCCATGCGCATGATTTCACCAGGGCGTGTGTTTCGCAGTGATAGCGATGCAACGCATACGCCTATGTTTCATCAAATCGAAGGCCTTGTGATTGAAAAAGGTATTCACATGGGGCACCTCACACACTGTCTTAAAACCTTTTTAAAAGCGTACTTTGGCAAAGATTTGCCCATGCGGTTTCGTCCCAGCTATTTTCCGTTTACCGAGCCATCATGCGAGGTTGATGTCCAAATACCCAGCGTTGAAGGTGTGGCTGAGGGGGCAGAGCCTAAGTGGCTTGAGGTTTTAGGGTGCGGCATGACACACGCAAATGTGTTGCGTCATATGGGGCTTGATCCCAGCGAACATCAAGGTTTTGCTTTTGGGTTGGGTGTTGAGCGTTTATTGATGCTGAAAAAGGGCCTTTCAGATATTCGTGCTTTTTATGCCAATGATGTCAGATGGTTAAAACATTTTGGGGCATTCTCGCTTGCAAGCCAGCGTGCTAGCTAGTGTGTCGTACGCTTTTTTAGCTGACAGTTTTTCTTTTCAAGAGATGAGTTGCTGCGTGTAAGAGGCTTGTTTTTTGTCTTTGATTGGCGTAAAACAGAAGGTAAGGGTTCTTGTTGCAAGAATGTTCCCCCTTTTGTTTTAAGGTCGGCTGCGTCCTTAACGGGGCTTGTAATAGGAGCGTAGCTCAATTGGTAGAGCACCGGTCTCCAAAACCGGGGGCTGGGGGTTCGAGTCCCTCCGCTCCTGCCAGAGTGCAAAAAGAGGAAATAAAAATGGCAGAAAGCCGTCAGCCTGCGTGGGTGACATTTATAAAGCAAGTACGTTTCGAAGCCAAAAAGGTGATTTGGCCCAAACGTCCAGAGGTTTTGACAACAACACTGTTTGTGTTTGTGATGGTCACGCTTTTTTCGATCTTTTTTATTGGTGTTGATGGCATCTTATCGTTTGGTGTGCGCTGGTTATTGCAATGACAGAGATTTTAAAACCCAGGTGGTACGTGGTCCACGTTTATTCGGGGTCCGAAGATAAGGTGATCCGAGAGATTCGCGAAAGGGCCGAGAAAAAAGGCCTTGCCGAGGGCTTTTTAGAGCTTCTAGCGCCCAAAGAAGAAAAAGTGGAGGTTAAACGCGGGGTTAAAAAAGACGTACAAAAGTCGTTTTTCCCCGGCTATATCTTGGTTAAGATGCTTTTGACAGATGAAACGCGGCACCTTGTGCATAATATTGATCGCGTGTCGGGCTTTTTAGGAGGCAAAGATCGTCCCAGCCCCATGTCGGAAAAAGAAGTGGCGCGCCTTAAGGGGGCGGTTGAGGAATCGCGCGAGCAACCTCAACAAGAAATCTCGTTTATGGTGGGCGAGTACGTTAGTGTGGTGGGCGGTCCCTTTAAGGGCTTGCGTGGCATGATCGATGTTATTTCTGATAAAAACCGTCTTAAGGTTTTGGCAGATGTGTTTGGTCGCCAAACGCCTATTGAAGTTGATTTTGCAGATGTTGAAAAGGAATGACCTTTTAAAGGAGTAGAGCTGAGATGGCAAAAAAAGTTAAAGGTTATATCAAGTTACAAATACCAGCGGGCAAGGCGAATCCTGCACCGCCGGTAGGTCCGGCTCTTAGCCAAAAAGGCTTGAATATTATGGATTTTTGCAAAGACTTTAATGCAAAAACCCAAAAAATGCCGGCAGGTATGCCGGTGCCGGTGGTGATCACAGCATTTGAGGATCGCACCTTTACTTATATTATCAAAAAGCCTCCTGTTTCTTATTTTTTGAAAAAGGTGTTGAACCTGCAAAAAGGATCGTCTGCAACGGGGCGTTCAGAGCCTGTGGCTGATATTACGCGTGCGCAGATTTTGGAAGTTGTGGCTGAGAAAATGGAAGAGCTTAACGCGCACACAGAAGAGGCTGCGTATCAGATGGTGCGTGGCTCTGCTTTGTCTATGGGATTGAGGGTTGTCGAGTAACGAAAATGAAAATCGCAAAACGGATGCGCGATGCGCAGAAAAAAATTGAGGACAAATCATACAGCCTTGAAGAAGGTTTAAAGCTTTTGAAAAGCCTGCCCACATGCAAGTTTGACGAAACCCTTGATATGGCTGTTTGTTTAAATATTGATGTGAAGGGTGCCCAACCCTTGCGTGGTGTGGTAGATCTGCCCGAGGGAACCGGAAAAACCGTGCGTGTTGCAGTATTTGCCCGCGGCCCTAAAGCGGAAGAGGCTAAAAAAGCAGGTGCCGACATTGTGGGTGCCGAAGATCTGATGGAGACCATCCAAAAGGGTGAGCTTAACTTTGATCGTTGTATTGCAACACCCGACATGATGGGTATTGTGGGGCGTATTGGTCGTTTCTTGGGCCCTAAAGGTTTGATGCCAAACCCTAAACTGGGAACGGTGACCATGGATGTGGCAGCGGCTATTAAAGCGGCTAAGGGTGGTCAAATTGAATACCGCATGGACAAAGCTGGTGTTGTGCACGCCGGTCTTGGTAAGATGAGCTTTGAAGGCGCAGCCCTTGAGAAAAACGTTAAAACGTTTATCGAGGTTTTGCAAAAAGCCAAACCACAAGGCAGCAAAGGTGTTTATATGAAAAAGGCCTATCTGTCATCCACCATGGGTCCTTCAATCGCCTTGTCTCTTAGCGAGCTGGGTGCATAGTAAAACTTTATTCGTTGATCCAAGGCGCCTCTTTTTGAAAGGGGCGCTTTTTTTATGTGCGCAGCTTAAAGGTGTCAGTGATTGTATGGAGAACGTGCCAAGTGTTAGCCGGTGATAAACTCGGTCACGGCGGCGATTTTACTTTTTTTCATCTGTGCAAAAGGGCCATGCCAAACAAGGCGTCCTTCGTGCAAAACGCCCACGCGGTCAGAGATTTTTTCTGCAAGAGCCAAATCATGCGTGATGGTAAAGGTTGTGGCGTTAAGTTTTTGATGGGCTTTTTGAATCAAGCTTGCAATCAGGCGTGAAAAGACAGGGTCAAGGCCTGCCGTGGGTTCGTCTAAAAACAAAAAATGAGGATTCAAAATAAGCGCCCGTGCAAGGGCCACCCGTCGTTGCATGCCGCCCGAGATATTGGCTGGGAAAAGGTGTGCCGCCTCTTTTGAAAGCCCCACCTGCTTTAAAACAGTAAGCGCCTTGGCATAAGCTTCTTTTCTTTTGTACCTTAAGGGGGGATGCAAAAGCGAGAACGCGACATTTTCCCATACCGAAAAGCTGTCAAACAAGGCTGAACCTTGAAACACCATGCCAATTTGCCGCATGCGCTTTTTGTATTGCGCCTCAGATTCTTTTTGCAGTGAAAGACCATTCATCAGGATTTTTCCCTGGTCGATGTTTAAAAGGCCTAAAAGACATTTTAAAAGCACCGATTTGCCAGAGCCCGACCGCCCAAGCAGTACAAATGATTCGCCCTGTGGCACGTTTAAGGTGAATTGCCGCAACACACGGTTTGTGGCGAAACTTTTGTTGACTTTTTGAAAGGAAAGGGCAGAAGACATCAGGATTCAAACAGCAACGCGGTTAAAAAATAGTTGGCTAACAAAATCGTGATCGATGCACCAACCACAGCTTTGGTGGTGGCATAGCCCACACCAGCGGCCCCTTTTTTAGATTGATAGCCTTGATAGCAGCCCGAAACGGCCACAATAAATCCAAAAACCAGCGCCTTTAAAAGGCCCGACAACACGTCGCTTGGTTTCAGAAAATCAATGGTTTGCTGCAAATAGGCTTGGCTGACGAACCCCAGCTTATAAACGCCCACAAGATAGCCGCCTAAAACGCCAATGATATCTGCAACCAACACCAAAAAAGGCAGCGAGACAAGGCAGGCCATCAGGCGTGGCCACACAAGATAGCGCAACGGATTGGTTGACAGTGTTGTCAGGGCATCGATTTGTTCGGTCACCCGCATCGAGCCAATTTCGGCCGCCATCGATGCCCCCAAACGACCGGCCACCATAAGGCCTGCAAGGGTTGGGCCCAGCTCGCGCGTCATCGACAGCACCACAACTGTGGCAATGGCGCCCTCGCTGTGAAAGCGTGAAAAGCCCGTATAACTTTGAAGCGCCAGCACCATACCTGTAAAAAGCGCCGTTAGCCCCACAACGGGCAAAGAAAAAAAGGCCATTTCTAAAAGGTGTTTTTTAAAGGCGTCCATGTAATAGGGGGGCTTTAAGCCATAAAAAAACAAGCGCCCCACAAACAGTGAAAAAGCGCCAACCCTTTGAAGCAGCTCAAGAAAAAACCGCCCGATGGCGCTTAAAAAATCAACCAAAAAAAGCATAGACCTTGTCGCTGCTAACCTTTTGCCCTTCAGTATGCGCTTAAAGTTTAAGAGATGCAAAAAAAGGGCCTTGCCCCTTTGTGTACAAAGGCAACGCGTGAGTGTCTTTGGCAAATGCCGTGTCAGAATTATGTCTTTTAAGTGCAAAAAGAGTCACACGTGCGGGGGTGTTTTGTGGGAAAGCAGCTTTTTTTGAATCACTAACTGACAGCCCCTTTCTTTTGGCAAAATTTTTTTGTTTTTTAGTATAAATTTTAATAAAAGGTTTTTTTGACTGATGAAGATTTCTATTTATTTGGCATCTTTTGTGCTGCTTAAGGCCATGATGCCTGGTGCCTTGTATGCGCCACCACCCAATGGTGACGAAAATGGCTCTGACGATGTTAAAACGACTATAGCCGCATCAGCACCTGCAGCGCCAAACATAGTGACGAAAGAAGATATAGAGGCGTTGAAACAGCAAAATAAAGAAATGCAAAGTCAGATTACTCAGCTGGTGACTTTGGTGCAAAGTATGCAGAATGTTAACGCAGTGTCAGACGCACCGGCTGCCTCTAACGCTCCCCCTGCGCCACCACCTCCGCCACCCGTTCAACCAGCACCTCAGCCAACAGCGCTGAAGCCAACATTGCACAAGAAGAAAAAAACGCCAGAAGAAGAAGCTGAGGATAAAAGAAAGGCGGCAGCAGCAGAATCTGTAAATGAAATCAACAAGTTTCTGAAGGATTTTAGTGCTGGTCAGAGTGTTAGCGGAACGCTTAGGAAGCATAAGCAAAAAGGTAGCTCCAAGCCAAGTGTTCAAGCCGTTTTTGGGTCAGGGAACTCAGCCCCAGGGAATACTCAAAGTGGTTCTGGGAAGACTCAAGAGAGCGGTCATGCGCAAAAACTATCTGTGCAAGATCACATAAAAAGCTTACAAGAGCAGCAGTCACCACAAGAGTCTGTGAAACCAAAGATCGCAGCAAAGCCTGCAGGTTTAACCGCTAGGTCATCGGTATCTGCTGCTGAAACAAAGAGCTCAGAACCAGTTGTGGATTCGGCAGAAAACCTTGTATCAGCAGAATCTGGTGAAATGAATGGTTCCGCAGCAACTGAGGCGGCACCTGCTGCTGAGGCGCAGATTACGGAAACGGCAAGCGCATCAGAGGAAACGCTAAGTGTGAAAGATCTACGTGCAAAGTTTGCGCAGAACGCACAAGACAGTGTTGCAAAGCCGACAGTGCAAGAAAAAGCTCAGCATTCCGCTCAAACACCTGTGAAAAAACTCCAACAGTCTTAAGTGTGCTTACAAAGCGCTACGATAAGCGCCTAACAACACATGTGGCGTCTTGGTCTTTTGTTTTGCAAAAGGCCAAAGCGCTTGGGGTGTTTTAAGCGGTATGTTGAAAGAGGGCGCGTTTACCAAGATGGGTTAAGATTTCCCACACATTGGTGTGCGCCCAGCTGGCCAGTTTGTCGATGGTCAGTGTGTCGTCTAAAAAGGTGGCCCATTCGGCTTGTGCTAAAACGGCCTCGGGTATGGCGGTGACATCAAGCGTGGTCAGATCCATCGAAACACGCCCTACAACAGGTGCCTTAAAGGTGGCAATTTTGGCGTACCCTTTGTTGCTGATCGATTGAAAATAGCCGTCGCCATAGCCAAGGCTGGCGGTGGCAAGGCGCATTTTGTGGGGGGCCGTGAATGTTTGGTCATACCCAATGGTGGCGCCCTTTGGCACGTCTTGTATTTGCAGCAGCCGTCCCCTTAGGGTGACAACAGGCTTGATGGCCTCTTTTAACGCGCCAGCACCATTGACCGAGCCATACAAAAAACGCCCCACGCGCGCGATATCATAAAAATAAGGTGTGCCCAGTAACAAAGCGCCCGAATTGGCAAAGCTGGCAGGCGTTTGCGGAAAAAGCTTGCAGGCTTGCTGGAACGCCAGGCGCTGCTCTTCGTTGTAGGGGTTACCGACTTGATAGGCTGACGCTGGGTGGCTCATCACACCGCCAATGGAAAGACCGCTGTACTGGGCCATGTTTTCGGCCATGTCGGTGACCTCGCTTAAAGGCATGCCCAGCCGTTTCATGCCTGTATCCACTTGTATCCAACAAGGTAGTGGCGTTTCTTGCTGCAACGTGTGCTGGCGCCACGCCGCGATTTGTTTTTTTGAGGTTAAAACGGGCGTCAGGCGCGCTGCAACAGCCTCTGGCATGGCCTTTTCCCACAATCCATTCAGCACGTGAATGGTGCTTAAGGCATCGCTTTGGCGCAGCGCTAGGGCCTCTTCAATGGTGGCCACAAAAAAGCGCTTGGCGCCTTTGTCGCGCAGCGCCTTGGCAACGGGAATCATGCCCAGGCCATAGGCATTGGTTTTAATCACAGGGGCAATCTCGCAACCCTGGCGCACATGGCGCTGTAACATGGCAAAGTTATGCTGTATCGCACGCAGGTTGATCGTTAAGATGGCTGACGCGGTTAAGGGGTCTTGAGGCATAGTCTTAAAAGCAAGGGCTGTCATTGTGTTGGGTGTGCAAGATCTGAAAATTTGGTCAACATACCATTAAAATGAAGGGCCACTTGGCCGATGGGGCCATGTCGTTGTTTTGCAATCATGATATCGGCCTGGTTGTGAACACGGCTCATTTTATCTTGCCAATCGCTCATTTTGTCTGAATTTTCGGCCGGCTTTTGGCGGGACATATAATATTCTTCACGATAGATAAACATCACCACATCTGCGTCTTGTTCAATAGACCCTGACTCTCTTAAGTCGGCCAGCATGGGCCTTTTGTCTTCACGTTGTTCAACCGAACGCGACAGCTGCGAGGCGGCAATCACAGGCACATTTAGCTCTTTTGCAAGGGCTTTCAGCTGGCGTGTGATGTATGAAAGTTCTTGCACGCGGTTTTCGGCCTTGTTACCCGCAAGCAGCTGCAGGTAATCAATCACAATAAGGCCCAGGCCATGCTGCCGTAAGATGCGCCTGGCCTTTGTGCGCAGGGCGCTGACCGTCAGCGCTGGTGTGTCGTCAATATAAAACGGCAAGCTGTTCAGCGTGCGCGAGACGTCAACAAACTTTGGAAAATCCTCTTGCGAGACCGACCCGCGCCGGATGCGGTCTGATGAAATGCCTGATTCTTGACCCAAAAGGCGCATGGCGATTTGCTCGGCCGACATTTCAAGCGAAAAAAAGGCACAGGGCGCACCCTCTTTACCGTCGGTTTTCATAAACGCTTTGGCGGCATTAAAAGCAATGTTGGTCGAAAGACCGGTTTTACCCATCGAGGGACGCCCTGCGATAATCACAAGGTCTGACGGATGCAGCCCACCCAATTGCTTATCAAGGTCCCTTAAACCTGTGGTCACGCCAACCACGTGGCTGTCGCGCTTAAAGGCGGTTTCGGCTGTTTGAATGGCATCCAACAAAGCCGATCGAAAGGGTGTGACGGCGCGCTCGTCTTCACCCAAGCTGGCCAGGTGAAACAGCTTTTCTTCGGCGGTTTCGATGTGATCTTTTGCGTTTTTATCAAGCGTGACATTTTGAGCATCTTGCAAAAGCGTTTCGCCCACTTCTATCAGCTGACGTCTTAGGTAAAAGTCATAAATTTGCTGGCCATAACTTTTGGTGCTGGTCAGCGAGATAATGTGCTTGCCAAGCTCGGCCAAATACTGCGCACCGCCTAAATCGACAAGGGCTTTATCTTCTTTAAAAAACGGCATCAGCGTTAGCGGCGAGGCCAGGCTTCCCTTTTGTGCGCACACCTGAATGGCATCAAAAATACGCCCATGCAAAGGGTCAAAAAAGTGAGGTGGCTGCAAAAAATCACCCACATACTCAAGCAGCTTGTTGTTGTGCAGCAAGGCGCCCAGAAGGGCTTGTTCAAGTTCTAGGTTGTAAGGCAACGCAGGCACAAAAGGGCAGTCAGGGAAAAATTGTTTCTGGTCATTCTAAGACAAAACACATTTTATGTCACCTGGTTGCGCAAAGAAAAGAAGTGCTTTTTGAAGGGGTAAAGACGCCCTTCTTTCTTTCTATAAAATTCTTTGTTGTTTTGAACAAAATTTTCTAAAAAGGTTTTTTGACTTATGAAAAAAAGTCTTTGTTTTATATCGCTTGTGTTGGCAAGCCAAGGTTTTGTCTCTTTTTTGCCTGCTATGTTTAGAGCGCAACATTCAGATGTTGGAGAGGAAAATGGGTGCGTGACGGCAGCCAACTTCTCTCCGAAGGGGAGGGGTGTTGTTGTTCTGTTGAATAGCGATGGCACGCCAAAAGAGTTGCGTGGTAGTGCAACAGATGCAGGGGTGACGCTGGGGATTGCAAAATTTGTGTCTAGTGGGTTAGAGAAAACGCCAGGCGTGCTCTCAGAGTTAATAGGCAGCAGTGTTCAGCGTTGGCAAACTGGGGCTTGGTCGCCGAATTCTGCCCAACAGCGTGTTGATTATGAATCTCGTGCGGCTTTAACATACCCCAACGGTGAAATAAGTGCACAAAATCGTTCGCAGGAAACGCCTTGGGCACCACCCCTCCCTTCGGCAGCGCCTGGGTTTGCATCGTCTGGGGTGCCGCCTGCATTGGATCCTAGGCCTTGGGCACCAAACCTCCTTCCGGCAGTGTCTGGGATGCCGCCTGCGGCTCCTTGGGCACCAACAAGCAACCTCCCTCCGGCAGCGCCTAGGTTTGCATTGTCTGGGATGCCGCCTGCATTGCCTACTAAGCGTTGTGCACCAGCAAGTTCTTTGCCGGTAGTGCCTAGTGCTGTGACGCCCACTAAGCATTTTACTGGTTACAACAGTCAGCCAACACGCAATGAAGTGTCGGCTGGTTTTGCTGCTTTATCTAACAACCATGCAAGCAGTTTTGCACCGCAGAATGGTTATGGAGTTTGTGAGGGTTTCTCAGGTTTGTCTGCACCTCTTCCTCCAGAGGTGCTGTCGCCTTCACAGTTTGCTTATTCTCAGACTTCCACCTTAGGCACAGAAGGCCAGAATATAACTGACAGCAGCGCAACAAACGGCCAACTTTCGGCAGTGCCCCTGCTTCCTCCGCCGCCACCTCCACCTCCACCTCCTATGCCGGGGCCGAATGATGTACCGCCGCTGCGATCTCAATCGGGGCCAAAACAAGCTGATGCATCATCTGCGTCAGGAGGTGACAACCCTCTCCCGAACTCCCAAAAGAAAAACAAGACAACACTTATGTTTGTAGAAGAACTGGATCAGAAGCTCAAAGCAAAAGATAAAAAACTAGCAGGTAGTGCGCAGAAAGCAGCCGATCAGAAAAGTGATAACGCACAAGACGCAACTGACGCAACTTTAAAGAAATTGCAACAACATGTTGGCGCATCTAAGGAAGACAAGGATCTTAAAAAATTGCATGACGATTTGAAAGAAGTGACTGATGTTGCGGCGTATCTGAACCTTCAAACCTTAAAAACGGATGCGGAAGCGTTAGAGGATGAAGACAATTTAACACTGCTGAAAAAGGCTGCAAAGGTTGTGGATTCTCTGGATGGTTTCAAGTTATCAGAAAAGGCGCGACTGATTTTGAAAAAAGCAGCCGAGACAGGTGCATTGCCCACAAACTTTCATAAGATCGTGGAAGAAGCGTTTAACGAAGAAGAGAAGGCCAAAGAAATGTCTAATTTGATTGGCTTGGCACTGCAGTATCTTGAACCTCAAAAGGTTGTGTCGCCTGCACCTGATGGCGCTCACAATGATAAGCAAAAAACTTTAGGGGGGCTTCTGCTAAAGCGACTGAACACAAACAGTTCTAGGCCTTCATTACAAGAGGCACTAGGGCGCATGAAACAACGTTGGGCAACTGCTAGCGATGCTGATGATTTTTATGATAATGATGCAAAAGCACAACAGTTAAAAGACCTGTTGCCAAAAGCCTTGGTGCTTAGTGAAGTGATGGAAACGGTTAAAAAGACGCAAGCAGAACTGGCTGCGAAACTGGCTGCACAAACAACTGCTCAAAGTGCGGCGCCGCAAAGGGAAGAGTCTGCAAAGGGTGAGCCTGTGAAAAAGCCGCCGCAGGCGCCAGAGCAGAGCAGTGGAAATCAAGAGCCTACTACGTTGAAAGAGCAACTTGCGGCAGTGCTAAAGCCTGGACAGAAACCGCTTCGTCCTAGCAAGCCGGCGGCAGAGACATCAAGTTCTGCATTGTCGCAGATGCCGTCACTGGATCCGGAACCATCTGAGGAGCCGTCAGCTTATGAAGAGGACCTTTACGAAAGACTAAAACGTGAAAAAGCCGCACAGGCTGAAGCCGAAAAAGCGAATGCAGAAAACCAGCAACCACAAACTGCCGCAGAGGTGTTTGGTGGGACTAAGCTAAAGAAACGCACACCCCATGCTGGAGGTGTTAAAGTGCTTTGAGTTTTGACCTGTACAAAAAAGGGTGCCGTCTTTGGCCAGTCATGCGGCAGAAAAGACTTCTTGATAGCACGAGGTTAGAGTGATGTGTCCCCTCTAGACGCCCTTTAACCTCAAGCTTTCGGCGCTTTGTCTGCAGAAGAAAAGACGCAAGAGGTGGAAGTGGCCGACCTCATCTCTTTTGACTAAAAAGAAAACACTTGTGCTGGCCTTTGGGCCAGCCATTACACGCTGCAGCGCACCTTTTCAAAAGGTGCGTTTTTTTATTTGATCAAACCTCTTGATCGTTTTGGTTGAACAACAGTGTATCGAATCTAAGCTGTTGTGCTGTCAAAAAAACACGCTGCTTTTGTTTTTTTAAACATCTGTTTTATATATTTTTTTCTTTTTCATGCTTTTGTCTTAAAAGGGACTGATTTTTTCTCTTGCAAATTATCGATTTTTACGATATTTAATAACTTGAAAGCTGAATATTTTCTGCTCTGCGGAGAAGTTCTGCTTTCTGGATCTGAGCCCTTGGGTTCAGGAGGTTGCGTATTTTATGTGCGACCTTGCGTCTCCTAGACGTGAAGCCTCCCTGTAAACTGCCGGGCCTTTGGGCTCGGCTTTTTTTTTGTAAAGCCAGCTTTGCCTTTCAAGATCTCTTCGTTAATTCTAGGGCGCTTTTCGTAAAGAATGTGTTAAACTTGGACGTGTGTTTTATTCTAGACGATTCTGGTGAATGTGAGCAAGGAAACGAAAGACGCCAGCATACGTTGGCCAGCGGTTCATTTTGTCAAAGGCGCAACATCGCCCGCCCATTATCCTGAAACTTTGTTGCCCGAGGTTGTTTTCATGGGGCGCTCTAACGTAGGCAAGTCGTCACTGCTGAATGCACTGTGGGGGCGCACTAAAATGGCGCACACGTCAAAAAGCCCTGGCAAAACATCTGAAATCAATTTTTTCAAGGTGGACGAAACATTTATGTGCGTGGATCTGCCAGGCTATGGTTATGCACGTGTTTCAAAAGTGATGCTGGCTTTGTGGAAAAAAATGTTACCTGCTTACCTTGCAAAGCGCACACAGTTGGTGCATGCCTTTGTTTTGGTTGACAGCCGACACACGCCGAAGGACAGCGATATTGAAACCTATCGTTGGCTGCTGTCTTTGGGCCGTGAAGCCAGTTTTGTGATGACAAAAACGGATAAAGCCAGTCAAAAAGTGCTTGCGCAGCACTGCCTTTATTTTCAAGAGGCGCTGGGGCATAAACCGCAAATTTTTACCATCAGTGCACGCAAGCCTGCAACGTTGGACGCCTTGAAAGAGTTTATCACCTCTGTGGTTAAAAGCGCGCCTGCGGTAGAAGAAAAGAGCCCATCTTAAGGGCGGGGCGACAGCCTTTTGGGTTTTCGTGGTTTACAGTTATGTTGTTTGGCGGTAAAATGCGAGGTGTTAAAGAAAGATCTAAGGGATTCCCGTGCGCCTTTTTATACTGCTGTGCTTTTTGTTGATCACCGTTTTAATGATTGTGGTGATTTTGTTTCAAAAAAGTGAGTCAAGCCTTGGTTTTGGCAGTGGCACCATGGGCGGGATGATGACGGCAAGAGGAACAGCTAACCTGCTAACCCGTTTGACGGCTATTTTGGCGACGCTTTTTATTGTATTTAGCCTATGGTTGGCCTATCTTGCGCGCCGTGAGGCCGAGCAGGGAAATTTGATAAGTCAATCAAAAGAGGCTGTGCCTGTGCAAGAAGCGCCTTTAAAGGATACACCCTTAAAAAGCACACCTTCGGCGCCAGCACAATAAATCTGTTTCTTTGCGCAGTTGGTTGTTTTAGTATTCAATGCCTTGGGTGCAAAGAAAGCTTTTCTTGAGTCCTGGGTTAGGATAGACTGACTTCTTTATTTTAAGCTTTTTATATGACTGCATTAAAAAACGGTGCGCGGGGTTTTTATGCCAAAAAAGGCCGTCGTGCGCCTTTAGCTTTTGTTTTTATCACAGGTGGTGTGTTGTCGTCGGTTGGCAAGGGCATGGTTGTGGCTTCTCTTGGTGCTTTGCTGAAAGCACGGGGGTTACGTGTTGCGTTGCGCAAGCTTGATCCTTATTTGAATGTGAACCCAGGCCTTATGAGTCCCTCGCAACATGGTGAGGTGTATGTAACGGCTGATGGTGAAGAAACCGATCTTGATTTAGGGCATTATGAGCGCTTTGCCGGTGTCAAAACATCTGCGTTAGATTATGTGACGACAGGTAAAATTTATCAGCAGATTTTGCGTGATGAGCGATCTGGTGCGTTTGATGGCGCCACAGTGCAGGTGGTGCCTCATGTGACGAATGCCATTAAACGTTTTTTGCAAGCAGAAACTGAAGCCCAAGATGTGGTGATTGCCGAGATAGGGGGTACGGTTGGTGATATTGAGGGCTTGCCTTTTTTAGAGGCGATACGCCAGTTGCGCTATGAAAGCAACGTGTCGGTTTGTTGTGTGCATGTTGGTTGGGTGCCGTATGTTAAATCTGCGGGTGAGTCGAAAACAAAGCCCTTCCAACACTCGGTCAAAGAGCTGCAGCGTGCTGGCATTCACCCCGACCTTTTGATGGTGCGTTCTGAACAAAAGCTTGAAGAGCACCTTTTGCAAAAAATTAGTAACTTTTGCGGTGTGCCGTTCGAGCACGTGGTGCCTGCCGAAGATCAAAGCGATCTTTACAGGCTGCCTTTGGCCTATCACGAGGCCGGCTTAGATAAGGCAGTTTTGCGCGTTTTAAACCATTTGCCGGCAACCGAAAACACCGCTGAGCCTCTTGAAGTGTGGAAGCGTTTGTCTGATTTTAAACGCAAAGACAGGCCGCAGATTTGTGTTGGGATTGTGGGCAAGTACAGCCATCTGCCTGATGCTTACAAGTCGCTGATAGAGTCTATAAAACACGCGGCGTTTGCAGAAAGTGTTGATGTCAAGATTGCTTGGGTGAACCCTGAAGAGGTGACAGAGAAAAATGTTGCGACCGATGGCCGTCTAGATGGTATCATCGCGCCCGGTGGTTTTGGGCTGCGTGGTGCAAATGGTACCATGTGCATGATTCGCTTTGCGCAAGAAAACGGGATTCCTTTTTTGGGGATTTGTTTGGGCATGCAACTGGCGCTTATCGCCATCATGCAAAAGCTAGAAGGGTTTAAGACGGCACACTCGCTTGAATTTAAAAAAACAGATAAGCCGCTTGTGGTGCCGCTTGTGTCAGCAAAAGCGCCTTCTGATCATGCCTTTAAAAGTGTGATGCGCTTGGGGGAACAAGAGGTTTGTTTGCAAGAAGGCTCGCTTGCAGCGCAGCTTTACAAACAAAATCGTGTGTTAGAAAGACATCGGCACCGCTATATGTTTAATATGGCTTTTAAAAAAGAAGCGCTTTCTTTAGGATTTGTGTTTTCGGGTGTGTCGTCCTGCGGCAACATTGCTGAGGTGATCGAGCTTGAAAACCATCCTTTTTTCGTGGGCGTGCAGTTTCATCCTGAATTCCAATCAACGCCTTTAAAGGCGCACCCCTTGTTTTGTGGGTTTATTCGGCATACGCTGGCTTCAAAAAAGAAAACGTTTTAGAACATGTCAAATGTTTCACTTGGTCGCTTAACCGTTGGCAATGCGTTGCCCTTTGCTTTAATTGCAGGGCCGTGCATGATGGAGAATGAAGCGCTTGTCCTTGATGTGGCTGAAAAGCTTTCAGAGATCACGCAGCGCTTGTCCATTCCTTTTATTTTTAAGTCTTCGTTTGATAAAGCCAATCGCACGTCTGTTAAAAGTGCGCGCGGCATAGGGCTTGAGAAAGGGCTGCGCCTTTTCGAAAAAGTGAAACAGCGTTTTGGATGCCCCGTTTTAACCGATGTTCACACACCTGATCAATGTGCAAAAGTAGCAGACGTGGTGGATGTGTTGCAGATTCCGGCTTTCTTGTGTCGCCAAACAGATCTTTTAAAGGCTGCCGCTGAAACAGGGCGTGTGCTTAACATTAAAAAAGGGCAGTTCTTAGCGCCCTGGGATATGAAAGGGGTGGTCGAAAAGGTTAAGGCTTTTGGGGGACAAAAAGTTTTTGTGTGTGAGCGTGGTGCTAGTTTTGGCTATAACACATTGGTTTCTGATTTTAGGGCGCTCTCTATTATGAAGGGTTTGAATGTGCCCGTTATTTTTGACGCGACGCATTCTGTGCAGCAGCCTGGTGGACTGGGTGACGCCAGTGGTGGGCAGCGTATTTTTGTTGAAACCTTAGCACGGGCGGCCATGGCTATTGGTGTGGCGGGCCTTTTTCTTGAAACCCACCCTGATCCTGACCAAGCACTGAGTGATGGCCCCAACATGGTGCCTTTAGCGCACATGGAAAGCTTTTTGCGGACGTTGCAGACATTTGATCAGGTTGCAAAAGAGCAGCCTTATCAGCCCTTTTCTGTGGCAGCATCTGGTTAAGGGGTGTGGCACGCGGGGTTAGCTAATGAGCGCCTTGTTGCTGCGCTTGAGTGTTTTGTTTCTGCGTTGCATAATCCAGAAGGCAATTTTTTCTAAAGGTGTCGTCCACCAATTTTGTTTGCGCACACAAGCCGTTTGTACAAGTGCAACGACAAGGTAGCGGATAATGCGTGGTGGGCATGCAGGCCACAAGCGTGCAAGGTAAGCTTTTTCATAAAAATGTGGATGATAAATGGCGTGTGGCATTGTGTTGGCCGCGAAATAGGCGCACGTCATTTCTTGCGATGTTGGAAGTTTAAGGTGATAGGCGGTGTGTCGAATGCGCCGCCAAAGAGAAACAGGGTATCTGGTCAGGTAGCGTTTTAAAAAGCGATAGAAAAGATGATAATGTTTTTTTTGCAAGGCGGCGCTTTCAAGACATAACGCTTTCAAAACCGGCTCACGCGTTTTAGAGGCGAGAAAGCGATAGATGCACTGTAAATTCATGGCATAAACACATCGTGCCAGCAGCGCTAAAGAAGGCGTGATCTTGCTTGATGGCAAGTGGCAAAGTGTTGAAAAGCGTTTAAAGGTTGGGCCAAAATCAAAGGTAGGATCAGCCAAGTGAATCCACCGTGCTAAAATGGAGGCATTTTGCAACTCGCTTTTTTCCCATTTGTTAATGGATATGATAAAATCGGTGTCGTCTGCAAAGCTTTGTCTTAGTTGCATGCTGTGTGCACGCACGTTATAGGCGATCAGACAAAGAGATTTGATAATACAAACCATATCCTTTGGTATATGACGTTGCTGAAAAAAACACCACTCGATTGGCTCGCTTGCTTTAGCAGAAAAACTCATACTGTCTTCATTGGTTTGTTTAAAAGGAGAGAGGCACAAATTAATGTCTTTTCAGTGCATGATTTAGAAAATGCTGTACGTGGCATTCATGAAAAATCGCCATTTTTATGCTTCGTGGGGAATCATAAACTGTTTTTCAGAAAAATCCAGCCTCAACATCTTAAATTTTATTTTTAGAAGATAAAAAATGAGCAAACACACTCTCGAAATTACTCTTTCTTGTAAGGAAGATCGCCTCGATCGCGCGCTTTGTGCGCATACTGCTTTGTCGCGCACCACCATCCAACGTTTGATTCGAGGCGGTTGTGTTGTCAAAGAAAATGATCCTTCATTGCCCCTTACAGTACGTTCAGCTGTTGTGGAGGGAGAGGTGTATTGTGTGACATTGCCTGAAGCCCAATCATCGCACCTTGAGGCCGAAGATATTGATTTTGAAATTATGTTTGAGGATGCGTGCTTGCTTGTGGTCAATAAACCGGCAGGATTAGTGGTGCATCCTGCCCCCGGTCACCACAAGGGGACACTTGTGCATGGATTGCTTAAAAAGTGCACGCATTTATCGGGTATTGGTGGTGTGGCAAGGCCTGGGATTGTGCATCGGCTTGATAAAGGCACAAGTGGTTTAATGGTCGTGGCAAAAACAGATGAGGCGCATCATTTTTTATCACACCAGC
Organism: Holosporaceae bacterium; assembly: GCA_049607645.1. GTDB lineage: Bacteria > Pseudomonadota > Alphaproteobacteria > Holosporales > Hepatobacteraceae > JBAJNL01. Next base: position 193,792 of record JBMYWS010000002.1, on the reverse strand, counting down.
TTCAAGAACGCACACTGGGGCGCTTGTATCAAGCCCTTGTGTGGGGCTGTTTAAAGCCAGCGCGCGGCACTATTGAAGCCCCTTTGGGACGTCACCCTGTGAACCGTCAAAAGCAAGCTGTCAGAGAAAAAGGGCGTTTTGCAAAAACATTTTACCAAACGTGCGGTGTGCTTAAAGAGGCGAAGGTGACACACGTGATGTGCCGTTTGTTTACAGGGCGCACCCACCAAATACGTGTTCATTTGGCTGACAAGGGACATGCTTTGTTGGGAGATCCCCTGTATGGTGTGCGACAAAGCGCTGCCAAAAAAAACATTCTCAAAGAGCTTTGGCCGCATGCAAGGCCGGCTCTACATGCTTCACACCTTTACTTTGTGCATCCTATCACTAAAGAAACGTGTTTTTTTATGGCGCCTTTGCCTGTTGATTGGCAGCATTTAGACCTTGCAATGCCCGTGGTGAAAGCAGCAGAGTTGTTTTAAGCCTTGCGTAGCAAGTTTTGCAGGAATTTGACTAATTTTGCTGCAGTTTGTTTCTTTTTTTCTTCAAAGGCCCGAAACTCTTTCAGTCGCTTGGGGTTGTTTTTTTCTATCCAGCGGCTCATTTGAAAAGCGGTGATTTGAAAAATTTCTATATCTTCGTGCAGTTTTGAAATGCTGTTATTGATAAGCTGTATCTTATATTGCTTGGGTAATCTTTTACGCAAAAGCGCCACATGTTTTTCGATAAACTGTTGTGGGTTATCTGCTTGGTAAGCGCGAATGTTTTGATTGAGCCATCGTGCATAGTGCTTTTCGTTCACTATCGTGTTCATGGCGTTGGCTTTTTGCCAAACCATATTAGGAAGAACCAGGCGTTTGTGCGCAAAAGCTGCAAACATTTTTTGACGCATGCGGTTCTTTAGTATCGCATCGATCAATGGAACTGAAAGCTTGATTTTTGGTTTTTTAGGTTTTTGTGCCTCAGAGGAGTCTGTTTTTTTTGGCTCTTCTGCTAACAAGGGGGCGCTAATGCAGAAAAACGCAATGCTGAAAAGAATTATTTTGAATCGCAAGTCAAAAAGGTGGGGCGTTTGAAAGAGCATCATTGCATAAGGGCGGTGCATTTTTTTGCAACCTTATGCAAGGCAGTGTCCAACCGCTGGGTATGTCTGAAAATTCTTGCCGTACTAACTTGTTGAGGATTAGAGGTGTTTTTTAAAAATAAAGTGACCAAGCGGCTTGTTTTGCGCCCGTGCTTTTTGTGCATAGCGTGTGAGTGGCCAATCTTGTGGCCATTGTGGCCAACATTGTGGGTCGGCTTGTGTGACACCTGTGACGCGTGTCAGCTGTTTTTCTGCGTTCAGTGTTTTAAGGATGTGTGCGATATAGGCTGGGTCATCGCTGGCAATTCTAATCTCGCCTTCGGGTTTTAAAAGGCGTGTGCACTGTTGTAGTGTGTCTTGTTGAATAAGCCTGCGTTTAAGATGACGTTTTTTCGGCCACGGGTCAGGAAATAAAATGTAAATGCGATCGAAAGAATCTGCAGGTAAAAACGGCCACAATTCTGAAATAGGCTGGTTTGAAAGACGTAAACGTTTTTGAAGAACAGGATCTTTTTTAATAAACTGTAGTGCTTTGACAATGCCATTCTGATAGGGTTCAACGCCCAGAATGTGGGCATTTGGATAGGTGTTTAAAAGGTGAAACAGGTGTTCGCCGCCACCAAAACCAATTTCTAACATCGTCAAAGACGCCTTTTTGAAAGGGGGCTCTTTTGTGTTTGGTTGAAAGAGAACTTGGGGAAGCCAGTGCGTAAGCAGTGCTTTTTGTTCGGTACTAAGAGGCCTGCCTTTCAAGCGTCCGTAGAATGGTTTTTTTAAAGACAGGGGATGTTGCGCAAGCATAAAAAAGAGCTCATTTAGGATGTACGTTTTGGTGTTTGCGTGCGTTTCTTTTTAGGGGGCGTTTTGTGAGCGGCCGGTGAAGGGGTTGAGGTGATCCACAGCAAAAAAACAAATAAGCAAAAAAGCCCCGCGATCAAAGGCAAATTTTGTGTTTGTTGAAACCATGTGTGTTGAAGGCCTTTGGGTAGTTTAAAATCCAAAACACCTTCTTCTAAGATGGGTAGCTTTTCAAGTACCTGACCATAGGGTGAAACCAAAGCTGAAATACCTGTGTTGGTCACGCGTACAAGGGGGAGCCCTGTTTCAATAGCGCGAAAGCGCCCAAGGTCAAGGTGTTGATAAAGACCCCAACTGTCTTGAAACCAGGCGTCGTTGGTTAACTCTAAAAGCCACTGAGGTTTGGTGTCTTGGTCCCTAATGTGCGTGTTAAAAGCAGTGTCAAAGCAGATAAGCGGCATAAAAGGTGGCGTACCTTTTAAAGAAAGCGTTTTGCTTTTTGTGCCGGCTGAAAAGTCTTGTCCACCGGCAGTGACAGCTTGAATCCAGTGAGCTGGTAGAAAGGTTTCTAAAAGACGTCGGCCGGGCACATACTCACCAAAGGGCGCCAGGTGTTGTTTGTCATAAATGCCTTGAAGAGCGCCTTTGGGTGAGATCACAAAAAGGCTATTAAAAAGCTTTTGGTTTTCTGCGCGTATGAAGCCCGCAACCAATGTTTGGTGCTGTGTAAGAGGTGGCTGCCAAAGCACATATTTTGTGTGTGGAATCACGTAAGAAAAGGCAACTTCTGGCCATAAAATGTGTGTTAAAGGTTCGTGGGAAGGCAAGCGCGTCAGCTCTTTTAAGCGTTTGTGGTGGTTAGCTCGGTAGCTGGCCCCCTGTAGTTTTTCTTGGGGTGAAATATTGGGCTGCACAAGGCGCATAAAAATTTTTTCGTGGCAAGGCGTGGTTTCTGGACGAAAGGCGCCCCATACACTGCTCAGCACAAAAAGTCCCACCAAAAGGCTGGTGATAGAGAGTCTGGCTTTGTGCAATTTTTTTTCTAAAGGTATGGTCCAAAGTGCAGGCAACAGAAAAAGCCCACAAGTGAAAAAACTAAGCGCGTTCGTGCCTATTAAAGACGCACTTTGCATCACAGGCAGCGTATCTCCCCACATGTGTGCTAAAAAGTTCCAAGGCAAAGGGGCGCCCGGAAAATGAGCGCGTGCCCACTCAGAAAGCGTCCAAGCCAGCCAAAATACAAGCCAAAAAATGAGGTCTTCAAATTTTTTTTTCTGATTGTGCTGCCTGAAAAAAAGCATCAGCAAACCAAAAACAGCAGTATGTAGCAAGGCAATAAGTAGCGGAATGCCCAGCAATGAAAAGGGCAGTAAAAACCAGAATTTTTTAATGTCAGCCCCCATTGAAAGAGAAACCCAATAAAAGCTGACGAGGAAAAAACCAAAAGACCACGCTGTAAAAGCGCGCAGTGCTTTAAAAAAGGGTTGTGCGGCCATCATTTTAAAAAGGCCCACAAAAGCGATCACCAAAAAAGGCCAGCAATATAAAGGCGCAAAACCCAAGGCCGCAAAAGCACCAAGACCGATCAGTGCCGTTATTTCAACAAAGGTGTGATCCAGCCACTTGTCATGTGCTGCTGAAAAAGCTGTTAAAAAATGGTCCATCACAAAAAAGCAGGTGGTGTTTAGCTTGCGATCAGTCTAGCATTTTTCAAACACAAAAGCGCGTTTTGTGTTGCAAGAAAGCAGCAAAAGGCCGCCCTTTACAGCGTATCGTAGCAAGGGTCGTTGATGCCCAACCTTTCTAAAATATCACTTTCAAGTTTTTGCATGTGGGCCGCTTCAGCTTTTTCAATATGGTCAAACCCAAGCAAGTGCAAAATACCGTGAACAACCATATGAGTGAGGTGGTCTTTAAAAGAGCGCTCAAGATCGCAGGCCTCGTCTTTGATAACTTCTAGTGCAACGACCACGTCTCCAAGCAGTGTGCCTCCTTCTATAGCCGGTGCGTCAAGCGGAAAAGACAGAACATTGGTTGGTTTGTCTTGATGACGATAGCGCGCATTGTACTGCCGAATGGTGCGTTTGCTTGTAAAAAGAAAGCTAATGGTCACTTCTTCTTTAAAAGGTACAACCGCATTGCAAGCGTTTAAAATCTGATGAAGCCATGTTTTTGTGGGCACAAAAAGTGCGTGCCATGCTTTGGGATTGGTGATGCGTACAACGGCATCTATGTGTTGGGGTGTCGTAATGGTGTGTCTTTAGAAATCGCTTGCTCTTGCTCACGATACGCATCCATAATTTTTTTCACAAGAGGATGGCGTACACAGTTAGATTCATCCAAGAAAATTGTGGCCACATCGTTAATCTGCTTCAGTGTGTTTGTGGCAGAGACAAGGCTGCTTTCTTTGCGGGCGATATCGATTTGTGAGGGATCGCCCGTGATCACCATGCGTGAGCCTTCGCCTATACGTGTAAGCAGCATTTTCATTTGGGTGTGCGTGATGTTTTGTGCTTCGTCTACAATAATAAAAGCATCGCTTAATGTGCGACCGCGCATGTAGGCCAGCGGTGCCGCTTCGATTTCTTGGGTGTCTATTTTTTTATGAATGACATCAAGGGGCAACAGACTATATAAGGCATCGTAAAAAGGCTGCAGGTAAGGATTGATTTTTTCTTGCAATGAACCGGGCAAAAAGCCAAGTTTTTCACCCGCTTCAATGGCAGGCCTTACAAGAATAATGCGCTTGATGCGTCCTTTTGAAAGTTGCTCAAGGCCAAAGGCGATCGAAAGAAAAGTTTTGCCTGTGCCAGCAGCGCCCAAGACAAAGACAAGGGGGTACGCCTCCAAAGCCTGAAGGTAAATATCCTGACCCTTGGTTTTAGGCACAATGCGTTTGCCTTTTAAGCGACTCAGTTCGATGGGCTGAAGGCGTGGTGTGTCTGTGTTGGTTGTCAGGTTTTCTTGTAGCAGGCGTTTGACATCAAAAGGATCAATCGTACTTTTGGCGGCGTAAGCGTAAAGCTTTTCAAGGGCCAGACGCACCGTTTTCATTTTTTGAGCAGTGCTTGCTGTGATTGAAAATTGATTGCCGTTATGCGTAATGGATGTGCCTGTAAGTTTTTCAAGCGTCTCAAGATTCTCGTTTTCAGGGCCGACGAGATTTTGAATTTGTTTGTTGGAAGAAAACTCTACTAAAGACGCAGCGGAAACTTCGTTCATTGCGAGACTTTCATCAACAGATTGTAAAAAAACATAAACCCTAAAAGTTGTTTCAGTGACCCATTTTTTATGATGACACCCAGACGATAAAAACTTTGTTAAAACAGCCGAGAGGGTTGCTGAGGAGTCACTTAAGACGTCTAAAAAGAAGATTTTTATTTTAAAAAAAGGCCATGTCACAGATGGCACGCCCGAGAAGATTCGAACTCCTAACCTCCAGATCCGTAGTCTGGTGCTCTATCCAGTTGAGCTACGAGCGCATAAGTTAAGGTTAAAAAAGAACAGCAAAAAACGCAAGAGCAGAGCGCCAACATGTATGCGTTGTCTTTGCGTTTCGATAAAGGTTGTGGCAAGGGGATGTGTCAAAACAAAATATGGGGCGTTTTCATGATGCATCGCGTTGGCAAGATGCAAATGTTCTGAAAAAAAGTTTTTTTATCAAGTAAAAACGGGGACGAAAAAAGCGAACTTGTTTTTAAAAAAAAACTTGCATAGACTGGCAAGTATCGGAGTGTGGCGCAGCCTGGTAGCGCACCACGCTGGGGGTGTGGGGGCCGTGGGTTCAAATCCCACCACTCCGACCACACATTTTTCGAACCTTACGCAAAGATTCTGGCGTTTTTCTTAAGGTTTTCCGTATGAATAGGCGCTCTATGCCACACAACGCGATAGGCATTCTTAATCTCGGCATCAACAATTTTGGCTTGAGGGTGATGCTCGGGTAAATTCAAAGCCTCAAGTGTCACAAAACCTGGTTGGCTACCCTTGGTCATCTTACGTAAAAAGGGGCCGCCTTCTGCCGTTTCAACCAGTGCAACCTCATCCCAATAGTAGGGAGTCTCTGCAAGTGGAATGAGAAGGCCAACCACATAGTCGCCTGCCTTGAAAAAGGGAGACATGTGTTGGTCAGCAATCTTGTGAAAACAAAAATCTTCTTTGTAATAGCTTTTAAGATTTTCAAACTCTTTTTCAACAAAAACGTTTTCGGGCATTAAGGCAGGGTTATTGAGGCCCAGCGCTCTTAAAGGTGACGGTTGTTCACCTTCTAAAAGCCATGCTGCTGTACAAAACACGCCAAAGTCAGCAAACATGCCCACAAGCGCGTTTGCACCTTTTCGTGTAAGGCGTGCGACGTCATTTTCCCAGGCTTTGAGCGTACTTTCACTAAGGCGCGTTTTGCTGCAAAAATCATTACGAGAAGGAGAACAGTAAGCACGAATGGCCCTAAGCCGTGCACCAGGTGTTTGAAGCTCTAATTTTAGTTTCATTGAAGTTGTGAGTCCTTGTTTACTTATTGTCAACTTTGTCTTTCTTTTTCTAACAAATAACCATTTAAGGGAACAAAAATCAATAAATAGTGTAATAAAAAATTTTTAGTAAAAAAAACTTATAATTTTAACTACAAAATACACAAACTATACAAAGAGTCAACAAGAATCACAAATAAAAAAAGAAACAAAACTAAAAATTCTGATTTGTATAAAGCTGTGTCAGCGCAACTGCCACCGCATCTGCCTCGTGAGAGTTTAATTTTTTTTCTGTATTCAATGCCTGTTGGACCATAAAAATAACTTGTTGTTTGGTTGCATGTCCACTGCCTGTCATTATTTTTTTAATGTGTGTGGGTGCGTATTCAAAAAGGGGCAGGTTAAAAAGCCCAGTGACCAAAAGGCTGATACTGCGGGCGCCTGCAAGTGTAAGGCTTTCAGGCTTGCCTCGTCCCACAAGTGTTTTTTCGATAGCAACAAGATGTGGTTTGTTTTCTTTAAATACGCTTTGTAGTTGATTAAAAAGCGAGACGAGTCTTTGCTCAAGGGGTTGTCGTGCATTCGTTGTAATGCAACCCCAGGTGGTTTTTTGAGGTGTGTCTTTTAAGGGAAGAAGCGCCCAGCCCGTGTGACACAGACCAGGATCAATCCCCAAAATGAAGGCCATATGTACTTAGTGGGCGGTGGCTTGTTTTTTTTGGTGATGCAGAGCGGTAAAATCGATAGCCGGCGCCAGCACAAGGGGCGGGAAGCCACTGTCTTGTGTGATGTTTGTAATGGTTGTTCTAGCCGCAGGAAACAAAATGCGCGGGCATTCGAACTGCAGCACGTTTTGTTTGGTCGCGTCATCATCGCACTCTACTAAAAAGGCGCCTGCGTAGCTTAGGTCTATTAAATAGATGGGTTTGTCTTGCTCTTTAACTGTGGCATTAATGCGTAGCACTACCTCGTATCTGTTGTTTTTTAAATCATGGGTTGTGACATCAAAATCAAGACTGGTTTGCGGTGCTTTAGGTGGGTTGGAAAGATAGTGCGACAGCTGGGTGTTCTCAAAAGAAAGGTCTTTTATGTATTGTGCCGCAATACTAAGGTTAATATTTTTTGACGTCTCGTTTGTTTGTGCCATGGGCTGCAGTCCTTTGTGAAAAATGCCTAAGGACCATTCTTTCAAATAACGATGCGTTTTAAAAGAGTCCGCACCTTACTCGGTGCTGATTTGCGCGCCTAAGTGTTGTTTGATGCGGCGCGTATAGTGGTAACGTTCTTTCAGCTGATTTTCTTTTTGCATAAAAACGTTGAGCAAGACATCGTAGGCTGAACGCAATTGTGTGCGTTCACTTTCTGAAATCGTTTTTTGGGCACAGCGCTTTTGAACGAGTGACAAAAGTAATCTTGAAGATTCCATGGAAAGAGGCATCATAACATCATTTACTTTCAATCACGTGTCTTACTATCCATCATGGAAGGGAATTGTCTACAAAACGTATAAACCAAATTAAAAAAGTGTAAAAAACGTTGAAAAATCAAAAACAGTTTAATTATAAATTGATCCTTGAATATGATGGCTCTTTTTTTGCTGGGTGGCAGCGACAGAGCGGTTTTGCAACGGTTCAGCAATGCGTTGAAGAGGCGCTTTTCAAGGTCACAAAAGTTGCGTGTGTGGCCCATGGTTCGGGGCGCACTGACCGCGGTGTGCATGCAACAGGCCAGGTGGCGCACGTGATTTTTAACACGGATTTTTCTCTTGATCGTTTAAGGCGTGGTGGTAATTTTTATTTGCACGATGCGCCTTTACGTATTCTCTCTGTTGAAAAAATGCCGTTTGATTTTCACGCACGTTTTTCAGCTTTAAAAAGACACTATTGTTATCGCCTATTGAATCGGCCAAGCCCATCGCCTTTACGCCATCAGCGTGTCTGGTGGGTGCCCAAAAAACTTGACCTTGCAGCCATGCAAGAAGCCGCCTCTTTTTTTATAGGGCACCACGATTTTTCAGCGTTTCGAGATGCAGCGTGTCAGGCAAACTCACCCCTTAAAACAATGGACACATGCCAGTTTTTTGAAAAGAATGACGAGCTGCATCTTAAGTTAAGCGCCCGCTCTTTTTTGCATCATCAAGTGCGCATTATGGTGGGTACACTTGTTAAAGTAGGGCACGGTGTGTGGCCTGCATCTTATATAACGCAGCTTTTAAGCACTAAGGTGCGCTCTCAAAGTGGCCCTACAGCGCCACCAGGGGGGCTGTACTTAACACAGGTGGATTATCGTTAAGGCGTGCTTTAGGCAACGCTTTTTGTGTCGGAAGCTTGCAGAATAATATCTTCAATAAACAATTGCAGTTTTTGCGTGAAGCTATTTTTGCTAATGGTTGCCAAACAGTGAAAAGGTTTTGGGTTGCTCTGTGTGACAAGCGGGTAGAAAGGCGTTGTGTGGGCTGAAAAAAGCAGTGCATCTGCCACGCCGCCATTGTTTTGCGCAAGCCTTAAACGCAGATGTCCGTCGCCAAAAGGGTAGATCGCATCGATTCGCACATCTTGGAAAAGAAAGCAGGGGTTAGGATTTGCAGCGCCAAAGGGTGCAAGCTGATTCAGGTCGTTCCAAAATGTTGGTGTTAAACTTTTAAGTGTTAACGTGCCGCAAAAGGTTTTTTCGGGTGGCGGCGGGTTTTGGGCTTTGATGAAGGCGTTGCAAAAGCTGTGAAAGGCAGCAAGCTTTGCGTTTTCAACTGTCAGGCCGCCGGCCATCGCGTGCCCGCCCCCTTGCAGCAATAAGCCTTTGCTGCATGCCTCATGTAAAAGAGTGCCAAGGTGAACGCCTGGGATGCTGCGCGCTGACCCTTTGCCAATACCCTCTTCATTAAAGCTGATCACAAAAGCGGGTTTGTTTGTGGCATCTTTCAGTCGAGAAGCTGCAATGCCGATCACGCCCTCGTGCCATGTGGTGTCATGAACAAGAATGCAAGGGGCCTCTTTTTGCGTGTCAGCTTTGACAAGGCCTTCGGTTTCAACTTTTTTTTGAATGGTTTTGCGTTCGGTGTTCAGGGCCTTTAGCTGTAAAGCTAATCTTGTGGCTTCTAAGGGATCGTTTGTGGTCAAAAGCAAGCTGGCAAGGCGCGTGTCTGCAAGCCTGCCGCCCGCATTCAGTTGAGGGCCAAGCAAAAAGCCAAGATCTGTTGCCGTTAAGGTGCCCTTGTGGTTGTTCACCTCAAGCAGTGCGTTGATGCCTGTGTTGAGTCGCTTAGCCATCACAAGAAGGCCTTTTTGCACCAGCAGACGATTCACACCTAAAAGGGGCACCATGTCGCAAACGGTTCCAAGGGCTACAAGATCAAGCAGCTGTCTTAAGTCTGGTCGTTGTTTGTTGGTGTAAAAACTTTTTGTTTCAAGTGTGTTTAAAAGGGCAATCAGGCAAAAAAAGCTCACCCCAACGGCGGCCAAAATTGATAAATCAGCGTCACCTTCTAAGGGATCTTTGCATTTGGGGTTTACGATGGCATCAACCGCTGGCAGCGCTTCAGCTTTGTCGTGATGATCTACAACCACCACACACATGCCCAGTTTTTTGGCATGCTCTAAGGGTTCAAAAGCGGTGGTACCACAATCAAGCGTGATAAGAAGATCGATTCCCTCTTTTTTAAGTTGTTCGATGCCTTGCGTGTTAGGCCCATAGCCTTCTTTAAAGCGGTCAGGAATGTAAACCCGTGGCACGTTGCCCGCGCTGTGCAAAAAGCGACACCAAAGGGCCGTTGATGTGGCACCGTCAACATCATAGTCTCCCCAAAGTGCAATGGACTGTTTGGAAAGGATAGCATCTGCGATCAACTCGGCTGCCTTTTCAATGGCAGGCAATTGCTTAAAACAGGGCAGATGTGTTTTCAGTTGTGCCTTTAAAAACGCATCAGCATCATCTGGGGTTTTGACCCTTGTGGCAACAACCTCGGCTAAAAAGCTTGGTAATCCAGTCTTTTGGCACACTTGCTGCACAAAAGTATTGGGTGCCGTAAGGGCCCGCCAGGCCTGTTTTTTAACCGAAGCTTCGTGTGGAAACGCCATGATTCGATGCGCATCGCTCATAAAAACGTTACCCTGCACAGTTTTAAACGACTTCTCGGGCATTCTATGCGCTTTTTAGTATGCCGTCTACTGACCTTCTTTTTGATCTGCTGTATGCCCTCTTTGTGTGAGGCGCCCAAATCGAGCATTCTAGGCACCACATCTCAGGGAAAACACAATAAAAACAGTAGCTCTTCCAGCACAAGCAAATCTTCGTCATCGCATGAGAAAAATGACGAGAAAAGTTCTTCTTCAGAGAAAAAAAGTGATGAAAAAGAGACAAAAGAATCTTCTAAAAGTGAAAGTCACAGCAGTGATAGCCAGTCATCATCTTCAAGTCAAAAAGACAGTGATAAAAAAGAAGACGATAATATTCTGAGCACATCAAGCACCAGCAGTAAAAAAGACGGCACCTCAGAAGAAGAAAAGAAAAAACAGGAAGAAGAACAAAAGAAGGAAGATACGAAAAATGCCTGCGAGAGTCACTGTAAGCGGTGCTACGACAATGTGAGCAACAAATCAACGTGTGAAAAAGATTGCAAGGAGCACCCTGAGCTTATTAGTCAGTGTCAAACGGACTATAACAAAGGCGAGCAAGACTACAGAGATAAGATGAATAACAATCAAAACGACTTTGATGATGGTGGCGGTGGTGACATGTTTTCCATGGGTGGTGAAGTGGTTGGTGCGGGCCTGGGGATGGCAGGCGATATCGTTGGGGCCAACATCGCAAAAGATGTGTCGATGGCGCAAATGGAATCAGATCAAGCGATCGCTGCATCACAGCAAGCATCAGATCAAGCGATTGCAGGTATGGAGACAGCGGCCGCAACCGAGCAAGCAGAAATTGCCGCAGATGCCGAAGTGACAGGCGCTGCCATTGGCGCAGGTGGCGAAATTGCGGGCGGTATGCTGGGTGGCGATGGCGGCGGTGATGACGATGACAAAGATCACGACGATCATGACGACGACGATGATGATGATGAAAAAAGCAGTAAAAGCGAGAGCGATAAAGAAGGCGATGATCAAAAGGATGGTGACGACGAAGACGATGATTCAGACGATGAAGACGGTGATGAGGAGAGCGGCAAAAGTAGTGAGACGGCGTCTAAAAAAAGCACCTCCAGCGCATCACAAGGGCAGGCTGCAGGTATGGGTGCGGGCGGTGGTCTTGCAGCAGCCGGCATGGGTGCAGATGGTGGTGGGTTGGCAGGTGATGCAGGGTTAGCTGGCAATCTTGCAGGTGGTGCCCCTGGAAGCACAGCTGGCGGTGCGGCTGCCAAGGTAGGAAGCGGTTCCGCGCAGGGAGCGGATGTCAGTCAGATAACGATTCGGGGTCCTGATGGTGAGTCGCGTGTACTCTCGCTGAAGCCTGGCAGTAGTATTACATTTGGCAGCGCGCCGACGCAACCGTCAGAAAAAGCAGTTGATCCATTGGGTAGAGAAGTGGTCCGAGCCTCTTCGGCAGAGGCAAGAGATCAACGTGCACAAGAGCGCCTTTCGTCCGAGATGAATGAATTTAACAATTTGAAAGAAGAGACGTCAAAGATGCAAAAGCAATTGGTGGGTGATGTTGAAAAATGGAACGAACAGATGCAACAGCTAAGCGAGGTGCTGCAGAACATTCTGCACTCACGTGGGCTATCAGCAGAGCAAATGGGTAGTACGCAAGCCCAAGCACAAATGGCGCCGAGCTTGCAAGCCAATCGTCCCATGCAACGCTATGCCGGGCCGCCTGCGGTCGAGGTTGCAGGATAACGAGGGGGATGTGATCGCTGCCACTCCATCATCATGATAGCTTGCTTATTGGGTGTGTTTTTGTAAGGATAGGAAAGTGCAAAGGCCGTTGTAGCTCAGGGGTAGAGCACACCCTTGGTAAGGGTGAGGTCGAGAGTTCAAATCTCTCCAACGGCACCACTTTTTGATTGATGTTTTGTTTTTCAGTGTTTTAAAGCGTGTTCGCTTTAATGCTGTCGCGGATTTTTTTCATAAACCGTGTCATAAAGGCCACGTTGTGTAACGTGACCGCAATGGGCCCCAGCATTTCTTTTGCTTTAAAAAGATGATGCAAATAGGCGCGTGTATAGCGTTGACACGTGGGGCAAGGGCAGTCTTCTTGAATAGGCTGTGCGTCTTTTGCAAAGGTAGCGTTTTTTAAGTTAATGTGCGCGCGTGCATCAAGCGTGGTTTCAACAAGTGCACCGCCGTGGCGTGCAATACGTGTGGGGTGTACGCAGTCAAACGTGTCAATGCCATAAGGTGTATAGGCTGCAATGTCTCGCACCTGGCCAATGCCCAAAAGATGCTTATAGCGGTTTTGCTGCAACGTTTCGGTGGTCATGTGCACCACCTGATCCATTTCATCTTTCGTGCTGCCCAAAGAGCCGCCAATGGCATAGCCAAAAAAGGCTTGATCATTTGCAAACGCCGCACTTTCTTGGCGCAGATCCTGATAAACGCCGCCTTGAATAACCGCCAAAAGCCCTTGTGTGGGTTGTCTTGTGGCATCGAATGCTTTAAGGCAGCGTTCTCCCCAGCGAATGCTGCGCCGCATGGCGCTTTCTGTATAGGTGCGCGACACGTGATAAGGCGTGCACTCATCAAAAGCAACAATCAGGTTGGCACCCAGCTGTTGTTGGATAGCGATTGATTTCTCGGGTGTCAGTAAAACGGTGTCGCCGTTTAAGTAAGATTTGAAAAAAACACCCTCTTCTTCAATACGCAGGCGGCTTTTAAGACGTCCAGCTGTGCGCGCGCGTCCCTTGATTTCGTCGGCCACACCGCCGTGACCAAGGCTAAAAACCTGAAAACCGCCCGAATCTGTAAGCATGGGGCCTTGCCAGTCCATAAAAGTGTGCAAGCCACCCATGTTGGCTACAAGGTCGGCGCCGGGCTGCAACATTAAGTGGTAGGTGTTTGATAAAATCATGTCCACACCAACGTCGCGCAACTGCTGTGTTGAAAGGCCTTTGAGAGAGGCTTTGGTGGCACAAAAAATAAAATTGGGCGTTTCAATGGTGCCAGAAGGTGTGTGCAAAAGACCGCAGCGTGCGTTGCTGCGGGTACTTTGGTGTGTGATTTCAAAACGCAAAGGTGAGTGTTCTGTTAAAGGCACGGTCGTTACTCTTTTACACGCAAAACAAAAAATCGTTGTTAGCCGGCATTTTTCAGTGTGTCATCTTTTAGGAACAAAGGCGTTGGAGAGGCGAGCGTCGCCCCCTCTGTGATCGCAAAAGAACGATCGTCAAAGGGAATAGGCTCTCCCTGATAGCCTAATTGCGCCAGCATCCGCTGGGCTGTTTCGGGCATCACAGGCTGCAAGTACAATGCCACCTCAAACAACAACTCAAGCAGTTGAAAAAGGCCGCTGTGCATGGTGTCGCGATCGTCTGGTGTATCACTTTTTTGCAGGGCCCAAGGTGCTAATGTGTCCATAAACTGATTGCCAAGCGCAATGCCGCGCCAAAGATGCTCAAGATAACGCGATGGTGTTGCGCCATCCACCATGGCTTGCAATTGTGTGTGCAGATCTTCTTTCCAAGCGTAAAAGGCCTTAAAAAGGTTTGGCTTGGGATTGGGCGGTACAGCCTTAATTTTCTTTTGAATGAAGCCAAGAACCCGCTGCAATAGATTGCCAAGATCGTTAGCCAGATCGGCGTTTAAGCGGCCTTTCAAAGCTTTTTCTGAAAAGTCCCCGTCACCGCCAAAGGGTACCTCTCGCAGTACAAAGTAGCGCAAAACATCAAGGCCGTATGCTTCAATCAGTGTTGCAGGTGCCAAAACATTGCCCAATGATTTTGACATTTTCTCACCTTCTACAGTCCACCAGCCGTGCACGTAGATATGTTTGGGTAACGGCAAGCCTGCGCCCATTAAAAAGGCTGCCCAATAGATTGCGTGAAAGCGCACAATATCTTTGCCCAAAACATGGCGTGCTTCGGGCCAGAAGGTGTGCAAGTTTTCTGTTGGTTCGGGATAGCCAAGGGCACTAATGTAGTTGGTTAGTGCGTCAATCCAAACATACATCACATGACCTTCAGCATCGGGTACAGGAATACCCCATTTGCAGGTTGTACGTGAAATTGCTAAGTCTGATAGCCCGCCCTCAACCCATGCAATGACTTCATTGGCACGCTCTTTGGGTAAAATAAAGTGAGGATTTTCTTTGTAAAAAGCCAACAGTTTGTCTTGAAAAGCCGATAGGCGAAAGAAAAAGCATGGCTCTTCAACCCACGTTACGGGGGCGCCTGTTGGTGCCAGGCCATCTTTGATGTCGCTTTCTTTATAAAAAGCCTCGTCTCTTATGGCATACCAACCTTTGTAAGTGTCTTTGTAAATAAAACCATTTTTTTCTAAGGTCTTCCAAAGTGTTGTGACTGCTTTAATATGGCGTGGTTCTGTCGTACGAATGAAATCATCTGCTGTTGCGTTGACTTGGTCTGTCATTTCTCTAAAATGTTCGCTCATGCGATCCACAAAGTTTCTTGGATCTGTTTTTTCTTTTAAAGCGGCCTCGGCTATTTTTTGCCCATGTTCATCAGTGCCTGTGCCAAAACGTGTAGGGTGTCCGGCTAGTCGCCAAAACCGGGACATAAAATCTGCAATAATTGTTGTGTAAGCGTGTCCTAAATGTGGCGTGCCGTTAAGATAATAAATAGGCGTAATCAGATAGCGTGCTTCTTTTAGAGGTAAAGCCTTGTGTGACATTGTGTTTGTGCGGATCCCAGCGATTCTTTGTCTTTATCCTAGAAAACCGCATGCAAGAAGACAAGCGCTGTTATTTAACTTCAGCTTGGGGTTTGTAACGGCAAAGCTGTCTGTAAGAATTGCAGCATCGCGAGCGAGTTTGTTGTGTTGTGACAAGATAGTGCTGTGGACTTTGCGTGATAATTTTTGCCATCATAAAGCGCATATATTCTGGTGCGCTGCCTGTAAAAAGCTGTTGCTCAAGATAATCAAGCGCATTTTTGTTTTGTGCAAAGGTGCCCGAGGCCAAGTCAAAAGACAGCTCTTTGGCGTATTGTGTTGCGCAAGGTAAATTTGCAAAACCGGGAAAGCGCTGCTTGCAAAGACTCCAAAAAAAACTAAAAAGCAGGGGATGTCTGCATGTACCAGGTTTGTGACACAGACCTTTTTCGCCACAAATCGCTTCAATGGCATTTTTGGTGGGTTTGGTGCGCAATAAGATAAACGTCTCATTCAGCGTTGCAGCATAGTGCGATCGCCTGCTTTGAGCGTTGGTGTTTTCAGAGGTTTCGCTGTAAAGCTTTTTTGGATGCGCAAAAGAAAGCGGTGTCGTTAACAAAACAAATACTGCAAAAGTTTTTAAAAGAGGGCGTGCGAACAAAAGTGCTTTTTGGTTCAGAGACTGTGTGCTGGGTTGTGGTATTTTTTTTGTACTTTGCAACATCTTGTTAATATCTTCGCTGTTTTATTACTTGTAAATAAAGACTTTTTATTAAAAATTCGCCAAAATTGAGTTGATAATGCGTCACAAAAGCTTTTTAGGTCTAAACCCCCAAGGATTTCACCAAATCTCGTATCAAGAGTGGGGAGACCCGTTCAATGAGGATGTCGTGCTTTGCATCCATGGCCTCACCCGCAATGGCGGTGATTTTTATTGGTTGGCAGAACAGCTTTCAAAAACGTATCGGGTTGTGTGCCCTGACATGGTTGGGCGTGGCCGCAGCACATACCTTTATGACGGTGCGCGTTACCACTATGCGCAGTATATGTCCGATGTAAATGCACTGATTGCGCGCCTTAATGTGAAACAGATTAAATGGGTGGGCACGTCTATGGGGGGCATTATCGGTATGATGCTTGCCAGCCAACCTTTGTCTCCCATTAGCGCAATGGTTTTGAACGATATTGGCCCCTTTGTCTCAGCTGCAGGCTTGCAACGCCTTGCCAAGTATGTGCCCAAAGCACACGTCTTTACGCAGTTTGAAGAGGCTGTTCATTTTTTGAAAACAACCCTTTTGGGATGTCGTGATCTGACAGCGCTTCAGTGGAAGCAGATGGCCGAACAAAGCATTGTATGGGATGCGGTACAAAAACGCTGGACCGTAGCGTATGATCCTGCCATCGCATCGACCATTCCGACCAAAGACATTAAGGATCTAGATTTCTGGAAGTACTGGGAGCGTATTGTGTGCCCCGTTTTAGCCATGCAAGGGGCTGATTCTGATCTTTTGTCGTCTGATACGCTTGAGCAAATGGCCAGAAAACCTGCTGTCAAAACGGTTTCGTTTCCCAAACAGGGGCATGCGCTTTCGCTTGCAACGCCCGACCAGATTGCATTGATCGAGCAGTGGTTTGCAAAGCACGATGCGTCAAAGGATGTGCCTTAAGGTGTTTTAAGAGCGCATATGTGGTTTAAGCAGATGTTCTTCATAACTGTGGGGCGCCAAAGGCGCAGCGGGATCTGTCTCTTGCACGTGGTAGGACAAATCATGCTTTTTGGCATAGGCAATGGCGTCGGCTACGTTTTGAAAAGTCAGCTTGACGGCCTGTCTTGCGTCTTTTTGTGTGACCCAATGCATGCGTGGATCAAGGTTGCCTTTGGGTGGGATGCAAAAGTGCAGCTCCCACACTTCTTTGCCAAGCCGTGCAGATTGCATGGCAGATTTTGTGGGTCTTAAAATGAGAACATCGTGCATAACTTGGTGTCGCCAGAAAAAGCGTGTCTTTTTTACTTGTTTTGCTAGAATAGCAAAGAAAGATTGAGGAGTGATTAGCCTGCGTGTTTCCTGTGACTAACTTATTGTTAATTTTGTCTTCTCCATCGGGCGCTGGCAAAACAACGTTGAGCCAACAGCTTTTAGCCCATGATAGTCAAATCAGGCTTTCTGTGTCGGCCACAACACGTCCCAAGCGTCAAGGAGAAGTTGACGGCAAAGATTATCTTTTTTTGTCTGAAGAAAAATTTCAACAGGACGTGAAAGAAGGTGAGTTCCTAGAGACTGCTCGTATTTTTGATGCCTTTTATGGTACGCCTAAAAAGCCTGTTAATGCGCTTTTAGAACAAGGCATGGATGTGCTTTTTGACGTTAATTGGCAAGGTGCTGACGCCATTACCGAGGCTTGTCCGGGGCGCTGTGTGCGTGTTTTTATTCTGCCTCCTTCGCTTGAGGTGCTTGAAGAGCGCTTGCGGGCACGCGCACTGGATGCGCCAGAAGTGATTGAGAAACGACTTTTAGAGGCTGAAAAAGAAATCGCTCGGTGGCCAACCTATGATTACATCATCATTAATGACGACCTGAATGAAGCGCTTGGTGACCTAACAGCTATTGTGCGTGCTGAAAGATTGAAGGCGCAGCGTTTTCACGCGCATGCTTAGTGTGTGACCTAAAAAGCACACGTCGGTGATCGGTGGGTTTTTCCGCAAAGCTTTTGTGTGCGTTTTTTCTTCGAAAGGCGGTCTTGTGCCAGGCTTTTGCTTTTGGTATAAGTAAGGTTCATGTTGTTTTTGAAGGCCGAGGAAAGGCATCAAGCGTGTCAAAGTTAAAGACAAAGAGTGGTGTGAAAAAGCGCTTCCGTTTAACTAAAACGGGCAAAGTTCTCATGGGGCAAACAGGCAAGCGTCATGGTATGCGCAAGCGGTCGCCCGAGATGCGGCGTACGGCTCGTGGGTCGACGTTGATGAAAGACTGTGATGCGGCCTTTGTCAAGAAGCATTTTATGCCTTACGGCGCAAGTTGAGAAAAGGGTAAGAGAAAATGGCTAGAGTGAAGCGTGGCGTGACGTCTCGTGCACGTCATAAAAAAGTAATCAAGCGTGCAAAAGGCTATCAGGGTCGCTCGAACAATTGCTATCGCTTGGCTTTGCAACGTGTTGAAAAAGCATTGTTGTACGCTTACCGTGATCGGCGCACCAAAAAGCGCGATTTTAGGGGTTTGTGGATTCAGCGCATTAATGCTGCGGCCCGCCTTGGTGGTTTGACCTACTCGCAATTTATGGGCGGCATGAAAGAGCTTGGCATCGAGCTTGATCGCAAAGTGCTTGCTGATCTTGCTGCGCGAGAGCCCAACACCTTTTCAGCATTGCTGACCAACGTTAAAGCTGCACTGTCGTAACGCGTAATGTTTGGGCGTTTGCGGGGTCGTTTTTATACGCGGCGCGCGACGCTTTTACGCTTTGGTGTTGTGCTTGTATGGCTTTTGGCCCTGCTTTATATTGTCTATTATCTGCTTAAAGGCGATCTTGGTCTTGAGGCGCTTGCGCGTTTGACGCAACGCTCGACGCTTTTGCAGCAACAAAGAAAACGTCTTGAGGTGCGGCATGAAGATCTTGCGCGCAAAACCCGTCTTTTAAAAACACCCATTGATCAGGATATGCTAGAAGAGCAGGCTAAGCTTGTTTTGGGGTATGTTGGGCCAGATGAAAAAGCTGTGATCGATACGGCCCGCTGACGGTGCTTATTTGATAGTGATGTTTTGGTGTCAGCTTGCTTTTTTCTTAAAAAGAAATGACAGGACCAAAGGTGTCTTCAAGCGCTTTTTTGCCCAAATCATGTGCATCGCCGACATCGCGCAAGTGTGGCGTGTTGTGCAGTAACAGTTGTCCAAGATGCTTTGAGGTCTTTAAATTGCATGGGCAAGCAGGCAAGCTTGTTGCCGCTAAGGTCAAGCATTTTAAGGTGTTTCATGTGCGCCATGTTTGGGGGAACGTGTGTTATCTGATTGTAAGATAAAGAAAGATAGCGCAGCCGTTTTAGATAAGGCAAGCTGTGCGGCAGTTCTATCAGTTAGTTATGCTGTAAAAACAGAAACTCTAACTGTGCAATGGCATCAGGCAGTGTGCTGATAGTGTTGTCAGTCCTAGAATCTTCAAATTGGGTGTGTACGTGACAATCTAAAGCGGCATTTGGTTGAGGTGACATGTGTAACTCGGTGATCGTGAGGGGGTCAATGTTGTCAGCGCTTAAATAATTTTTGACGGATAGCCAGTCGCTGGCGTTGACGCCTGGAACATTTAAATGGATTGTGATCGCCCAAAGAGCCCATGGCCAAAACCAGGTGAGTGCCAGCCACAGGACGTTGCGGCCAAAATATGTGCTGTGTGTGCTTCTTTTTAGACAGCCCATAATGGCTCCTCGCGTGAAAAATGAAGTTTGTCGCCAAAAACATCCTGTAATCTTTTAAATCCTAAGAAGTCTTCCTTGTTTGCATCTGAAAGATAAGGATTGTTCTGCAGATCTAATGATAAAAGTGACGTTGCGAGTTTTGTGACACTGTGAGGAAGGTGGCGAAACGCATTATCCTTTAAAAAAAGGTGTTGTAGGTGTGGCAGGTCTCCCACCTCTTTTGGAAGGGCGGTGAGGGCGTTTTCATTCAGGTAAAGATGTTCAAGCTGTGTAAGCTGCCCAATGCTTTGCGGGATGCTCTCTAAGGCATTGTTGCCCCAAAACAGCTTTTTTAAATGGCTTAAATGCTTAATACGAGAAGGCATAGTATGTAAGTGGTTGCTGTAAAGGGAAAGAGAGGTTAGGTGATGTAATTGCCAAAATGAGTCTGGCAGGGCGTCAAGTTGATTGAAAGAGCCATTAAAAGAGTGCAGCGCCTGAAGGCGACCAAAATGCTGTGGCAGCTTTGTGAGTTGATTGCGGCTTAGGTCCAGTTTTTCTAGTTTTTGGAGTTTGTCTATATTGTCAGGTAGGTACTGAATATTATTGTTGTTAAGTGTTAAAACAGTCACATGTGGCATTTTATCTAGAATCCACAAAGGAAAACGCTTTAAAAAGCAATGTTGACAGTTCAGTTCTGTCACAAATTCGGGGTTGTCGATGTGTTGTGCCTCTAGATAAGCCTTTACATCAGGCCAGCGGCAGCGATCACCAGGCATCCAACGTAAATCAACCGAGACGGCACTTAATGCTGTATAGTGAAGTACCCAAAGCGTGAACAGCCATAAAAACGGTATAGTGCGCCCTGGGGTGTTTGTTTGATACACGATCGACCTCCCAATGTGCTCATAAAATATATTTGACTTTAAAGCACGTTATTTTTTAGTTTTTTTATATATTTTTGAACTTTAAAGTATTTTTTTGATTAAGGCAAATAAGGTATATTTTTTGTCAGTTATGACGTGTAACAACATAAAGTGCTTGTGATGTTGTAGAAGCGGCTTGTTTTTAGCGGTCCTTCGGGTATTCTTGTGGTGATTCTTTTTACACAAGGCGATAGGGTGTGTTTTCTTTTGGACCTTTAAAAGGGCGCTTGCACCCGGCAGGCTGGCCATTCGTTATTGGATTGATTGTTTGTACGTTGGTGGTGTGTTTAATAAATGCAGCGGCGGCTGTATTGATGGGGTTGATAACGCTTTGTTGTTCGGCGTTTTTTCGCGAGCCGCAACGTGTGACGCCAAAAGAAGAAGACATCTTTGTAAGTCCTGCTGACGGCCTTTTGGTGAGCATTGAAAAAGCAACACCACCGCAAGAGGTTGGCATGTATCAAGAGGGAGACTGGGTACGCTTAAGCATTTTTCTGAGCGTGTTTGATGTGCATGTCACCCGCATGCCGCAAAAAGGTCGTGTTTTGATGACAGCTTACCACAAGGGGCAGTTTTTGAATGCGTCGTTTGATAAGGCAAGTACGCTGAACGAGCGTAACTCTGTGGTGCTTGAAACGCCCAAAGAGACCATCATCGTGACACAAATTGCCGGTCTGATCGCGCGCCGTATTCAGTGTGAGGTGTCGATTGGTGATGAAGTGCAAACAGGCCAAACCTTTGGCATTATTCGCTTTGGCAGCAGAGTTGACCTTTATGTGCCGGCCTCGGCAACATTATTGGTTCAAAAAGGACAGCGCATGGTGGGTGGCGAGACGATTATGGCGCGCAGTCGTTAAAAATACCTTTGTGATGCAGAATATGGTTAAGAGGTGGTGGAATCAGGCTCAGCCGGGGGTTGCACAGCGGTCGTTGCGGTTGCTTGCTGTACAGCAGATACAAGCTCTTTTAGTTGTTCCGTTTGTTTGTCATCCAAATACTCTGCTGCTACTTGAAATGAAAGTTGTTGACGCTGTACAAGCGCTGCAAGAAGATCTATACGCCCTTCCTCTCGTCCTTCCTCTCGTGCGTGTTCTCGCTCAATAAGAAATGTTGCACCATAAACACGTTGCAGCTCTTGTGTTTCTGTTTTATACGCCGTTTGATCTTTTAGCTCCCACATTTGGTACTTCAGCGCTTCAAACATCGACTTTACAAAGGGCTTTTGATCTATATAAGACTTCAGCGATTCTAAACGCTCGGCCGTAAAATCTTGTGCATGCCGCAAAATGCTTAAAAACCACTGCTGATCTGTAAAGTTTTCAAAAAAGGTTGAATCCCATTTTTTTGTATTGCCATGCGGAAAAAGTTTGAGCGCTTTTTTGGCCCGAGGCAGCTCAATTTGAATCATATGAAAATCATCAAGCGTTTGCTTTGAATGCTCACACCGCACCTTATAGTGCTTGATAAACTGACCTTTAGGCAAAGGATTCTGTTGCGCGCGCTCACACAACGGATCTTTTGAGTCTTCAGGTGCTTGAATGCCTTTGGCAGCGTTCGAGTTATAATTGACCACCTGCAGCGCAATCACCGGCTTTAAGTGGCGGAACCAATCATCTTTTTTGTATTTTTTGCCCTTCAACTGCCCACTATATGTAGCCGCCCAATAAAACAAACAACGTTCGTCAAAAAACGTGTGTCGTGCTGTTTGCATCTCAATAATATAGTGCTTGCCATCTTTTGTTTTGGCATGAAAGTCCATAAAAACCTGCGGCTCACCTGAAAAGGGCAATTCAGGAATCGCCACAGACGCTTTTTCAACTTCTTCAACGCCAACTTTGCATTCAGGCACAAACAGCTCAAGAAACTTCACCAAAACAACTTTGTCGTCCATCAATTTTTTAAAGCTGATATCACGCCTGGCATCGGCATGAATCTGGCCTTCGGGTAGCGCCAGCACCTCGCTCATCACCGGTTCACTGCGTGCGCTGTGATGGCTTGCGTCGCTTTTTTGACTGTCCGTTGGTGACTCAGCTTCGGCCTTTTTCGCTTTGCCTTTGTTGGGCGTTTGTGTGTCAGGGTTAAGGCGTCTTTTTTTGCTCTCTGGCTGCTGCACTGCCTTTTTGGGGGCAGGGCCTACGTCGTCATCGCTTCTTTTGCGTTTCAGCGTGGGGGCTGCGCTGGACTCGTCATCACCGGGCCCCGGCGCCCACAAGCCACCTGTGCCACACAAAGCCAGTAAAAAGCAGGCAATATAATGCAGTTGTTTTTGACGAAAGCGACGCATCATCCCGTTGACCTTTCAACTAATTTATCGAATAAATCAACTGTTTATTAAGTCAAAAGATAAAATTTGTCAATAAAAATAATGATATAGATGGCAAACAACCTACCTGCGTTGGCACCTTGCATGTGGAGTACCGCAGGCTACGCCTTCGCGATGACGTTCTTTCTTGTCATTGCGAGGAGGAAACCTAGTTTCCGACGCGGCAACCCAGTGTGCTTTGGCCGCCGAGTGCGTCGTTTAGATTTTATGATCAGGCCGCTTGAAAACGTAAGTGCCTGGTGCGTTTTCAAGTTTGTTGCTGGCTGGGTGTGGGTGAAATGTTTGTTTGTCCCCGCACCACTGCTGAACCCACTTTTGCCAAAAGGGCCACCACGAGCCTTTTTGTTCGACCGAGCGCTGGGCCCACGAGACGGCATCAACGTGTTCGGGCATGTGCTCTAGATGAAAATAGCTGTATTTGTTTTTTGAAGGTGGATTGATCACGCCTGCGATATGTCCTGCCGTTGAAAGGATAAATGTTTTGGATCCTTTTAAAAGTGAAAAAAGGGGAAAACAAGATTTCCAAGGCGCAATATGGTCATTTTGTGCAGCCATTACAAAGCAGGGTGTGGTAATGTTTTGAGTGGTGATCTTTTTGTTATTCAGCATGATGCCTTTGGAGGACAAAAGACCATTTTGATGCACAATTTTTTCTAGAAACTCGATGTACATGGCAGAAGGCAGAGAAACGGGGTCGGCATTCCAGTAAAGAAAATCAAGGGCAATGGGCTCTTTGCCAAGAAAATATTTATTCACCAGTGCTGACCAGATCAGGTCATTAGCTCTTAAAAGGCTAAATGTCAGGGCAAGCGTATAGCCATCCATGTATCCTTTGGTTTGAACGCTTTCTTTCACCTTTTCAAGATGCCGTTTGTTTAAAAAGAGCCCCAGATCTTCCATTTTGGTAAAATCAGCAATGGTGGTTAAAAGCGTGGCGCTTTTGATCCACTTTTTATTTTCCTGCTCTAATGCTGACAGGCCGCAAAGCAAAAGGTTGCCGCCCAAACAATAACCCATTGCATGAACCTCGTTCGCTTTGGCCAGGGTGCGTGCTTGCTGAATGGCCTCAAGCAATCCCTCATCAAGATAGTCACCAAAAGAGGTGTTCTTTAGATTTTTATCTGGATTGATCCATGAAATAATAAAGACGTCGTGTCCTTGGTCAAGGGCCCACTTGATAAAAGATTTTTGGGGACTCAGATCAAAAATATAAAACTTATTAATCCAGGGCGGAACGATTAAAAGGGGCTCACGATAAACGTCTTTTTGCAAGGGAGCATAGCGAATCAGTTCAAAAAGATGGTTGCGGTAAACCACATCACCTGGCGTGATAGCAAGGGTTTTTCCTACCTCAAAGCCCTTGGGTTTGGTGAGGCCCAGAAAGAACCCTTTGGGGCCCAAACGCACCCAATCTTCTTGCAGGCGCTCAAGTCCACCGGCTAGCGTTGCGTCACCTTCTTGCACCAGCTTTAAAACAATTTCTGGATTTGTAAACGGAAAGTTGGCGGGCGAACAGGTGTTGATCCATTGCTTTAGATAAAAAATCAGCTCAGGATGCAGGTCACTTTTAACGGGCGCTTTTTCTGCAAGCTTTAAAAGCCATCTAGACATTAAAAGATAAGTTTGCTGGCAGGCTCTAAAATAGGGAATGTCGCGCCATTTTTCGTCGTTAAAGCGTTTGTCAGACTTGTGCGGTGGAATCGCAAGGGGCATATCCTGGCGAAAAGTGGCTTTGAGCGTGTTTTGGTAAATGTTGTAAAGTTCTGGCCACAGCTGTGCATAGGCCTCTTTTAAAAGGCGTGGGTTTTGGGCAAGAGCAGCATAGAATGCGTCCAGCACGTGCGGCGGTGCTTTGAAAAGAGGTTCTAAAAATGCTTCCACAACAGCATGCTCTTGAGGCGGTTTCTTTTTATTCTAATGGGGCATCTATTGACAAGACGTTCGAATGAACCGCAAAACACTGATTTATAAGTTTTGTTTTTGTTTTTGCGCCCTCTTTGCAATGGCTTGAAAGAGCTAAGGCACGTTGACAAGGGGTAGCCCGTGTTTTACAATTGTCCGATAATTCTTTTAAAGGTAAGCATAGATAGCATGGCCAATCATCGTTCCGCACTGAAAGCAGTTCGCTCGAACCACCGCAAAACACTTGTAAATAAAGGGCGTCGCAGCTTGATGCGCACGTTGATAAAAAAAGTTTTTGTGATGGTTGATTCGGTGACGGCGCGTGCGCAAAAGAAGGCCTCGGCTAAAAATGCGCCGCCGCCGGCCTCAAGAGAAAGCATTGAAAAGGCTTTTCGCCTTGCGCAGGCTAATCTGATGCGCAATGCATCCAAGGGCCTGTTGCACAAAAAGACAGCTGCCCGTCGCGTGGCAAGACTTGCGCGTTCTATCAAGACAGTTTAGCCTTGTGCAAACCCTTTCGTTTTTTTAAGAGCGTTCCATGTGGGAAAAAGTAAGTTTTTCTCTGCGCCAAAGTTTGGGTGAGGAAACTTATCGAAACTGGATTCAACCCCTAAAACTGCAGACATTTGATGAGACATCTGCTGTTTTAGAAGCGCCGACGGCATTTATTAAAGATTGGGTTGCCACCCATTTTCAAGAAGCGATTTTAAAAACCTTTAAAACCCATTTGCCGCAATTGGCATCGCTTGAGTTTGCCGTTGCTTTGCAAGCGGATGGTGGCTCTGTTGCGTCTGACAAAGACGCTGTCGTGGGTGCGGCATTACCGTCTCAAGCGGCCCGTTTGGGCTCGCAGCTTGATCAGCGCCTAACATTTGAAAATTTTGTGGTGGGCAAGCCTAACGAGTTTGCTTATGCGGCGGCAGTGCGTGTTGCGGACTCGAAAGAGGTCACCTTTAACCCTCTTTTTTTGCATGGCGGTGTGGGGTTGGGTAAAACGCACCTGATGCATGCGATTGCACGCCGTATTCAAGAAACAAACCCGCATCGTTCAGTGATGTATTTGTCAGCTGAAAAATTTATGTATCACTTTATTAAAGCCTTGCGCTCAAAGGATACGGTTTCGTTTAAAGATCGTTTTCGCTCGGTCGATGTGTTGATGATCGACGATATCCAATTTATTTCGGGCAAAGAGTCTACGCAGGAAGAGTTCTTCCATACTTTCAATGCGCTCATTGATCAAAAACACCAGGTTGTGCTGTCGGCGGACAAATCTCCCTCGGATCTTGAAGGCATTGAAGAGCGTGTTAGATCAAGGCTTGCGTGGGGGCTGGTGGCCGATATTCACCCCACAACCTATGAGTTGCGTTTGGGCATTTTGGAAGCCAAGGCCGAGGAAATGGGCAACGTGCCGTCAGAGGTGCTTGAGTTTTTGGCCCAGCAGGTCACATCAAATGTGCGCGAGCTTGAGGGTGCTCTGACCCGTGTGACGGCGCATGCAAACCTTGTGGGACGCAAGATGAGTATTGAAATGGCCAAAGAGCTGTTGCAAGACCTGCTGCGTGCCTGCAATAAAACAGTGACGGTGGATGATATCCAGCGATTTGTGTCAAATTATTACAGTATTCGGCTGGCCGATTTGCACTCGCCCAAAAGGTCAAAGGCCGTGGCCTTGCCAAGGCAGATTGCCATGTTCTTGGCTAAAGAGTTGACGACGAAATCTTTGCCAGAAATTGGCCGCTCTTTTGGTGGGCGTGATCACACAACGGTGCTTTATGGCGTGCGTAAGATTACAGAAGAGTTGTCTAAAAATACAAAAATCCAGGAAGATATTGATCTTTTGCGCCGAATGCTTCAGTCTTAGAAGTCGTTTTTCTTAAAAAGGCTGGTGCATGGAAGTACGTTTAGAAAAGGCTTCTTTCTTAAAAGCGCTGCAACGGCAGCAAGGCATTGTTGAGCGCAAAACCACCGTACCTATTTTGTGCCATCTTTTGTTAAAGACCCGTGGCGAGCAAAGCCTGCAAATTACCGGAACCGATCTTGAGCTGACCCTTTGCGAGTCGCTTGCTTGCACGGTTGTAAAGCCGGGCGCGGTCACAGTATCGGCGCAAATTTTGTATGATTTGGTGCGCAAGTGTCCTGCAGGCCAACAGATTTCTTTAACCTTTGATGCCGACAAAAAGCAGGTGGCTTTTGCCTGTGGCGTGGCGCGCTTTAATCTGCCAACGCTGGATGAAAAAAGCTTTCCCGAGGTAGCCGAACACCATCCCACTCACAGCTTTTTGTTAACAGGCGGCGAATTAAAACGTTTAATTGACCAAACGCGGTTCGCCATGTCGCAAGAAGATGCCCGCTTTTATTTGAATGGCATTTATTTGCATGCCAGCGGACAAGACTTAAAAGCCGTTGCCACCGACGCACACCGTTTGGCGCTTAGCTGGGTGCCGCTGCCGCCCAAGGCCGAAGGCTTAAAAGGTATGATTTTGTCTCGCAAAACGGTGGCCGAGATGCGGCGCCTGATTGATGAAGAAGAAACAGACATTCAAACTTCTTTTTCGCCAACGCAGGTGGCTTTTGCCATGGGTGACGTTGTGTTTTACGCGCGGTTTATCAACGGCACTTTTCCGCAGTACACCCAGGCGATTCCACAGGATAATAAGCATGTTCTTGAGGTGGATCGCAAGGTTTTCCACGAGGTGGTTGATCGCGTGTCTGTTGTGGCCGGGTCCGAGAAAACAAAGCCCATCAAGCTTGCGGTGCAAAAAGACAGCATTGTTTTTTCGGCGCGTGGTATGGATAACGGATCGGGCACCGAAAGCATGGCCATTAACTATACAGGCGAGCCCTTTGAAATCAGCTTTAATGCCCGCTATATTTTGGATGCGGTGCAACAGGTTAAAGCCGAGACCTTCTTTTTACACTTTAAAGACGCCACAACGCCTGTAATCCTTAAAGACCCTGGCGATGACCAGGTGCTTTACGTTTTGATGCCAGTACGCTCGTAAAAAACAAGGTAGATTGCAGCGTTGGTTCTGCACACCGTCCTCTTTTAGGCTGGGGGATCTGCCTTTAAAACGGCTTCGAGGGTCTCTCCTTTTAGCAGCCGCTCTAGCATAGAACGCTCTTCTTCTGTGGTGGTATCTGTTAACATTTCAAGTGTAATGGATTGATTTTTTAGGAGGTCAAACAATGTCTGAAGCTTTCCGCCCTGAAAACCATCCTGAAAACTTTCTGATAGGACCGTCGTGTATTTTGTCAAATCCAATGCGTCGGTCTCCCCATATTCGCGTAAACTGGGCAATCCCCAGGTGTTTGTTTCAAGGCGTTGATAAGCGGATTCAATGATAGAAGGCACGCCCTGAGGAATGGCCCTTTGTTTGTGAGCTATTTTAAAAAACTCAAGCCAAGCGCGCTTCAGGGGCTGGCGGTCTGCAGGCCAGTCACGTAGCTTAACACGTGGTAGCTCAATTTGAATCATTGAAATGCCGGGATTGATAGGCTCGAAATTGGGTAAATTGGGTCGCATTTCATAACGGACTTCAAACTCTCCTTTGGGGAAAGGTTTTTTGGTTTTGTGACCTAAAATCTGCAACGCAACCACTTGTTTAAGATCAGACCACTTATCGTGTTTTTTAAGCTGACTTGCAAATGTGCCTGCCGCATAACAAAGCGCCCGTGAGTCAAAGTAATCTTCGCGTCGTACTTGGACCTCAACAATCACCAAACCATTGTTTTTAGTGCGGCACGCAAAGTCCATAAACGATTGATAACGACATTCTCCCGAAATAAGCAACCGCTCATTTAGCTGTGGTACGGCCTCAGAGATCGTTTCAATGCGTTTAATATCCAACCCTGTCATGGCCTTCAAAAAAGAAACAGCATGTGGGGGAATGCCCTGCTCTTGCCGCATCAGATGTTTAAAGGCGACGTCGTTGGTAGGCTTTGCAAAGCGTGTAATTTTTTGCAAAAGCCGCTGGCGATGTTCTTCAGGTGTTTCAGAGGATGAAGATGAAGCAATTTCATCATCTGACTCTGCTGCAACAGGTTGCTCAATGGGCTTGGGTGGCTTGTGGGACGCTTTGTCTGCAGGCTTAGCAGTTGGATCAGCGGCGGCAGTCAAAGGTGTTGCGGCAGTTTGTTCTGTGGTTAAAGCTGGTTCAGCAGGCGTGGGTTTTGTGGGCGCCCACAAAAGTGTTTGCCCGCAAAAAAGGCAAAGGGCTAAGACGAGGTAGTGCATCGTAAAAACCTTTATTGATAGAAATCAATGACTTTTTAATAGAAAATGTTTAAATTGTCAATAAAAACAATGATTTATTTTATCAATCTGAAAAAAACCAAAGAGAACCCTTACGCCCCCCATAAAAGAGGTCGTCACGTTTTTTTGCTTGCCTGTGGCGTGGCTTGAAAAGCAGGTTTTTGTTGCGTCTTTTGTTTGCGTCACGTGCAAGAATTCGCTACCTTGAGCGTGCAGAAAAAGATTTGATAGGTACCTTGCGTGATGTGGTCTTTTCCTTTTATTGACCCTGTGGCTGTAACTGTTTTTGGTTGGCCCATCCGCTGGTATGGCTTGATGTATCTGTGCGGCATTTGGCTGGGCTGGTTTTATGTGCGCGCGCAAACGGTTTTTTTTCCACAAATCTCGCAAAAGCACATAGATGATTTTTTGCCCTATTTGGTGGCAGGCGTTCTCATTGGTGGCCGTTTAGGCTATGTGTGCTTTTATGACCCCCTGTATTTTTATGCCCATCCGTTGTCGATTTTAAAGGTGTGGGAAGGGGGCATGGCTTTTCATGGTGGCGTTTTGGGTGTGGCCTTTGCGTTTGTGTTGTATGCGTGGCGGCATCATTTGCCCTTGGGCTCTTTAGCCGATATTTATCTGTTGGGCGTGCCCATTGGTCTTTTTTTTGGGCGTCTTGGTAATTTTATCAATCAAGAAGCCTATGGGCGCCTGACCGAAATGCCTTGGGGCATTGTGTACCCGGCTGTTGACGGATTTTTGCGGCATCCTTCCCAACTGTATGAAGCCACGCTTGAGGGCGTCGTGCTGTTTGCGATGCTGCGCTTTTTAACGCCTGCTTTAAGTCAGCGTCCTTGGGCGTTAACGGGTGTGTTTCTTTTAGGGTATGGTGCCATGCGCTTTTGGGTCGAGCTTTATCGCGTGCCCGATGCGCTGGTGTCGCTTGGTGTGATAACCCTTACCATCGGGCAGGTGTTGTCTTTGCCGATGATCATTGTGGGAGCATGGCTGATATGGTGGCGGCTGAAAAAAAGTTAGAGCTTCCTTTAAAAGAGGTGCTCAAAGAAACCATTCGTCTTAAAGGGCCCCAAGGTGTGGATGCTTTTCATGCCAGCTGCCTTTATCACCCCTTGCATGGCTATTATCAAACACAAGCTGTGTTAGGCCAGTGTGGTGACTTTACCACCGCGCCCGAGGTGTCGCCTTTGTTTGGTGACATTGTGGGGGCCTTTTTTCTAAACCAGTGGCTGGCGGCCCAAAGTCCCTCTGCTTTGACCATAATAGAATTGGGGCCGGGTCTTGGCACGTTGATGGAAGGGCTTTTGCGCGTTGGGAAGCTGCGTCCTGCTTTTTTAAAAGCCATCGATTTGCGCTTGGTTGATGTGCATCCGCTGTTAAAGAAAGAGCAGCGTAAAAAGCTGGCGCCCTTTGCATCCGTTGTGAACAGTATGAAGCATTGTGCCTCGGTTGAAGAGATTGCATGCGCAGATGGGCCCGTTTTTGTGTTGGCTAACGAATTTTTTGATGTGTTGCCCCACAAGCAATATCAAAAAAAATCAGGTGCGTGGGCCGAACGTGTTGTGGATCTTGACCCACAGGGTGAATTTTCTTGGAAACATGATGCGCAAAGTGTACCGCAACGGGCTGACCCTGCGTTGTTAGCACGCTATGCCGAGGGCATGGTTTATGAGGAAAGTCAGGCCTTAGATGCCGCCATGCATTCTGTGTGTTGTTTGCTTCAAAAGCAGGGCGGCTGTGCTTTGTTGATTGATTATGGGTACAGCGCGCCTGCTTTAACGCAAGAGGGCTTCTTGGGCGATTCATGGCAGGGGCTGTTGAAAGGACAGCACGTCTCGCCTTTTGCGTATCCAGGATGCGCGGATTTGTCTTTTCATGTGAACTTTAAGCAGCTTGCACTGTGTGCAGAAAAAGCGGGTCACAAGGTTGCGCTGCAAACACAGCGTGATTTTCTTTATGCCTGTGGCTTAAAGCAGCGCCTTGAGGCGTTGCGTCCACAGCTTTCTGCCAAAGAATATGCAGTGCTTGAAGCGGGCGTGTTACGCCTAACGCATCCTTTGCAAATGGGGACGCTTTTTAAAGTTTTAACATTGCAAGCTGTGCCGCAAACATGATATTTTCGCCTTCAGATGACTCGTTTGCATGGCTGAAAAAGCCGTCTCACCAAGCTTTTTTAAAGCTGTTGGGGTCACAAGGTGGCGAGGGACGCTTTGTGGGTTCAGCGGTCAGAGATAGCCTTTTGGGGCGGCCGATTCATGATTTTGACGTGGCGACTACCGCAACGCCCATCGCAGTGATGCAGCTTTTAACGAAAGCCGGTTGCAAGGTGCTGCCAACAGGTTTAAAGCACGGCACGCTGACGGTGCATTTTCAAGGCACTGTGTACGAAGTCACAACGTTGCGGCAAGATATACAAACGGACGGACGCCATGCAAAAGTCAGTTTTACCAAGGATTGGAAAGAAGATGCCTTAAGGCGCGACTTGACCATGAATGCACTTTATCTTGATGCAAACGGCCGGCTTTACGATTATTTTGGCGGTCAAGACGATCTTGCAAAAGGTTGTGTGCGTTTTATTGGCGATGCCTCTTCGCGTGTGCGCGAGGATTTTTTGCGTATTTTGCGCTTTTTTCGCTTTTTTGGGCGTTATGGCAAAGGCGACTTTCACCAAGAAAGTCTTAAGGCGTGTCTTGCCCTTAAAGAAGGTCTGTGTCGCCTTTCGCGTGAGCGTGTGGCATCAGAGGTGAAAAAGATTTTTCAAGGCCCCCAGCTTAACACCATTGTGACACTTTGGGTCAAAGAAGATATTTTATCTTTGATTGGGCAACAACCTGCCTCATCAGGGGATATGTTTCAGGCCCTTTATGCGCTTGAACAAAAGACGATGCAAGAGGCCTCGTGGTTTGTGCGTCTTAAAACGCTTTATGGACCAGCGTGTCCAGATTTTTTGTTAGAGCGAGCCTTGAAAAAATGGTGGCAGCGTGTTGATGCGTTACCAGACGTGCCTTTTGATGATCTTGAAAGGCAGTTTTATGTTTGGTGGTATCAAGATGGTCCTACGCTTGCACAAGATCGTCTTTGGTTAAAACTAGCAGCATGTGTGGTAGCAAAACAAATGACGCCCGCAAAAGCTGCAACGCTTCTGACATGTTTGGCAAAAAAAGCTAAAAACTTGCCAAAAAAAATGCCTTTAACAGGTTCAGATGTCAAACGTTCTGGCTTGGGTGATGGTGTACAGGTTGGTGTTTTGCTTGATAAGGCTTTGTATTGTTGGGTTGAAAGCTACTGTCGGTTGCCGAAATCTGAGTTGCTTTTTTTGCTGGATATGAGAAATTAAACGAAATAAAACAATTTCATGACCTGTTTTGAAAAAAATTAGCTCTTTCTTAGCCATCATATTGTTTTTTGTGTGCACACAGTGTTTACGTGCTTTGCAAGGCAGTCATCAGGATTTTGATGCAAAGTTATACAAGCGTTACTTTGAAACGTCTGTGACCTATGCTGGTTGGAAGGCGCTTCCGCGGGGTGTAAAAACAAAACCCGCGAGTGGTCAAAACGCCTATGTCATCAGCTTAACGACATGGCCGCCGCGCACTAAAAAAGGCACCCAAGGGATTTGGTTGACCATAGAAAGTCTGATGCGTCAGTCGGTAAAACCTGATCGCATTATCTTGTGGCTTTCGCTTGAAGAGTATCCGGGCGGTTTGGTAAGCTTGCCCCAGACACTTATTGATTTGCAGGCGCGCGGGTTAGAAACTATCTTTTTTCATGGAAACAATGGTGCTGCGAACAAGCTTTTTCCAGCCTTAAAGGCACAGTTAAAGGCCAATATCATCACAGTCGATGACGATATTTTATATCCTGCTGGTTGGCTGCATGCCTTGGTGAAAAGTCATCAAAGAAGTCCACAGGCGATACAAGCTATCGCTAAAAGCAGATTGAAAGTGCGTGATCGCGTTTTGCAAAGTTACGCACAGTCTTCAGGCCATGATACAAGTGGTGGTCGGGGCGATTTTTTGGATTTGGCACTGGGTTTTGCTGGTGTGTTGTATCCCTATGACGCCACCCACAAAACATACAATGGTTTGCACAAGCGTGCTTTGAAGAGAAAATATATTACTTTGATTGCCAAGGCGGATGATTTGTGGTTTTACGCCTGTCGTGTTTTAGCGCGGACCCCCCTTTGCATTGTGGGTGTTAATGCGCCCATACAACAATATATTACGTTTTTGGAGTTGAACGAACCTTTATGGCGCGCGAACGTGCTTGCGGGGCGCAATAATCAGGTTTTTCGGACGATTTTCAAAAAAGTGCCTAAACTGGGCCAGTTGCTTGATCTTGACCTTTCAAAACCACAGTGTGTTGAGTTAAATCCAGTGCCTTCAAGTGGTTCGTATTGGGGGCGTTTGGGACATAAGATGAAAAAATGGGTTGCAAAGTTTGCGCTTGTTTAAGAGGCTGTAAGCGCTGAAGGCCATGATGCCAGTGGCGGCAGTGACATCAAAATAGCATCAATGTTGCCATCTGTTTCAAGGCCAAAACGTGTGCCCCTGTCGTAAAGCAAGTTAAATTCAACGTAACGTCCGCGTTTGATCAGTTGTGCGTTGCGATCTTGAGGGGTCACAGGTTTTTTCCAGTTTTTTTGCACCAGTGGCGTGTAAGCTTCTAGAAACAACTCGCCAATGGCTTGTGTAAACGCAAAACCATCGTCAAAGGGTTTGGTAAGGTTGTCATAAAAAATACCGCCAACGCCGCGTGACTCGTTGCGGTGGTTTAGCCAAAAATACTGATCAGCGGCGGCCTTAAAAGTGGGATAGTACGTTTTGTCAAACAGGTCACATGTTTTTTGAAGGCCCTGGTGAAACGCTTTGGTGTCCTCTGCATCGGGAAAAACGGGTGTTAAATCGATGCCGCCTCCAAACCACTGTTTTTGTGTGCGGATATGGCGTACGTTCATGTGTATGATGGGCACATGGGGCGAGCGCGGATGGATGACAAGAGAAAGCCCTGCAGCCCAAAACGTGCTGCTTTTTTCGCATCCTGGCATTTTTTGCCGAAAGGCATCGCTAAATGTGCCGTGCACGCAAGAGACATTGACACCGGCCTTTTCGAAAAGATTGCCTTCTAAAAGAGCCATTTGGCCACCGCCACCACCTGGCCTTAGCCAGTCTTTCGTTCGAAAGGTGCAGGGCGTTTGAAATTTTTGTTCCAGTGATTCAAGTGCTGTGCAAATTTTTTTTTGCATTAAAAGGCACCAGGTGTGGAACGTCTTTTCCTGCGTTACTTTCATGGGGCAATTCTTTTTATAAAAATTTGGATGCGAGAATAAGATGAAAAGGATGATTTTCCAAGTAAAAATAGAAAAAAAAGATTGCCGTTTAAAAAAAATCCTTGAAACCAGCCAAAAGGTGGTTTAGGATGAACCCATTCCTTGATTCAGATATCAGTTATATTCAGTTATGCGTGTTGCAAGTTCTATACAGTCTCTTAAAAAGCGTCACCGTGCTTGTCGGGTTGTCCGTCGTCGTGGTAAGCTTTATGTCATCAATAAAGTAAACCCTCGTTTTAAAGCCCGTCAGGGTTTTGCTTAAGAAAGAAAGCGTTGTGATGGATCTTGATGCGGATGGTGTGAAACTAGATCGTTTTTTGTTGGTTTTGTTGGCATCGCGTCGTGTGCGTGAGATTGAGAACGGTGCCTTGTTGACACGCCCACGGGAAAAGCATCGTGATATTGTGTTGGCCTTGGAAGAGATTAAAGCAGGATCCGTTGATGTGAAAATGCTTTATGAGGGCTTGCAGTCCGAGTTTGTGATGGATAGTCCAAGGTTTTCTGTGAAAGAGGATGTTCTAAAGGATGCGGATGCGCCCGGTCGAGATGAAACGTTCGTGGCAACGCTAGAGGCTGGGGAAGAGCCTTCACAGGATACATAAAGCGCATCTTTTCTATTTTTGGTTTTTTGAAAGCAAACTATGATGGCCAGTTCAGTCGAGCGTAACACTCTTAAGTCGAAATCTTTTGCCGATCTTTTGGCAATGGCTGAAGATCTGGGCATTGACAATGCATCCTCACTGCGTCGGCAGGATTTGATGTTTGCGATTTTGAAAGCCATGGCCCTTAAAGGGACGTGCATCCAAGGCGGTGGTGTTTTGTCTGTCTTGCAAGATGGTTTTGGTTTTCTGCGCTCGGCTGAGGCCAATTTTTTACCAGGTCCTGATGATATTTATGTGTCGACCCAGCAGGTCAGACGTCTTGGCTTGCGCACCGGTGACACGCTTGAAGGCGAACTGGCGCCGCCTCGAGAAGGTGAGCGTTATTTTTCGTTTAAACAGGTAGAGCGCGTTAATGGTGTTGATCCGGCTGAACTGCGTCATCGCGTTCAGTTTGATAGCTTAACGGCCCTTTATCCTGATAGAAAAATTATTCTTGAATGTGACGATCCGAAAGAAAAAGATAACACGTTGCGTGTCATCGATCTGGTGGTTCCGCTTGGTTTTGGCCAGCGTGCGTTGATTGTGGCACCACCGCGCACGGGTAAAACGGTGATGATGCAAAACATTGCCCATGCGCTTTCACAAAATCATCCAAGTGCACATTTGATTGTTTTGATGGTGGGTGAAAGGCCCGAAGAGGTGACCGACATGGCACGCTCTGTCAAGGGCGAGGTCATTGGCTCAACATTTGATGAGCCGGCGACGCGACATGTTCAAGTGGCTGAGATGGTTTTAGAAAAAGCCAAGCGGCTTGTTGAAAGCAAAAAAGACGTTATCGTTTTGCTTGACTCGATTACACGCCTTGCACGCGCGTATAATGCTGTGGTGCCGTCGTCGGGCAAGGTGTTGACGGGTGGTGTGGATGCGAATGCTTTGCAAAGGCCCAAACGCTTTTTTGGTGCCGCGCGTAATGTAGAAGAAGGTGGTTCGCTGACCATTATTGGCACGACCCTTGTTGAGACAGGCTCGCGCATGGATGAGGTGATTTTTGAGGAATTCAAAGGCACTGGTAATGCTGAAATTGTGTTAGAACGTAAGCTGTCTGACAAACGCTTGTTCCCTGCCTTAGATGTCATTAAATCGGGCACACGTAAAGAAGAGATGTTGGTTGAAAAGCAAACATTGATGAAGATGTGGGTTTTAAGACGTCTGCTGGCACAGATGAGCGTGACAGAGGCTATGGAGTTTTTGCTTGATAAAATGCGCGGCACAAAAAATAATGCCGAGTTTTTTGAGGCAATGAACTCGTCACGCGCCTCTTAAGGCCTGGCCGTTATTCCCTTACCTTTTAAGCTGCAAATAAAAAGCTCAAGATACCGTTAAGGCGCAAAGCCCCTTTTTTTGTTGTGTGGATACGCATCTTTTCTTGGCTGATGCATAAAAGATCTTGTTGACACAATGCTTCAAGGCGCTCTTTCAAAGGTCCTTTATGCCATGTTGCAAAGGGTTGTCCTGTAATGCGCAACGCCTCTTCAGTGGCAATGCCTGCTTTCAGCCTTAGGCCCATGAGAAACCACTCTTGAAGGCGCTCTTCTGGCGAAAGAATAGAGGACTTTTGCAGGCCATGACCTTGCTTTTCAACGGCTTCAAGCCATGTAAAAGGTGCACGCAGCATCTGCTCAGCATAGGGCTTTGTATGAAGAATCGGGCGTCCGTGGCTGCCAGGGCCAATACCAAGGGTGGGGTGCGTTTTCCAGTAAGCCAGATTATGTTGGCTTTCAAAGCCTGGTGCGGCATAGTTAGAGGTTTCGTAACGCCTTAAACCCTTTTCTGCTAAAACACTTTCGGTTTGTGTATCAAAGGCAATGGCGTTTGTTTCATTTGGGTATTTTAAGTCACCTCTTTGAAAGCGTGTATAGAAGGCGGTTCCTTGCTCAAAAGTTAGCTGATAACACGAAAGATGTGTGGGCTTGAGCACGGCCGCTTTTTGAAGTTGCTGCTGCCAATCTTTGGTTGTTTGATTTGCCAGGCCATACATCAGATCAAAGGAAAACCGAGGAAATAAAGCAGCACAAGCCTCAAGGGCCTCTTCGGCTTCGCGTGCATTGTGGCCGCGTCCTAAAAAAGAAAGATCTTGATCATTAAATGACTGCACACCCAGTGACAAACGATTGACGCCTGCCTCTTTGAAGGCTTGAAATTTTTCTTTTTCAAAAGAGGTTGGGTTGGCCTCCAGCGTAATCTCAAGCGAATCACTGGTATAAAAGTGTTGTTTGGCTTTTTGAATCAAATCGGCCACTAGTTGAGGCGGCATTAAAGAGGGGGTGCCACCTCCAAAAAAAATACTTTGCAAAGGCGTATTGCGTTTGAGGCGATTTTGCTGGGTTTCAAGCTCTTGTAAAAAAGCTGCCTTGAATCTATCAACGGGGATCGTTTTGTGTACGTGGCTGTTAAAATCGCAATAGGGGCATTTTGAAAGACAAAAGGGCCAGTGAATATAAAGCGCCCATGGCGGTTGATTTGTGCACATTTTAATTAAAAAAAAACCTTTTCTCTTCCATAACAAACAAAGGCCCTCTTTTGCATGCTTGCCGCTAAGCTTTACCATGAGAACGCTATGCAAGATCACAACCCGAATTTTTCACAGCTGCTGCCGTATTATCAGCGGGAAATGTCCTATCTTTTAAAGATAGGGCAAAAGTTTGCAAAAGCCTATCCACGTATTGCTGGCGATCTTGAGCTGAGTCCTAAAGGGTCAGATGACCCACATATTGAGCGCCTGCTTGAATCATTTGCCTTTTTAACTGGTCGCCTGCAAATGGCGATTGATGATCAACACTCGGACATCAGCAATGCCCTTTTAAGTGTGCTGTATCCTGAATTTATTAAGCCATTTCCGTCTTGTGTGATTTTAAAGATGCAAGCCTTTAAAGAGATGGTGTCGTTGTTTCAGGGAAGACAAATGCCAGCGCGCACACCGCTTGCTGCCACATCACAAGAGGGCATTAGCTGTCGTTTTCAAACGACAATGCCCGTTGATATTTGGCCCATTGACGTGGTGGATGTGGGGTATGTGACAAGTAATCTTTATGCAATGCCCGCAAAAGAGCTGCGCTCGCCTTGGCTTTTAAAAGTAACGTTAAAAACGCATGGCGGCCTCTTTTCTGATCTGTCGTTAGATGATTTAACCTTTTATTTAGGTGGTGACACCTTAACGGCCTTTACGCTTCTTAAGTGGTTGCATACCTACGATACAGTTGATCCGACACCTGTGTTTATTCAAAAAAACAGCAAGGAACCTGTTTTAGAACTGTTGCGAGAGGATGCATTTCAAAGAGCGGGTTTCGAGCCGCATGAAGGCCTTTTAGAGGCCACACCCAAAACAAATCCCGCGCATCGTTTGTTGTGGGATTTTTTCCACTTTCCTCAAAAATTTCTTTTCTTTAAAGTTCAGCATTTAAAAGAAAAACTAGCGCAGGTTAAAAGCGAAACAGTGACGCTTTTTTTTCCACTCAGTGGATATGCTGAGCCTGAAAAGTGGCCTCTGTCCGCTCAAAGTGTCATGCTGGGGTGTGTGCCTGCCATTAATCTTTTTCAGAAATCGTCCGAGCCTATTAAGCTGGATTATCGCAAGACCTCTTATCGTCTGGTGCCGGATCACCGTCTCGAAGAGATGATGGAGGTGCATACGATTTTAAAAATTTCGTCAGCCACCAGTATCGAGATGCCAGGTCATGTGATCGAGCCTTATTTCTCTTACACACACCAAGCCGAAGAAAAACAGCAAGAGATGTTCTGGTTTGATAGAAGAATGCAAACTTCTTTAGAGGATGCCCGCGGCACGGACGTTTTTCTGTCTTTTGTGAATTATGACATGAAGCTGTCTGCGTTTAAGGAAGAAACCGTTTATGCGCATATGCTTTGTACTAACAGGCGCCTTGCAGAAAAACTGCCGGTTGGCGTGCACTTTGATGTACAGGGACGCTTTTCGGGCATGGACATGGTGTCGCTGACAAAACCAACGCGTGCACTGAACCCCTCTCTTGATGGTCAAACACAGTGGCGGCTGATTAGCCACTTGGCCGTCGATCATTTAGGTCTCTGTGCGCACCTTGAAACCTTGGCGCCTCTTAAAGAACTGCTGCGCCTTTATAACACCGGTCATGCTTTTTTGGGTGGGTCGATTGAAGCGCTGGAGAGCCTCTCATTTCGCAGAACCATTGGCCCTTTGGCACAAGAAGGCTGGCATAGTTTTGTGCCTTTGCTCTCGGTGAC
Organism: Holosporaceae bacterium; assembly: GCA_049607645.1. Classification (GTDB taxonomy): domain Bacteria; phylum Pseudomonadota; class Alphaproteobacteria; order Holosporales; family Hepatobacteraceae; genus JBAJNL01. Next base: position 154,692 of record JBMYWS010000002.1, on the reverse strand, counting down.
CCTTAAAGTAGATGATGCGAAGGTGAATGTGCATGGCTATTTTGTGCTGAGCATGATTTTACACGAGCTTTTTAAGCTAACAGCTGACTTTAACACATTGGTCGAAACAAATTTAATGGGTCTGTCTGATACTGTTTTAAAAAAATGGGAAGCTGAGCCATGCGTCGCCAAGACAATCTAGCGCAAAAGCTTTTCCTTGAGCCTTTTTTGTTCGAGTTCTCACAAGCTGTACATCTTTTGTGTGCCTTGGGCCAAATAGATAGCGATGCTTTAAATAGGGGGGATTTTCTTGCTTTTAAATCAAGCCTTTTGCTATCGCCGCCCGCAAGTGATCTGCTTGCGCTTATGCCGCAAGATGCGCCCCATTTGCAAAACTTGGGGCCGAAAAAACTGTTCAAAGGAGGGTACAAAAAGGGCCTTGCGTTCACTGCTTATGTGAATTTTTTTGGTATTGCGGGTGCGCAAGGACCGCTGCCAACCGTTTATACCGAAGATATTTTAAGGCGTCTTAAGGTGCGCGATGCATCGCTGGCTGATTTTTTTGATATTTTCAACCATCGTTTTATGACGCTTTTTTATCGGCTGCAGCAAAGGCGTCTGCCGACTTTATTGCGTGACACGCCGGATAAAAGTCTTTTGGGGAATACGCTGCTTTCTTTAAGTGGTGTGCGCAAAAAAAAGGATTCGGCACTGCAATTGCGTTCTTTTTTACCGGTGGCGCAAATTTTATGGAAGCGGCCACACACACCACAGGGTTTGTCGCAGCTTTTAAAACACCATTTTGGTTTATCGAATATCGTTTCTTCTTTTCGTGGCCGTGTTTTTAAAATTCCAATGCACCGTCGTACGCGCGTGGGGCATACGCATTGCCGAAACAACGCTCTTGCGCATTCTTTTGTGTTGGGAAAACGTGCCTACACTGTTGTGCAGGGTGTTCAAATTGACTTAGCAATCCATAACAGAAAGCAGTTTCTCGGCTTTCTGCCAAAGGGTGAATACTATGAAAGCCTTTTGCGTGTTGTGCGCTCTTATATTGGTACGCGCCTTAGCTTTGAGCTTATTTTGTCCCTTAAAGAGGCCCCTGTTTTTCGCTTGGCGTCCAAAACATTTCCTTTAAGGCTAGGTTGGACAACGTGGCTTGGGGGACGTGCCGAGGTCACCTCAAAGCAGCGTGTTTCTGTGTCGACAGTGCAGTCGTAACTATTTTACGGTTGAAAAAGAACGTCTTCCATGGTGTAAAGGCCTGGTTTTTGGTGTGCAAGCCATTTGGTTGCCAGCAGCGCGCCTTTGGCAAGAGCCTCGCGATTCAAAAGATCATGCGTGAAAGTGAGCCGCTCATCAGCGCTTGTAAAGGCAACTTCATGACTGCCAAAAAGTTTGGCAGCCTGCAGAGAGGCGATTTGGATACTGCCGGTTTCATAAGGCTCGTAAAAGCGCAGTTTGCCTTCTGATTTTTTAGCCAGACGGCGCCCCTCTTGTACGCTGTGTGCCAGCATGAGGGCTGTACCCGAGGGCGCATCTTTTTTTTGTGTATGATGCCGATCAAGCAACGTCACATCAAAAGTAGTGTTAAGGGCTTCAGCGGCGCGGCGCACCAGTGTTTTTAAAAGATTCGCGCCGATCGACGTGTTGGGCGCCCGCATAACGGGTGCGTGCTTTGCTGCCTTTTCACACGCAGAAGAAATATCTTCTCTAAAGCCTGTGGTGGCCAGTATAAAAGGTTTTTTGTATTGTGCGGCCAGTGCAAGATGTGCTTTTGCAGCGCTTTCATGTGAAAAATCAACCACAACTTGGCTGTGCTGAAAAACGGTTTCTGCACATTGCGTTAGCTGCGCCTCTTTACTGTCTAACAGAAAGGCAGGGGGGGTGTTTTTGTAAGAGCCATAACCAAAAGTAACGTTAGCCTCTTCAGAGGTTGCCTTGAATAAAGCGCTTCCCATGCGTCCACCGCACCCAAGAATACCAAGAGACAGATCAGCTGCTTTGTGTGTTTCTTTTGCAGTGACCATGTGGACGCCCCCTGCTCTCTAGGCTGCTTTTTCGTGCTGGCAAAGCCATTCTTCAAGCCAGTGAATATGATACTGCCCTTCATGCACGTCTTGTGACGTGACAAGCTTTTTGTGCAGGGGGATGAGTGTATCAGGGCCTGCAATCACATACTCATCAAGGGCACGTTTAAGGTGTGCAAGGCACTTCTCTCTTGTGTCACCATAGGCAACAAGTTTTGAGACAAGGCTGTCATAATAAGGAGGAATCACGTATCCCTGATAAAGGGCACTATCAACGCGAATGTGTGGACCGCCTGGCGGCAGATAGGCTGCTATTTTGCCTGGTGTGGGCAAAAAGGTATCTGGATTTTCAGCGTTAATGCGGCATTCAATCGCGTGTCCTTTAAAGGTGACGTCCTCTTGTGTAAACGACAATTTTTCGCCTGCTGCGATGCGAATTTGCTCTTTCACAAGATCGATGCCCGTAATCATTTCGGTGACGGGATGCTCAACCTGCAGGCGGGTGTTCATTTCGATAAAATAAAACTGGTTGTTTTCATACAAGAATTCAAGTGTTCCCGCGCCCACATAACCCATTTTTTGAAGCGCTGGCCTGATTTTTTTAATGAGGTTGTCAAGCAGCGAGCGAGGCAGAAAGGGCGCAGGTGCCTCTTCCCAAACTTTTTGGTGGCGTCTTTGAATCGAACAGTCGCGTTCTCCTAAAAAGACAAGGTTACCATGCTTGTCGCCTAAAATTTGCAACTCGATATGTTTGGGTTTTTCAAGGTAACGCTCAAGGTAAACGCTGTCCGAGCCAAAGTTTGCCATTGCCTCCGCGCGGGTGATCTCAAGCTCTTTCAAGAAATTGTCCGAGCGCTGGACAAGGCGCATACCCTTGCCGCCACCGCCGTGCGCAGCCTTAATTAACAACGGATAGCCTATTCTGTCTACCACTTTTTTGATGTCGGCAGTGTCGCCTGATAACTCGTTCGAGCCGGGGACCAAAGGAATGCCCATGTCAGCTGCTGCTTTTTTGGCGCGAATTTTATCTCCCATCACTTCGATGTGCTCGGCACTTGGGCCAATAAAGGCCAAGTTGTGTGCTTCGGCCATGCGCGCAAACTGGGCGTTTTCAGAGAGGAACCCAACGCCTGGGTGAATGGCATCTGCGCCTGTTACCTCGGCTGCTGCCAAGATCGAGGTCATGTTGAGATAGCTTTCTTTGCTGGGGCCGGGGCCAATACACACGCTCTCATCCGCCAGTTGCACGTGCATGGCTGACTCATCCGCTGTAGAGTGAACGGTGACAGTGTGGATATTCATCTCTTTCAGCGCTCTTAAAATGCGCAGTGCAATTTCGCCTCTGTTGGCAATGAGAACTTTACGAAACATAAAAATTAAGCCTTTAAGCGCACAAGTGGTTCGCCAAACTCAACGGGTTGCGCGTTGTTGACGAGCACTTCGTCAATAATACCATCCTCTGGGCTGCGAATAGGGTTCATGACCTTCATTGTTTCGACAACCAGCAAGGTTTGCCCCTTCTCAACAGCATCACCTTTTTTCACAAAAGGGGGTGCTTGGGGCTCGGGCGCCAAGTAGGCGGTGCCAATCATAGGGGCTGTGATAATCGTGCCAGATGCCTCGGTGTCTTGCGGTGCTGTGCTTGATGGCACGACTGTGGGTGTGTTTTGTACAAGGGCTGCCGGTGGCACCATGGGTGTGGGTGCGGCGTGGGTGATGGTGTTTGTGGTAGGCTGTGTATGTTTGACCACGCGCAACTTAACGTCACCTTTGTTGTATTCAATCTCATGCAAGTCCATTGCATTTAAAATACGGGCAAGCTCTTCTAATATTTTCGTCGAAAAGGGCGTCTCGCTTGTCATAAAAGACCTTTTTTATTTTGGTTAAAGGATTATTTTTGTTATAAAAACCACAAGAGTGCGATCAGAAACTTTGTACAGAAAGGATGCCAAATGTTGAGTTGTTTTTCAAGGGCTTTTTTTGTGGGATGCCTTTGCATCATGCTTTTGACCTTGATGCCTCCTGTGCACTGTGCAGACGATTATTTGACGCATGGGAAGCAAAAAGAGCAAACGCACGCACAAAGAGGCGGCCTGTCTTCTAAGATAAAGGTGCCTTGGTCGCTTAACGGCTTCATCTTTTTTTCGCCACAAAAATGGGCTTTTTGGTTGAATGGGGTGTGTCTGACCGCATCCAATCAAGATGACGCCTATATGCGATCTCAAGGGTTGCGTTTGGTGCGTGTGTCCGAAAAGGGTGTGTGGTGTGTGCCTTTGCGAAATCATGCCTCTAAGCTGCCTTTAACCAAAGCATTGCCTGAAGGTGCGTTTTTGTTAAAGCCGTCTTTACGCCGCACAAAGCAATTGAACACACGGCGCCAGCGTTTTGAAGAGCTCAAGCCATCTCAAGCAAAGGGCGTCCGAAAGGCATCGCGCAAAAAAAAGGCGTTGTCGCTAGGGTTTTAGGGGTTTGCCCAAAAGTTCTTCAGGTGGCACCACGCCTTCTTCGACACGCGGTTTTTGGTGCTCAGATTTTAAGATCACAAAAGTGGGTGTGGCGCTAATCTGAAACTGTTTTGCCAGTTTCAGTGTTTTGCGAATGGTGTTGGTGATTTTTTTGTCTTGCATACGCTCTTCAAATTTATCGGTTTGCACGCCTTGCGCTTTGGCCAGGGCTACAAGCTCTTGTTTTGATAAAAACTGACCGTGTTTTTGCGCCTGTTTATGCAGTGCTTTGCGCAGCAGGGGGTGTTTTTTTTCTGCATGGGCCACCAAAAGGGCACGCACCGCATTGTAAGAGTGTTTGCCGCCGATAGGAAAATCGTGAATGATCAGTTTAAATGAGGTGTCTTTTTGTGCATGGCGTTCGTATAAAGCAAGGCTTTCATGGCAATAGTTGCAATAGGGGTCGGTAAACACAAGAATCACCTGTGCGCCCTTGGGATTGCCGATAAATGGAAAGACGCTTTGTGCTTTGGTGTGATCAACGTAGGCCTTGATGCCATCCTCGCGCATGATTTCTTTAATGGCCTCTTGCGCTGCAATTTTAAAGCTTGCCTCAAGCAAGGCTTGCATCTTTTTCAGCGTTTTTTTTAGAAAAACCGAAAGCAGCTCTGAAGATTTTTTACCCCACATCTCTTTTGTAAGGCGCTTGACCTCTTTTTCGATAAGGCCTTTGATCTCTGCTTGTGATAAAGGTGCAGCAGGGGTGTCAGCTGAAAGCTGGTGTGCACAATAAAAGAAGATCGCAACAAAAAAACAAACGCAACGCATACGAATAACTTCTCACTCTGGCATCTTATCCATTTTGCATTTTTAAACCTTAACTTATCAATAAGATAGTTGCGCTTTTTTTTAAAGGCCTGTCGTCTAACCCTTTATACAGCCTTAGAATATGCCCAAACCGTTGCCGGTGGAAAGTTAGAAAAAACGGTGCCAATGCGTTTTTTCTCAAGCTTAAAAAGATGCGTTGGAATGGAAGAAAAAGGGCTATAGGTAAACTGAAAGAATAAACCTTGTGGTGGCAGCAATTTGAAAGCAGCTTCGACAACGTTTTTTTGCACCTCTTTTGGCAGCGTGACCATGGGAATGCCCGAGACGATGCAGGCCAGCCTTCCCTGTGTGTGCGCTGGCAGCAGTTTGCTTAAATGTTGGGCATCACCGCACAGTGTTGTGATGTTTGGAAAGCGCTTTTGCAGATAAGAAAACAAGCTGGGGTCAAGTTCAATAGAAATAAGCTGCTCTGTTGGGATGCCGGCTTCAAGTAAAGCGTGGGTAAAAGCACCTGTGCCGGCGCCAATCTCAACAATGTATTTGTTGTCCTCAAGGTCTAAAGCCACTTGTTTTGCAACGTTAACGGCCATAAAGCGTGAGAGGTTTTCAGAGCTGGGTAAAAACGCGCCAAGCGTCAAGGGGCTTTTGAGCCAACGTTGGAAGAAAAGCTGCTTTTCGGATAAAGAGGTTGTTTTGTTCACGTCCCGTTTATGTCAGTTGATTGATCGGGTCAACTATAGCAAAACTTCTTTAAGATTGACAAGTTAGTTCACCTGCAGGCCGCCCTTTAGCATGGGCTGATCAATCGTCCGTATGTTGCTCTCATCAAGTAACGAGCTTTGTCCACAAAATTTTTCGTGAAAAGAAATCTCGTGCTTTTCAAGACAGCCGCATGCACAAACCGTGGGACGACTGTGTGCCCCTGTTCCAAATGTATCTTTGATGCAATCTTGGATGCAGCTAATGGCCTCTTCTGTATAGCCAAGTGAAGGAATAGGCTCTTTAGGTAGGTCTGTGGCGCCCCCTGGTTCCCAGTCAGTGACTGTGGGTGTGGCATCATCGCCAAATGAGGGTTGTGGAAGACTGAACAGCAGCAGACAGGCGATGCTGATGGCAAGACAAAACAATTGACTTAAAGCAGTTTTTTTAGCTTTGTTGTGTAACATAAACCACTTGCCCCAGAAGATATTTTTGTACATTTATTAATTATATCGTTATTTTAATGAACAAAGTCTTAACAATAACACGTTGCTATGCCCTTTGAGACATTTCCCGCGGCACGCCTTAGGCGTTTGCGTACAAATCAATGGATCCGCACGCTGATTGCAGAAAACAGGTTAGCTGTTTCTGACTTGGTGATGCCGCTTTTTGTGTGTCAAAATTTGCCAGACGTCACCTTATCATCTAAAAAAACGCCATCACCCTTACCTTTTTCCCCGCTCTCTGTCGACGCATTGCCCGCCTTTGTGGAAGAAAAGATTCTTGCGGCCGGCCTTACAAGTGTTGCGCTTTTCCCCGTGATTGCCCAAGAAAACAAGGATGAGCAGGGAAGGCACGCGTTGTGCGAAGATAATGTTTTAGTAAAGGCGATTCAGTGTGTGAAAGAACGTTTTCCCACTTTAGGGGTGATTTCTGATATCGCGCTTGATCCTTATACAACGCATGGGCATGACGGCGTCATTCAAAACGATGATGTAGATAATGATGCAACGATTAAGATTTTGGCCGACATGGCCGTTTTGCACGCACAGGCCGGCGCTGATGTTTTAGGGGTTTCAGACATGATGGACGGCCGCATTCATGCGCTGCGTCAAGGCCTTGAGGAAAAAGGTTACGTTCAAACCAAAATCTTGTCTTACGTGGCCAAATATGCATCGTGTCTTTATGGTCCTTTTAGAGATATTGTGGCAACAGCTGCCGCAAAAGATCCTGGCGGTTTGTGCAAAAAAACCTATCAAATGGATATCTGCAATCAAAAAGAGGCGTTGCGTGAGGCGTTACTTGATATACAGGAGGGCGCAGACTTGTTGATGGTGAAGCCAGGGGGTGGCTACCTAGATATCGTGTCACTTTTAAAGCAAAAAACGCATCACCCGCTTTGTGTTTTTCAAGTTTCGGGCGAATATGCTATGCTAAGGGCTGCAGATGCTCAAGGCTGGGTTTCTTATAAAGACGGCTTGCTGGAAAGCTTGATGGGTTTTAAGCGTGCGGGTGCCTCGGTTATTTTTACCTACGGCGCTCTTGATGCGGCACGTTGGTTAAAAGAAGTGGATAGGTAGAAAGATTGATAAGAGCAAACTTTTGGCAAAGAACGTGTGCGCTGTGGGTTTGTGCTTTTGTGTTAAGCGGTTGTGTTTGCAAGCGTACAACCAGTCCAACCCGCTATACAAGTAAGCCCTATAAAATAAAAGGTAGGTGGTATTATCCGCAAAAGCATTACGAACTGCATGATGTGGGGTTAGCGTCGTACTATGGTGGCCCGGATGGCACACATGGTTTGCCAACGGCGTCAGGCGAAAAGTTTTCGATGTACAGAATGACCGCGGCCCATAAAACGTTGCCTTTGCCTTGTGTGGTACGTGTGACAAACCTTACAAATGGTCGTCAGGCGATCTTAAAGGTGAATGATCGTGGCCCTTTCAAGCCAGGTCGTGTGATCGATGTCAGTGTGGTGGCGGCTAAAAAACTTGGTTTTTATAAAAAAGGTGTCACGCGTGTGCGCGTTGAAACGCTTGTGGGGCGTAGCCTGTATTTAAAAGAAAACCGCAAGCGGTGCCCCAAAGGGCGTTGCTAATAGCATTGTCGCTTTACATATTTTTACGGGCGATCCAGTAGCTGGGCGCACGTGCCAAGGGCGATTGTTGCTGCTGTTTCAGCCCTTAAAACCAAATCACCTAAATGAACGGGTTTATGAGCTTTGTTTTGCAAGATTTTGTCATCTTGCGGTCCCCAGCCCCCTTCGGGTCCCAAAAGAAAGCCTATGTTAGATGGCTGTTTTGTCTTTTGCAGCATCATTTGCAGTACATGTGCTAAAGAACAGGACGCTTTGGGGTCAAGTAAAAAGAGTTGTAATGTTTGAGGGCTGCTCTCTAGATGCTGCTTTAAAGATAAAAGGGGTGACAGCGCAGGCGGTGCAAGACGCCCTGATTGCTCGGTTGCCTCGATGGTTAGTTTGTGAAGACGTGCAACGTTAAGGTTTTTTACAACCGTTCGCTCACAAAGGCAGGGATGCAAATGGGTCACGCCCGCTTCTGTTGCTTTGGTGATTAGATAAGAAAGAGGCTGTTGTTTTAAGGGCGAAAAGTAAAGATGCCTTTCAGCGTGGCGCGTTGGGGCTTTTTGTGTTTGTAACTGCAGCGCAAAGGTGACGGTGTGACGCGTTGCGTGCACCAGTTCTGCTTGCCATTCGCCGGCTGTTTCGTTGAAAAGTAAAAATGTTTGCTGTGGTTTGCCGCGTAAGACATGTAACACATAGTGAGCCTGATGTTGATCCAAGACAATCTGTTTGGTGTTGCAAGATAACTGAGGAACATAAAGGCGCATCATCGTTTTATTGTCCTTATTTTTACGGGCTCTGCAAGCCAGTTTCAGGAGGTAAAATGTAAGCCTTAAGATGTGCCGTGTATCTTTATTTTTGTCAAAAAACAAAAAATAAATTTGTTTTTTAGTTACATTAGATAATAAAAACACATACAATATTGTTTTTAATATTTAATTTTTGCAAAAATAGTATGAGAAGATTTTTTCTGATTGTTTTTTCGGGCAGTTGCCTGGTGGTCAATCTTAGTTTTTCTGAATCCAATCAACCAAATGACGTGCTAACAACTGTGCAGCCTTTGACATTTCAAACAACCCATCATGGTTTTTACATGGGTCTGCAGGGGTTATACAGTTTATTTGTGTGCGCAAAGGGGGCGCGTAAAAAGGCGCAACGTAACAATTGTTTTGCAAATCCACATGGTTTTAGTGGCGGCTTGTTGTTAGGAGGTGGCTCTGTGTTCAATGGCTTTTATGTGGGCAGCGAGGTTGCCTATGCTTTTGGTAATGTGTGTGCCAATAAAACTTTATCGGGTGTGACCTGGCAGCAGGGGGGGCAGGCTGTCTCGGGTTCAGTCACAACGCAGTTGTCCTTAAAGCATTTTATCGACTTTGCATTGCATCTTGGATGGCCTTTAAGCAAGGGTGTTTTGCCCTATTTGTCGTTGGGGGGGCGCTACCTTCATTGCAAGCAGCAGATAACGTTTACATCTACAGGTGCTACCAGTTGCACAGACCACAAAACAAAGCATGCCATTGCGCCGCGCTTGGGCATCGGTGTGCGTTGGAAGCATATAGAATCCGCTTTCTTTTTGGGTTTTGAAAGTGGCGTATCGTCTTTTAAGGAAGAGACATGTGCTGCTAAAAAGCGCTCTCACCAATATGATGTAAAGTTCAAACTAGGGTATCAATTCTAGTTTTTGTATTTTTTTGACAGATTTGATGTCATCACTATAAAAATTTTTCAAACACCTGTCTTTCTTTTAAAACGTCTTACTGAAAAGGCTTTGAAAGCATGTGTGATATTTTTGCAACACGTTTTAAGTGAAAAAAGATTTTTTTCAAACACATAAAAAAAATGTTTTTGCAAGTCGTCTGATAAAAAACTGTCTTTTTTTGACTTTTAGTGTTGTTTGTTTGGATAAGACGTTTTAATGGGGTTATTAGACAGTAATAAAACAAGAGTTATTTGGTTATGAAGAAGTTATTATTAGCCCCTGCCCTTTTGGCGTTGGCGGCAGCCCCTGTTATGGCAGATGAAGCACAAGATACGGCGCCAGAGCCCGTTGAGTATGAGGCACAAGACACCGGCTCAAAAGGTGGTTTTTACGGCGGTTTGCAAGCCATGTACGCCATGCAATGGCTCAAAAAAGGCAATACTAAGCAGAATCTAGCACGGCAGCACATGGCTGACCCCAAAGGCTTCGGTGGTGGTCTGTTTCTAGGTTATGGACACATCTTTAACCGTTTTTACCTTGGTGGTGAGTTGGCCTATGCTTATGGTGCGGTCAATGCTAAAAAATCCTCAACTCTCCGAGGCATTCCAGGGGAGATAAAAACACAGCTGCAGCACTTTGCTGATGTTGCCATTCACCCTGGTGTTGTGTTGCCTCACGGCTTTACACCTTATGGTATTCTGGGTTTGCGTTATGTGCGTGGCAAGGTGGATATTAAGACGCCTGTCGATAATGCATCGTTTAAGGCGCATGGCATTGGCCCCCGTTTAGGTTTGGGTTGCAAATGGAAGCCAAGTGCTTCGCCTTTCTTTGTGGGCGTTGAGGCTGCATGGTCTTCTATTAAAATGAAGGCTAAAGGGCATGAGGACGCTAACGGCCTTAAAACCAACAATATGGACGTCAAAGTCAAAGTGGGTTATCAGTTTTAACGCACAATCAACGAAAGCGCCTTTGAAAGGGCGCTTTTGACGACCTTTTCAGAGGGTGCCTCGATGGTAAGACGCAAAACGGGCTCGGTACCCGAGCGTCTTAAAAAGAGGCGCCCTTTTTTTATGCATTGCTGCAGCTGTTCTTGCAGCGCCTGCGAAGGGACAAGCGCTTCTTGACGCACGTGCTGCAGAGGAATGTTCTCAATATGTTGTGGATAAGGTACAAAGCAGGGCAAAGGGGGTGCGTTATTTTGTTGAGATGCCTTTAGCACTGCCAGCGCGGCCAAAAGCCCGTCGCCCGTTTGACTGTAGCGTTTTAAAATCAGATGTCCCGATGCTTCGCCCCCTAAAAGCGCGCCCTTTTCCTCCATCGCGCCTGCCACAGCTTTGTCACCTACGTTTGTGCGCACCAGCTTGATCTGGCGTTGGGCCAGGGTTTCTTCCATGGCTTGGTTGGCCATAATGGTTGAGACAACACAGGGTGGCGTTAGCTTGGATTCTGCAAGTGCTAAAAAAGTGAGCAATTGATCGCCGTTCAGCAGTGTGCCATCTTTTTTGCAAAAAAGAACGCGGTCGCCGTCGCCATCAAAAGCGATGCCATAGTCTGCGCCAACAGATTTGGTTGTTTCTTGCAGTGTTTTGGGGTGTGTTGAGCCGCAGTCTTGATTAATGTTGTGGCCATCCGCAGATGTGGCAAGCGGTGTGACTTTGGCGCCAAAAGATTTAAGAAGGCGCGGGGCTATTTGGTACATAGCGCCATGAGCGCAGTCAACCACAAGATGCAGGTTTTTAAGATTAAGTCCTGCAAAAAGAGATCGAAGATGTGCTTCATAACCGGACTCTTCAAAAAAAGATTGCGCCATCACAGAGGCCGTTTCTGCAAGGTGTGGGGCGGTGGTGTAAAGATCCAGAATCCTTTGCTCATCTGCTAAAGCAAGCTTTGCGCCGCCCTCTTTAAAAATCTTGATGCCATTGTCGTGTGCTGGGTTGTGCGAGGCTGAAATCATGACGCCGCCCAATGCGTTTTGTACGACAATATCGTGCACAAGGGCAGGTGTTGGCAGAATGCTCAGTAAGCCAAATGGTAAATCGTGTGCCTTAAAGGCTTTTGTCAGAATATTTTCAATCAAGGGGCCTGAAGCCCGGGTGTCCCTTGCGATAAGCATTTTTTTTCTGTTGGGCGCGGCTTTTTGCGCAAAAAAAGAAGCAAGCGCATCAGCAAAAGATTTAAGGGTTTCATCATCAAACGGCGGCACACCAAAACGTCCACGCAAGCCATCTGTTCCAAATTGAAAAGGGGCTTTGCGTGTTGTGGGGCTAGCTTCGGATGGCATGATAAGCTTTTTCAAGGTGTGGAAAAAAATCAGGAGACGCTGCCAAAAGATGTGTTTTTGTTTGCATATCCAAGGCTATGCCTTCTTTTTGAGGTGATGAAGACAGTGTTTTAGAAAGGCCACGGGCTTCTGTGACCAAACACAAACCAGCGGCAATGTCCCAAGGGGCCAGGCCATATCCCCAAAAACCGTCAAGGCGCCCAGCTGCCACATAAGCTAAATCAAGGGCTGCCGAGCCCGAGACGCGTGTTGTAAAAAGAGCGGCTGTTTTTTTATCTTCATACGCCACAGAGCGTGTGTGGCTAAGGCCTAAAATCTGCAGTCCTTGTGGAGAGGGGCCTCTGACACGCAGGCGTCTTTTATTCATAAAAGCGCCTTTGCCGGCCGAAGCCCAAAACACCTCGTCACGAATGGGATCAAAAATCACACCGGCTATGGGTGTTTCTTTTTTTAAAAGACCAATTGAAAGGCAAAAGTGCGGTAAGCCGTGTAAAAAGTTAAGTGTGCCGTCCAGTGGGTCAACCACAAAGGTCATGTCTTGCGCGCCTTCGATATATCCGCCTTCTTCAAGCAACAGACCAAAGTCAGGAAAAGCTTTTTGCAGCGTTTGCCTGATGATTTTCTCGGCACGCTGATCGGCCACAGAGACAAAGTCTTTTGCTCCCTTGCGAGAAATGGCCAAATTTTCAACCTCACCAAAATCACGCAACAGGTTTTTAGCAGCCTTAAAGGCAGCGTGCGCCATAATGTTTACAAAAGGGCATTTAGTGCCAAGTGCTCTATAAGACATAACAAACCTTTTGCGGGTGAACGGTCCCAAAGCGTTGTGTGCCTTGTGCTAACAAAAAGTGTGCCTGTTGAGTCAGCTTATTTGGCGCGTTCAACATAGGTGCCCTCTTCAGTGTTGACCACAACACGTACACCCGAGTCAATGTGGGGTGGCACCATAATTTTTTTGCCGTTCGAGAGAATGGCGGGCTTAAAAGAGGCCGAGGCCGTTTGTCCCTTCACCACGGGGTCTGCTTCCACAATTTCAAGAATCACCGTTTTGGGAAGCTTGATATCAATTGGTTTGCCATCACATGTGCAAATAGAAACTTCCATGTTTTCCTGCAGAAAAACATAGCCATCCCCCAGCAGGGCTTTGGGTAAAGTTGTTTGCTCGTAAGTGGTTGTGTGCATAAAAACCAAGGCATCGTTTTCTTCAAACAAAAACTGATATTGCGCCTCTTCAGTATGGGCGCGCTCGACCGTTTCATCTGCTCTAAAACGCGTGTTCGATTTGGTGCCAGTTTGCAGATCCTTTAGCTCGGCCTGCATGTAAGCGCCACCTTTTCCTGGTTTGACGTGCTCTGTTTTGACTGTTTTCCACAATCTGCTGTTGTGGTAGATGACGTAACCTACCCTTAACTCGTTACCATTAATCTTCACGTTTACCTTGCCTATGTTTTGGTAGCGGAGGAGGGACTCGAACCCCCGACACGCGGATTATGATTCCGCTGCTCTAACCAACTGAGCTACTCCGCCGCACTTTGATTAATTTTCATTGCTTTGCCGTTGTGTGTCAACCGCTGTGTTTGATTGCTTTGTTTTGCTGTCTTCGTTTAATCGTTATTTTTTTATGTCTTATGCAACGATTATCATGCTATAATGCGGCAGGCATCATTGATTTTTTGAACTTTTAGGCAAGGACACTTGACATGCATACAGTGATTGGGCTTCAGGAAATGGCTTTTGTCATTACTGCGGCGCTGATGGGTGGTCTGTTGCTTGACCGTCTTGGCCAGCCTGCGGTGATTGGCTATATCCTGGCGGGTGTTTTCTTGGGGCCGTCCGGTTTAGCTTATATTCAAGATGTGTCGATCATCCAGCTTTTTGCTGATTTTGGTGTGTTGATGGTGCTTTTTGTCGTTGGTATGAGCCTTGATTTACAAAGCTTTAAACGCACCATGGGGCTGTCGCTCACTGCCTGCCTTGGGCAGATTACTGTCAGTTTGCTTTTGGCCTTTGGGTTGTCTTCTTTGTTGCATTGGCCGCTGGGATTCTCTTTGCTGCTTGGTTTTATTATTGCGCTTAGCAGCACGGCGGTGGCCGTCAAGATGCTTGAGGCCAGCCGTGATTTTAACACAGATGTGGGGCGTTTAACGCTAGGTGTGCTGATTGCGCAAGATCTGGCGATTGTGCCCATGATTTTAATTATCCGCGATCTTGATCAGGGTATTCGGTGGGGCACGCTAAGCTTTAAGATCATTATTGCATTGGGTATTTTATCATTTTTGGTGTGGTTTTTTGGGCGTGCACGCAAAGTGCCCGTGTTGGTCCGTTTTTCATCTGAAAAGCCCGACTTGCCTTCATTGGTGGGGCTGTCTTTTTGTTTTGGGTTTGCAACGCTTTCAGGTTTTATGGGCTTGTCAGTTGCCTATGGTGCGTTTCTTGCGGGTTTGATCTTGGGCAACCTTAAAGAGCGTCCTTTGCTGATGCAGGTGATCATGCCGATCTACAGTGTTCTGGTGATGACTTTTTTCCTATCTGTTGGCTTGTTCATCGATGTGCGTTTTATCTGGACGCACATTTGGCTGATTGCCACACTTTCGCTGGGCGTGATCATTTTTAAAACACTGATGAATTTCGGTATCTTGCGTCTTTTAAGGCAGCCTTGGCCTACAACATTCTTAGCTGGTGTGGTCTTGTCACAAATGGGTGAGTTTGCCTTTTTGCTGATTTCGATTGCACGTGATAGCCGCATTGTGACAGCCTATGACCAGCAGCTTCTCATTACGCTGACGGCTATTTCTTTGGCAATTAGTCCTTTGTGGCTTTCGATGGCGGGCAAGCTGCGCAGTTACCATCTAAGAGCACAAGCCTCGTTTGATCAAACCTTTAGGGTGTATATGCATCTTTTGGGTGGTTGGGCCGAACGTCTTTTTTTAAAGAAAAAAATTACTGCCACTGAAGAAAAGCGTTTGTTGTCCCGCAAACCTGAGGCACCAAAGGAAAAGGCAAAAGAGCCTTCTCAAAAAAAGGATTGACGGTCTAAGTGCAAGGTTTTGCCCAAGCCGTCTTTGTTGTAAGGATTGCTTTTTTGTGTGCCAGCTTTTAAAGTAGACAGCAAGATTTATGGCGCTATCTAGACTTTAGACATGATCAAAATTGTTGTTCCAAAAGAAACGGGACCGGGTGAAAAACGTGTTGCCTTAACGCCTGATGTGGTGGGGAAGTTTTGCGCAAGCGGCCACACAGTGGTTGTTGAAAAAGGCGCGGGCGAGCACAGCTTTTTTGATGATGCTGCTTTTACAGCCAAGGGGGCTTTGATTGCGCCCGATGCCAAAAGCCTTTATAAGGGGGCGCAGCTTGTTGCAAAAGTTGGTCCCTTAACGGACAAAGAGTGGTCACTTGTTGAGAAAAACACCGCTGTTGTGGGTTTATTGGGTGGTATCAGTCAAGCGCGCTTGGGTGCGCTTTCGGAAAAACAGATCAAACCGTTTGGCCTTGAAAAACTGCCGCGCATTAGTCGGGCGCAGACCATGGATGTGCTGTCATCCCAAAGTACCATTGCAGGCTACGCAGCAGCTATTATGGCAGCATCCAAAGCGCCAACCTTATTTCCGCTGCTGATGACATCGGCAGGCACGTTGGTGCCAGCACGCGTTTTTGTGCTGGGCGCCGGTGTAGCCGGGTTGCAGGTGATTGCAACGGCAAAACGCCTTGGTGCCACGGTGATGGCGTACGATGTGCGGCAAGAGGTGAAAGAGCAAGTTCAAAGTTTAGGTGCTGACTTTTTAGATATAGACCTTGCATCACAAGAAGGTGAAGGCGCCGGTGGTTATGCCAAAGAGCTTTCTGATAAAGTACAAGAATTGCAGCGCGCCGCCATTCAAAAAGCCCTTGAGCGTGCAGATGTTGTGATTACAACAGCACTTGTGCCGGGTAAAAAGGCACCGTTGCTGCTAACGCAAGAGATGATGAAGTCACTCAAACTGGGTGCGCTGGTCATTGACATGGCGGCCGAGATGGGTGGCAATTGTGAGGCCACCGTGGCGGATCAAACCATTTTGCACAACGGTGTGTTGGTGATTGGTCCTTCAAATATGCCCTCGCTGTATCCAAGGGATGCCTCGCTTTTTTATGCAAAGAACATTTTTCACTTTGTGCAGTTGTTGTTAGACGACAAGGGCGCTTTGAAAAAATCACTTGAAGATGAGGTTCTAGCAGCTACTTTTTTGGGTGCAGCCGTACAGAAAGAGCGTAGCGCGCGTTCATCTTAAGTGTTGTTGGCTGGGACCCCTCACTAAAAGTGAGAGCCTTGTTGCGCACGTTTTCAAAGATCGGCGGCAAGGATTGCTAAAACGACGGGTGCGCTGGCATAGCGGTGCCTGCTTGTTTATTGACCACAAGAGAAACACTTTCTATGGCTTGCTGCATCGGTTTTTGCGCGGCAAAGTCGCTTTCTAGAAGTTTTTTGAGCAGCTGATAATTCAGCGTGTGACCTGATGCATACCCTTCGACGTGTCCTAAAAAGGCGTGTCCCGCAAGGGCCCAATCGCCCACAAGGTCAAGTATTTTGTGTCGGGCGCATTCGTTTTCACCGCGAAAGCCTTCGGGGTTCAAAGGTTTTCCGTTTTCAAGGACCAATGCATTATCCAGGCTTCCACCCTTAATCAATCCCATTTGCTTCATATGCTCGATATGTGTTCTGCGAGAGAACGTGCGTGCACTTGAGATGTCTTGATAAAAACTGTCGCCTTGACGATAGGTGTGTGTGTGTAACAGACCTTCCTCTAAAGGCACTGTCATGGTCACAGAAAAAGTATGAGATGGGCTGATTTGAAGCCAGCTTTCTTGGTGTTGCACACGTATATCACGCGTGACTTTAATCAAAGAGGGGGTGGTTTGCGCAACGCCCTTTTGTTTGACGAGACCGCTTTCTTGAATCAGATTCATCCAAGGGCGTGCGCTGCCGTCTAGAATAGGAATTTCAGGTCCGTCTACTGTGATCAGGACGTTGTCCACTGATAAGGCCCAAAGGGCAGCCATTAAATGCTCAACGGTGGCCAGTGTGTCTTGTGTGTGTATTGATTGCAGCGTTGTGTGGTAGTTCGTGCTAGCAATATGTTTAAAAGAGGCAGGAATGATTGCAGGTGTTTGCACATCAGTGCGTTTAAAAACAATGCCATGGCTAAAGGGGGCAGGATACAACGTGACCGTTGCTGTTTTTCCACTGTGGACACCGACGCCCTTGTGTGTTGCCGAGCGTAACAAAGTGTTTTGATAAGACGTGGACAAACTCTTTACCTTCTGTGTTGATGTCCCTAACATAAGCAAAACATGTGCATACTGCAAATCAATGATTCTAACAATTTATGACATAGTTTTTTGCAGAAGAGGGCATGACAAGCGTCTTTTTTGGACGTATTTTTTAGATTTTAAGCGTGTGGTAGTGTTCGGTGTTTTTAAGCAGTAAAGCAATCAAAAGGCTTAGTTATGTTTTGGGGGTCGTCTGCCTGCTGACCCTTCTTTTAAAGGGCTTTCTCTCTTTTTACCCCTTGTCCCTTAAACCTTATATTCCCTTGGTCACAAAGCGGCTGCCAAAAGGCACACAAGTGACCGTTGATGGTTTGTATCTAACCTGGCAGCAATGGTTGCGTCCTTTTGAAGTGCAGGCGCGCCAACTGCATGTAACGTATGCAGGAAGTGACGAGGTCTATACCTTCAAGGCCAACACCTGCGGCGTTCTTTTTTCATTGTGGAAAATTGCTCGGGGCCACTTTGAGCCTTCAAGTGTTTATATAAAAGATTTCTCCTATACGAAAGTGACCAAAAAAACGCCGCAAAAGCGTTCAGTGAAAGAAAACCCTTTGAAAAGCGCCATGGGTTTTTTGGGATTGATGCCGCAAATGACCATAACGATTGACAACCGCTCTTCGGTGAATAGTTTGTGGCTAAAGCTTTGGCGCGAGCAAGATCACTTACGTTTTCGTGCGTCACATCTTTATGGTGATTTTGCCCTTACATGCAAATTGCCTTCAAACGATGACATGGTGTTTTCAGGCGAAGGTCACGCCACGCTGCACTTCATTGCACTTAGAAATTTTGTCAAAGATCTGGACGCTGTGAAGGTGAAGTCTTTTTTTCGCCTTGCCTATAACAAAGAAAAGGGTGGGTTTGAGGGAGCCCTTTCTTTAAACAGCGCGCATCAAGGTTCACCTTTTAACTTTGTGGCAGACGTTGCCTTGGATGAAAAGCAAGCGGTGATCAAAAAGCTTGTTTTAAGTGACAAGGTGCTCTCTGCGACGGCAACAGGTGGGTTGGTGTTTTCAGACAGCATGCCGCTTGATGTGTCCTTGCAGATTAAACCTATTACTTTGGCGCAGCTGATGCAGCGCTGGCCAGAACAGTTGGCGTTAACAGCGCGCACATGGGTGAAAGAGAACCTGTCTGGTGGCAGGGTCGGCGCGCGCCTTTTTATCAAGCGCTCTTTGTTGGACAAAAAGGCGTCTCCTTTAACGGGAGAACTTGATATCAAAGACACAAGGGTTCGTCTTTTTGATGGTGTCTTTTTTGTTAACAACGTGTCTGCCAAGGGAACATTTGATGACAAAAGCCTCACGTTTAACGTTGAAAAGGGGACGTTGCAAAATCAGCAACTGACCAAAGGTCATATTGCGATTACAGGCCTTGATAATGACAAAGAGTTTTTTGAGTTAAAGGCTGATTTTAAGGGTGATATACCCGACATGCTGAATATTTTGTCCAAAAAACCTCTTGAATATACGCAAAAAATACCTGTGCCTGTGGACTCGCTAAAGGGCAATATCGCAACGCATTTGCATTTGACGTTTCCTTTGTTACAAGAAATTCCCAAAGAGCGTGTGCATGTTGATGCCGAGGCACTTCTGGACACTGTGCGTTACGTGTATCAGTGGCCAGGCGAGGCGCAAACGTATCCTGTTTCTAACGGGTCTTTTAAGCTTAATGTCGGCACTAAATCTTTGTTTCTTGAAGGCACTGGCGATGTGCTTGAGCAGTCACTGACCTTGTTTTTAGAAGAGTATTTTGATGACCAGAGCAAATCTTTCTTAAAGATAAAAGGGCGCCTGACCCCTGCCTTTTTAGAGCGCTTTGGTTTGGGGGTTGTCTCGCGCGTGGTGCCATCGCCTTTTGAGGGCGTTGTGACATATCACTTAGATGGACGTTCGGCGTTGCATGTAGATGCTGATTTTCAAGAGGCGCTTTTAGATGTGGGTGGGCTGCTGAAGAAGCCCAAAAAAGTGCCCGCCACGCTTGCGCTTGATGTTGATCTTAAGCAAAAAAAGTTGTCGGAGATTGTGTTTCGAGCCCCTTTTCTGGATATGCGCGGCGCTGCAACGTTTGATGATAAGTGGCATCCTGCAAAAGCTTCATTTATGGGTAAAACGCCAAAATTGCAGGATTTCTTGCTAACATTTGCGTACGCAGATAAAACGTATCGCATCGATCTTTCGGGTAAGCGTGCCCACGTTAAAAATCTTGTGCACAATTTGCTTGCATCCGATAACAGTAAAAGCAAAGAAAGTACTGCGCTGTCTAATGGCCAGCGTGTTTCAGTTTCGGCAAATCTTAAAGAAGCTGTGATCGAGCCTGGATATCCGCTTTGCGATGTGTCGCTCACGTATCAGGGTGCGCAAAAGGGCAAAACATTTGTCACAGAGAATCTTGTGGTCAGAGGCAAAGGTCCCGTTAAAGGCAAACAAAAAAAGCCATCGTCTTTTTCGGTAAGGAAAAAACCAGCCCCCAAAGAGTTATCTGCTTTTGAAATCAAAACAACAAATGCCGGTTATTTGCTGGCTGCAATGGGCTGGCTTTCAAACGTGAAAGATGGCAGCTTGCTGGTGAATCTTGATGAGAAAAGCCCTACCTCTGGATTTGAGGGACTGCTTGTTGCAAAAGATTTTGCGATTCAAAAAACAACATTTACTCAGCGCTTTTTTATCACGCTAACATCGCCCACAAGCTTTCTTCGCTTGTTTTCAAAAGGTGATATGTCTGTGGCGGATCTAAGGGTGCGTTTTGCGCTCAAAGACGGCGTGTTGACAATGAAGCGCGCCAACGCCTCTTGCATAGATACGGCTTTTGCTTGGAAAGGGTGGATCGACTTTAATCAAGACGTCATTGATGTGGCCGGTAATGTGATTCCGGCTTACTTTTTAAATCGCCTTATCACGTCAATTCCCATTCTTGGGCGCTTGATTGCAGGTTCAAAAGATGATGGGTTGTTTGCAACGCGTTTTTATGTGAAGGGTCCTCTTAAAGATCCGAAGGTTAGCGCGAACCCCTTGCAAATTATCACGCCCGGTTTCTTAAAAGAGCAATTTCAAGAAGAGGAGGAGAAAAAAATTGACAAAGAGCGTCCCCGCACTTAAGTCAAGTTTGTGTGATGAAAAAAACAGATCGTACGCTTTTTTTTAAGGCGCTTTTAAGCCAAGAACCGCGCCTTGAGACCGAGCTTTTTTATACAAACGCTTACACGTTGCTTGTAGCTGTTGTGTTATCAGCGCAGGCAACGGATGCTGGTGTGAATAAGGCGACAGCTTCTCTTTTTAAAAGGGTGTCGTCGCCGCAAGAGATGGTTGCGCTTGGCGAGGAAGGACTTCGGCAGGCCATTCGCACCATTGGTCTTTACCCCACAAAAGCACGTCATGTGATCGCTTTGTCTCGCTTGCTTTTAGAAAAACACCAAGGTGCTGTTCCCTCGGACAGGGAGGCGCTTGAGGCCTTACCAGGTGTGGGGCGCAAGACGGCCAATGTTGTGTTGAATGTGTTTTTCAATCAGCCGACCATTCCTGTGGATACGCATGTTTTTCGTGTGGCCAATCGTACCGGTCTTGCGCCAGGCAAAACACCGCTTGAGGTGGAAAAAAAGCTGCTTCAATGTGTGCCCAAAGCTTTTTTATCGCGGGCGCACCACATGCTTATTTTTCACGGACGGTATACCTGTAAGGCCCGCAAACCTCTTTGTGCGCAGTGCCCTGTTAGCACTTTTTGCGCCTACTTTAAACGTGAAAAGCCCAAAGAAAAACTAGCCTAGGTTTTTGAGTGTGTCCTCAAGCCATGTTTTAAGGTCGTCTTCGTCCTGGCTGCCACCGACACGCAGATCAAGGACTTCACCTTTGTGAAAAAGAATCAGCGTTGGCAAGCTCATGATATTATAGCTTGTGGGGGTGTGAGGACTTGTCTCAACATTAAGGCTAAACCCCTTAAGGCGTCCCTCAAAACCCTTTAAAACGGCCTCTAAAATGGTCATCAGATTCTTGCAAGGTGTGCACCATGTTGCCCAAAAGTCCACAAGGGTTGGCAACTTACTTTCTAGCACATCTGCTTTAAACGTGTTATCAGTGGTGGCTTGCATGCATTGTCTCCAAACAATTCATACCTTACCCTGACGTATGCCACTTTGAAAATCAAGATTCTTTTTGAAAAGGTGCTCAAACCATTAAGTGCAGAAGAAAGAATATGTTACAGTGGGGTTGGAAAGTTTTTTTTGGGTAAAGGAAGTGTGCATGACATCATTATCTGTGCCGGTTAAATTTGTGGGCGTGTGGGCAAAGCGCCTTGTAAAACATGAAGAAATGCGGTTGCCTGCCTACGCTACATCAGGCAGCGTGGGGCTTGACCTCGAGGCTGCCATCGAAGAGCCTTTGACGCTAGCACCCACAAAAAGAGTGTTGGTGCCAACAGGCATTGCGCTGGCGCTGCCTTTTGGTTACGAGGCACAAGTGCGCAGCAGGTCTGGTTTGGCGCTGAAACATGGTTTGCAGGTGCTTAACAGCCCGGGCACGATTGATCAAGATTATCGTGGTGAGGTGGGCGTTATTTTGATCAACCATGGCGAGACGACTTTTGTGATTCAACCAGGCATGCGTGTGGCGCAATTGGTGGTGGCGCCTGTGGTTAAGGCTACTTTAAAACATGTGCCAGAGCTACAAGCAGAGGATGAGCGCAACGATCAAGGTTTTGGCTCAACGGGTTTGTAAATGCAACAGTACACAGAGGCGCGCATGCCCTTGCCTTCCTTTGTGCATCAGATGAAGGGGGGTGGTGGCACCCTTAAGCAAAAAAAGGGATTTGTGTGGTGTGTCTCACACACACCCTTTGCCTATGACACAGCGCTTTCTTTGATGGAAGCTTATCGCGATGCTTTTGATGAAAAGAAGGTGCCGCCCTTGGTCTGGCTTTTAACGCATACGCCTGTTTATACCAGTGGTACCAGCGGTGGTGTGGATGACTTTTTAGAAAAGAATCTTGATGTGCCGCTGATTAAGACAGGTCGTGGTGGTCGTGTTACTTATCACGGGCCAGGACAACGTATGGTTTATGTGGTGCTGCCGCTTGCGTTTTTTGACAACTCTTTAAAGGGGGCCGTTTCTTTTTTAGGGCAATGGTGCACGAGGGCACTGGGTGTTTTGGGTGTGAATGCTTTTTTTGATGCAGAACAAATAGGCGTTTGGACATCAATCAAAGGCCAGGCGCGCAAAATGGCTTCACTGGGGTTGCGGGTGAGAAAAAAAGTGATTTATCACGGCTTTTGCGTAAACGTGGCCCCTGATTTGCGTTATTTTAAACAAATACGTCCTTGTGGGCTTAGTGGCGCGTGTGTGACCTCGTTAAAAGAGCTAGGCTTTGACGTCCAACAGGCGTCAGTGGATAAAGCGTTGGAACTTGTCTTTTTTGAAAAAATAAACGAGACTGTGAGACGTTAAAAACAAGGCGTGCGAAAGAGGCGGCTCTTATGTTTACGATGGTTGATGGTGTTTTAGGTGTAATCTTTGCGCTGCTTGGGGTTTTTGGTTTTGTGCGCGGCTTTACGCGCTCGTTAACGGGCGTTTTAGGTTGGTTTTTGGCGGCGCTGATCACAACGCTGCTTTTGCCCACGTGTTATCCGCCGCTAACAGCTTATGTGGGCTCGTCGCTTTGGGCGTTTATTGCCCTGGCGTGCCTTATTTTCTTCATTTTGCTGCTGGCTTTCTTTATGGTCAGTGACTGGCTGGTGACCACCGTGCGTCGCAGTCGTCTTAGCTTTATCGACAGTATGCTAGGTGCGCTTTTGGGTGGTGTGAAAGCCTGTTTGCTTTTTTTCGGCGCTTATTGGATGCTGCTTACTTTTGCGCCCACTTTAGAAGAAAACCCTGTGTTACAAGATGCCTATGCGATGCCTTTTGTGCAGCAAGGAACCGATAAAATGCGGTCGCTTGTATTAAGATGGATGCAGGCCTCTGACACGGCTTTATTTTTTCAAAAAGAGTTTGGGTTTTTGAAAACATCTTTGGTTGATCTTGAGCAAGATTCGTTGCACTTTCATAGCACAAAATCGCTTGAAGAGTTGCCCGAGATTAAAGAGACAGACGATGCTAAAGAAGCCTGAGGGCCTGTACTTTGTGCATCTTGTGCGTGTGATGCGCTTTGTATGAGTCACTTGATTCAGCTAAAGGATGCTGTTGACCTTTTAAAAAAGGGTCGTGTGGTGGCCACCCCTTCGGAAACTGTTTATGGCTTGTGCGGCAATGCCTTTGATGAAGGGGCTATAGAAGCGATTTTCCAAACAAAGCAACGCCCTTGCGGCAATCCACTGATTGTGCACTATGCAACACAGGCAATGCTTGAACAAGATGTGATCATAACGCCCAGCGCGCAACGTTTAATGAACGCTTTTTGTCCCGGTCCGCTGAGCTTTGTTTTAAACAAAAAACCAGGAAGCCGTTTGGTGTCAAAAGTTAGTGCGGGTCTTGAAACGGTGGCTGTGCGTCTGCCGTCACATCCTGTTTTTCAAGCACTTTTGCGTGCGTGCAACTTTCCACTAGCGGCTCCCAGTGCGAACGTTGCCGGCACTTTAAGCCCCACACACCCAAGCCACGTGTGGCGTAAATTGAAGGATGTACCCGTTGTGGCGGGCGAGGTGCCAGCGTGTGGTTTAGAGTCAACAGTTGTGGATTTGCGAGGTGAGACACCCCTTTTGTTGCGTCCTGGCGCCGTTGCGGTGGAGGATTTAGAAGATGTGTTGCAGCAACCGTTTGCATTGCCACAAACTGCCCCAACAAAGGTGTTTCACTCGCCGGGGTTGTTTCCACGACACTATGCACCTTCAAAACCCTTACGTCTTGAGGCCACATCTGTGGCATCAGATGAAGGACTGCTTGCGTTTGGTCTTTGCCCTTTGAAGGGGGCGCACACCATTGTTAACCTTAGTGAAAAAGGCGATGTAAACGAGGCAGCCCAGCGTTTTTTTGAGCTGATGCATCATTTGGATCAGTCGTCATGTCAACGCATCGCGGTGATGCCGATTCCTTGCAAAGGGGTGGGTGTTGCGCTGAATGACCGCCTTAAACGGGCGGCCACAAGGGGGTGATGTGTGCAGCGCTGCTTACGCAGTGTAAGCGGCCTTTTCTTTAAAGGGCCACATGCGGTAGCTTAGCGCTTCACTGGCGTGCAGTTTGGTGATGCGTGTGCTGTTTGCTAAATCAGCGATGGTGCGTGCAAGACGCAGCACCTTGTGATAACTGCGTGCCGAAAGGCCCCATTGAAGCGTGGTGGTTTGCAGTATTTTTGAGGCTGCCTTGTCTAAGTGAAGATGTCTTTCAAGGTCTTTAAAGGGAATCTGTCCGTTTAAAAAGGATGATTGGTTGTGATGGTTGGTTTGCGAATGTCGCTCTTTTTGTATGGCCCAGGCTGCGGCAACGCGTTGTACGACCAGCTGGCTTGTGGTGCCTTGGTCGGTTTGCTCAAGCGCAAACGGTGATAAAGCTTGCATGGTGATAAAAAGGTCAAGACGGTCAAGCAAGGGGCCTGATAAACGGTTTTGATAGCGCTCGGCGCACAAAGGTGCTTTGCGGCATTGTTTTTGTGCATGGCCAAGGTAGCCACAGGCGCAAGGGTTCATGGCAGCTATCAGTTGCACGCGGGCAGGATAGGTAATATGGGCGTTGGCGCGTGCAATCACAGCTTCACCTGATTCAAGAGGTTGCCTTAAGGCTTCCAAAAGCGCGCGATTAAACTCGGGTAACTCGTCCAAAAACAAAACACCTCTGTGAGCCAGCGATATCTCACCTGGCTTGCCTTTGAGGCCGCCTCCGATCAGGGCCGCCATAGAGGCCGAGTGATGGGGGTTGCGAAAAGGTCGTTTTTTTAAAAGCCGTCCCTCTTTCAGTCTGCCTCCCATGCTGTGAATCATTGTGGCCTCAAGCGCCTCAACAGGTGATAAGGGGGGTAAGATGGTGGGTAGGCGCTCTGCAAGCATCGATTTGCCCGCACCGGGTGGACCAACCATTAAAAGGTTGTGTCCCCCTGCTGCTGTCACCTCAAGCGCGCGTTTGGCAAGGTGCTGCCCCTTGACCTCTTGCAGATCTTTTTGATGGGTTTCTTTTTGCTCGGTTAAGGGGGTTGGGGGCGCAAGCACCTGCGTGCCCTTAAGATGGTTGATCACTCCCAGCAAGGTTTTAGATGCAATAATCTGCAAGTCACCGGCCCAGGCTGCTTCAGGCCCACCCTCAAAAGGGCAGATCAGGCCTTTTTGTTGTTGGCTGGCAAACAAAGAGGCCGATAAAATGCCGCCCGTTGAAATCAGGCTGCCATCAAGGCCAAGCTCGCCTAAAGCTACAAAGCTCCATAGTGCGTCTTTTGGAAGAGCGCCTAGTGTGCCCAGCAAAGCCAGCGCAATGGGTAGGTCGTAGTGACTGCCTTCTTTTTGCAGGTCAGCAGGCGCCAGATTAACGGTAATGCGTTTGGCAGGCATGGCAATGCCCAGGGCAAAAAGCGCGCCGCGTACCCGCTCTTTTGACTCGGCCAAAGCTTTGTCTGGTAGGCCGACAATTGAAAAGGCAGGCAAGCCGTTTGCCAGCTGCACTTGAACATCAATGGGTGTGGCCTCAAGGCCCTGAAAGCAAAGGGTTGTAATGCGTCCTAACACGCAGCCTCCATCTTTATTTATTTTATTGAAAATAATAATCTTTTTTTATCTAAAACAAAAGCTTTTGACAGTTGTCAATGTTTCCGTCTATCTTTTTTTATTGAAAATGCCTGTTTTGACAGCTGAAGTTGTGGGTCTCACTTGCTTTGTTTGGGGTGTCTTGCCTTAACCAAAAGAGGGCGCGTCAGCGCACCTTGTCTTCTTGATGTTTTGATAGAGGTGTCAGGGAATTTGTGCGCTAAAAAGCGGGTAAGTGCAACACGCTAATGCCCTGATAGGGAACCTCTCTATTTAAACGTGTCTTAAAAAGATTTTTTCTCTATAGAGGAAGGATTTTTATAAGATTTAGGCTTCTTGACGCTTAAGCGCTGCGTTTTCGTTATCAAGAATTGTAATTTCACGTGCTTCCCGTCCACGCTCGGTTAAAAGGATCTTCGCTTTCACCCTTTGTCCCCTTAGCAGTCGATCGACACCAATGTTTTTTAAAGACCCAGTATGTACAAAAATATCTCTTTCGCCATCATCTGGTTGTACAAAGCCGTACCCACGCAAAATGTTAAACCACTTTACGGTTCCAGATTGCTCTTCAAGGACAAGTGGTATTTCGCTTGGTTGTCCTGATTTGCTATGCACCTCATAAATTTTGGTTACTTGAATGCCGCCACGTCCGTCGCCAATGTCGCAGACAACGTCGTCTCCTTGCGAGACGTGCTGATAACCCGCCTCCTCTAGCAGCGAAAAGTGCATAAAAATATCTGAAGTGCCGTCAACCGGCTCTAAAAAGCCGTACCCCCGTTTTAAACTGAACCACTTCACAGTGCACTTAATTTTTGTGGCCGACAAAGCTGATGATTCCATTTTTATATGACCTAACCCATTGTTTGACAATGTTAAAATAATGATATCGTGTATATACAACATAATCTGTCAGGAATGTCAAAAGGTTAAATCTATTTTTGGTAGTGAAAGCACCTTGTTGTTTTTAATACAAAAACCGTTCAGGATAAATTTAAGAGAGTTTTTATGCATTGTCGTTGGCTTCATGGTAAACAAACAGCAAGGTGTGTTGCAAAAGAAGCGCTTGGAGCGTGGGCTTTTATCAAAACCCTTTTGGGCGCGTTTTTATGCGTGGTGTATTGGCTTGTTTTGTTTGCACAGAATTTTTCGACGGGCGCCCTATGGTATTTTAGTGTGGCGGCAGGCACGGCGCTGTTTTTTTAGCAACCAGCATGCGTCATTTTTGTTAGGTGCGGTGCCCAAGTCTTTTAGCCATCTTAAAACAGTTGTGTTGCCTGAAGATTTTGAACGCTTGCACATTGCAACAAAACAAATTTTAAACAAAGGTGCAAGCAAAGAAACAGTCAGTATCAAAACGCTTGGTCTTAAAAAAAATTTGCTGCTGCATATGTATGGGCTTACCAAATCGTTAACCGTGTGGTTTGTGGAAGAAGAGCCTGTTTCTTTTGCGTACGACGACAAGCTCAAGCGTTTGTTTGATAACATTCCATCTCCTGTGCTGATTAAGCGTGCCTCACAGAAGATACATTTTGTGAACCAGGCTTTTCTGGACTGGTTGGGTTTGGAAAACGAGAATGTTTTAGAAAGATATTTCTCTGATTTGCTGACACCACCTTTTAATGAGGGCCGTTTAATTAACCGCTCTTTGACATTAACCTTAAAAAGCGGTGCGGGTTATCCCATGCAAGCGGTTTGCAACAAAGAGGTTTTGATTGATGAAGAGCACAATCTGTTTGCGCTTTTCTTGTCACCGCAGGCGCTCACCATTGATGAAAAAAGCAAGATACACTTTGCCCTTTTGCTGGATAATGTGCCGCTGCCATCTCTTTTTTTGAATCATCATGGTATTATTACACTTGCAAACCGCCTGTTTGAAAAACTTGTGCGCGAGCGAAAAATTTTAGGACGCTCGATTGCGGAGTGGCTTGATAAAAAGGGTCAGCAAGCCTATGAGCAGTTTTTAAAGAAGGTTTATCGCAAAAAAGAGCGCAGTCATTTTCTTTTGGTGCGTTTTGCGGCGTCCGATATTTATGCGCGTTTGTATATTAGCTATATTCCCAGCGTTTCTTGGGATCCGATGGGGTGCTTTTTTGTTTTTTTGTACGACGTCACCGATTTAAAAAAGCGAGAAGCCAAGAATGTTGAGGCGCAAAAGCTTCAGGCTTTGGGGCAGCTGGCCAGTGGCATCAGTCACGACTTTAACAATCTTTTAACAGCCATGCTGGGTTTTTGTGATTTGCTTTTGCAAAGACACAGCCCGCAAGATCACTCTTTCACAGACATCATGCAGATTAAACAAAATGCGAATCGGGCCGCAAACTTGGTCAGACAGCTTCTTTTGTTTGCGCGTAAAACACCCCTCAAGCCCAAGATCATTGACTTAAGAGAGTGTTTAAATGAAACCTCTTTCTTACTCAGTCGTTTGATTGGAACCAGAATTGAGCTGCGTATGGAACATGACCGCTCGATTAAAACTATTTTTGCAGACCAGGGGCAGATTGAGCAAATTGTGATGAACCTGGCGATTAATGCGCGTGATGCGATGCCGCAAGGGGGTGTGCTTGTGATCAAAACGCGCCAAGTGCATTTGGAGCAGAAAACCGCAATGGTCACGGGTGATCTGAAAGCCGGTGATTATATTATGATTGAAATACAAGATACGGGCTGTGGCATTTCGCAAGAGAATTTGGTGAAGATTTTTGATCCTTTTTTCTCGACCAAAGAAGAGGGACGTGGCACAGGCTTGGGCCTTGCAACCGTTTTTCAAATCACGAAAAGCCTTAAAGGTGGGCTTGAGGTGAAAAGTGTGGTGGGTGAGGGAACCACTTTTTTTGTGTATCTGCCTAAAGAAAGTGGCGGTGTGCAAAGAGAAGAGGAGCCCATTCCATCACAAGAGAATTTTTTGATTTATGGTGGCACATCAAGCGTTTTGATTGTCGAAGACGAAGATGCGGTGCGGCTTTTTGCAGCGCGTGGCTTAAGAAGCAAGGGCTATGATGTGCTTGAAGCGCGTGATGGTGAGCAGGCCATTGAGCTTTTAAAACGTCACACAGATGTGCATTTGCTGATTACTGATGTAATGATGCCAGGCATGGATGGTCCCACCTTGGCGAATCATTGTTATGCGATTAACCCCAAACTGCAGGTGCTGTTTGTTTCGGGTTATCCCAAAGAAGATTTGCATTTGCAGCTGAAATTTCGCAAGTCACAAGTGCATTTTTTGCCCAAACCCTTTAATTTAGATAGTCTAACAACGAAGGCTTATGAGGTTTTGGGAGAACAACGAATACATGCCTAAATCGCGTGTTGTAACATTTGGATGCCGTTTAAATCACTATGAATCTGCGCTGATCGAAAAGCATCTTAAAAGCATTGATTCAGCCCTTGAGACAGTTGTTTTTAACACATGTGCTGTAACGGCCGAGGCAGAAAGACAAGCCAAGCAAGCCATCCGCAGTTTAAAACGTGACAATCCCGAAACGCGCATTGTGGTGACAGGCTGTGGCGCGCAGCTGAATGCCAAGATGTTTGAAGCCATGCCCGAGGTCAGCACGGTGCTTGGCAACCGTGAAAAAATGGAAGCGGCTTTCTTGGCCAAACCGCAGGGTACTTTTGTGGGTGAGATGGAAAAGGTGAGCGCTTTACCGGCTCACACCCCTCTTCCCTCAGCAGAGCCTGATCAAAAGAAACGTGTTTTTTTGCAAATACAAAATGGCTGCGATCATGCGTGCACCTTTTGTGTGATTACCAAAGCGCGTGGGCCCAGTCAAAGCATCGCCAAAGAAAAGCTGGTGGCCCAAATCAATGCTTTGGTTGCAACGGGCGTTGAAGAGGTGGTGCTAACGGGCGTTGATCTAACGGCCTATGGGCAAGACTTTGAGGTGTCTTTAACGCTGACTGATTTAGTACGCTTTTTGTTGCTTAAGGTGCCGCAATTGAAAAGACTGCGTATCTCGTCGCTTGATCCGGCCGAAATTGATGCCTCCTTTTTTCAGCTTGTGGCCAAAGAGAAACGTTTGATGCCGCATTTTCATATCAGTTTGCAAGCTGGCGCTGATTTGATTTTAAAGCGTATGAAGCGCCGTCATCTGCGCCAAGATGTGATCACATTCTGCCAACGCTTGCGTCACGTAAGGCCCGATGCTGTTTTGGGCGCTGACATTATTGTGGGCTTTCCTACCGAAACCGAGGCGCATTTTCAAGACACGCTTGACCTTGTGGAAGAATGCCGCATCGCCTTGCTGCATGTTTTTCCTTTTTCGCCCCGGCCCGAAACGCCTGCAGCCAGAATGCCGCAAGTGCCAAAAGCGGTTGCAAAAGAACGATCGCAGCGTCTAAGGCGTCTTGGGGGTAAAGTATATCATGACACGCTTGAATCGTTTGTGGGAAAAACGTGCAGCGTTTTGCTCGAGCGTGCACAAAGAGGGTATAACGCCCACTTTTTGCCTGTTGTGGTTGAAACATCGCCCGCAACGCGTGGTGTGTTAGAAAATGTGTTGATAGAAGGCATTGTGGAAAAAGAGGGTAAAAAGCATTTACTTGGCAAGCCCCTGGAGGTGCGTCATGTCGCTTAAATGGTTAACCTCGCTTAAAAAGCCGTTTTCAGTTGGTGTCAGTGCTAAGCTGAAAGATCTGTGGCGCAAAGATCCATCAAAAGAAGCGTTGCTTTTAGCGCTTGAGGATGTGTTGCTTGAGGCCAACTTTGGGCTTGCTTTCACGCAGTCGGTTTTAAAGCAGCTAAGTCAAAAGCAGCTTAAAACGTTGTCGTTTGAAGCCATTCAAGAAGAACTGGCGCTTAAGCTGGAAACATTCTTAACGCCTTTTATGGGTGATTTTGAGCGGAACGAGGCGCGTCAGCCTTTTGTGGCCATGCTTGTGGGTGTGAATGGCAGCGGTAAAACCACAACGGCAGGCAAGCTGGCGGCGGTTTATCAAAAGCAAGGGGCCAGGGTGTTGTTTGCCTCGGCTGACTTTTTTCGCGCAGCGGCCGATCAACAGGCTTTGCAATGGGCACAAAAGGTTGGTGTTGATTTTCACCAAACCAGTCAACACAAGGACAGCGCGGCCTTTGTGTTTGATGCCATGCGCGTGGCCAAAGAAAAAGCCTATGATGTGTTGTTGCTTGATACCGCAGGGCGTTTGCATACCCAAAAAAACCTGATGGAAGAGCTGTCAAAGCTAAAGCGTGTACTGATCAAGCACGATGCCGATGCGCCTCATGCCTGCTGGCTTGTGCTGGATGGTACGGTGGGGCAAAACGCCGCACAGCAGCTGCAGCTGTTTAAAGAACATCTTCCCTTAACAGGGCTTTTTGTGACCAAGCTTGATGGAACCGCGCGGCCCGGTGCCATTTTACCCCTGCTAGAAAGTAGCGGCGTGCCGCTTGTGGGTTTTGGATGTGGCGAAACCGCCACAAGCCTTAAGGGCGCCAACGCCAAGTTACTATCCCGTTTGATGCTGGGCCTTGAAGGGCCTTTAAAGGCTTAAGGCTTTGCGCTTTCTTGCTTAAAGCGCCTTCATCCTGTCTTGGATGTGCTCTTTGGGCAGCCTGCCGGTTGCAATGTCTTTTAAGACGGCCTTTAACTTTGGCGTGATTTGCTCGGCCACTTGGTAAACAGGCCAGTTGTCAAGGGCATTTGCAGCTTCGGTGGCCTTTTTCAAAGAGGCACTGGGAGCGACCTGCTGATTTGCAGGGTACGATATGTCCGACATCAGATGTATGATATCAAGCGCAGCGCAACGATGCATGGATGAGACGATACCGCAAATTTTGAAGCCAGCTTCTGTTTCTGCCAAAAGCGGCCCGCCCGAGCAACCCTCTGTTGCCATGCCAAAGTGCTTGGGTGCGCTGGCTTTTTCTTCTTCTGTGAGAAAAAACTGTCCCACCTTGCTTGAAGGCGCCTGAAAGGTGCTATAGACATATGTTCGTTTGTCGTTATCAGGTAGACTAAACGTTTCTAAAGGGGGCTGAGCTGCAGCACGTAAACAGGATAGAGGCGTTTGGTCCTTCTTTTGGTAGCAGGCGCTTTGGCCGCGGCAGTTAGAAACTTCGGTATCAAAACCTAAGATCACTGGCTTGGTGGCATTTTTGATAGGCTCTGTTGCGCACGCATCCCATAAATTTTTTGCGCCCTCAAAAGGTTCTTTCATTTTTAAAAGCGCAAGGTCGGGTCCATTGCGTTTATACATGTTGACGCCAATTTCAGTGAACCCATCTTGCATGCTTTGTGTCAGGATCTTGGTTTTGTCTTCTTGCGTTGCCTTCAATTCCGCAACGTGCGCTTGCTGGTCAACAAAATCTGTGTCCATAGGCTGCACAGAAAAGGCGTTCTCATTGCTAACGGTAAAGGTGGCAAGGGGAAAAATCTTTTTAACGGTAAAACGTTTGATACCGTTTGCACTGTTTTTATATCTTTTCCAGGTAGCATTGGCGTCAAGGTGCGGTGTTCCAGCCTGCATGACAAGGGTGATTTGCTGACCAAACAATGCGTAAACGTATTTGACGTCAAAAACGCTGTGGGCGGTGGTAAGAATGTTTTCTTCGTCCATCAATAAGCCCGTTGACATCATCGTTAAGCCATTTTTGTCTTCTGTCACCACAAGGCATGTTTGATTTGAAAAGGGTTGAAGCGAAGGCAAAACGGCACTTGCATCCTTACCATGAGAAATTTCTTGAAAAACAATGGCCTGTGCGGTGAAAACACATTGGCACGCCATGACAGTTAAAAGAAGAAGTTTTTTCGTAAAATTCATTTTTCCGCATAAAAAAGTTAATAAAACCAATTAATTGTTTAAGATATTGATCTTATTGTCAAATTTTTTGCGAAAAAAAGACGCCTTTTGAAGGCGTTAAGCGGTCATGAAAAAAGCCCCCGACAACAATCCTCAAAGAATTCTTGTCGAAGGCTTTAGCAAAGATTTTAAGGGCAACGCAAAGCGATGCCTTTAAAAAGCAAAGAGTTACTTGGCGACAGCGTCTTTAAGGCCTTTACCAGCCTTAAATTTTGGCACACGCGTTGCGGGGATTTTAATTTTTTCACCCGTGCGTGGATTGCGGCCTTCCGTTGCCTTGCGATTGGCGACACAAAAGGTGCCAAAATTAACCAAGCGTACCTCGGCACCTTTTTTAAGGGCGCGGGTGATGGCGTCAAAGACAGAGTCAATCGCTTTGGTGCTATCGGCCTTTGTTAAACCGGTCTCTTCTGCAACGGCATCGATGAGTTCACTTTTGTTCACAGTTCTACCTCTTCTTTCTTTTACGCTGTATCTGTGCTAGATGCCTTGGATAGTGCTTTTTTTTTCTGAGGGCGTCAACATAAAAGAACAATTTTTTTCAACTTTTTTTTATTTTTCAGGGTGATGGCCGTGCGTTTTTTCCATTTGAATCACGTTTTTTTGGCGGAAAACTGGCTTTTTTTGCAACTTTTGGCCTGTTTCGTGGCGCTTTTGCTTTTTTTTCATTTTTGGGGCAAAAAAGGCCTTTTAACCTACGTCCTTTTGGCAACTTTAGCTGCGAACCTGCAGGTTTTAAAGGTGGCGCTTGTGGCAAATGGCACACTTCAAATGGCACAAGGCACCCTTGTTTTTTGCTCGGTTTTTTGGGCGTTTGACCTTTTGGTTGAACATTATGGTGCTAAAGAAGCGGTGCAGGTTTTGTGGCTTTCATTCAGTGCACCCGTTGTGTTTACGGCCTGGATGTTGCTGACCATTGTGTTGCCGCCGGCCTCTTATGCTGAAAACCTGACGGTACAGCAGGCAATGGAAGTGCTGTTTTGGCCCTCGCCCCGTCTTTTAACGGCTTCTTTGTTGGCGTTCTTTTTAAGCCAAGGTATTGATATTTGGGTTTTTCAGCGTTTGAAAAAGCGTTTTAAGGGACGTTTTTTGGGGTTCAGAGGGTTGTTGTCAACGGTGATTGGCACCTGCATTGATCATGTGGCGTTTTCATATCTTGCATGGCGCCTTTTGGCGTCTCAGCCTCTTTCTTGGCAGCTTTTATGCGAAGCTTATCTTTTCACGGGTTATGGTTTACGCCTTGCCTTAACCGCCGGCTCGCCTCTTGTGCTTTATGCGGCGCGTGCTTTAACATCAAGACGACCTGCCATACACAAAGAACCACCTGCCTCTTCATGACACAGCCCGTAAAAGAAATACCCCCCCGCCTGGTGCCCCTTAAAGACCGGGGAGTGATCAGTGTTAAGGGCCCAGATGCTCATCGTTTTTTGCAGGCGCTTTTGGCGCAAGATCTCACCAAGTTATTTCGTGAAAAGGCGCTATACAGTTTGTTTTTAACGGCAACGGGGCGTGTGTTTGCCGATTTTTTTGTACTGCAAGCAGAAAAGGGTTTGTGGATCGAGTGTGAAAAAGCACGTCTTCAAGGTTTGATGAAAGCGCTTCAGCTTTATTGTTTGCGGCAAGATGTGGTGCTTGAGGATATTAGTCACACCCATTATGTTTTCTCGCTGTTTGGCAGCAAAAGCTTGGGCGGTGCTTTAAAGCTGCTGCCTTTAGAGGGCAGCTGCCGCTTTGAAAGTGATGCCAATGGTGATGAAAGCGCCGCCTTTGTGGATCCACGCCTTGCGCGTTTGGGCGTGCGGTTGATTGCCACGCAAAAAACAACGTTTCCGCTGCGTCAGTGGCCGCAAGGCACGTTGGATGATTATCGTGTGATGTGTTTTGAGCTAGGCGTTGCCGAAGGCGCCAGTCTTAAACCACAAAAAGCGATGCCGCTTGAGTACGGCCTGCATAAGCTAAACGGCCTGTCAGATAAAAAGGGGTGTTATTTGGGGCAAGAGCTGATTGCGCGCACGCTTCACCGTGGCGTGATACGCAAACATGTGTTTCCGGCTTTGTGTCAAGGTCCCACGCCTGATAAAGAGACAGCTGTGACATTGAATGGTAAGCCAGTGGGCGAGGTGATCGATACCCACAAAACAATTGCCTTGCTGCGTTTGTCGATTGCTGAAGCTTTAGAGGCGTATCACGCTAAGGTGCCCATGATGGCGGCTTCAACAAAGCTGTCGCCTTATCCGGTTTCATGGATGGGCCTTGAAAACTAAGCTTAAGGCGCCAAATGTGTACCAGCTTTGTTTAAGGATTGGCTGGTTTGGTGCTGAGGGGCTCTAACACTTTGCACGCTGCGGCAGCTACAGGTTCGGTGTGTTCGCTTTCTGTATGTTGTGCTTGAGGATTTAGGGCATAACGCTTGTCATCGGGCAAAGGTGGTGTTTTGGAAGGTGTGTATTGTTTTTCCCACTCCGTTTTTCCAACGGCTTCATCGGTGCTTTCAAGCGCACTGACGGTGCCAAGCTTGCCGTCAAGCTGTGGTAACATAGCCAGCAAAGTACGTGGGAAATGACGAAAAGGGTTATATTTCAGATGAAGGGTGCTAAGGGACCTTAATTGATTAATCTGCGGTGGCAGGTTTTTTAGCTGGTTGGCCGACAGGTTAAGGTGCCTAAGCTTGGTAAGCCGAAACAAACCAGGGGGCAGATCAAAAGATTTAAAGTGTTCGCCTGTATCGTATGGTTCGCCTAAGCGGTTGTTTGCACAATCAAGAATTTCTAATTTGGTAAGCCCGCCTATGGTTTGCGGCAGATAATAAAAGTCATTCTGTGCCAGCTGCAGTGTGGTTAGATGGCGTAAACGTTCGATATTGTCCGGTATGCAAGGTGTGCGGCCGCTGCTTGCAGCGTTGAGTTGCTCGCCCTTAAAAACACGCAATGCTGACAACTGATGTATGGGTGGAAAGTCGTCAAAACGATTGTTTGAAAGATCTATCTCTTCTATAACGGGCAGCACAAGGGGTTGGCACAAGCTTGCGATGTTTTCTAGCTGGTTGTCAGCCAGTATTAACTGCTTTAGTACAGGAAAAGGGGCGTTCTCTGAGACAGAAAGCTTCCAAAGTTCGGCCCCTTGTAGGGTGAGTTTTTTAAGGTGGTTGCACCGAACGGCCAGCTCTAACGTGGGCACACAGACGTTGCGTATATCAAGCTCTTGCAAGCGTGGTAAGGTCATTAGGGCTGTGATCGTGCGCTTGTTTTCCTCTTTTTTGCTGCGATTAACTGTTTTTGCTTTAGGGTCGGCGGCAAAAAAGGTGGCCTCGGTTACGTTGGCAAAATTTGCGATCCATTCCGGGCAGGGTGTGTCGTCTGCCATGTGTAAAGATTCTGTCTGCAGTATGGTGGGCAATTTGTTAGCTGCCAAATAACGGCTAACAGCTTCTTGATCGTTGAGATCAACCTTTTTAGCAAGATCTGGCAAAGACAGATGCTCAACAGCCATCAGTGGGCTGAACAGCAAAAAACAGAGTGCAAAGGTAAAGTATTTTTTCATGAAAAAAACAAGAAGAAAGTGTATTGATTTTCTTTAATTTAAATAAAAAAATCACATAAAGTCAATTATTTGCAATAAGAATTGCCAATACTGTTTTTGCTTACGTGTATTGTTTAAGACACAGCATGTGCAAGGTAGTATGTGCACTGATTGTGGCAGCAGCGATCATTTAAGCAAAATCAAGTAACTAAAAACCCCGTCATCGCGAAGGCGTAGTCTGCGGCGATCCACTTGCCAGAAACTTAAGCGGTCAAAGCACAGATGGATTGCCGCGTCGAAACAAAAGTTTCTCCTCGCAATGACGATTTTGGGCATGCCGTGTCGTCCTAAAAGGGTGCTCTCAGGGCCAGATTTTAAGCGATACTTTGTCGCCAAAGGCTGTTTTCAGCCTTTGACACATCTCGGGCGAAAGCCTGGGGTGACTGCTGTCCAGGTTTAACTGACGCAGCCTTTGTGCCAGCTGCAAAAGTGGCTCAGCCTGTTCATCCGTTAAACGGCAATGACTCAGATCAAGTTCCTCAAGGTTTTGCATCGAGCAAATGACCTGCGTGTCACCAAGGTTTTCTTGACAGTGCAGATGCAACACACACAAGACAGAATCCCGTAAAGGTTCAAGGTTAGCGAGGTTGTGCGTGCCATGCAATCTTAACTCTTCCAGCGTTTCAAAAGGAAAAAGCGCAAATTTATCATTATCGATCTCGCCATTCATGAGTAACAAGCGGCGCAAAGGCAAATTGGCCAGCGCCTGCACAACATCAGTGGCAACGCCGCCGGCACATGTGAAATCTTCAATGTGAGGATTGCTGTCTAAAATGCGGATCAACAGTGCCCTCTCTTCGGGTGCCCTGTGATCTAAGGTGAACAAGGTTCCACAGTTCAATGTGCGCAGTTTCTGCAATTGCGTCAGCAC
This sequence comes from Holosporaceae bacterium, assembly GCA_049607645.1. GTDB lineage: Bacteria > Pseudomonadota > Alphaproteobacteria > Holosporales > Hepatobacteraceae > JBAJNL01. The sequence goes on along the minus strand of JBMYWS010000002.1, from coordinate 117,459 downwards.
AGCCAATGTTTGATCTGGATTCTGGTCTGTAACGCTGAGTGACGTGCCATCTACCTGAAGCGTATGAAGGTTCGTGTAGTGCGTTATGCTCTGGAGTGTCTGAAGAGCACCGTGAGTCAGCACAAGCGATTCAAGTTTTTCAGGGCAAGGTAACAAAGGCAGATCGTCTAAGCTGAGGCCCTCTATAGACAAAGAACGCACATTCGCAAAGGGCGCCATCAGCTGGGTTGCGTCATCGGGCCAAGTGAGAGGGACGCTGATCTTCAGCTCAACGGCGCGTGCAGCGTTTTCTAAAAGGGCTTTTTGTGTCTCCTTATGACAGCCATAAGCAGATTGAAGTGTTTTTAACGCTGACGCTTCTAAAAGAAATGGATCAGGACGTGATACCACCTTGCGTGGTGCGGCTTTGGCCACAGCAGGTGTTGTGGCTTGCGATGTGCTGGGGCTTGCCGCGGCCGCCATGGGTTTTGGGTTTTCAGGGGTGTCGTCGTTTTTGTCTTTAAGAGCCAAAAGAGGCATGCCGCCAAGACACAACAAAAGAAATGAACAAAAAGTGATGTTTTTCATATGATTAAAAAATAATGATATAAAATCAATAACATAATGTGCAAAAAATGCTTTTTTGTCAATATGCAATGGCAGTCTTCAGCCCCGCAAGTGGATCGCGCGGGATGCTGCGCACCTTCGCGATGACGGTCCGGGGTTGTCATTCCGACGCGGCAATCCATCATGTTCCTTAGCCGCTTAAGTGTCTTACAAGTGGATCGCCACAGGCTACGCCTTCGCGATGACGAGGGCGATTGTTTGCTTAATTTTACATAAAAATTTGCTAAACTTGCGGACGGTGGAGAATGCCCTGCGCGCGCTTAGAAAAACCTAAAAGTAAAAATGAGAGTGATTTTCAGGTTCATCCTTCGCGATGACGAGAGAATGGTTTTGGGGGTTGTCATTGCGAGGAGGAATTCATTCCGACGCGGCAATCCAGTGTGCTTTAGCCGCCTAAATGTCTTGCAAGTGAATCGTCACAGGCTGCGCATTCGCGATGACAAAAAAAGGGGCTCAACCCCTTTGCGATGGCCGCAGAGAAGCTAACGGCCATTCCCTTTGATCGGAGAGGGTGGTGTTAGCCGCGTGGTCTGCGGAACTGATCAAGTGAAATGACTTTGCCCATCTCTTGATCGGCTGGGCCTTTTTTGGATGTGCTTTCTTTGCCGGCTTTGGTGCTGCCTTTGGGCTTTTTCTCTTCTGACTTATCAAAAGAAACGGGAGGTGGTGTGAAGTGCAAGCCAAAGCGCACACCAGGGTCCATAAAACTTAAAAGCGCCTTAAAGGGCACATAAATGGTTTGGGGAATATCTTGAAAGGTGAGCACCACCGAAAAACCTGCATCATCAACTTTAAGGTCCCAAAATTGGTGCTGCAAAACAATGGTCACTTCTTTGGGGTTGGCGCGTTTCACGGCCTCGGGAAAATCAACGCCTGGGTAGTTTGTGCGCAAAGAAATATAAAAGTGGTGTGGATCTGGCAACTCTTTTTCGGCGACTTCTTTAAGGATGTCGTGAACGACACGCCTTAATGCCTCTTGAACGCGTTGCTCATACTGAAAACCCATCTCTTAAACCTTTTTAAAAAGCCACCAACAGAACGCCCATTTTCCTCGGGGGTTTCACCCAAAGCAACCTATCTCTAGACCTTGCCGATAATACAGTTCCATCTTAACACAATTGTAACCTTTTTGCTAGGTTTTTCTAAGGATAAACGGCGCTTTCTTGTTGTTTTTATTGGATGCAGGATCTGGGGATCCTGACAATCACAGGTTGTTTAAACACCAGATTCTTAGGGATTGACACGTATGTGCTAAGTGGCGGCAAGATCGGGACAACTTTTTACCTATCCTTGAGGGCGTTCTTCAGTGCAATCATTTGTTTTATTTATAATTTTATGACAAGATGCTCCAGAACGTGACGCTATATATAGCGGATAACTATTCGATGAAAGAAGTTTTTGGTGCCGGTAACTTTCTTTCCCTGGTGATGCTTGGTTTACTTGCAGTGACGGTGGTTTTTGGTGTGCTGACCTATATCAGAACGATGCAGTCTTTGAAAAAGCAGCGTCAGCTTTTTCAACACACTTACGGCATTCAACAGAAGTGGGATCCTGATGCCTCTTTAAGGGCTATGCTTGATATTGCACACAAAAAATTTGGTGTGCCGACAAAGGGCATGATTCACCTTGGTGCCCATCAAGCAGAAGAGCTTTATCTTTATCAAGAAAAGGGGTTTAAACACATTCTATGGGTTGAGGCGAACCCCACACATAAAGATGCCCTATTGCGTCATACCCAAAACCATCAAGGGTCTCGTGTGGCTATTTTTGCAGCCAGTGATGGGGCAGGTGAAGCGGTTTTGCATGTGCCTGTTGCAAAGACGTCGCGTGCTTCTTTGTTGCGCCCGAAAAACCTGACAAAGGCTTTTGAAGGAATGGAAGAGCAGCAAAAATTGCCTGTGATCAAAAAGTCTTTGGATTCTTTTTTGTCAGAAATGAGTGATAAGCCTGCCTACAATGTGATGTTGCTTGATATACAGGGCGCTAAACTAGATGCCTTGAAGGGCAGTATCAACACACTTCAGTCGATTGATGTTGTGCTAACAGAGTTTTGTTGGAACACCAGCTATTACGAGGGTAACTGTTCTTTGGATGCGCTGGATGCTTTTTTGAAAGAGCAAGGATTTGTGCGGCTTGAAACGCGCGTGAACCACCGCCTGACCGATGGTGATGCGCTTTATATTAAAAAGCATCTTGTTGAAAACAAGCTGCATGTTGAGAAAAAGGCCTAAGCAAACGGGTTTGATTTAATAAGCCCTTCGGTGTGCCTTTTGTAACGTTTAATGTGTTGTTTTTAAGTGCGTTTAGATGACCCTTGACAGCAAGTTATGACATTGCTTTGGGTGCAAGGTTTTTATTCGCAGAGGCTGTGGCGCGCTTTAAGGGCGAGGCGAAAAGGGGGCTTCTGTTGCCCGGCGCCCCCCAAGCCGCGATTTGAATCAGATTATGCCAAGCTCAATTAAGCCGCGGCAGACACTGGTTGGTTAGCAAAGGAAACAATCTTGCTGTCGCTGTTAGCAGGGCTAGCAATCTTGCTGTTGTCGTAACCATTCAAACCTAATGCAGTATTTTTTGCATTTATAAAGTTGGCCCGATAACGAGGGTACCATAACGGGTAAACACACTATCTTTCAACGTATGTCGATCCTGATTCGCCCCCATTTGAAGCACTTTGACCAAGTGACTCAGGTGGAGGCGCCGGGTTCCGCCCCCGGGTCCATTCCGTCTATTACACAGCGCTTTTATCACCATAGTTGCAAAGCAACAGCCTCAGTATAACACAAAAAGCAGTCAAAGGGGCGTGAAAAAACATCTCGCTGCTCTTTTTGGTTTTATTGAAAAAGAAGATCTTTTTTCTAATAAAACATTGAAAATAAATGTGAATATTATTATGTTTTAGATAAATTAGTTTGATATATACAATAATATGGCTTCTAATTTGTTTTTTTTTATCAAAAAAACATTTTGCTTGCAGTTTAGTTATTTCGGTGTGTGTTTTTTACCAAACGGTTTGGGCGAGGGAAGATAGCGTCGCCTCTGTTCACCCTGCGCCTCAAATGCAGGCTGTGCGTTACCGTTTTGTGGATCCATTGCCGCACAATTGTGTTGTGTCAGAACGCAAAGATGGCTTTGATTTAGACACTGCCGGACTTTTGCTGTCCTTTGGAGACCGTGGTCTTGTGTCTTTTGGTATAGACTCTGAAGTGGGCATGTGGGATGACCAGGGCCTTTATGCATCTTTTGGGTGCGAAAGGCAGCTGTTTCGTTTTTCTAAAATTGTGCTGACAGCGCAAGGATTCTACCGGATGCAGCGGCCGGGTCATGGGTTTGTGTTTAAAATTGATTTTGCACCCCTTTACGACAGCATCAAACGTGATTTGAAAGCAGAGAAAATTTATGGTCAAGACAGTGCAGGGCGCGATATCGATGGCGCCACGCTGTATCGCGATTGGTATAAAAATCTGGGTAGTCGTCTTTACTATTTGGGTTCTATTCCGCTTGTAGAGGCCTATGCCGGCTATCAGACAAAACAACACCGTTTGCGCCTTGGCCGTCAAAAAAACTTGTCGGGGTTCGAAGATAATGAAATGCCTTGGGGGGATGACGGTAAGTTTGCACCCATGCAGCAGTGGTTGTGTCGCGAGCTTTTAACAGGCGCCACCTATCTTTATCGTTTTCATGGCCTTGAAGCAGGTGTGGGCGTTTTTTCAGGCGGGCACCCGATGAAAGCAGGGGGTGACTATCTGGGCGGCGTGCAAAGCCCGAACATGAAGGCGAACAACACGCCTACCTTTGAAGGGCGCTTGCGTTTTTATTATGACACGCTGTTGCCCAAGGCGATGAATGGTTTTGTTTTTGCGTCTTTTAAAGACGCCAAGCAGGGGTCCACATGGGATGATGCTATTGGTGATGGTAAAAGAGTGTCATCGTGTGGTGCGGTGGGTGCGCTTTTTGGTTGGCGTTTTGACCATTGGATTTTCACGCAAATGCGTTTGTGGGGGCAGCTGACCCTTTACAAAGGCGGTCTTGATGACAGCAGTGCCCAAAATAATGGCGATGCGCGTTTTAGGGTCTTTAAGCAAAAAGGCTTTTTCATCGGTGGTGACCTCACACTTTTTGAAGATGTGCTTTTGTGGGGTGCGTTTGAAAAGATGGATCGTTATGACAGCAGGCTGCACGCTTACTTGGGCTATCCTGCAACACACGCCTTAGAGCAATCGAAACAAACAAGCATTTTACTTGGGTTACGTTATCAATTTCAACCCTTTGCCTGGGTTGGATGCGCCTATCATCGTCTTCAAAACCCGGCGCCTTATGCCTCGCATGTGTGGGATAAGCGGGGAGACAACCGCTTTAAGCTCACTCTGTCTGTGTGTTGTTAAGTTTTTAAATAAAAAAAAGCCTATCACGTTGATAGGCTTTTGAGGTGTGCGCTGGCTGCTTACTTATATTTTGCTCTGTCTGCGCAATTGCCTGTAAGCAGACGTACTTTTTGCGATAAGTGGCGCATAGGGCGTTTGTGCGTGCAGACGTTGCGTGGTTGTGTGCGCACGTGCTACGTCTGTGCTTTGATCTACCGCAAGCGGTTGTGGTAAGGGGGCTGCCTCTAAAGACAGATTGGCCCAATCTTGCGTGTCCACATTAAACAGGTTGTTTGTGCTGGTCGGTGTGGAAAAGAGGTTAGTCACTGTTGAAAGCACCTCTGGCATTTGGATGTTTGAGAAAATATTTTTTTTTGAAACAGCATGTTCAAACCCTGGTTCGGCGGCAAAGATATTGCTGTCGGGCGCTTCTCCCATTTGTGTGGGTTGTGTGAGACGTGCATGCATGTTTTGTGCGCCTGTTACACCAGCATCTTTTGCTGAGCGAAAAAAGTCACCAGCTTTTTCAGATATGGTTGGGCCTTCAACTTCTGGGAGCGGGTTTGGTTTTAAAGACAAGTTTGCCATTTGTTCTGCGGCGAAGATATTTTCTTCGGTTTCCTCAGATTCAACCGGCCTTGTCATGTAAGCGTATCCACTTTTTGCGCCTGTCATAACAGTACTACCTGCAGCGCCAAGAGCGTTTGTTGTGTGATTCCACGCGGCTGGTGCATTGTCAGTGACAAAATGTCCTGCAGCGCCAAGAGCGTTTGTTGTGTGCTTTAAACCGTTGGACGCCTTTTGTTTGAGGAAATCTTTTGCTGCAGCCCTGAAATTTGATGTGTCTGATGGATTTGTCTCCAGAAGATCATTGTTATGCAGGGGTTGGATGTCCGCAATTTCTGCATTAAAAAGATTTTCTTTGTTGTTTGTCTCGTCAACCGGCTGTGTGGCTTTTTTGCGCATCTTTTCTGCATGGGGTTTGAATGCTTGGAAAATTCCTGCAAAAGAGGGTCGCTCTTCGGAAGAAAGCGCGTCATCTTCAAAAGTGGCGCTTATGTTTTGTGCAGCACCTAAAAGAAGTGCGGCGGTGAATAAAAAGTGTTTGGTATATCTGGTGGTCACTGATTGTATCCCTTGTTATTTTTATGATTTTATTGGACAAAAAAAGTGACATACCATCAAAGATATGATTTTTCCTATTGTTTTTAATGATTAAAATAGTCAAAAAAAAATCTTTTTGTTAAAAATTTTTATGTTCTTGTTTTTGGCTATGATGGTCAGACTTGAGAGGTGTCTTTATGTAAACAAGCCTATCAGCACGATAGGCTTGTTTTAGGGGTATGTTGACTGCTGACTTATAATCTTTTCTGTGCGCGCCATTGATTGTAAGTAGTCGTAGCTCTGTGAATAGTCTGGTCAAAGGGGCCTGGTGACGCAGCTTCTGGTGATGTGTGTTGCCACGAGCTAGTAGGCGTGTAGGTCTGCAGTGTTGGGACCTGCCGATGAGGTAACGAACCTATTTGTGGTGTTGTAACATTTACGCCATCTACGCTGTCTAAGCGTGATACCGGAGGAAGCGTGTTTAGTGTATAAGGGGAGTATGTTGGAGTTTGCGGCATAAATGGTGGCGGTGTTGGGGTTGGCATCTGCGTGTGCATAGGTGAAGCTTGTGGTGTGTTGTTTGGTGATTGTGCGTACAAAGGCGGCACGGTAGCAGGTGTTCTGTGAAATGATTGTTTTTTCTTTGGTCTTTTTGCTGGTAGCTGAGAGAAAGCCGATGGGCTTTGCCTATCTGGTGTGGGCAGGATGGTTCTTGGTTTTGTTGTTGGTGGCGTGTGAGGCAGCGGACCTGTTTGCGGGGTTCCTGGTGGTGCGTTTTGCTGCGGGGCAGTAGGTGTGTGGGTCTGCGGTGTTGTGGGCGAGACTCTTGGGTCGAGGAGTGACGATGTGGGAAGAGTGGGAGTTGGTGTTGGTGACCGCTGCTGGAAAAGATCGCTGATTGCCCCCAGGAATCCTCTGCGAATGAATTCACGTTGTATACAGTATAAAGCGTTGTGCAAAAGACGCACATGAAGACTGATTGAGTTGAATTGGCCCACATTGATCATATTTTGATATTTTCCCGTCGCTTCTAGGAAGCTGTTAGGGCATTGTTTCTTAAGGTTGTTGTTGGCTGCGATCATACCCGCTAGAAACCTGTTTTGATCACTTGATACGTTTTTATCGATGATCTTTTGAGCCTGCTTTATATCTTTTTCAAAAGCATCAAAAGCTCTTGCTTTGCTTGCATTCTGATCTGTCGGGCCAAATATTTTTTCATAGTCTTCAATAAGCTTTTGATGCGTTTCTAAACTATTTTCGAATATCTCTGTGTTAAGATCTGTAGCCTTACCGTCAATGATTTTGTTGACTGTGTTTGCTGTTATTACGATATGTGAGCGGTATAGATCAGCTCTCTCAAGTTGCTCTTGGATGCCACCTAGAATAGGTTTAAGTAAGAGGGCTTTGAGGTTATTGAAGTTGTTTTCTGTGTGATCATTGTTGTATGCAATGAGAGCACGTGTGATTGCTTGGGAGAAAGTCTTCTCTTGCTTTTTGTAAGAGTCATTGTCGAATGTGAATGTTTGAAAATTTTGTGCTTTCTTTTGATACAAGTCATTGGCGATGGCCAATATTTCTGCGAAGGAAAATTCGCCATAATTGCGGTGTGGTTGATTTTCTGTATGGCTGTTCCAAGCTGTTTTGATCTTCGTCAAGCTTGTGCCCAAGGTTGCTTTAGTGTCTTCATCTGCCTTTGATTCAACATTCTTTTTAAACGTTTGATACAGAGTGTCTTGGTCAGAGGTGTCCATTTGACCAAAGAGTTTTGGGTACAGTGTGCAAATGGATCTAGGGTTTAATGTTGTGGTATCCAAATGATAGGCATTTTGGTCATCTGGTTTGTCAATTGTGCCAGCGACAGCGCTTATAGCTTCAAAGAGTTGGCGGGGGGTTTCGTTAAAAGCATCAGATTGTTTTGGAGTGCTTTGCACAGCCATTGGTGCTGTGCTTAAAAAAGCTAGAAGAAGTGTGGTGCGTAAAGCAGATTTTTGGATCATCTTTAACAACTCCCGAGGAGACAAATTTGTCAAAGGCTATCACTTGAAAAGTATTAGCGTGCATTTTTGAAGTATAGATTTGTAATCACATTCATTTTGCCAAAAAAGAATGCGCCTTTTTACACATTTTTTATAGAAATGCTGTGTAAGGTGTGTGATTTACACAAAGAAAGCGTTCAAGATTTTTGTATAATGGGCTTGCAGGGCTTTGAGGTCTTGTAAGGCAGCATGCTCGTTGGCTTTGTGAATCGTTTTTGATAAAAGGCCTAGCTCGATCACAGGGCATAAAGCGCTGATAAAACGTCCGTCACTTGTACCGCCTGTGGTGCTAAGTTGTGGCACGCACTCGGTGCCCCTTTCACGTAGGCTGTCTGCCACAGATTTTTGGACTTTGTGAATAGATGCAAAGTCGCGGGTTAGATAAGGTTCACCATTGATGTTGATATCAAGGATGTGTTTGCCCGCATGACGGCTGCTGACTTTTTCAATGCGTTGCCGCAGGCTGTGGCCTGTGTGATGTGGGTTAAAGCGAATGCTAAAAAAGGCTTTGGCTGTGGGCGGTGTGACGTTGCTGGCAATAAAAGGGCTTTCAAGGCCCGTGAGTGTAAATGTGGTGGGCTCAAAGCAAAGGGTGCCGCTGTCGTCTTTATAGCCCTGATCAAGCTGCCCTTCCCAAAAATCGCTTTCTAGCGTGTGTTGTGTGTTAAGCAGTGCTGACAGGGTTTTTAAAAGGCGCGGAAGGGGATTTTGGCCGTTTGAAGGATAGGCGCTGTGACCGCTTTTTCCTAAAACAGTCAAACTGCCGGTTAAGCTGCCGCGGCGACCAATCTTAAGGGTGTCGCCAACAAAAGCACTTGAAGAGGGCTCGCCCACAAGGCAAAGGGTTGGCTCAAAGTTGGTATGACCGGGCAAAAGCGTTTTGTGGTTTTGCTGCAGCCAGGGAATCATGGCACGCGTGCCGTTAAGGGCGGGACCCTCTTCATCACTGGTAAGCAAAAGACTTAAGGTGCCTTGCAGGGTGTCAGATTGCTCTTTGCGGTGTGCGAGAAATGTCTGTGTGGCGCATACAAAGGCGGCGATGGCGCCCTTCATATCGGCGGTGCCGCGCCCCCACAAAATGCCGTCTTGTATCACCCCCGCAAAGGGTGGGTGCGTCCATTCTTGGGCATTGGCGGGCACCACGTCGGTGTGCCCCAAAAACAACAGATGGGGTTTATGTGTGTTTGTTGCGCCAAAAGTTTGCGTGGCAAAAAGGTTGGTAACTTCTTTGATCTGATGCAGATGAACGGTGAACCCAAGGGTTTCTAAAAGTGGTTTAAGAACATCAAACGTTCGCTCGGGCGAAGGCGTGATGCTTTTGCAGCGCACAAGGGCTTGTGTAAGCTTGACAACGTCGCTTAAAGACGTGTCTTGGTGTGTTGTGTGTTGCGCGGTGGGCATCACAAAACTAGTCTCTTAAAAGATCGTTGACCGCTGTTTTGGCGCGGGCGGTGGCGTCGACTTTTTTGATGATGACAGCACAGCGCAGCGAAAGGGTGTCTGACGTTCTATAGCTGCCAGGCACAACGACCGAGTAGGGTGGAATTTCACCAAAACTTATTTTGCCCGAAAGGCGATCGATCACTTTTGTTGAGCCGCCAATCATTGTGCCCATGCCAATGACCGAGCCTTCGCCAATTTTGGCCCCCTCAACAATTTGGCTTTGGGCGCCGATAAAGCAGTTGTCTTCAATAATAACGGGCGTGGCCTGTGGGGGCTCGAGCACGCCGCCAATACCCACACCTGCGGCGATGTGGCAGTTTTTGCCTACCTGCGCGCAAGAGCCGACGCGTGCCATGGTATCGACCATTGTGCCGTCATCAACATAAGCGCCTATATTGACAAAACAGGGCATCAAAACGACAGATTTACCAATATACGCACCGCGCCTTACAACGGCGCCTGGCGCCATGCGAAAGCCTGCTTGCTCAAAGTCGGCGGCACGCCAGCCGGCACCCTTTAAAGGCACCTTGTCGTAAAAAGGAAAGTTTTCAGAACCTTGTCTGTGAGAGGGTGTGTATTTAAAAAACAGCAAGATAGCTTTTTTTAGCCAGCTGTGGGTTTCCCACAGGCCATTGCTGCACGAGGCAACACGCACAAGCCCCTGGTCCAGCTGTGTCAGAACCGTTGCAAGCAGTGCGGCGTCGGGTTTTTTTTGTTGCTCCCAACAGGTATTGATATGGTTTGAAAGGTCTGTCATTGACAAAAGGTCCTGAGGCGCGCTCTATTAAAAGAAAGAGTGGCAGGGCCTTTTTGGCGCGTCAAGTCCTAAAAGGTGATGCAGACTGTTAAAAAGTAACGATAAGAGTTTGTTAATGCGGGCGTGGTGGAATTGGTAGACACGCTAGACTTAGGATCTAGTGACATTTGTCATGGGGGTTCAAGTCCCTCCGTCCGCACCATGTGGTTTTATTGTAAGGAGCAAGGAAGTTAAAGCGTTATGACAGCAAAGGAGCTTGCATCAGAAGGTTTGCGGCGTAAAATACAGTTTTCGCCCAAGAAAGAGGATGTGGATGCCGCATTGACGGCTTTTTTAAAAGAAAAGGCCCGTGTGCATAAAGCCCCTGGTTTTCGTGCTGGTAAGGTTCCTTTTGAGATGGTGCGCAAGCAGTTTTTGCCCGAAGCGCTAGACTATGCCATTAACACACTGGTTAAAAAAGAAACCGATGCGTTTTTAAAGGATAAAAAAGAGACGCCCTTGCAGCGTCCCGTTTACAATCTGACCTCAAAACCCACGATTGAAGCGCCAGAGCAAGCGCTTGTTTTTGAAATCACTTATGAGTGCATTCCTCAATTGCCTGCGGTGTCTTATGACGCGTTGTCGCTGACAAAAGTGATTGCGGACATTAAAGAAGGTGATATCAAAGAGCTGGTGGATGAGTGGGTTAAACAAAACGTAAAGGTTGTGCCACTGACCGAGCAACGCGCCTCGCAGCAAGGTGATGTGCTTGTGGTGAACGTTGAAGTGTCACCACCTCAGGCTGAACCGCACAAAATGGATGCGCTTTCTTTTTTTCTTGACGAAAAAGAGCTGGGTGCTGATTTGTTTAAAGCTTTGTTGAACGTTAAAAAAGGCGATGTTGTCTCGCGCAAGACATTTATTCCCAAAGATCATTCGGATAAAGCGGTGGCGGGTAAAAAACTGCCGACAACCTATGAGATCGTCGATATCAAAAAGCGTGTGCCGTTAGAAGGCGCCAAGGATCTGCCCGAGCTTTTAGGGCTTAAGAATGAAGAAGACGTCAAAAGCAAAGCAAAAGACATTTTGGGGCAAAAAGCTAAAGAGCTTGAATTCTTGTGGCTTAAAAGGCAGGTGCTTGATTATTTTGCCTCTCAGTATGATTTTGAGTTGCCCCAAAGTTTGGTGGATGCCGAATTTAACAAACTGTGGCAGGAAGCATCGCGTGATATCGAGGGTGCGTTGTTAGGTAAAGCGAACGCCAAGGAAGCTTCCAAGCCTTCGACAGCAGATCGCGAGGCAGCCTTTAAAGAAGCTTTTGATAAAACAGAAGACGACACAAAAGCCTTTTTAAAAGAAGTGGCAAAGCGGCGTGTCAAATTGGGTTTTGTGCTTTCTGAAATGGGCAAAAAGCTTTCAGTGTCTATTTCTGATGACGAAACACGCGATCTTTTGATTGCTGAAATGCATCGCTATAAAGGGCAAGAAAAACAGGTGGCCGCTTTTTATCAGCGCTCGCCCGAGGCCTTGGCGGCCTTAAAAGCACCACTTTTCGAGAAAAAAGTGGTGGAAGCGCTTTTGCAACAAAAGCCACCCGTTCATGAAAAAAAGCTTTCGCTTAAAGAGATTGAAGAGCGGCTTGAAGATCAAAAACTTTTTGAAAAGGTGGCCTGATCGTTAACAAGAAAAAGATAGAAACGAAGGGTAACAAAACGCAACACAAAAGAGGGTGCTCTTTTGTGTGTTGCTTTAAGGTTTGAACGAAGGAGAACAGGGTTATGATGGCACATCAACAGCTTATTCCAATGGTTGTCGAGCAAACGGCGCGAGGCGAGCGTTCGTATGATATTTTCTCTCGGCTTTTAAAAGAGCGTATTATCTTTTTAACCGGCGCCATTCATGACGAGGTCGCAAGCCTTGTGTCGGCGCAGCTGCTCTTTTTAGAGTCAGAGGACATGACCAAGGATATCTTCATGTACATCAATTCGCCAGGCGGTGTGGTCACCGCAGGTTTGGCGATTTTTGATACAATGAATTATATCAAACCGGATGTGGCAACGCTTTGCATCGGACAGGCTGCCTCTGCGGCCTCTTTGTTGTTATGCTCGGGCGCAAAGGGTAAGCGCTTTGTGCTGCCTAACAGCCGTGTGATGATTCACCAACCGCTGGGGGGGGTGCAAGGGCAAGCAACTGATATCGAAATTCATGCAAAAGAAATTTTGGATATGAAAAAAAGCTTGAACACCATTTATAAAAACAACACCGGTCAATCATTGAAAGTGATTGAAGAGCACATGGAGCGAGATAAGTTCTTCAGAGCAGAAGATGCTGTTGCCTTTGGTTTGGCAGACAAGGTCGTATCTGCGCGTCATGTCACCAAGAAATCTTAGAAAAAGGGCAGTGCTTTCAAGGCGAAAAGTTTTTTTTTGGGCTTGTTTGAATCCCGTTAAGTTTCGTCTTCCTATAATAGGGAACAGTGTCGATGATTGTTTTAGATGAGAAATATGGTTTTTGGTGTGTTGGGTAAAGGTGTCGGACTATGATTAAACAGGGCGGATCAGACGTGGACAGTGTACTTTGTTGTTCTTTTTGCGGAAAAGATCAGCGGGAAGTTAGGAAGCTTATTGCAGGGCCGACTGTGTTTATCTGTGATGAGTGTGTTGACCTTTGTTCAGATATTATACGTGAAGAAGAGCGGCAGAATTTTAAATCAAATAACGGCTCTATTCCTTCGCCCAAAGAGTTGCGTAAAACGCTTGATTCCTATGTTGTAGGGCAAGAAAAGGCCAAGCTGATTCTCTCGGTTGCTGTGCACAATCACTATAAGCGTTTGCATTGCTTTGGCAGCAGTGATGTTGAGCTTACAAAATCTAATGTCCTGCTTTTAGGGCCCACAGGCTCAGGTAAAACCCTTTTGGCGCAGACACTTGCGCGCACACTAAACGTGCCTTTCACGATGACAGATGCCACAACGCTGACAGAAGCTGGTTATGTGGGCGAGGATGTCGAGAACATTATTCTTAAGCTGTTGCAGGCCGCAGATTATGATGTTGAGCGCGCCCAAAAAGGCATTGTGTACATTGACGAAATCGATAAGATCTCGCGTAAATCAGATAACCCGTCCATCACGCGCGATGTTTCGGGCGAGGGTGTGCAGCAAGCATTGCTGAAAATTATGGAGGGCACAACAGCGTCAGTGCCACCACAAGGAGGTCGCAAGCATCCGCAGCAAGAGTTTTTGCAAATTGATACCACGAATATTTTGTTTATTTGCGGTGGTGCGTTCTCGGGTCTTGAGAATGTGATTGCGCGTCGTCGTGAGCGCTCGTCCATTGGGTTTGAGGCCAAAATTGCCTCACGCGCCAGCGATGAGAAAGATGCCATCTTGCACAAAGTCGAGGCAGCAGACCTGGTGAAATTTGGCCTTATTCCCGAATTTGTGGGACGTTTGCCTATTTTGGCAACCCTTGAGCATCTTGATGAAAAAGCACTGATTGAGGTTTTAACGCAGCCGAAAAACGCCATCGTAAAGCAGTTTAAAAAGCTTTTTGATATGGAAGACGTGCGTCTTGAGTTTACCGATGAAGCGTTAGCAGCGATTGCCCAAAAGGCCATGAAGCGCAAAACAGGTGCACGGGGTTTGCGGTCGATTTTAGAGGGGATTTTGCTGAACACAATGTACGAGCTTCCCTCGCTTAAAAATGTTGATGAAGTGGTTGTGAATCTTGATTGTTTGAAGAAGCAAAAAGATCCGCTGATTATTTACGCCTCTAAAACACCTGAAAAGAAAGCTTTGAAGGGACGCTCGTAAACGTCCTGTCAGTGGTTGTTTTAAGCAAACATCTTGAGATTTTTTATTTTTTGTGTCATAGATAGAAAGGTCTTTATCCTAATCATAGGAGGAGTCTTCGGCTCGCATGTCCCGTCACAAAAACGCCCCCGAGAATTTAAAAGAAGCCAAAAATTTGTCTGAATCATTTAAAAAAAAGACCGTTGAATCCACCTCTGACGATGTGTCAGGCAAGGGTGGCGGCAATCCCCCTTTTTTACCCGTTCTTGCCTTGCGTGACATTGTGGTTTTTCCACACATGGTTGTGCCTTTGTTTGTGGGGCGTGATAAGTCTGTGCGGGCTATTCAATCGGTGGGCGAAGATCGCCAGGTTGTTTTGTTGTCGCAAAAAGACCCTTTGCTGAACCAGCCAACCCAAGATACCTTGTTTTCAGTGGGCACGCTGGGCACCATTTTACAGGTTTTAACGCTGGCCGATGGAACGGTGAAAGCCTTGGTACAAGGCAAAAAGCGCGTGCGCGTAAAAGCCTTTAAAGAAGAAGATTCGTTCTTTTCGGTGCAAGTTGAGCCTTTTGAAGAAATTGGTGCATCAGAAGAGCTGCTTGAGCCCTTAAGGCGTACATTGCTGCGTGAGTTTGAAAATTATATGAAAATTTCTCGCCGGAATCCCTCGGATGTGCTGGGATCGGTTGAGCAGATTAAAGATCCAAGCAAGCTTGTGGATACCATTGGCGGGCATATTCCGCTGAAAAACATCAAACTTAAGCAGTATTTGTTGGAAGAAGCCTCGCTTGTAAAGCGTGTTGAGCTTTTGATTGGCTATATTGACGCTGAAGTTGAAATGTTTCAGGCAGAAAAGCGCATTAAAAGCCGCATTAAGAACCAGGTGGAAAAAAATCACCGAGATTACATCTTAAGCGAGCAAATGAAAGCCATTCAGCGAGAATTGGGGCAAGGAGACGACGGCCTTGGCGAGTTTGAAGAGCTTGAGGCTCAAATCAAGAAAACAAAGCTTTCAAAAGAGGCCTCGCAAAAAGCAACGGCTGAGATGAAAAAGCTGCGCCACATGAATCCGATGTCGGCCGAGGCAACGGTGATTCGCAACTATCTTGATGTGCTTTTAGGCTTGCCGTGGGATAAGCACGTTAAAATTCAGCGTGACCTTAAAAAGGCCGAGGGTGTTTTGAATAAAGAGCATTATGGCCTTGAGAAAATTAAAGAGCGTATTCTTGAATACCTTGCGGTGAATGCCCGTGTTGAAAAAGTCAAAGGACCCATTTTGTGCCTTGTGGGCCCGCCGGGTGTGGGTAAAACCTCTTTGGCCAAGTCGGTCGCGCGTGCCACAGGTCGCAAATTTGTGCGCATCGCTTTGGGCGGCATTCAAGATGAAGCCGAAATCCGGGGCCATCGTCGCACCTATATTGGCTCGATGCCTGGCAAAATCATTCAGGCGCTGAAAAAAGCGAAGTCATCGAATCCGCTTATTTTGCTTGATGAGATTGATAAAGTGGGTGCCAGCTTTCGGCGCGATCCGGTGTCGGCGCTTTTAGAGGTTTTGGATCCCGAACAAAACGAAAGCTTTCAAGACAACTATCTTGAGGTGGGCTTTAACCTGTCGCGCGCTATGTTTGTAGCCACAGCCAACAGCATGCAAATGCATCCGGCGCTTTTAGATCGCATGGAAGTGGTGCGTCTTTCGGGGTATACCGAAGATGAAAAGGTGCATATTGCTGAAAAGCATCTTGTGCCACGGCAGCTTGAACTGAACGGTCTTAAAAAGGCAGAATTTTCCCTCTCCTCATCAGCCATCCGTCAGCTGATTCACATTTATTGTAAAGAGGCGGGTGTGCGTAATCTTGAGCGCTCGATTGGCTCGCTGGCGCGCAAAACGGTGCGCCTGATTGATGGCAAGAAAAAGAAATCACTTGCGGTGACAACACAGAATCTCGCAAAGTACGCAGGTGTGCCGCCCTATCATCGTGAAGCGGCCAGCTTGGATAACGCGGTTGGTGTGACCAAAGGTCTTGCATGGACCGAGGTAGGCGGAGAATTGCTGAGTATTGAGGCCGTGATCTTGCCAGGCAAGGGCAAAATGCTGACCACGGGTAAGTTGGGTGAGGTGATGCAAGAGTCTATTCAGGCTGCGGCCAGCTTTGTGCGGTCTCGCGCGGTGGCTCTTGGCATTAAGCCCTCATTGTTTGATAAGCGTGACATTCACGTGCACGTGCCCGAAGGTGCCACACCCAAAGATGGCCCGTCGGCAGGCATTGCCATGTGTACGTCGATTGTCTCGGTGCTAACGGGCATTGCCATTCGCGGAGACGTGGCCATGACGGGTGAGATTAACCTGCGTGGATGCGTGTTGCCGATTGGCGGCCTGAAAGAAAAGCTATTAGCGGCGTTGCGCAACAACATTAAAACGGTCTTCATTCCCAAAGATAACGCAAAAGATCTGGAAGAAATTCCCGCAAATGTGAAAAAAGGTCTTGAGATTGTGACCGTTTCAACGGTGGAAGAAGTTTTACGGCGCGTGCTAACAAAACCACTGAAGCCCATTGTGTGGACAGACGAAGACCAGCGTTGTTTGGATGAGAGCCTTAGCGCCTTTCGTGCACCGCCTTTAGCGGCTTCAAAGCCAGGCGCATCCACGTCACATTCGGAAACGCCTTTACAGCACTAACCTTGTGACCTAAGGTTTTGCGTTTAAGACGTTGGCTTTTTGCAAATCATCACGTGTGCGTGAACCTGTGCAAAACATGGTGGTACGCAATTGGGCCTCAAAAAGTGTGACCACATCATCAATGGCCTTAGAAGATTGTACGGCTGCTTTTAAGAAGGGTGCGGCCATACCCACCAGGTGTGCGCCTAAATGAAAGGCTTTGGCGGCCTCAATGCCCGAGCGTATGCCGCCGCTGGCAATCAACTGTGTGGCAGGTAGAGCTTGCTTGACCATCTCAAGTGACTGTTTGGTTGGAATGCCCCAATCAATAAAGCTGTGGGCCAGGCGTTTATGCAGATCTGTTGGGGCTCTAAAGGCCTCTACCTCAGACCACGAGGTGCCGCCGGCACCGGCAATATCAAAACCCTGAACGCCCACTTGTGCAAGATGTGTGGCCACCTTTTTTGAAAAACCATAGCCTACCTCTTTGCAGAAAACAGGCACCTGCACGCAGCGGACCACGCCTTCAATCTTGGGCAACAAGGCGTCCCAGTTGGTGTCGCCCTCTTTTTGAAGCATTTCTTGCAAGGGGTTAAGGTGCAGCACCAAGGCATCTGCCTCACAGCTGTTGACAAGGCGTTGGCAATCTTCAGGGCGCACACCATAATTCAGCTGCACCGCACCCAAGTTGGCCAACAAAAGGGGCAGCCGAGGCGCTGTCTTGCGCATAGCAAACGATGCCAACGTTTCAGGTTTTTCATGCAAAACACGCATCGAGCCAAGGCCCATGGCCAAGCCCCTTTCTTCTGCCACCACAGCAAGACGCTGATTGATTTGTTGTGCTTGGGGCGTGCCGCCAGTCATGCCAGAAATCAAAAGGGGTATCTTGAGCTTTTGATTTAAAAAAGTAACGGATGTATCAACCTCTCTCGCATCTATTTCAGGCAGGGCTTGGTGTACAAAATGAAGCTGCTCAAAACCAGATGGCAGTGCTGATGTGACCTTTTCGTGCACATTAATGTGAATATGCTCTTCTTTACGCGTTTGCGTGCTCATGGGGGGCCTTTCGTGTGACACTT
Source organism: Holosporaceae bacterium (assembly GCA_049607645.1). Taxonomy (GTDB): domain Bacteria; phylum Pseudomonadota; class Alphaproteobacteria; order Holosporales; family Hepatobacteraceae; genus JBAJNL01. The sequence continues at coordinate 99,645 of JBMYWS010000002.1, read as the reverse complement.
TTCAGCATAAAGTGTAAGTCCCCTATGCGCCAAGGGCGTTCTCGTTTAAGCCTTACGCTTTCTTCACTCTTTTTTATCTTTTATAGATAAAAATAAACTAAAAGCCTTTGTATAAGGGGTAGGGTATGCAGAACAAAAAACTGGCAGATAAAAGTGTGCGAAAGGTGTCTTGGTTAAAGGGGCGTTTGCAAAGTCGTGAAAGGTGTGCGAGACAGCAGTCGCTGTCTTTTTTGCATCCCATGTTGTTGGCGGCTATGTTTTGGAAGTGCTGCGTGATTGCCATCGGTGTGCTTTGCTTGCTTGCACAAGGGGTTCGCGCTGAAGATCTGGAGCTTAATCTGTCGAATAATGCCGCTGTTGATCCCATCAATTGGGATTCGGTGAAAACGGCATTAGGCGGGCGACCTGCAACAGATTATGATGTTATTATCATTCACAATCGGCCCTTGCCGACGATACCCAGCTGGATTTTCTCCAAAATGTCTCACATTAAGAAACTGGAGCTTACAGGTAATCAGATTCGCGAGATTCCTTCTGAGATTGGTCAGCTGACGCAGTTAACGCTTTTAAATCTAGCCGGGAATAAGATTACAAAGCTGCCTCAAAGTATCGGCAACCTTGTTAACTTGGAAGTACTTGGGATGACGCGCAATGCTTTGAAAGACATTGGGGGTATTGAAAAATGTGTTAGGTTGAAAGATCTTTATTTAAATGATAACCATCTAGAAGATTTGCCTGATGACATAGGCAACTTGGCTTCTTTGCAAAAGTTATATTTGCGCGGGAGCTCTTTACGTTTGTTGCCACGCAGTATTAAAGAGTGCAACGATTTAACAGTGCTAGATTTAACGCAGAATTCTTCGTTTTTAGACAAAAGTGAAGGAGCGTACCTTGGCAAAAACGATTTGAAAGCATTTTTTGGTGAGCGCGTTCGGTTCTAGGGTTATTCAAAGCGTGGTAACACATAGGTGGGGGCGTCTTTAAACGTTTTAAGTAATGTTTGAAGCGCTTTGTCAGCGTCCTCGTTAAAAAGCTCTTGGTGCACGCCCGTTGTGGTGATCAGTGCGCTTTGCAAGCCAGCTGCGGCGGCGCCTTTGATGTCTGTCCACATGGAATCGCCGATAGCTAAAATATGCTCTTTGGGCGCGTCGATTTGTGCCAGTGCCCACGTGTAAAAAGGCAAGTGTGGTTTGCCATGCCACAAGACCGTGCCGCCCATTTGTGCATACATGGCAGCAAGCGAGCCACCACAGATCAGTGTTTGGCCCTGAATGATGACATAAGGGTCCGAGTTGGCGCAAACCGCCGTCAGGTTTTTGGCTTTTATCTCTTGCAGCAGGCCTTCATAATCTTCGGCCTGGTCGTTGGGGTCATTGGGGCCAGTTAGCAGCACAAAGTCTGCTTGATCTAACGAGGTAACCGCTTTAAACGATAGGCCTTCGAGCACGGTATGAACGGGAACGCCGATATGAAAGTAATGCTGACCCAGCACCTTATAGGGCGCTTTCTGTGTTTCAAAACAATGTCTGACCTCTTGCCCTGACGAAAAGATCGCCTCATACAAAGAGGGCCTAATGCCTTGTAATGAAAGTGTTTCTTGAATTTTATGTGCAAGGCGTGGCGCATTTGAAAAGAGGTACACCTTTTTGCCTGCGGCTTTTAGCGCCTCAAGGCATTGAATGGCGTGTGGAAAAGCAGGGCCGCCTGCGTGCAGCACGCCATAAATATCAAGCAAAACGTGTGTAAAGCGCGTTTGAATGGCTGACAATGAAGACAGCAGCTGTGGTGTGTTTGACATGGCGTTTGACCCTCCCTAGAAATGGATACCCCGACCCATGGCCGCCAGCACGGATTCGTGAACGGCCTCTGAAAGGGTGGGGTGTGGAAAAATGGTTTGTGCCAGATCTTCATCTGTTAGCTCGGCTATTTTAGCAAGGCTTAGCGTGGCCACAAGCTCGGTTACACCAGGGCCAATCAGGTGCGCGCCCAACAAAGCGCCTGTTTTAGCATCAAGAATGGTTTTAATACCGCCTTGCTTGGCATGCATAGACAACGCTTTGCCGTTGGCCAAAAGGGGAAACGTGCCGACCTTTAAAGAAAATCCTTTAGCTTTGGCCTGCGGTTCGGTAAGGCCGATGCTGGCAATCTGTGGCGAGCTATAAACGCACGTTGGGATGTTTTCTTTGGCGATACTGTGCACCTTTTGTCCTGCAAGGTGTTCGGCCACCATGATGCCCTCATGGCTTGCTTTGTGTGCCAGCCAGGGCTCATCAATTACATCACCAATGGCGTAAATATTTTTTTGCGATGTCTCGCACATTTGATTGACTTTAATGCGGCCACGTTGTGTTTCAATGCCAAGGGTTTCAAGGCCCATATTCTTGATATTGGCTTTGACACCAACGGCTAAAAGAAGCGCTTCGCTTTGCAGTGTTTTGCCATCATCCATCGTGAGGATGCACTGTCCTTTTTCCACTTTTGACGAAAGGACACGGTGCTTTAAATAGCAGTCGATGCCACGCTTTTGAAAGGCTGTTAGCAGTTCATCCGAAAGAAAAGGATCGGCCGCTGGCAGCAGGCGGTCTTGCAGTTCAACGATGGTGACCTTGGTGCCAAAACTGGCGTAAAAGCTGGCGAACTCAAGGCCAATAGCGCCTGATCCAATGACAAGCAGTGATTTGGGTGGGGTGCGCTGCAGCATAGACTCTTTTGATGTCCATACTTGCTTGTGATCTGTCTGCACACCGGGTAAAACCAGCGGTGAAGCGCCTGTGGCAATGATAACGGCATCTGCTGCAAGCGTTTGGGTGGTGTCGCCTTCAACCTGCACAGTGTGCTTGTTGTTTTTTGGCGGGTGAAGTGTGCCGTGTCCTTTGATGATTTTAACTTTGTTTTTTTTCAAAAGGTGTTGCACACCATTGGCCAAGGTTTCAGAAATGCGTCTTGACTGATCAACCATGGCCCCCATGTCAAAGGAAACGTCTTTTGCCGCAAGACCAAAATCTTCTAGATGATGTAACAGACTGTATGTTTCAGCGCAGGTTAAAAGTGCTTTGGTTGGGATGCACCCCCAGTTTAAACACACACCGCCCAGATGTTCTTTTTCCACAAGAGAGACGTTTAATCCCAGCTGTGCTGCCCTAATAGCTGCAACGTAACCCCCTGGGCCACCACCTATTACGATCACATCTTTCATAGCCTATCCTTTATTTGTTTGAGAGCGTGTCATTTTTTACTGCACGGTGCTGATCTTTTTCTGTACACATGACATAGACAAAAAATATCAAGCAATTTATAATGATCCTTGTCTTTCTTAAGACATCTTTAGTCGATTTGAGAAGTGATTTTGAGCAAGCCTTCTACACCTAAGTCCTTAAATCATCTTGCGCTTATTATGGATGGTAATGGGCGTTGGGCGCAAGCCCACGGTCTTCCGCGTGTCAAAGGGCATCAAAAAGGTGCCGAGGTATTTAAAGAGATTATGGAGGCGTGTGTGACGCATCACATCTCTTATCTCACAGTCTATGCGTTTTCTTCAGAAAACTGGAACCGTCCTGCAGCAGAAGTGCGTGGTTTGTTTAATCTTTTCGAGCATTATCTTGATGAAGAGGAAAAAACACTTTTAGAAAAGAAGGTGCGTTTTAAGGTGATTGGCGAGCGACGCAAATTGCCCCCTAAATTAAGAGAGCGCATTGTGCGTATGGAAAACTTATCACAATCTTTTGAGCGCCTTACTTTACAAGTGGCGTTTAATTATGGCAGCCGTGCTGAAATCTTAAGGGCTGTCCACTTGTTAGCCAAGGATGTTGAAAAAGGTTTGCTTGCGGCCGATGCGATTACAGAGGCGATGCTGGCAAAGCATTTATATACAAGCGATGTCCCTGATCCTGACCTTTTAATTCGCACCAGCGGTGAGCAACGTCTTAGCAACTACCTGTTGTGGCAATTGGCGTACACCGAGTTTATTTTTTCTCCCAAGTATTGGCCCGATTTTACGGCTGCTGACCTAGACCAAGCCATTGATGCCTACTATCAGCGAGAAAGACGTTTTGGAAAAGTTTCTTAAGCTTACTCATTGCGTTTGTGCACGTTATAGTATCAGCTATTGAGATTATGTGAGCAACATAACCTGCCCACAGGGCATTCGTTTTGTGTGAAGAGGATGACAAAGAATGTGCTTTAAGCGTAAAAGCGATTTTCTTAGCCGTCTTTGTTCTTCTGTGATTATGTTTGTGGTTGGTCTGCCCATCTTGTTTCAGGGGAATATATGGCTTTTAGGGCTTGTCTCTATTTTGTGGTTAGGGCTTTTGCTCGAGTTATGGTGGGTTGCGAAACCAACGCCCCCCCAAACACGTTTAACGCTTTGTGCCGTGGGTCTTTTGGTGCTTGTTTACACCTTTTTGTTTCTTTTGCAGCTGGGGTATGTGTTTCGGGCGTCCTCTGTTGTGGTGTTTCTTTTTTTCTTTTTACCAGCTGTGTGGATGACAGATAGCATGGCTTATGTGATGGGACGTTGGCTTCAAGGTCCACGACTAGCTCCTAAAATTAGTCCTAAAAAAACATGGAGTGGAGTTTTTTTTGGTGTGTTTTTTGGAACGCTGTGGGGGGTGGGATACCTGTGGTTTTATCAGGTTTTAAGCACCATCGGTCTTTTTATTGCATTTTCTGTGCCTGTGGTGGTCGTGTTGGGTGACCTTGTCGAATCGTGGGTCAAACGCTGTGTGAATACAAAGGATTCAAGTAACCTTATTCCAGGGCACGGGGGCTTATGGGACAGGTTGGATGGTGTGATTGCTGTTTTGTTGTGGCTTTTTGTCCTGAGTATGCTATGCCCTCAAACATTTATTGCGTTTTTAAGAGACTTCTCTTAGCGGTGGCACCAAAGGCATTTTATGCTAGCGTGCCTTGGTGCGTTATAAAGAAGCAATTAAATACTTTTGGGACCAGATTTTGGCTGTGAAAAGATTCTGTCATGTACACAAGGGTGTTTTGCTGATCTTGTGACACAAGCTGCGTGCTGTTTGGGTAATTTGTTGGTATGAAGGGAGAGTTGCTCTTTGCGATTGTGAAACGCTATGAACATCTCGTCAGCAATGTCCATAATGTGGACCTGTGTTTTTGGGTTTTTAGCATAATCAATATTTTGTTTGGGGGGTCCTTTGGTAAAAAGTGGCTCTTTGGTAAAAAGTGGCTCTTTGGTACTTTCAGAAACAATCAGCTCTAAAATATTTTGATAAAGATAGGCGAGTGTTTCCTCTTGTGGTGTCAAAGGTACGAGGACTATCTGCTGTATCTCTTGTGTAGAAGGCAACTCAGCGATCACGCTGTGTGATATTTTGTATTCTTTATCAAGGCACTCTCCGTATAATTGCAACAGTGCGGCTGGTTGTGTAGACATCTGATAGTGCGCCCTTCTCATCAGAGAAAGGGGCTTCTCAAGTGGCGTTTGTGATGTGCCATTTACGACGTGCTTTGGAGAGTGGTCAAAAAAGGTGCAGTAGGCCCTTATGGGTGCCTTATCTGGATGCACATGTGAAACATAGCGTTTAATATTAATAAAGGTTGGGTAGGGCGCCACTTCAAGCAACAGCTTGTCTAATGTGGTGTCCTTTTCTTTATCTTTTGCTTTGTAGCGATCAAATAAAATTTTGCATAGTACTGCATCTTTCAGGATTTTATGCATAACGGTTTGGGTGATATCAGGGCAAAAGGCGTTACTTTCGTTAAAATCTTGAATTTTTAAAAGACTGTCTGTCACAAGTGCTTTGTGTCGATCGTTCATCTGATGCAAGCGTGCATCCAGCTTGTCTAGGGCATCTCTTGAGGAGAAATTTTCTTTGATTTCTGCTGTAAAGCGCTGCCAAATTGTGGTGTCTAGGTCTTTGCCTTCGACCTTTCTGTTCAACGCACACTCTTGATCAAGGTAGTCAAAGGGCACGATGTTTGAGGAAGATAAATGCCCTTGCGTTTCATGCGCTGTTGTATCCAGCAAGGGTGCGTCCGTTGTGCTTGCTTCCACAGGCGGCGATCCCGTAAAAATGATACAAGGATCACACAGCTTGAATGCTTCTTGCAACAGCATGTTTGTGTCTGGCGAGGGTTTTTTATTCATTTCATCTTCGGGGGGTAGGACGACGCCGAAACCGCCGTCCTTTGGCAGTGCCTTTTCCCAAGGACACTTTTTAAAGTCTAGCTGGCATCGCGCACTTTGTGTAAAGCAAACCTTTTGTTGTTCTATGAAGAACGTTAACAGGTCTAAAATGGAAGCGCGAAAACACAAAGTATACATGTAATCAGCGGCGACCGAGCGCATCAATTGCTCAAAAAGATTCCGCGTTTTTTTTGCAATAGTGTGCGCTGCGGAAAAACCTTTTTGTGTCAGTTCCTCTTGCATGCTTGTCATTGCCCTCTCTTTGCGACAATAGCTCTGTATGGCGACCAAAGGGCGTTGTGCCTCGTTTGGTAGATAGCTTTTTGCGATTTGCCTCAGGTATTTTTGTTGTGTTTCTGGGGCACGTGATAGGTCTGTGAGGTCCCTTAGATATTTTTGTTGATTTTTGGTAAAATTGGACTGTGTAAGTGCTGTTTCAAATTTTTTGATGGCGCCTTCAGAGCGCATCCAAAGGTGCACCGCAGAGTTGGGATTTCCTTCCTGTATTTTAGACAGGTACTGTTTTTGATGTGTTTTTAGTTCATCAGAGCAACTCATTTCTTGTAAGTAGTGCGATGGTTCTTCGAGCTGAGCAGGGATATGCGGTGCATCGTCAAGTGGTGCGGGTAGTGGTTGTATTATGTTTTTGCAAACACAGCACATCAGTGCAAGGGGTAGCCAGCGGTTGTTCATAATAGACCTCCTTGTTTAGTCTTATGGGTCTATTTTGTAAAAAAAATTATCAAAAAAATACAATTAATTTTATTGGTTTTGGTTTTAGGGTGTGTTCTGGCTGTGCATCGTCAAAAAAAACGATTTAAAACAATATGTTGCAGACGCTTTGCTTAAAGCGCCTGCAGCCAGTTTTCGTCAGATCATTAACAGTTAAGTGCGTAGTGAAGTTGTTTGTACAACCTTCTGCTGGAGGATGCTTCTGTTTTTTGTGTGCTTTGTACAAGTGTTATCAAGTTTTCATAAATGCTGGCAAAAGAGCGCATATAAGCTGGTCTTTGTTCAAAGGGCACAGGGCAGTTGGCATAGAGCTCAAGCTTGTGTGCGTTTTTTTGTTCATGTTGCACGCTCGTCTCATCAACGATTTGTTGAATGTTTTTCACACACAAGTCAGAGATCGTGTTTGATGCCTCAAGCTTTTTTGCTGCTTCGCTTGCAAGTTGTGACAGCGGGGATCCTGTGTCTTGCTCGGTGATCAAGTGTGCGAAAAGTTTCTTTAACAAATCGGTGATCACAGGCTTTATCAAGCGTGCTTCTCTGATGGACTCTAAGTTGTCAGTGTAAAGCGCCTGCATTGCCCTTTCTGATGCTTCTTTCGTTTGATAGGCTTGCTGCAAAAGATTCAGTGCCGCTTCCAGTTCTTCTGTACGTTCTTTGGGAAGCGACTCCGTCTCTGGTATGCGGGATGTGCTGAAAAACAAGCTGTTTTGTTCTTTTGTGTCCAATGCGCCGGTGGTGACTGATATTTTGCTAATCTGCAGTGCTTGAGGCTCAATGATCCAAAGGCGCAACAAGTCTTCAACCTGTCTTGGCAGATCAGTGAAGAAAGTCTTTGCGGTCTCTAAAGCTTCTGTGCACTGTGTTTGATGGTCTTGTTGTATTGTTTGTGCCTTCGTTTCGGCATTCTTGACGCCAAGCATGATTAAACGGTTTGCAGTGCGTTTGAGAGCGGTCTCGTTGTCTTCTTTTTGAAGATCAGTTTCGTCTTGCTCTTGCCAGCGTTCTGTCTTTTTGCCTACCAAGCAGGTCGCCTCTTGCCCGGCTTGGTGCGCCAGATTGAGGATGTTTTTAAGTGTTGTCTTTTGTTGACTGGTCAGATTGCGTTGTTTGTCAGAAGGTACATTTTTTAAGAGCTCCTCTAGATGATTTGGTGGAGTTAGCTGATTCAAGAAATGCTGTCTATCTGCAGCTGACCATTGCGCAAACTGCTTAAGCAGTTTGTCTTCGGTGGTGCTGGTGGCAGATGAAGAAGGGGCCGCAGCACTTGCAGCAGAGGATTCACCGCTTTGATCTGATGGCGGGGGGCTCCAAAGAGTCTGTGCCGTCAAGAAAAAAAGTGTAAAAATAGAGTAAAGATAGAATCTCATTTTCGCTCTCCTAGTATTTTAACTATATTGATTATCTATTTTTATCTTTTTTAAGATAAATTAACAATATTATTTTTACCCAATAGCCGAAAAATTATTTTTATCTTTTTTTAAACAAAAAAGACAAAAATAAAGATATGACGCTTTTTTGTGATCAAACAGGGTGTGTGTGATGTTTATTTGTTTGTTATGTGGGTGTTTTGTGTTTTTCAGCGTGGCGATGCGTTTATGTGTGGCAAGACGAAAAGTGGTTGCACGTGTTCTGCAAAAGAATGTGCGATATGCGCTGTGCGGCTTAGTACTCGGTGGCTTTGTAACCGCACCCTGTATGGCGTCCGATCTTGCGATGTGCAACGCACAGTGTGCCTCCCATTTATTTGGTGACAAGCATCAAAGTCATAAAATCTACAAACGCTGTCTTCAGCATTGCAAAGAAAAAGAGCAGCTAACACGGCATTACCAATCACACATTGGCCACCCGGTTTATTGGAAAGGTCATAAGGTGAATCTTGCGAGAGGTTAGTGTGAAACGCTAGCTGTTTGTGGCCTTGTGGGTAGGGCTTGATGTTTTAAAGGATATGGGGTAGAAAAAAGAAGAGTTTTAAAGAAGTAGTTACAATCATTCTATGGCCGTCCCTAAGAAGAAAACGTCCCTAAGACGTAAGCGTCTCCGTCGTTCGCACAGTGCTCTGTCTGCAGAGGCATTGTCTCAGTGTTCGCATTGTGGTGAGTATAAAAGGCCACACTGCGTTTGCAAAGAGTGTGGTCACTATAAGGGGCACCTTGTCATAGAGCAGAAGCAAGCTGTGTCCGATGCGGCGCTAGCGGGTGATACACCGGCTTCGTGACATCGAAACTGCCTGCCGAATCTGATATGCCTATGGCGCCCAAAGCTTTGCCTCGTCCACTTAAGATTGCTGTTGATGGCATGGGAGGCGACCATGCGCCATCAAGTGTTATCAGGGGCATGGCACTTGCGCTTGCGCGTTTGCCCTTCCTCTCTTTTGAGCTGTTTGGGGATCAAGCGGTGCTTTTGCCACTTTTAAAGCGCCACAAAACGCTTGCAAAAGCCACAACGCTGCAACATACCGACGAAAAGATTTTAGCTTCAACAAAGCCCGCGGAAGCGTTGCGTGGTCTTCGTCAATCAAGTATGCGTTTGGCGCTTGATGCCACAAAAAGTGGTGCGTGTGATGCAACAGTCTCTGCGGGCAATACGGGCGCCTATTTGGCGTTGGCGAAATTTGTTTTAAAAACGCTTCAGGGCGTGACGCGCCCTGCTATTGTAAGCCAAGTGCCCACCCAAAAAGGGGAGACCGTCTTTTTAGATCTTGGCGGCAACTTAACCTGTTCAGCCCGTCATCTTGTGGAATTTGCGTTGATGGGACGTGTTTTTGCCCGTCACTTTTTGTTTTGTGAACAGCCCAAGGTGGGGCTTTTGAATGTAGGCTCTGAGATGCTCAAAGGTGTTGAGTCTATCAAAGAGGCTGCCAAGTGTCTTGAAAAGGTTTTGCCGCACTATTATGGCTTTGTGGAAGGCAATGACATCACCAAAGGTACCGTTGATGTTGTCGTGGCTGATGGGTTTGCAGGTAATGTGGCGCTTAAGGCATCCGAAGGTGCTGTTGAATTTCTTTTGCAGTCGCTTAAAAACTGCTTTAAAAGCTCGTTTGCGACAAAGCTGGCCTACCTTTGTGCAAGGAGTGTTTTGAAAACGCTTGCAACGCAGCTGGATCCACGCAAATATAATGGAGCGTTTTGGTTAGGATTAGACGGTGTGGCCGTTAAAAGTCATGGTGGCGCGGACCCGTTGGCCTTTAGCTATGCGATCGAGATGGCGGCAGATATGGCAAACAGCACACTCAAGGCAGAAATTGAAAAAGAGATGGAGCGCCTTGCAACGTATGATCTTTTTTCAGCCTCGGCGCAAAAAGTTTCGTAAGGACGTTTGTTTCGCGAGAAAGTTATGACGACGGCATCTTTTTTACAGCGGTCTTTTGCAGAGAAAAAGCAACACCCTTTGGGCACGCAAGGCGGTGATACAGGTTTCACGCTGCAAAACAAACCCTCTGTGATGCTTAAAGGGTGGGGATCTTATCTGCCCGAAAAGGTGGTGACAAACGATGCACTTTCCAAAACGCTTGACACAAGTCACGAGTGGATTTTGCAGCGCACAGGTATTGCACAGCGGCATATTGTGGCACCCACGCAAAAAACCTCTGATCTTGCGTTTTTGGCTGCCGAAAAAGCGCTTTTAAAGGCGGGGCTTACGGGTGGTGATATCGACCTTATTATCCTGGCAACGTCAACGGCTGATCATACCTTTCCGGCCACAGCCACACGCGTTCAAGAGCGCTTAGGGGCTAAAGGTACGGCGTTTGATATAAATGTAGCGTGTAGTGGGTTTGTGTTTGCCCTTGCGCAAGCAGATGCTTTTTTAAAAGCGGGGTTGTTTAAGCGTGCTCTTGTGATTGGTGCCGAGACAATGAGCCGTCTTTTAGACTGGAATGACCGCACAACAGCGATTTTATTTGGCGATGGCGCAGGGGCTTTTGTGCTTGAGGCGGTGAAAGGTGACGCGACTCAGAAGAGCTCAGAAGAATCCTCCAAGGAAGCACCTTTTAGCCCTGGGTTTTTAGGCCATCTCTTACAAAGTGACGGTAAAGGGTATGATGCTTTGTTTGTGAGCGGTGGCGTTGGGTGTGGTCAGCTGGGCGTGATTCAAATGAATGGGCGTGAAGTGTATAAGCGGGCCGTGCAAGAGCTTTGGGGTGTGACAGAAGCGCTGCTAGCACAGCAAAAGATTTTACCATCTCAGATTGATTGGGTGGTGCCGCACCAGGCGAATCGCCGTATTATCGAATCAGTGTTGGACCGTCTTGACGTGCCTCACGGTAAGGCTGTCATGACGATGGATCAACACGCCAACACGTCATCAGCTTCAATACCGTTGGCTTTTGATGTGGCCTGCCAAAGAGGGCAGATTAAGCGAGGACAATTAATTGCTTTTCAAGCGTTTGCAGCAGGTTTTGCGTGGGGGGCAAGCTTGTTACGTTTTTAGGGGCTTCCAAAAGACCCTGAGGCCTTGTTTTTCCTTATAAGCTGTGCCTCTCAAGGAAGAGGGGGCGTTTGGCATCTTGATTATAACCTTCTTTTCGCATAAGATTGATGAAAGGAGGATGTCTTATCTAATGGCTCATAAAAAGCGTACAACCAATCACACGATTGACCCCTTAATGTCGAAAGCGACTGCGATTTGGTTGTTAGAAAATACAAAACTGACAGGAGACCAAGTGGCGCGCTCTTGTCGGCTGCACATTCTTGAATTGAAGATGCTGCAAAATGATGTCTTGCAAGGCGAAAACCCATTGCTGAATGGTCAGCTTTCGGAAGAGGAAATTAGCCGTTGTGAAGCAGATCCCAAAGCGACATTGAATTTTAAAGATCCTCTTGAGGGGCTAAAACCCTTTCAGAAAAAAGAGCGCAAATACACGCCCATTGCTTACCGAGCTGATCGTCCCAAAGCGATTTTGTGGCTTACCAAAAATTATCCCGACCTTAAAAGCGAACAAATTGTAAGGTTGCTGGCGACCACACCCAAGACAATACAGGCTGTGAAAGAGGGGCTCCACCCGCTTTCATCAGAGTTGCAGCCCCACAATCCGGTTTTGTTGGGGTTGTGTACAGAAAGCCAACTTAAGGCTGTGCTTGATGCTCTTGAGGAGAGCAAATCCAAGGAAGTGGGTGCGGCGAAAGCAGAAGGTACTGTCGAAAGTAAACCTGACGAAGGTGACGACTAGGCGCGCTTTTGTGGGCACAATACATGGCGTCACACATCTGCTGGCGACACAAGGATGGTATGCAAAAAAACGTAAAACACTTCTCTTCTTCTCCTGCCAGTGTTGAGACTCCTGTGGAAAAGGTGTCCCAGCCTATTGAGAATATGAAAGAAAACTTTCAGACAAAAGAGGTGCTGCCGCGTAATCTTTTATGGTGGTTTGTGTGGAAAACGCTGCGTCCCTTCCGTGCGTGGGCGGCATTGATGTTGCTTGTGGGTGCGTGTTGGGCCATTGACCTATCTTGGCGTCCTTACATCTTAAAAGACATTTTGGATCAGCTGCATGGGCCGGTGGACTGGTCAAAACTGGCAAGCCTGTCGATGCTTTATGTGGGGCTTACGTTTGTTGTGGCCTTGTTTTTTCGCCTTTATGATTTTGCATGGCTTAAGCTGAATGCACCGCTTAAAAAGCATGTAGGCAGTATTGTGATGCAACGTATGATGCGGCATTCGCACCTTTTCTATCAAAAGCACGCCTCGGGCAACCAAGGCAGCAAGATTAACGATGTCATTCACAATACTGCTGATTTTGTGCAAATTGTTTTGGACCAATTTTTTGGGCATGCGTTAGCGATCTTGATTGCCATTGGCACATTGTGGACGGTAGATGCCGTGTTTGCGGCGGCTCTTTTTGGATGGTCGCTTTTGTTTGTGGGCGGCACCATTTTGCTGCACAAAAAGGCCAGTGATTTGTCGAAAGCCTATGCTGAAACCAAGGCATCTGTGCTGGCTACTGTTATTGACACGCTTACAAACATGATGAGTGTGCGTTTTTTTAAAGGCTTTTTGTTTGAAACGTTGTTCTTGAAGCGAAAGCTTAAAACCATGGTGGCAGCACGTCAAAAGCGTGATTGGTTTTTTTTGAAAGTTTTCACGTTTCAAAGCCTTTCTTTCACCCTTTACCAGGCGCTTTGCCTGTGGCTTTTGATTCGTGGGTTTAAGCTTGGTCACTTTTCGGCCGGTGACTTTGCGCTTATCTTAACAATCAATATTGCCATCATTAACTTTTTGTGGAACCTATCGAAAGATTTTGCCCATTTTACCGAGTATGGCGGCTTGATCAGCAAAGGTCTGGTACTGGTTTATCAACCGCTTGACATTAAAGACAAGAAGACAGCCGTTCCCTTAAATGTAACCTCGGGAAAAATTACTTTTCAAAATGTACGTTTTCAATACAAGGGTGCTGAACCTTTGTTTCAAAACAACTCGGTGACGCTTTTTCCCGGGCAAAAAGTAGGTTTGGTGGGTTATTCTGGCAGTGGTAAGACCACTTTTGTGAACTTGATTTTGCGTCTTTTTGAAATCAAATCGGGCAATATCTTGATTGATGATCAAAGTATTCAGCAGGTTACGCAAGCGTCGCTGCGGGCGCAAATTGGCATTATCCCGCAAAACCCTATTCTGTTTCATCGCAGCATTATGGATAACATTCGTTATGGTAATCACGAAGCAACAGATGACGAAGTGATTGCAGCTGCTAAAAAGGCTTTTGCGCACAGTTTTATCAAAAAGCTGCCCGAGGGGTATCATTCGCTTGCGGGTGAGCGTGGGTTACAACTGTCAGGTGGCCAGCGTCAGCGCATTGCGATTGCACGTGCTATTTTAAAAGATGCGCCGATTTTGATTTTAGACGAGGCCACATCAGAGCTGGATACGTTAACTGAAAGCGATATACAAAAGTCATTGCGTGCGGTGATGAAAAACAAAACATCGCTTGTGGTCGCGCATCGCCTGTCAACCATCTTGTCCATGGACCGTATTTTGGTTTTTGATAAAGGCAATATCGTTGAAGATGGCACGCATCAAGAGCTTTTGGCGCGAGATTCTTTGTACAAAAGACTGTGGGATGCGCAAAAAGACGACTTTTTGCCCGATCGTAAGACAAGACAGCCTGCGTCAAAGAGAAATGCTTTTAAGAAACCTGCTGTAAAAGGGTTGCAGTTTACATAATGGCTTTTTGTGTATGTTACAAAAGCACTTTCAACCTTATCTTGATCGGTGGCATCTAACGCCTGATGGCAGGCCGTTTGAGACGGTGACAAGTTTTATTCTTTTCGTGAAACGCCACAAAACGGCCTGTGTGCTGAAGGTTTTTAAACCCGATTCAGATGAAAAGTTTTCAGGCGATGCGCTGCAATTGTATAATGGTGAAGGGGCGGTTACGTGTCTTGAGAAAGCCCCAAATGCTTTGTTACTTAAGCGCGTTCAGCCTGCATCACCTTTGACAGAATACAGTCTGAAGGGCCAGGATGATAAGGCCACCTTGATTTTTTGTGATGTGTTGAAAAAGCTGCATCGTGCTAGAAAACAAACGACGCTGTTTCAGCGCATACCGTCAATCAGTGTGTGGGGGCATGGTTTTGATACGTTTGCTGCGAGTGCCCAGCTTTCAAGCACGCTGATTGGTGACGCCAAAACGCTTTTTTTTGACCTTGTGGCGGCACAAAGTGAGGCCGTTTTGTTACATGCCGATTTGCATCACGACAATATTCTGTATGATGCACACAAAGGTTGGCTGGCGCTTGACCCCAAAGGGTTGCGTGGTGAGCAAGAGATTGACGTCTCAGCCTATCTTAAAAACCCAACACATGACGGCTTTTGTATCCAGCAGGCCTTTGAACGTCGTCTTCTAACGCTTCAAAAAGAACTTTCTTTTAATGCGCACAAGATGATTGCGTGGTGTTATACGCTAACGGTTTTATCGTGTCTGTGGCTTTTGCAACATCCTGCACCCCAAAAAGACGAGACGCAAAAGCGTTTTCAAAAGTGGTGTGCTTTTGCCCTGTTTCTAAAAGAAAGGCTTTAGCACTTTTGCCTGCAAAAAAGAGAGGCCTTAAAGGTTCGATTCTGTTTTGAGCTCAAAAGGCTTGGTGGTCACAGCACCTTGCTGATCTAAAGAAAGTTTTTCAATAGAAAGGCGGGCAGCTTCAAGTTTTTGGGTGCAAAACTGTTGTAATCTTACGCCCTGCTCATAAAGCTTAACGGCCTCATCTAACGGCACTTGGCCTTGCTCCATTTGTTCAACAATGAATTCGAGCTCTTTAAGGCCTGCCTCGAAAGAATCGGGCAATTGGGGCTTTTGTTCTGTGTGTTCGTTTGTTTGCATGTTCTGAAACTTTTGTTTTAACTTGCCAGCGGCCTTGTTTTGTAACGAAGCCATTCTTGCACGTGTTCATTGGTAAGTAAAGGAAAAAGGGTTTGAAAAACGTGTCGGTGATAGGTATCGATAAACTGAATTTCTTCGGACGTGAGTTGCTTCAGGTCAATCAGCTGGTGGTCAAAGGGTATCAGCGTTTCTTGTTGAAATGTGTAAAAATCAGCATGGCGGGTTTTGATAACCGTCATCATGTTTTCAAGACGAATGCCAAAGGCGCCTTGCCTATAATAACCGGGCTCACATGTTACCGTCATGCCGGGTTTAAGGTCAATTTTGTCATCACGCATCGAAAGAATGGGGGGCTCGTGCACATTAAGAAAGCTGCCAACCCCATGTCCGGTGGCGTGTTTAAAGTCTGCGCCTTCGTCCCACAAAAAACGCCGAGCTGCGCTTTCAAGGTGAATGCCGCGGGTGCCTTTAGGAAAAACAAGTGTGCTATAGGCGATGAAGCCCTTTAGAACGGCGGTATAAAAACGCGCAAAGCGTTCATCGCGCATTTTTCCCAATAAAATGGTGCGCGTGGTGTCTGTTGTGGCACCGGGCATATATTGCCCGCCGGCATCCAAAAGAAAAAGATCATTGTTTGCAAGAGCTGTGGCCTTTTCAGGCGAGGGATGGTAATGCATGAAGGCTGCATTTGCCCCAAAAGCTGCAATCGTTTCAAAACTGGGTCCGCGATAACTGGGGTCATTTTTACGAATGCGCTCAAGACGTTCTGAGACATCCCACTCAGAGAGACTGTCTCCTGCAGAAACGGCCTCTTCAATGCTGTATAAAAGGTGTGCCCATGCAATGCCTTCTTTGATTTGTGCTTTTTTTAAATAGGCAAGCTCTTTGGGCCCTTTAATGATTTGTAAAGGGACAATAGGGCTTGTCACAGCTGCGGTTGTGCGTTTTTCACGCATAAGTGCCGCAAGCACAGCATAGGGTGTGGTGCTTGGCTCAAATAACACCTTAAGGCCTTTGCTGGCGGCTAAAAAAGACTCTTTAAAATCTTTAAGATCAAGAATAGAAACGTGCGGTTCAAGATGGCTGCGTACTTCTTGAGTCACCAACTTTTTATGGCACCAGAAAAAAAGACTTCCCTTTGTGATCAGCCCATACCCTTCAATGCTAGGCGTAAAAGAGTTGGTTTGGCCCCTTAAACCCAAAAGCCATGAGAGTGAACAACAGTCCCCACAAAAAAAGGCCTCACGGGTCTCAAGCGTCTGTTGTATAGCAGATAGGGCACTTTGTACCAAGTGTTCTGAGCGGTTAAAAAGAAAGAAATTTTGCGTGCTCTCTTCAAAGGTGTTAGCAAAAGAGAGCGCCTCTGCAAGGCTTTGTTTCAAGGGGACCAGTTTTCTGTGTGGCGAGGCAAGCTGTAACTGCTCAACACTTTTGGCGCTTAAGCACCAGGGATCGAAGCCAAGTGAAACAGAGGGGCCTAAATAGTCTAAAAGTAGGTTTTCAAGTTTGACTTCACCACTGTCCACAACTGAAAAAATCTTTGAATCAAGCGTGTGACGGGCTTGCTCGACATAGCGTTTGTCGGTCAAAAGAATGGCTTTTTGTTCGGTAATCAACAAAGAGCCGGCCGAGCCTTCAAAGCCTGAAACCCATTCCAAAAGGCGCTCGTTTGGTTTGTACGGCTTTTGCAAAAAGGTGTTCAAGCCTGACAGCCAGAATGTTTTAATGTGTTGCTTGGCTAACGCTTGTCGTACATCCAAAAGACGTTTTTGATACATCATGCCACAGGCCTTCTAGCAATTTTAAAGGATAAAGCGCGAAAGGTCGGCGCTTTTAGCCAAGTGTGCCACGCGTTCATGCACATAAGAGACATCAATGACAACGGTTTCTCCTGAACGATCCGGTGCATGAAAGCTAATATCCTCTAAAAGCCGCTCTAAAAGGGTCTGCAATCTTCGTGCCCCGATGTTTTCAACCGACGCATTCACATCTGCGGCCAGATGCGCAATTTCACGAATAGCGTCATTCTGAAAATCAAGCGTCACGCCTTCGGTTGCCAAAAGCGCCTTGTATTGCTTTAAAAGGCTGGCTTCAGGCTCGATCAAGACCCGTTCAAAATCTTCTTTGGTCAAAGATTTCAGCTCGACACGGATGGGTAGGCGCCCTTGCAGCTCGGGCAAAAGGTCTGCGGGCTTGGCTAAATGAAACGCACCCGAGGTAATAAACAAAATGTGATCTGTTTGCAGCATGCCATGTTTTGTTGAGATCGTCGTGCCTTCAAGCAGTGGCAGCAAATCTCTTTGAACGCCTTCACGGCTGACATCGCTGCCCCCGCGCTGGCTACGGGCGCAAATCTTGTCGATTTCGTCAATAAAAACAATGCCATTTTCTTCGGTCAGCTTAATGGCCTGCTGAACAGCTTTTTCTTGATCAAGCAGTTTTTCACTTTCTTCATTCATCAGCACATGACGCGCTTCTTTGACTGATGTTTTAAGCGTTTTTGTGCGCCCGCCCAATGATTTACCAAGCAGATCACCCAGGTTAATCATGCCCATTTGCGCACCAGGCATGCCCGGAATATCAAACGAGGGCATGGCGCCTTGGGTTTCTTGCACCTGAATTTCGATTTCGCGTTCTTCAAGTTCACCGGCATCAAGTTTTTTTTGAAACGAAGCCTTGGTGTCATCACTAGCTGTTTGCCCAACCAGTGCTTCGATCAGGCAGGTGTTGGTGTTTTCTTTGGCTTTCACCGCTACCTTTTTGCGCATTTCAGCTTTGACCTGTTCAATGGCAATTTCCACAAGGTCGCGGCCAATTTGCTCGACATCGCGGCCCATATAACCAACCTCGGTGAACTTGGTTGCTTCCACCTTTAAAAAGGGCGCTTTGGCCAGGCGTGCCAGACGGCGGGCGATTTCGGTTTTACCGCAGCCTGTGGGGCCAATCATCAGAATATTCTTTGGCGACACTTCATCTTTTAAAGTATCGTTAAGTTGCAAACGCCGCCAACGGTTGCGCAGCGCAATGGCCACGGCACGCTTGGCATCTTGTTGGCCGATAATATGGCGGTCCAGCTGTGCAACGATGTCTTTGGGAGCCAGGTTTGTCATGTTTGCAGTCTTTCCATCACAACATTTTCATTGGTATAAACGCAGATGTCAGCTGCTATTTTCATGGCTTTTTCTGCGATCTCGGTGGCCGAAAGAGGCTGGTCAATCAAGGCGCGTGCGGCCGACAGCGCATAGGCCCCGCCCGAGCCAATTCCCATGACCCCGTCTTCAGGAGAGAGCACATCACCGGTGCCCGAAACCACAAAGCCTTCGTCTTTGTTGGCAACGGTTAACATCGCCTCAAGGCGTCTTAGATAGCGATCAGTTCGCCACTCTTTGGCCAGCTCAACACAAGCGCGCGAAAGCTGTGTTTTGTATTGCTCCAGCTTTTTCTCAAGGCGTTCAAACAGTGTAAACGCGTCGGCGGTGGCGCCTGCAAAACCCACAATGACTTTGCCGTCGGCAAGCAGCCTGACTTTTGAGGCGGTTTTTTTGATAACGGTCGCGCCCAAAGAAACCTGGCCATCGGCCGCAATGACCACCTCGTCTTTTTTGCGCACAAGTAAAACGGTTGTGCCATAAAAGAGATTTGGATTGGTGT
The DNA here is from genome assembly GCA_049607645.1 of Holosporaceae bacterium. GTDB lineage: Bacteria > Pseudomonadota > Alphaproteobacteria > Holosporales > Hepatobacteraceae > JBAJNL01. The sequence goes on along the minus strand of JBMYWS010000002.1, from coordinate 80,800 downwards.
GTTGCACAGGCCAGAACGCCCTTTCAAAAAATGACTTAAGCTCAGCCTAAGGGATTTTGAGCCAGAAAAAAAGTCGTGGCAGCAGATTTCACCTAGCAGGCATGTGCTTTGAAAACGTTTGCGTGCAAACGATATTAATCTTCCCACACAAAAGGCTTAAGGCCCAAGCGCGCCCGGTAGATTGTCAGCGTCTCTAAAAAGCGTTGTGCATAGCCACGAGTCGACTCGTAAGGGATGGCCTCAATCCAGTTAATAAACTGGTCGTCTTTTTGTTTAAAGCGCTTGCCATAAACCTTTTCGGGGTGGCCTACTTGCTGCAGCCATTTGGCGACAGCGGCACTGCCAGCATTATAAGCACAGATCGCCAGTGGATACGATTTAAAGCGTCCCTGATGTCGTTTAAAGTGTGCGATGCCCAGGCGAATGTTATAGGCAGGTTCAAACAGTTTGTCCTGGTGGTGTTTAAGTTTTAGCATCCGGGCTTCTTCCACCGCGGTTAAGGGCATGACCTGCATCAAGCCTCGCTCGCCTGCATCCCCAATTAGCGTTGGATCAAAGCGTGTTTCTTTGTAAATAATGGCAAGCGCGGCGGCTTTGTCTTGGCGCGAGATCGAAGGCAAAGGGCAGAAGGGATAGGCACATTTTAAAACATGGGGCAGCTTGTTTTGCACCCAAAAGGTGCGTGACAGATCAACAACGGCGCTTGGGTGTGTGTCGGCGGCAAGTTTTAAGATCAGATAACGCTCGGCCGTTGTTTCCATGTGAGGTAACAGTGTGTTGAGGAACATTTTGATATAGCCATAACGTTCGGCCCCCAAAACGTTTAAAAGACGTATGGCGCGAACCATGCTTTTGGTCTCAAAGTATTGCAGATCTTTGCGTGACAGCTTGGGCATTGTGCTTAAGGTTGGCGTGACCGAAAGGCCAAGTTTGCGGGCTGCCAGCTGCCCATAAAAGGCTGCCTTGTAACGTGCGGCTTTTTGAAAAGCAGCACGTGCATTTTTAGGATGCCCGCGCTTTTCTTCAGCTTTGCCAAGCCAATAATAACCCCGCGACAGCGAGATCGGTGTTTTGACCACCTTCAAAAAGGCATCAAAGTGTTGCTTTGCCCGTGAAGGGTTTTCTAAAAAGGACAGATAAATCCACCCCAAATGCCACTGCACATCCGAATACATCATGACTTGATTGGGTTGAAAGCCATGCGTTTTTAAAAGAGCGGCTGCTTTGGTGTATTGACGCATTTCCAAAAGCTCGCGCGCGGCCAAAATGCGCAGCTTATAAAAAAGTGCTGGATCATGAAGACGAGCAGGCAATTTTTGAAAAACGTCTGGTATGCGCTTGTATTGGCGTTGCGAGATAAGCCAGCGCATATAGCCCCACAACACAATCTCTGACTGACGCAAAGAGGTAGGCAGGCTTTGATAGAAGTGACGCGCTTTGGGGTCTTTGGTTAAAAACTTAATCACAGCCTGTGCTTTTGTTTGTGCACTTTTTGAAAGCAAAGGCTTAAGGCGCCTAATACCCTCAGCATCCCTGTTTGTGGCCAAGAAGGCGAGGCGCTCTTCATGGTCATTCGCCCTAAGATGTGTTTTGCAGGTGTTGCAAACAATTTGCTCTTGCTCGGGTGTCATGCGTGTGTTGCGCCACATGTCTCGCATAAAAGCTGTGCATTTTGACGTGTGTTTTTTGCGTGAAAGCAAATCGGCATAAAGCAACTTACCTTCAACGCTAATGGGTGGGTTGTGCTTAAAGAAGGTTTCAAAAAAGGCAGGCCTTTCTTTTTTGTCATAGAGTTTTTTTTCAAGGCGTGCCTGAAAGGTGTTGACAAGGGGCCAACACCTGCGTCGCGCAAACATGTCAAAAGTTGCTTTAAGCGGGATGTCTTTTTTGTTTTTCTCGCAAGACATCCACAACACCAAATCGCGCATTAGGGGATCTGAGATTTTGAAGAGGCTGACGCTGCTGTCTTTTTGCAAAGCCCTTTTTAAAACATTTTTTTCCGCCTTTAAAGAGGGGCTAAAAGCTAGCAGGATAAGAAAGAGGGTGTAACCAAAGAGATGCTTGAGATACATAAAAAAGCAGCGTAAAGTTATGATGTGAGCGCTTCCTATTCTGTCACAGATTTGTGATTTTATCATGAAGAAAATGTTTTTAAAAAATGCTGACTTTAAAGGGTGTCTAAAAAATGTCTCTTGGCTCTGATGTGATGACTCAAAATCATTTTGATGCAACAAAATTGCATGGTGTGTTGCCTGCGCTGCCCACCCCGTTTAAGCAAGGCGGGACAGTAGATGAAGAAAGCTTCTGTGCGCATGTGGCTTTTTTAAAAGAAGCAAAAGTGCCTGGCGTGGTGGTGGCGGGAACCACGGGTGAATCATTGACGCTTTCTCTTGAAGAGAAAAAGCAGCTTTTCAAGCTTACGCGTTCTGCCTTAACCGATAGCATATGCGTTGCAGGCGTTGCCTGTGTGTCTTTAAAGGATGCTCTTAAAGAGGCAGAGGTGGCGCAAAACCAAGGCATGGATGCGCTTTTGGTTCTGCCACCTTATTATGTAAAAGCTGATGCACAGGGCCTTCAAGATTATTTTACAGCGTTGCACCAGCAAACATCGTGCCCTTTGATTTTGTATAATAACCCCAGCCGCCTTGGGTTCGATCTTTCGCCGTCGCTGATTCAAGAGCTTGCAGCGTTGCCACGCGTTGTGGGGCTCAAAGATGCGTCATCTGATTTGTCGCGTCCGCAGCTTCTTTGTCAGCCTAAAAACAACTGGGCCCTTTTGGGGGGGGATGATGCCACCTTTGCGGCTTTTCTTGCAATGCAGGGACAGGGTTTGATTTCAGTTGGGGCCAATGTTGCACCGCACCTTTATCAAGCGCTGTTTCAGGCGTTTAACCAAAATGATTTAGGCCTTTTTAAATCTGTTGCACAGAAACTGTCTGCCCTTAATCAAGCTTTGGCGGCGCACACAAACCCCAAAGTGATTAAATATGCGCTGTCTTTGAGGGGGTGGGGAGATGGCACGTTGCGCATTCCGCTGTCACCGCTTTCAAAAGACGAGAAAGCATCTGTGAAAAAGATGCTGACACATTTGTCTCTTCTTTAAATAAACGCAGAAGCTCACAGTACGTCCTTGGAGCGATGCTTGAAAAAAAGGTCTTTTTGACGTATGTACGGGGTATGACCGTGCAAAAAAGATGTTTTCGTTGGGGTGCCTTGGGGTGCCTTTTGACCACTTGTGTATCGTCGCTTGTGGCACAAACGCCATACATGGTGTCTTTGCGCGCGTCTAAAGCCAATGTGCGCACGGGACCTGGAAAGATCTATCCTGTTGTGTGGATTTTAATGCAGCCGTCCATTCCCTTAAAGGTGACTGAAACGTTTGATGTGTGGCGTCGCGTGGAAGATCCTTTGGGTAGCCAGGGTTGGGTGCACAAAAGTCTTTTGTCGTCTCAAAAAACCGTTTTTATGCAAAAGCGTGTGCTGCTTTATACACGGCCTTCGTTTAGGGGGCGTCCTAAGGTTTATCTGCAAAAGGGTGTCAGCGCAAAGCTGCTGTCTGCCACAAAAGGCTGGCTCTACGTCAGTGTGCAGGGATACAAGGGCTATGTGTCGCGCGCTGCCTGTTGGGAAAGCGCCCTTTTAAGCGCTTAAAACTTTCAATAAAAAACTCTCTACCCTCAAGAGGCTGGCAAGTGGTACCGTCGCGTGCTCAATGCTTTTTAATGATCGTACGAAAGAGGGTAGGTTAAGGCATGAAAAAAAGGGAGGCTGCCCTCCCTTTGAGTGTGTCTAGCACAGTCGGGCACATTTACGCCCAAAGCCGCAGAAAAAGAGGCCAAGCCTTAGGCCGCTTTTTCCTTTGATTTTACAAGTGCGTTGTACTCGACCGAAAGGCGTTTCACAGCCCAGATCCACGCACAGCCAATGACCAGCATGATGATCACAAGGTAAGGCGCGATCATAATTTGTGTGCCGGCACCGCCAAGGAAGGCCAAGAAAAGCAACTGAATCCAGCCGCCGGCCGACTTGCCCATACGTCCACCGACCACGTCAATGGCGGCTTTACCTTTGACCTTCATCTCTTGGTCAAGAGGGATATAGGCCATTTCACGGGTGGGGTCAAAAAGCGCGTACTTTGTACCTTTACTCATAATATTCTGTCCCATGCCCATATAAACAGCAGCCATCAGCGGTGTAAGGCCTGCAAGGGCCATAATGCCGGTGAGCGAGTCTTGCCACAAAACGAAGACGAAGAAGGCAATGCCGGTTACCATAATCATGATAGGCGTTGCCATGGCAGAAGGTTTCCATCCAAAGCGCCTGACGGCACCTTTGGTGGTAAACAAGATCAGCATTGTGATGGGGCCAAGCCACGTGTAGAGGTCACCCATAAAGGCGGTATAGCTGGCCGATGTGGGGAAGGCCTCTTTCAGTTTGGCTTTCCATGTGACCTCAACCAAGTTAATGGTCATACCATAGCCCAAAACCAAAATGGTGATATAGCCAAGATATTTGGACGATGCCAAGTACTTAAAGCTTTCCATAATAGACATCTTGGGCTTTTTCGCCTTTTTCTCGGTCTTTGGAATGTCTTGATAAAAGTCAGGTTGCTTCATCAAAGAAGAGCACATCCAGTAATAAATGACGCCAATACCGATGCCTGATGTGACAACCCAGAAAATAAGATCTTGAATGGTTTTGCCGAAATGAATTTCGGGATCAACGCCCATGGGGACCGCGGCATAGCTGCTTAGCATGCGGCCTGCAAGCAAAAGAGCTGTGTTGCCCAAAAGGCCAAACATGGGATAAAAGCGCTTGGCTTCAATAGTTGGGGTAATTTGGTTTGCAAACTGCCAAAACAAAAGGTTGGTGCCAATGTTGCCCCAAAGCTCGGCCATGACATAGAAGATCGAGTAAGTCCACAAGCCATAAATAGGAAAGGCCCATTTCAAAAAGGGCACTGACTCTTGCAAACTTTGCAGTGTGTCAACGGATGGGTGTAAAAAATCTTTCAGGGGAAAAATAATAAAAGCAAAGATGGCAAAAAACGCAATAAACGGCACAAGGCATGCGTAATAAAGTGCCTGTCTTGATAAAACGTTGCTCATTTTTGCAAAAATGACCACAAAAAGCACCGAACACGGCAACACCACCCAGCTTTTTAGAAAGTTGACCACCTCAGCGCCCGAGCCTTTGGCGGCAATGATCATGGCATCTTTCAAGCTGCGCACAACGGTGTAGTTAAACAATATCAAAAACATGATGGCCGCCATGGGAAGAAACTTCTTCATTTCGTGGCCATGGATTGGCCACAAGGCGGCCCTTATTTTTGAAAACTCGGCTGGCTTAGGCACAGACATTGTTTAACCTTTCACTCTCAATACATTAACTCGGCAGCGCCTTAAAATGCGTACCGCTTTTGTCTAACGATAGTCTTTTTTTTTCTTTTTTAAAAGAGTACGCCGGGAAGCCGCCAAAGAGACGATTTTTAAAGAGTTGTTTTGAATCAAAGTCTCTGACTTTTTTTTAAGAGAAAAGTTCAAAAATAAAGGAAGATTTTGTAAAGCTGCGCTTACAATACAAAGAACGTTTGATAATGACTTGTCTAAAGCTTTATGCGCGATTTTGAAAACACTTGGTTAGGTTTTGCCTCCTTTGCTGAACAAAATGACTATACAGCGCTTTTGATTTTTTTACTGATCGGCCTTGTGATTTCGTTGGCGTTTTTAGGATTGTCTCTTTTAAGGGGCGGCATGAAGCCAGATGATGAAAAAAACAGTGCCTACGAGTGCGGTTTTAGCCCCCTGTCACCTTTAAAAAACCCTTTTTCTATTCGCTTTGCCTTGGTGGCCATTTTGTTCATTATTTTTGATATTGAAATTGCCCTTTTGTTCCCTTGGGCACTAACGCTTTATCGGCAGGGGTGGGCAGGCTTTTATGCGGTTTCAGTTTTTTTAGGTGTTTTAACCATAGGCTTTGTTTATGAATGGCGCTCGGGCGCTTTAGAGTGGGAATAAAGTCATGCAAAAAAACCGAATCGCCTCAACACCTTTTGAAGCGCTGAAGCTGGATCAAGAAAACCCCGATCACTTACTGGGTGCTCTTGAAGACAATATTAAGAAAAGAGGTTTTCTGGTCACGCAGCTAGAAAAAGTTGTGGCGTGGGCGCAAACAGGATCGGTGTGGCCCGTTAGTTTTGGGCTTGCGTGTTGTGCTGTTGAGATGATGCACGCGGCAGCGCCGCGGTATGATCTTGAGCGTTTTGGCACCTTTTTTAGGCCCAGTCCCCGTCAGTCAGATCTGATGATTGTGGCGGGCACGCTAACAAACAAAATGGCCCCTGCATTGCGCAAAGTCTATGACCAAATGGCCGAGCCGCGCTGGGTGATTTCGATGGGTTCTTGTGCAAATGGCGGTGGCTATTACCACTATTCGTATGCCGTGGTTAGGGGATGCGATCAAATTGTGCCGGTTGATGTGTATGTGCCGGGGTGTCCGCCCACGGCCGAGGCACTTCTTTACGGTATCTTAGAATTAAAGCGTAAAATGAAGCGAGAGCGAATCTATAAAATAACTTAAGCGATCTTACAAGAGATCTTTTTGCAAACAAAAGGGGTGTCACAAGGCACATGGACTCACAAAAAGAGGAACAAACGTTTCTCAAATTTCACTTTAAAAGCAAGCTTAAAAAGGTCACTCTTTTTAAGGATCAGCTGTGCCTTAGCCTGGAAAAGCAACACATTGTCAGCGCATTGACAGCTTTAAGAACGCACCAATCTTTGCGCTATACCCAGCTGCTTGATGTGTGTGCCACCGATTACTTGGGCAAACGCAAACAGCGTTTTGAAATTGTGTATCATCTGCTAAGTATGCACTTTAACCAGCGGTTGCGCATTAAAGTGCCACTTGCCGAAGGTGAAAATATGCCATCGGTTGCATCCGTTTTTGCCAGTGCAAACTGGTGGGAGCGAGAAGTGTATGACATGTTCGGCATTCACTTTGATAACCACCCCAACATGAAACGCATTCTGACGGACTACAGTTTTCAAGGGCATCCTTTGTGTAAAGATTTTCCTGTCATGGGCTATGTGCAGGTGCGTTATGACAAAGAGAAAAAAGCGGTTATTGAAGAGCCCGTTCACCTTGAGCAAGCCTATCGTACTTTTGAAACGCTTTCACCATGGCAGGGTATGCACAGCGCTTTGTTAGAGTCCTGTAATGCACAAAAGACGGGTAAAGCAACGTGAGCACAGATAATCTTTACACCCTTAATTTTGGCCCCCAACATCCTGCAGCCCATGGTGTGTTGCGTCTTTTGCTTGAACTTGATGGCGAGGTGGTGCAAAAAGCCGATCCCCATATTGGTTTTTTGCATCGCGGCACTGAAAAACTGATCGAAGAAAAAACTTATCTTCAGGCTTTGCCGTACTTTGACCGCCTTGATTATGTGTCGCCCATGTGCCAAGAGCATGCCTTTGTGTTGGCCATTGAGAATTTGATGGGCATTAAAATCCCCCTGCGTGCCCAGTACATTCGTGTTTTGTTTTCAGAAATAACGCGTCTTTTAAATCACAATCTTAATATTGTCTCGTTTGCCATCGACCTTGGTGCGTTAACCCCTTTTTTGTGGGGGTTTGAAGAGCGGGAAAAGCTGATGACTTTTTACGAGCGTGTGTCGGGTGCGCGTATGCATGCCAATTATTTTCGCCCAGGGGGCGTGCACAAAGACTTGCCTGCAGGTTTTGCCGAAGACCTTGAAGAAGTGCTTGTCAGTTTTGAAGTCTTCATCAACGACATCGAAGAGGTGTTAACCGAAAACCGTATCTTTAAACAGCGCACGGTTGATATTGGTGTGATCACTAAAGAGCAGGCGCTTGATTGGGGATTTACGGGGCCGCCGCTGCGTGCATCGGGTGTGCCTTGGGATTTAAGGCGCTCGCAGCCTTACGAGGTTTATGATCGCATGAACTTTTTGGTGCCCGTTGGCCAAAAAGGTGACTGCTATGACCGTTATCTTGTGCGCATGGGCGAGATGCGTGAAAGTCTGAAAATCATTCGTCAGTGTTTGCGTGAAATTCCACCCGGTGACGTGATGGTGAATAACTGGAAGGTGGCGCCACCGCCGCGTGAAGCGATGAAAAGCTCGATGGAAGCTTTAATTCACCACTTTAAGCTTTTCTCGGAAGGTTTTCATGTGCCAGAAGGAGACATTTATACAGCCATTGAAGCGCCGAAAGGCGAATTTGGCGTGTATCTTGTATCAGACGGAACGAACAGACCCTATCGTTGCAAAATTCGCGCACCAGGCTTTGCGTTTTTACAGGCTTTTGATGTGATGACGCGCGGGCATGCCTTGGCAGATGTGCCATCGATCTTGGGGTCTTTAGACATTGTTTTTGGAGAAGTGGACAGATGACGACAAAAAGCCCAGCTGCTTCAAAACCTTTTAAGTTTGATGATCAAAACCTTGAGACCATCCAGCGGCTTTTAAAACAATATCCTGAAGACAGGGCACAAAGTGCTTTGTTGCCCACCCTGTGGCTTGCGCAGCGTCAAAATGACGGCTGGCTTTCAGAGTCGACCCTTAGAGAGGTTGCCGACGTTTTGCACGTGCCCTTTGTGCGTGTTTTTGAAGTGGCAACGTTTTATACGATGTTTCGCTTAAAGCCTGTGGGTAAATATTTTATCCAGATTTGTCGAACAACGTCTTGCTGGCTGCGGGGGTCTGAGGATTTGACCGAGGCATGCCACAGCTTTTTAAAGGTCAAGCCTCAAGAAGTGACATCAGATGGTCGGTTTTCGTACGAAGAAGTTGAATGCCTTGGCGCCTGCTGTAATGCGCCTATGGTGCAAATCAATGATGCGTACTATGAGGATTTAACGCCCAAAGATCTTGAGGGTATTTTAGATAAGCTCTACAACGATAAGCCTGTGAAAGTGGGGTCGCAAAAGGGCCGTATCGCCTCTAAACCGCATCAGCTTGATGCCTATTTAAAGAAAGACTAGAGGGGTTTATGCTTTCAGAAAAAGACCGCATTTTTACCAATCTGTTTGGCGAGCAGCCCTCGAACCTGAAGGCCTGCCTGAAGCGGGGCGATTGGGACAAAACAAAAGCTCTTTTAAAACGCGGCAAAAAGAAAATTATCGATGAAATCACAAAGTCTCAGCTGCGTGGGCGTGGTGGTGCCGGCTTTTTAACAGGTAAAAAGTGGTCCTTTGTGCCAAAGCGCGAAGGCAACAAGCCGCATTATCTTGTGATTAATGCTGATGAAAGCGAGCCTGGCACCTGCAAAGATCGCGAGATCTTAAGAAATGAACCACACAAGCTGATCGAAGGTGCCTTAATTGCCGCCTTTGCGATCGAGGCAGAGGTGGCTTATGTGTACATAAGGGGCGAATTTGTTGCCGAGGCCGACAAGTTAGAGGCCGCGGTGAAAGAAGCTTATGACGCGGGGCTTTTGGGAAAGAATGCTGCAGGATCAGGCTGGAAGCTTGATCTTTATGTGCATCGAGGGGCTGGTGCTTACATCTGTGGTGAAGAAAGTGCATTGCTTGAAAGCATCGAAGGACGCAAGGGCATGCCTCGCTTAAAGCCGCCTTATCCAGCCTATGTGGGGCTTTTTGGTGCGCCGACGGTGGTGAACAACGTTGAAACCATTGCGGTGGTGCCTTCGATTATGCGTCGCGGTGCCAGCTGGTTTGCAAAAATTGGCCGTGCGATGAACACAGGTCCGAAGTTGTTTTCAATTTCGGGTCATGTGAATGCGCCTTGTAACGTTGAAGAGAGAATGGGTATTTCGCTGCGTGAATTGATTGAAAAACACGCAGGGGGTGTGCGCGGTGGTTGGAGCAATCTTGCAGCTGTCATTCCAGGTGGCGGATCGGTTCCGCTGATACCAGGCCATCTGTGTGAGGATGCACCGATGGATTTTGATGGCCTTGAAGCCCTTGGGACTTCTCTTGGCAGCGCGGCGGTGATTGTGATTGATAAAAGTGCCGACATTGTCGAGGCTATTACGCGTTTAAGTCATTTTTATATGCATGAAAGCTGTGGTCAGTGCACGCCCTGTCGAGAGGGCACTGGGTGGATGTGGCGTATTTTAAAACATATTCAAAAGGGCGATGCGAAAAAAGAAGATATCGAGCTGCTTTTTGATATTTCGCAGAACATTAAAAGTCATACCATTTGTGCGCTGGGTGATGCAGCAGCTTTGCCTGTTCAAGGGCTGATTAAACATTTTAGGGGGCAAATGGAAAAGAAATTGCAACCCAAAGATGTTGTTTTTAAAACACAAACACCCTTTGTAAAGGAGGACGCTTTGTGACAGAAAAGATCAAATGCACCATTGATGGAAAGGCGCTTACGGTCGAGCCTGGCACAACTATTTTGCAGGCAACGCAGCTTTTAGGTATTGAGGTGCCACTTTTTTGCTATCACCCTAGACTTTCTATTGCGGGCAACTGCCGCATGTGTCTTGTGGAGGTTGAAGGCAAATCGTCACCGGTGGCAAGCTGTGCAACGCCTGTGACCGATGGCGTAGCCATTAAAACCACAACACAGTTTGTGCGTGATTCACGCCAAGGCGCTTTGGAATTTTTATTGTTGCATCATCCCCTTGATTGCCCGATTTGTGATCAAGGCGGCGAGTGTGACTTGCAAGATATTACCGTGTCTTACGGCTGTGATGCGACGCGTTATAAGTTTGCAAAAAGGGCGGTGCCGCAAAAAGATTTTGGCCCCTTAATTAAAACCGAAATGAATCGGTGCATCCACTGTACCCGGTGTGTGCGTTTTGCCACAGAAGTTGCGGGAGAGCCGCATTTGGGTGCTGTGAACCGTGGTGAGAAGACGGAAATTGTCAGCCTCTTGGGTCGTCCTTTCGCCTCAGAGTTGTCGGGCAATGTGATCGATTTGTGCCCGGTGGGTGCGCTAACGTCAAGGCCTTATGCCTTTAAAGGGCGTCCTTGGGAGCTGACAAAGGTTGAAACCATTGATGTGATGGACGCGGTGGGATCGCACATTCGCGTTGACGCTAAAGGTCTTGAGGTGATGCGTATTTTGCCTCGTGTGTTCGAGCCTATTAATGAGGAGTGGATTTCAGACAAAACGCGCTTTGCGTGCGATGGTTTAAAGAAAAGCCGCCTTGATCGCGCCTATGTTAAAAACAGTGAAGGTGTTTTAAAAGAAGCCACTTTTGAGGCGGCGCTTAAAGTTGTAGCAGACAAGTTAAAGGCATGCCAAAGCTTTGAGGTCGCAGGTCTTGTAGGCGACATGGTTGATACCGAGTCAATGTTTGTGTTCAAGCAACTGATGTCAAAGCTAAACGTGCCGCATGTTGATTGTCGGCAAGACGGTGTGACGCAAAGCTTAAAGCCGCGATGCAGTTACATCATGAATACGCCCATTGCTGCTCTTGAAGAGGTGGATTTTGCGCTTTTTGTCGGTACAAACCCGCGCATCGAAGCGCCCCTTATCAATGCGCGCCTGCGCAAAGCTTATGCACATGGCAATCTTGAAGTGGGCATCTTGGGTCCCTTTGTTGATCTAAGCTATCCTTCAACACACTATGGTGATGACCCAGCCTTGCTTGAGGCTATTCACAGTGGCAAACACCCTGCAGCCAAAAAGCTGGAAGCGGCCAAAAAACCCATCTTGATTATTGGGCAAGCGGCCTTGCGACGTAAAGATAGTGGTCGCTTGTTGGCCTTGTGTCATCAAATTGCAGACAAGTATGGCCTGCTGCGCAAAGATTGGTGTGGCTTTAATGTGTTGCAATTGGCGGCAAGCCGTGTGGGTGGTCTTGATTTGGGACTTGTGCCCTCAAAAGGCGGCAAAAGCACAGAAGATATTTTGAATGCGGCTTCTTTGGGTACATTGAAGGTGGTCTATCTTTTAGGTGCTGACGAAATTGACACCTCTTGTCTTAAAGATACGTTTGTGATTTACCAAGGCCATCATGGTGATCAAGGTGCCGCCGTTGCGGATGTCATTTTGCCGGCTGCCGCTTATACAGAGAAAGACGGCTTGTATGTAAATGCTGAAGGCCGGCCGCAATACGCGCACCGTGCCTGCCCCGCACCAGGTGACGCCCTTGAGGACTGGAAAATCCTTGCGCATATCCTAAGACAAATTGATGCAGATGCTGCTTTCAACACGCTGCACGATGTAAGGGAAGCCCTGTTTAAAGCTTACCCGCATCTGGCGAAGGTGGGCAGTCTTGTTAAAAAGCCATTCGAGCCTTTTCTGGATCAAATCACGATGACTGACAAATTTAGCGATGGGCCCCTTAAGCCTGCTATTGAAAACTTTTATCAGACCAATGTAATTTCGCGCTATTCAGAAACCATGGCGCAGTGCGCAAAAACTTTTTTTAAAAAAAATGAGAGTACCCTTTAAAGATGCAAGATCTTAGCGTGTGGCTTTTGTCCTTTCTTTCGGTTCTGCTTCCAGAAAGTTCTTTTTTGGAGAGCCAGGCGCTTTTGCTGACTGTGCAAGCTCTTATCGTTTTGGTGCCGTTTCTTTTGGCGGTGGCTTACCTTACTTTTTTTGAAAGAAAAGTGATGGGGTATATGCAGTTGCGTCCCGGGCCCAATGTTGTGGGCTGGTTTGGTTTGTTGCAGCCTTTTGCGGACGCGCTCAAGCTGATGCACAAAGAGACCATTATTCCAAAAAACGCACACAAAGGGCTGTTTTTGATGGCGCCCCTTATTTGCTTTACCGTTTCGTTGGCATCGTGGGCTATTATCCCCTGGGGCGATGGCTGGGTCGTTAGCGATTTGAATGTGGGTATTTTGTATCTTTTCGCCCTGTCGTCAATTGGGGTGTATGGCATTATTCTAGCGGGTTGGGCCAGTCAATCGCGTTATGCCTTTCTGGGCAGTATGCGGTCGGTTGCGCAAATGATTTCGTATGAGGTCTCTATTGGCTGTGTTTTGATGATTGTGGTGATGCATGCGGGATCTTTAAATCTAAGCGATATCGTGCGGGCGCAAGAGACGGTTTGGTTTGTGGTGCCGCATTTGCCCATGGCTGTTGTGTTCTTTATCTCGGCTTTGGCCGAGACCAACAGAACACCTTTTGACTTACCCGAAGCCGAAGCCGAGCTGGTTGCAGGGTATAACGTTGAGTATTCCTCTTTAAGTTTTGGCATGTTCTTTCTGGCCGAATACGCCAACATGATTTTAATGAGTGCCTTGTTTTCCATTTTCTTTTTAGGGGGCTGGTTGCCGCCTTTTCCGGTGGCGCCGTTTACGTGGTTCCCTGGCTTTTTTTGGATGGCGTTTAAAATTGCGCTGTCGCTTTTTGTATTTTTATGGGTGCGTTCAACCTTGCCGCGCTATCGCTATGATCAATTGATGCGCATTGGTTGGAAAGTCTTTTTGCCCTTAACATTGGTGTGGATTTTGCTGTCTGGTTTTTGTCTTCTGCTTTTAGAATCGGCGCCAGGTCTGTGATGAAGAAAATTTTTAAAAAAATAAGCTTTTTTTGTGACAAAAATCAATTGAAGTGGTTTATAAAGTATATCCTGTTGCTGGATATCTTTTATGGCATGCGCAAAACATTGCAGTATTTTTTTCGCTCAAAAGCGACGCTTTCATACCCTCACGAAAAGGGACCTTTATCACAAAGGTTTCGGGGAGAGCACGCTTTGAGGCGTTACCCCAACGGTGAAGAGCGTTGCATTGCTTGCAAGCTCTGCGAGGTTATTTGCCCGGCACAAGCCATTACGATCGAGGCTGAAACGCGCGAAGATGGATCGCGCAGAGCGGTGCGTTACAATATTGATATGACCAAGTGCATTTATTGTGGTTTGTGTCAGGAAGCATGCCCTGTGGATGCGATTGTCGAAGGGCCTAACTTTGAGTTTGCAACGCATACGCGTCAAGAGCTTTATTATACAAAAGAAAAGTTGTTAGATAACGGGGCGCGCTGGGAGAAAGAGCTTGAGCAGCGGCTGCGCGCTGAAAAGCCGTCAAAGATGAAGCTCAAGGCAGAAGGAGAAAATCTTTTATGATTTTAAATCTTCTTTTTTATGGCTTTGCCTCTTTAAGTGTGCTTTCGGCTTTGTGCGTTATTTTTGCCAAACGCATGATCTACAACGTGCTTGCACTTGTGTTGGTTTTTATCTCGGTCGCTGGCACTTTTATGCTGATGCATGCAGCCTTCTTGGGCATTGTGTTGGTGGTGCTTTATGTGGGGGCCGTTGCGGTCTTTTTCCTGTTTGCGGTGATGATGTTTGGAAACAAAATTGAAGAAGGCATGAAAAGTTCCAAGCTTTTTCTTGTGGCCGCTTGGCTGTTGGGTGGTGCCTTTTTCAGTGTGCTGCTTTTTTTGGTCACGTATGTCGGGTTTAACGAAAAGCTGCTTGTGTCTTCTGCTGCAAGCGAGGTAGCGCTATCTGCTAAAGCGATTGGTAATGTGCTTTACACAACTTATTTTTTGCCCTTCCAGTTGCTGGGTCTCACTTTGTTTGTGGCGATTATTGGTGCCATTTCTTTAACGTTAAAACATCAGAAAGATTTGAAGAGGCAAAGTACGTTTGAGCAAAACAAAACACGGCCAGAGACACGGCTTCAGTATATGTTCGTCAAACTAAAACAGGGACTTAAAGATGTTTGAAGTTGAGCTGATTCATTACTTGGTGCTTGCGGCCACCTTGTTTGCTTTGGGGGCATTTGGCTTGGTGCTGAATCGTCGCAATTTGTTGCGTGCTCTTTTGTCTATCGAGCTTATGTTGCTTGCGGCCAACATTAATTTTGCGGCCTTTGCAAGGCATCTGAATGATGTGACGGGACACGTGTTTGTGCTTTTTGCTTTTGCTATTGCCGCGGCTGAATCGGCGATTGGTCTTGCTATTTTTATTGTTTATTTTCGAGAAACAAGCAGTCTCACTCTCTTTAAACCCCTTCTGAAAAAGTAAACATAAAATGATTTTGCCTGCCCTTTTTTCTGTCTTTGCGCCTTTGTTTGGCGGCGCCTTAACCGGTGCGCTTAATCAACGTATCTCGCCCCATGTGGCTTATCTTTTAACAATCTCTTTTATGTGCGCAAGTTTTGGTGGCGCTTTGTTGGTTGTTTATGAAACCTGCCTTCAGGGGAACACCTGTTATACCCCTCTTTTCACTTTTTTGCAGGTGGGTGATTTAAACGTGTCATGGTCGCTTTATCTTGACGCACTCAGTGGTTTGATGATGGGCATTATCACGTTTGTGTCTTTGATGGTGCATGTTTACTCAATAGGGTACATGAAAGGTGAGGAGGGTATTCCTCGCTTCATGTGCTATTTAAGCCTGTTCACCTTTTTTATGCTGGTGCTGGTCACGTCAGCGAATCTGCTGCAACTTTTCGTGGGTTGGGAAGGTGTTGGCTTGGCTTCTTACCTTTTGATTGGGTTTTATTACAAAAAGCCGTCGGCGGGTGAAGCATCGCTTAAGGCTTTTTTGGTCAATCGCGTAGGTGACGCTGGCTTTATTGTCGGTTTGTGCCTTGCTTTTGTCTTTTGTCATTCGCTTCAATTCTCAGATATTCTGCCGCGTGCTTCTGAGATGGCGTCGTTTTATGTGCAAGTGCCTTTTTGGGGTACGGTGCCTTTTTCTGAGTTGCTGACATTGGCCTTTTTTGTGGGCGCTATGGGTAAATCTGCGCAGCTTGGTTTGCATGTGTGGCTACCTGATGCCATGGAAGGCCCAACGCCTGTGTCGGCGCTGATTCATGCTGCAACCATGGTGACGGCAGGTATTTTCTTAATGGTGCGTTTAGGGCCGGTTTTAGAGTGCGCGCCCTCGGTGCAAACCTTTATTGTGTGGCTTGGTGGTCTAACGTGTTTTGTGGCCGCCACAATTGGTTGTGTGCAAACAGATATCAAACGTGTGATTGCCTATTCAACGTGCAGCCAGTTGGGTTATATGTTTATGGCGGTTGGCTGTTCTGCCTATGGTGCTGCTATGTTTCATCTGACGACTCATGCATTCTTTAAAGCGCTTCTGTTTTTGTCGGCAGGGTCCACCATACATGCATTTTCTGGCACCCAAGAAATGGGTGAAATGGGTGGCGTGTGGCGCACAATTCCTTTTACATATGCGATGATCTGGATCGGCAGCTTAGCGCTTGCAGGCTTGCCTTTCTTTGCCGGCTTCTATTCAAAAGATGCGATTTTGGCCTACCTGTGGGGGTCTGGGGTGCAAAGCAGTGGCTTTGGGCTGACGCTTGGTTTGGTGGTTGTGCTGCTGACGGCATTTTATAGCTGGCGCCTTATCTTTCTTGTTTTTCATGGACCGGTGCGGGCATCTTCGATGGTGGTGGCGCATATTCATGAATCACCCTGGGTTATGCGTGCGCCGCTTGTTTTTCTTGCCTTTGGCGCAGTCTTTGCGGGCAAACTTGGCTTTGAGGCCTTTTTGGGGCCCAATCACATGTGGGGTCGTGCGCTTGCGCAGTATCAGCATGTGCCGCATCTGCCTTTTGTGTTTGAGTGCTTGCCGATTGTGCTTAGCTTATCGGGTATTGGTATAGCCTATGCCCTTTACATGGCCTGGCCCGCGCTTGCGTCGCGCCTTGAAAGAACGTTTAAAATTTTACATACCTGGTGCTTGAACAAATGGTATTTTGACGTTGTCTACGATATTTTGTTTAGACGCACCTTGTTGAAGCTCTCTTCATTTTGTTGGCTTATCTTAGATAAAAAATTAATTGATGGATGTGGTGTGCACGGTGTGACGCGCTTTGTTTCTTGGTTGTCAACGCGCTCTGTTTTAATGCAAACAGGCTGTATCCAGCATTATGCACTTTTAATGCTACTTGGGTTGATTGTGGTTTTAACGGTTCTCGTTCATCTGTACGCTTAAGGAGACTTGCAAGTAATGTCACTGCCATGGTTGTCACTTTTGATGTGCATCCCACTTTTGGGCATCTTTGTCTTGCTAACGATTTCGTCGGGCGCTGAACGTGTTGTGACCAATACCAAACAAACAACGCTTTGGACCACGGTTATCATTTTTTTATATGTGCTTTATTTAGGTCTTAATTTTGAAATTTCCGCTGTGCCGCAGTTTCAAGAAACATACACAACGCTGTTGAGTGGTTGTTATTATGCGGTCGGCATTGACGGTGTGTCGTATGTTTTTATTTTGCTGTCGGCGTTCTTGATTATGCTGGTGGTGCTTTCTAGCTGGGAGTCGATCAAAAAAGATATCAAGCTTTATATGTGCGCGCTTTTGCTTTTAGAGTGCTGCCTCATCGGTGTATTTATTGCGCGCGATTTGCTTTTGTTCTTTATTTTTTTCGAGCTTACCTTGATTCCCATGTTTTTCATTGTGGGGATTTGGGGTGGCGAACGGCGGCTTTATGCGGCGTTTAAATTTTTCATTTACACCTTGTTTGGGTCGCTGTTTATGCTTGTGGCGCTTGTTTATCTTTACAAGCAAGTAGGCAGTTTTCATATTGATGCGATTGCGCGTTACAACTTTACAAAGCAAGAACAGTTTTGGTTGTGGCTTGGTTTTTTTGCATCCTTTGCGATTAAGGTGCCTATGTGGCCTGTGCACACATGGCTTCCTGATACGCATGTTGAGGCACCAACGGGTGGATCGGTGATTCTGGCCGGTATTTTACTAAAGCTTGGGGGGTACGGACTTTTTCGTTTTTCCTTACCTTTCTTTCCGGATGCCATGGCCTTTTTTGCACCGTTTGTTTTTGCGCTGAGTGTGATCGCGCTTGTCTATGCCTCATTTATTGCCTTTGCGCAAAAAGACATCAAAAAACTTGTAGCTTATTCATCGGTGGCACACATGGGCATTGTAACAATGGGGCTTTTTGCGCCTAACTTGCAAAGCGTGCAAGGTGCGCTTTTTCAAATGGTCAGCCATGGCTTGATCAGTGGCGGGCTCTTTTTGCTTGTGGGCTTTATTTATGACCGCATGCACACACGTGAAATTAGCGCATTTGGAGGCGTTGCCAGTCAAATGCCTTATTATGCGACGGCTTTTATGATCTTAACGCTGGGCCTTGTGGGCTTGCCAGGCACGATGGGGTTTGTGGGCGAAATTCTTGTGGTCATAGGGGTTTTTGCTGTTGATCCTTTTTATGCGATGGTTGCGATCTCTGGGGTTGTGTGGTCCGCAATGTATGGTTTGTGGCTTTATCGCGCCGTATTTTTTGGGCCGGTGACGCAAGAAAAAGTCTCACAGCTGCTTGATCTGAATCGGCGTGAATATTTGATCATGGCGCCTATCCTTGCAGGTGTTTTGTTCTTTGGTCTTTATCCTCAAAGCTTGTTAAGGGTGACCGAGCCTGTGGCCAAGCAGTTGCTTTGGGTGGCTCAAGAAAAGCGGTTGTCTCAAGAGGCTGCTGCTGTGGTGCCAGACAAGGCCATTCTTTATTCGCAAACAGAAGCTATGTGAGTTTTGCTATGTTGATTCAAGAAGACATCATGACGTTGGTTCCCGAAACGGTTCTTTTGTGTCACCTGCTTTTTTTGTGTTTTAATCATTTTTTGCGTGGCAACGGCCAGACAACATCGCAACGCGGAAAATTTTTTTCTGTGATTTTTGCCTTGTCGTTAGCCCTTGCAGGCAGTTTTCTTTATTACGAAGAAGGTTTCTTTTGGGGTGGCACCGTTGTCAGTAATGCCACAACACTGACGCTGAAAAGTGCGCTTTTGCTTTGCGCTGTAGGTTTTTTTGTGTGTGCACTTTTTTTGAATGATCTAAGGCGCCTTTTGTCGTTCGAGTCTATGGCGCTGATCGAGCTGTCGCTTGTGGGAGGCCTTGTGGCTTTTTCGGCGCATCATTTTATTCTGCTTTTTGCAGCCCTTGAATTGCAAATACTACCGCTTTACCTGTTGGTGGCCATGCCCAAAAACAATCAAGCTTCTTGCGAGGGTGGTTTGAAATATTTTATCTTGGGCGGTCTTTCAACCAGCTGTTTGCTTTTTGGTATCAGTTTTATTTATGGCGCCACCAGTACGGGCTATTTTATAGAAATCACGCAATGGCTTATGGAGCGTGTATCGATGACATCAGATATTGTCAGCGAGGCGCCATCGCTTTTTGTAGGCCTTGCGTTTTTGCTGGTGACCTTTGGTTTTAAACTTTCCCTTTTTCCTTTTCATAACTGGACGCCCGATGTGTATGAAGGGGCCGAGACAGGCACAACGCTTTTTTTAGCCACAGCCGCCAAGATTGTGGCGGTTGGTGTGATGATACGCCTTTTAAGTGATCTCCTTTTGCCACTACATGGTTTATTCCAAGACGTTTTGTCGGGCATTGCGATTTTGTCAATGTTTGTGGGTGCGCTTGGCGCTTTACAGCAAACCAGCTTAAAACGCATTTTTGCCTACAGCACAATTTCGCACATGGGCTACCTTTTAAGTGCGGCCTCTGCGGGTTCTTATTCGGGCTTTAATGCCATTGTGCTTTACTTATTTTGCTATGTGCCCATTGCCATGTGTGCTTTTGTGGGGCTTTTAAAGGTTGCCTCGTCTGGCAAAAAGAATGTGTTATCACTTGATTTGTTGAAAGGGCTGCACACAAGTGCACCTGGGCTTTCTGCTTTCTTTGCAATGACTATGTTTGCGTTGGCGGGATTGCCTCCCTTTCCTGTCTTCTTTGGCAAGGTCTTTTTGTTTATTGCATTGGTTGAACAAAACCACTGGTTTAGCGCCTTAAGTTTGGTGCTTAGCTCTTTAATCGCTTGCTACTATTACCTTCGTATCATTAAAGTGATATATTTCGAGACGATGGATGAACAAAGTGCTCTTCAAACCTCATGACAGGCGTTAAGCCGCAGCCTTTGCCTGCGGGATATACTTTGTATGCCTTTGATATGACATCAAGCACGATGGATGAGGCCCACAAGCTTGCGCAACAAGGTGCACCGCAAGGCACGCTGGTGCTTGCAAGTCGGCAAACCAAGGGCCGCGGCCGCCGTGGTGCTGCGTGGAGTTCCGAGACCGGCAACCTGCATCTGTCAGTGGTGTTGCGACCTCGGTTTTTTTTAGAAAACATGTCGTACCTTAGTTTTATCATGAGTGTGGCAGCCGGTCATGCTCTTTTGCCTTTTGTAAAACAGCAAAACCGCATTCTTTATAAGTGGCCTAACGATCTTTTGTTTGACCATGCCAAAATAGGGGGATGCCTTTTAGAGGTCGAGCCTGGTAAAGGCCCCTATGATAGGCCCGAATGGGTTGTGGCGGGTTTAGGGTTAAACCTGCGCGTGTCGCCACAGAATTTGGATGTTCCGGTGACGTCGTTTTTAGATCATGGCATTCATATTACGCCGCAGGCTTTTTTATCTTTTTTTTGTGTCGAGCTGACGAACTTATTATCGCTTGTTGAGCGCGAGGGTTTTGATGTGGTCAGACGCATGTGGTTGCGGCGTGCCTTTGGCATGGGATGTTTTGTAAAAATTAAAGTAAGCGATGAAGCGATGTTCGAAGGACGGGTTGAAGGCATTAGCGACGACGGTGCTTTGATCCTGAAACACCCCAAGGGACAGCGCTTTCAAGTCTCCACCGGACAAATGATGCTTTCAACGCCTGGTCTAGAAACTTCGCGTGAAGTGCGTTAAGTTAACGAATTAGAAGCTTTTTTGTACGATTAAAGAAGAGAGAGGTGATGCAACCAAAAAAGGAAAAAACAAAACGTCATGAGCACCGCTCCCAAGCAAAAGATCGTTTTCAAAGACAAGCTAAGGCTTTGCGAATGAATTTACTGCGAAGAAAAAAGCAACAACAAGGTTTAACAAAAATTAAAAACAACGACGAGGGAAAGGCTGTTCGATGCGCGTATTAATTGTAGAGGATGATTCAGCTGTTGCACAAGCCGTCAAAGCCATGCTCACGGCTGAAAATTATGTTGTAGACTCTACAAACATGGGTGAGGATGGTTTAGATATTGCAAAACTGTATGACTATGACATTATCCTTTTGGACCTCATGCTGCCAGATGTAGATGGCTATAAGTTGTTAGAGCGTTTGCGTTCAGCACGTGTGAAGACACCTGTGCTTATTTTATCGGGACTTAAAGAAAGTGATGAAATCATCAGAGGCCTTAATGTGGGTGCAGACGATTATCTGACCAAGCCGTTTAACAAAGAAGAGCTACTTGCGCGCATTGGGGCAGTTGTTCGTCGTTCAAAAGGGCATGCAACGCCCATTATTCGCTTAGGTAGATTAAATGTAAACTTGCATGCCAGCCAAGCGGATGTTGATGGGGTGCCTTTAAATTTGACATGCAAAGAATATTCGATTCTTGAATTGTTGGTGCTTCGAAAAGGAGCCACGCTTAGTAAAGAGGTTTTTCTAAACCATCTTTATGGTGGCATGGATGAGCCAGAGCTAAAAATTATTGACGTTTTTGTGTGCAAATTGCGTAAAAAACTTGCCGATGCCTTGGGAAGCGAGACAAACTACATTGAAACGGTGTGGGGACGAGGCTATGTTTTGCGCGATCCCGAAACCAAAGCAGGTAATGTGGCGCAAGCTGCCGACTTGTCTCGAGGTAAAATGGTTGCGGGTGGTTAAAGACGTACCTTTGTGCCCGTGATAACGGGCAGCGCCTTTAAAAAGTCAGTGACAATTTTTTGAAAAGAGCTTTGAAGCAGTAATGGGGTTGGTATAATAACAACCTGTGCGTTACACGCAACGGGGCCTGTTTGCAGAAGTGCTGCCCTGAAGGCTTCCTTTAAAATGCGTCGTGCTTTGTTGCGCACAACAGCCTTTTTTGAAAAACGTTTCGAAAGAATCAAACCTTGATAAATCAAAACGCTGTTACCTGCGGTCTGCTTGGTGTGGGTTTGAGGCGTTTGGGTTTTGGTAGAAGGATAAACGCATTGCTTCTTAAGGGGCATGTGCGTGCTGAGAGAGGCGTTCCACCCCGCCATCTTTTCGCTGAGAAAGCAGGCTTTAAAGACATCGCACCGCCAGATGCGTCCTCTTTTTTTGATATGTTGGAAGGCGCTTTTGTGTGTTAAAGATGCAACATAGACCTTTTGCACAACATTCCCCATCAAAAGATCTGCGGCAGCCACTCAATGGACAAGCCTGTGTTATGCTTGTGTGATTAAGCAGAGAGCTTATGCCGGCCTTTAGAGCGTCTGTTCGACAAAACGCGACGACCCGCCGCCGTTGCCATGCGCGACCTAAAACCATGGCGACGCTTTCTGACAAGAACACTGGGTTGATAAGTACGTTTCATCTGATCCTCTGATTAAAGCAAAACCGCATCTTTGACCTTAGCATACAAAGAGACGCCTTCTGTTGTCAATATCGCACGACCTGGTTTAAGTGGGTTCTTTAATGCGGATCATGGCGGTGTAAGTGGCCTCTGCCACAAGATCATCGCCAACAAAGGCGTTGCCTTTAAATTTCCACACCAAAGAGCGCTTGTGTGCTTTCTCAACAACCAGCCTTATTGTTTCGCCCGGCACAACAGGTTTGCGAAAGCGCGCATTCTCGATCGACATAAAATAGACCAAAGTGCTGTCAACATCAACACCATCATGTTTTAAGGCATGCACAACAACAGCACCAGAGGCCTGTGCCATGGCTTCCACAATAAGAACACCCGGCATCACAGGTTTTTGGGGAAAATGTCCAACAAAAAACCACTCATTAAAGGTGACGGCTTTAATGCCTACGGCCGACTCGCCTTTTACAATTTTCTCAAGACGATCCAGCATCAAAAAGGGGTAACGATGGGGCAAAAGTTCTTTTAAGTCTTCAAGGAACAGTGTGTCTGGGGTAGAGGGCTTTTCTTTAGGCAACAATTTTTCTTTTAAATGAGACATACCAACTATTTTACCTCTTTCACAACGGGTTTCTTATTTTCCTTCATTAACCTTGCTAATGCAAGATTTTGTTTGTGCCATAATCGACGTGGGATGGCCGGTGAACCTATGGCCTCTGCTCCCGGCTCTAAAGAACGTGTCACGCCACTTTGCCCTGCAATGCGTGCAAAAGCACCCACTTTTAAATGGCCCGAAATACCCGCTTGCCCTGCAACCACAACGCCTTTTTCAAGTGTTGCGCTGCCGGCAATGCCTGCTTGTGCGACGATCACAGATCCTTCACCGATCTGCACATTATGAGCAATTTGAACCAGATTATCAATACGCACGTAAGAGGCGATAACGGTATCCTTTAAGCTGCCGCGGTCAATGGTAGTGTTGGCACCGATCTCTACGTAATCGCCCACAAGCACGCGCCCCAGTTGCGGTTGTGCGATGCGCTCTTTGGTATCTTTGCTCATAAAAAAACCAAACCCTGATTGTCCAAGGCGGGCACCTGGTTTAATGGTGACATGATGTCCGATCAAGGCGTGCACAATGCTGACATGTGCGCCGATATGGGCGTTCTTGCCAATGCTAACATTTGGACCAATAAAAGTGCCGGCTTCTACGATGCAGTTGTTGCCAAGCGTGGCGCCCTCACTGATAACAACGCCAGGGCCAATGGTACAGTTTTTACCGATGTGTGCATCCTCTGCCACACAAGCTGCCCTATGTACTTGTGCTTTGGGTTTAAGATCTTGGTAAAAAGCGCGTAAGATCAGTGCAAACACTTTTAAGGGGGAGTTTGAGACCAAAACGGCTGTCTGTGCGTTGACCTGCTCGGCATCATCAGGGGTGACAACGACGGCACTGGCTTTCGTGGATGCAAGATAATGCGTGTAAGCGGGGTTGTGCACAAAAGAAATGTGCCCAGCTGCGGCTTGCTCAATAGGAGCCACATCTTCGATCAGCTGATTGATATCGCCACGAAGGTACTTAAGGTCGCCCAAACCGACTAGTTCTTTGAGTGGTAAAGGGCCTTTGAATGAGAAAAAACGTTTGTCAAGCATTGCTATTATCTTTGTTTGTATAGCCGTTTTATAATCTTATATCTTGGTGTGCAAGTTCTTTGTCTAAAAAACGAATGGTCTCGTTCGTAATATCTTGAACGTTATTCATTGTGGCAACGGTGGCTTCTTTGTGCAAAACAATGGCAGCTTGTTTTGTCTGTAATGCCCTTTGTACAAAGTCATTGATTTTCTTTTGCACAGAACGCATGGCTTTTTGATACGAAGCGTCAAGGACAGACCGTTTTTTCTTAAGCATCTCTTGGGCAGTGGCGATGTTTTGTTGTAAAAGGTGATAACGCTTTTGAAAGGTGGGCTCATCTAATGTTTCTTTGGCCTGCATCAGTTCTTTGTACTGCGCCTCAAATTTTTCGTTAAGCGTTTTCATTTTTTTTTGATAAAAGGCCGCCTTCTTTTCGATTTTTTCTTGGATTGTCCGAAAAATTTTGGCCGTTTGCTGAACGCGCATCACATCAATGACCAAAATGGTTGGGGTTAAAGGGGGCTGAGATTGAGAGGCGTCAGCCCTTAAAGACGGCACGTTTTCAATAAGGCACAGGCATGCAACCAACAAAGCAGTGTGGCTGTACACAAAAGCTCTCGTTTTTCTCCACAAAGTGTGCGCGTCCATTAAAAGTCCGTTCCATAGTTTAAACGAAACACCTGTGTGCGGTCGGCGCCGTTAACCTTGCGCACGGCTTTGCCCAGTGAAAAGCCAATCAAACCAATGGGCGAGCGCCATCTAAGGCCCACACCAACCGTTGACCTTAAGGAAAAAGCGTTGCTTTGGATAATGTTTGCGTTGGGTCCATTGCCGTGCGATGAGTCCCAAAGTGAGCCCCAGTCATTAAAGATAAAGCCTTTAAGGCCAAAGTCATAAGGGCCTAAAGGAAAAGAAAGTTCAAGGTTGCTTGCAAGCATTTGCTGACCGCCAATGGCGTCACCTGTGGTTTGGTCACGCGGGCCCACACCTGACTCTTCAAAACCACGAATGTTTGAGCCACCCATGAAAAATTGATCCATAACACGCAAGGGTTTGCCGGCCGGTAACACCAGGCCATAACTGGCTCTGATGCGCACAACAAAGTCACGGTCGCGATCAAGGGCAAAGTAATAGCCCGCTGTGAGCTGGTTTGTAAAGTGCCTCACTGTGCCACCAATGCCAGCGTAATCGGTGCTAAACGAGATGTAACCGTTTTTGGTCGGGTCAATCGCGCTGTCCCGTTTGTCATAAATAAGGTCATGACCTATTTGAGACACAGTGGCATCGGCCATTTTTGCATAGAAAACAGACTTCGACTCGCTTTTTTTGAACGATTCACGATGCAGCGAATAACGAATACGTTCAAACAGGTAAGGGTTTAAGTCAAATCCTGTACGCAATCTGCCACCATAGCTGCGTTCATGGTAACCACCTTTAAAGGTTCCTTGTGTGTCTTGCTTGACATCGCTGGCGAAAAGGCTGCCGCCAACCTCAAGACGTCTGCCTGCAACATAGGGCTCGGTAAAACCAAGCACAAGGCTTTTGCGGCGACGTGCAATGGTGCCGCGGATTTCTGTTTCTTGGCCGCGTCCCATAAAGTTGCGCTCGGACGCTTTGGCCTCGAACAAAATACCATCGGCGGTTGAATAGCCGCCTGAGAACATCAGCTCGCCAGTTGATTTGTCTTCAACTTCAACGATCAAATCCTTTTGATTGTCTTGCTCTAAAACGTCATCGGTATGCACATCGACCTTTTTGAAAAAATCAAGGTTCATCAGCTTTTGTCGTGTTCTGTCCACCTGGTATGATGTGATGGGGTCGCCCTCGCTTAGTTGACACTCGCGGCGAATGACCTCGTCGTTGGTTAACGTGTTGCCTTTAATCAGCACCGATCGAACAGTAAAAGGTTTTTGATCAGTAATCACAAACGTCACGCCCATTGTACGTTTTTCCGCATCTTTTTGGACATCGGGCCTGACATGGCAGAAAAGACCTTGCTTGTTTAGCTCTTTTGTCAAAGCGTTTGTTGTGTATTCAATTTCTTCTTGGCTGAAGATATCCCCCTCTTTAAACGAAAGAATGTCATTCAGCTCTTTAAGATTGACGTGCTTGGCTTTAGATTCCATTTTGATTTTTCCAAAATGGTACAGCTTTCCTTCTTGCAGCTGAAAAGTCAGATAAAACTGGGTTTGGTCGGGCGATAACTCGGTAATGACTGATAACACCTCGATGTCAGGATAGCCGTTATTCATATAGTGCCGATATAAAAGCTCACGATCATAAGCCAGGCGGTCTGGCTCATAGCTGTCTACGTTTGAAAAAAAGCGATACCAGCGTGACTCACGCGTTAAGATAACCGTTCGCAGTTGGCTGTCTGAAAACCGGTGGTTGCCTTGAAAAACAATCTTTTTGATGCGTTGCGGCTGGCCTTCTTGGATTTCAAAAACAAGGTCAACGCGGCCTTGTGGGCGTCTGATAATTTTGGGTGTGACCTGTGCGCCCACATACCCTTTAACGCGATAAATGCTTTTAATATGTTGGACCGCCTTTTGAACACGGTGTGGGGTATAAATTTGGCGTGGTTTCAGTTTAAGCTCTTTATGCAAAAGCTCGTCATCAACTTTTTTGTTGCCTTCGAAAGCAATTTGGTTCAAAACGCTGTTTTCGGTCACGGTAATCACAAGGCGCCCTTTGTCAAACACCGCTTTGACGTCGGCAAAAAGGCCGGTGGCAAACAACTCATTCATGGCCGCTTGCAGGCTTTGTTTCGAGATCATTTGCCTTTTTTTAAACGGCAGGTGTGACAACACAAAACCTTTATCAATGCGTACAATGCCTTTGATTTGCACATCCCTTAAAGGCGCATCGGCTTTCAAAAGCAAAGGGGCGCACAACAGGCAGAAAAAAAGTGCAATGCTTTTCACGCAAAAAGATCCTTAAAAAAACTGAAAATTTGAAGCTTGCAGCAGTCATTCCATGTTGTAAACACGAACAACGAGATGATAACGGCAAATCCCAAGCGATAAAACCACTCGACAAAGCGTTCAGATAAAGCACGCCCCCAGATCGCCTCGGCCGTGTACAGCAAAATATGTCCGCCGTCTAAAACAGGAATGGGCAACAGGTTGATAAAGCCTAAGTTAACCGAAAGAACGCCTGCAAAAAACAAAAACGATAAAACGCCAAGGGCTGAAACATCGCCTGACACCTTGGCAATCATCAAAACGCCGCCCATGCCATCAAGTGAAACGCTGCCCGAAAACATGCGACCTAAATGTACCAAAATTTGGTAGCTAAAAACAAAAACGCCCTCTGTAGCTTTAAAAAGCCCTTCAAAAAAGCCCACTGATTTAAAG
Source organism: Holosporaceae bacterium (assembly GCA_049607645.1). Lineage (GTDB taxonomy): Bacteria > Pseudomonadota > Alphaproteobacteria > Holosporales > Hepatobacteraceae > JBAJNL01. The sequence goes on along the minus strand of JBMYWS010000002.1, from coordinate 53,626 downwards.
TGGCCTTGTGTGGCCATAAGGCCCAAAGGCTGTGGTTTGGCTTTGGGTGTTGCGGCTTTTTCACGCGGTGGCACACGCAGATAGTGCGTCTCTTGTTCGCGCTGCACCACAAAACTTAGAGAATTCTCTTGTGCGCCTTGTACATAACGCACAACATCCCGAAAACTTTCAACGTTTTGATCGCCGACTTTGCGTATGACGTCATTTTTCATAAAGCCTGCCTTGGCAGCAGCACTCTCTGGCACAACATCACCCACAATGGGGGGCAAAACTTCGATGCCACGCGCCAAGAAGACAACCCAAAAAAGAACGATGGCCAGCAAATAGTTTGCAGCAGGGCCCGCAACAGAAACAGCGATCTTTTGCCAAGGCTTTTTGCTGTGAATGCTGTGTTCTAGCTGTTTTTTTGAAAGCTTCTTTTTAAGGTCTTTTTGGGGCTTGCTTGCCGCATCTTCATCGCCCAGCATTTTGATATAGCCGCCAAGTGGAATCAGTGCAAAGCGCCAGCGTGTGCCTTTCTTGTCGGTGATGCCAAAAATTTCAGGGCCAAAGCCAATTGAAAAAACGTCAACCTTGACGCCTACCCAGCGCGCAACCAAAAAGTGACCTAGCTCATGAAAGAAAACCAAAGGCGTCAGCACGATCAAAAATGGCAAAAGATACGTAAAAAGCGAAAGGAGCGACGATACCATGGGCATGTGATCTTAAAAAATACTTGCCGTCAGTCTAGTCTGACCCTTTAGAAAAAACAAGAATCAGCCTTTTTGATGACCATTTTTCAAAAGATCCGAACGGCAGAGGCTTTTTATCAATCTATTTTATGATAGGCTAGTGGTTGGATGTTTTTTCCAAGGAGACGAATTAGATTGTTGAAGAAGCATGGTAAAAATCTAGCAATATGGGTTGTGATTGCTGTTTTTCTTACAGCATTGTTTAACTTTTATCAAAACACGCCCAAGGCGCCTGTGCTGAAGCTTGGCTATTCTGACTTTTTGACGCAGGTTGATCAAGCAAATGTGCGGTCTGTTTTGATACGGGGCGAGCAGCTCTTTGGCTATTTAAAAACCGGCAAAGAGTTTCAAACTTATCTGCCTGCACAAGATACCAACCTTGTGGCCAGGTTGCTTGAAAAGCAGGTGCCCGTTGAGGCGGCACCGCCTGAAGAAGGCTCGCCTTCTTTGTTGCAGATTTTGCTGTCGTGGTTTCCCATGCTGCTTTTAATTGGTGTGTGGATTTTCTTTTTGCGGCAAATGCAAGGTGGCTCAAACCGGGGGCTTGGGTTTGGAAAATCACGGGCCAGGCTGTTGGATGAAAAGGTCGCTAAAGTCACCTTTGATGATGTGGCGGGCATTGATGAAGCCAAGGAAGACCTGCAAGAGATCGTGGATTTTTTGAAAAGTCCTAAAAAGTTTCAAAAACTGGGTGGCAAAATACCCAAAGGTGTTTTGTTGGTGGGCCCGCCGGGAACCGGTAAAACACTGCTTGCGCGTGCTATTGCGGGCGAGGCTAGCGTGCCGTTTTTCTCAATCTCAGGCTCAGACTTTGTGGAAATGTTTGTGGGCGTGGGAGCCAGCCGCGTGCGCGATATGTTCGAGCAAGCCAAGAAAAATGCGCCCTGTATTATTTTTGTAGACGAAATTGATGCGGTGGGGCGTAACCGTGGTGCCGGCATGGGCGGTGGCAACGACGAGCGCGAGCAAACATTGAACCAGCTTTTGGTTGAAATGGATGGGTTTGAGGCCACAGAAGGCGTCATCTTGATTGCCGCCACCAACCGTCCTGATGTGCTTGACCCGGCGTTGTTGCGTCCCGGGCGTTTTGACCGGCAGATCAGCGTACCTAACCCTGATATAAAAGGGCGCGAAAAAATCTTGCAAGTGCACATGAAAAAGGTGGTGCTGTCGCCAGATGTGGATCCGCGCATTATTGCGCGCGGCACGCCGGGCTTTTCGGGCGCTGACCTTGCCAACCTTGTGAACGAGGCCGCTTTGCTGGCTGCTCGTCGCAACAAACGTGCGGTATCCATTGCTGAACTTGAAGATGCCAAAGATAAAGTGCTGATGGGGGCCGAGCGCAAATCCATGGTGATGAGCGAAGATGAGAAGAAACTGACAGCCTATCACGAATCAGGCCATGCTATTGTGGCGCACCATTTGCCGCAGTCCGACCCCATTCACAAAGCAACTATTATTCCGCGCGGTCGTGCCCTGGGCATGGTGGTGCGCTTGCCCGAAAGTGATCGCATTTCGGTGGCGCGTGAGCGTCTTTTGGCCGACGTGATGGTGGCCATGGGTGGACGTATAGCCGAAGAGATGATTTTTGGCGCTGATAAAGTTACAACGGGTGCCTCGTCAGATATTAAAACCGCCACAAGCATCGCGCGTCACATGGTGACCGAATGGGGCATGAGTGATGCTTTGGGACCTGTGGCTTACACCGAGCAGAACCAAGACTTTTTTGGTCACAGCTTGGGCCACAAAACCATCTCGGAAGCCACAGCTGAAAACATCGACAAAGAAACGCGTACCATTATTGAAGTCTGTTATCAGAAGGCCGAAAAGCTGCTTAAAAAGCACCAAGACCAGCTGCATCTTTTGGCGCAATATCTGCTTGAGCGCGAAACACTCACGGGTGATGAAATCACAACGCTGCTGAAAGACGGCAAGCTTGAGAAAAAAACACAGCGCGTCTTTAAAAGTGTTTTGTCCACACAAAAGGCCAAAACCACAAAGCCCGCCAAAGCCGACACCTAAAACCTGTTTGCGTGTCCGCTTTAACCACACGCTTCGATGAAGATGCTGCGGCACGCTTATTGAGGTAACGCTAACGAGCCGCGAACAGCTGCTTGGGTTTGTTTGGCGGTGTGCATACGGAGACATCTACGCTTCTCTTTATTGGCAATTTGGCATCGTCCTGCCCTTAAGAAAGGAGCTGTGTCAGAACCGCATTCTTTGCGAAACGCCTGTTTTCAGAGACATCTTTTAGACACCTCTTTGCTTTGATGTCACTTTTGTACCTTGATAGTTCTGTAAAAAGCATTGCCTAAATCATCGCTTGGCGCGATCTTTTCGCCACCCCGATCGACAGCATTTCAAAAAATATTCTTTTTATATAAATACATAAAAATATATCTATAATTTGTAGTTAATAAAATCAAAAATTCCCTCCTGTGTTTAAAAATATATTTTTTAGATATTTTAAGAGAGGCTTTATGATGAAAAAAAACATGAGTCGTTTGTTGTTGTGTGTGTTTTTGTGCGTGCATGGCACAATCCTTAAAGCCGGCGGAGGGCGCGCTAAAGGCAAAGCAGATGAAAGACAAGCTACGCGGTCTGAGATGTTCAATGTCTCACCTGCTTCGTTAGAGAATCCTTTCGACCGCTTGCCCGATGAACTTGTAGAAAAAATTCTGTTTTATGTTTGCGTTGACACGAAAGAAGTGCAGAGTTTAGAAGGCATACAGTGTTTTTCTGCACCGCTGTTCACTGAGGGAAGGGTTCCACTTAAACCAGATACACTGGCTGTAAGATCTGTCTGCACAAGATTTCATAACATCATCGGGTCTGTGCCGTTGGCACGTGCTTATTTTAACACATTCTGTGAGCCGTGCTCTAAGGATGTGCTGTATCCAGCGTTTAATGTGCGTGCTAATCAAGGAACCTTTTTGTATCTGTGTGTAGAAGATCCTACAATCGATCAGCAGACCTCTTTTCAAATAAAAGATGCGGGCACAGCGGCGTATCCGTTCGATGTTGCAGGCCAAGAAGGGATAAAAAGACTTCATGCCATCTCTTTAAGCAAGCCGCATGCTGATCGTGTGACACATATAAGCGTCGATACCAAGGAGCAATTGAGTTTCCTTCAGTCGTCTGACCCCTTGAATCTTAGTTTTCTACAGTACTTTCCAAGGCTCACTCATTTAGAGATTGACTGTGAAAAGATCCAGGATTTGGCTTTTCTTTCGTCGTGTGAAACGTTAAAAAAACTGAGTCTTTTGGGCCATGAAGGCGCTGTTGAGGCGCTGGAACCAATTTTTTTGTTGCCGCATTTAGAAGACTTGACCCTTTGCGATTTTAGATGTTTGGAAGGTTTGACTTTTTTTCAGAACAACACTGTGATCACGTCTTTAGGTCTTTATCGTTGCGAAGGGCTTCAGACGTTAAGTGGTATCGACAAGCTGTTGACTTTGCAAGCCTTATACCTTCAATGCTGTGAAAGCTTGCAAGGCCTGAGTGCGCTTCAATCGTGTTCATCGCTGCAAAAGCTAGAGTTGTCGTCTGAGGTGTATGGTCTTAGTGTGCTTTCGCACCTCACGCAATTGAAGGACATCACGCTAAGCAGTGATCAACAGCTTGAAAGCTTCAGAAAGCACAATAAATCCAAAGGGTTAGAGAGTTTAAGGCTTTTATGCTGTAATCAGTTGTCTGATCTTGGTTTTCTTAAACAGTTTCCCACTTTAAAGCGTTTGGTCTTTAGGGGGAGAAACCTTGAAAGTGTCAGTGGTGTTGAACAGTGTCCCGATCTGAAAGAACTCGACCTGACATTCTGCCGCAAGTTGTGCCTTCAAGGGCTTGATGCGCTGAAAGATTGTTCGCAACTAGAAAAACTGGTGCTGCCAAGAGCAGTGCATGGTGACGATCGATCAATTAAGAATCACTTTTTCCCCAATGTTTCTTTTTTGTACCACAACGGTGGTTTTACAGTTAAAGAAGAGCAAATTCGTTTTTTGCAAAAGCAGTTAAGAGAGCTGCCAAAAGAGGCAGCGGCTGGATCCACTTCGTCAAGCTAAGCATTTGAACAATAGGGAGGTGTTCTTGCACACGCGTAGCGGCGCCCGATTAAAATTATTCTTATAATACATTTATCATAATTTTTTTAAATAAATTTATATTTTTTATGTAATAAAATTTCCTATAAATATATTTTTTTATCTATTAAGTGCTGATTTTATGTTTTTCAAACGATTTTATTGTCTGTTCTTTTTTTCTCTTTGCTTGCTAGCAGCTTTAATGCTGCAAGCGATGAGGTCGACCGCGGAAGGGGCTTTGGGTGTGCAAAATGGGGTGCCTTTGATGCAAGCAGCATCTGCGCTGTCGGCATCTGACAAAGCGTTTCAAGCAGCTGACGCATCAACGGATGCTGTGGCAGGTAGGGCATCAACGGGCGACATCTTAAGCTTTCCCAATGAAATATTACAGCGTATTTTAGTGCTTGCATCTGTTGAGCCACCATCAGGTCAGGTTGCTTCTGAGTCAACCAGTCATTGGAAAGCGCAAGGGTTTTTTAAAGCAGGCGCTAAAAGGCATAAGGATGCATTGAAAATGCGTCTTGTTTGCAGACGCTTTTATGGCTGCATGGTCGATATGCAGTGCACTTCTTTAGATGTTTTTGTCGTGCCTGACCCCTATCGGTTTCCTTTTGGTCGACACACCCTTGATGATTTGCAGAATTTCCCAGCGATGCAATATTTAGATCTCTCAAACGCCAACGTTTTAACCAGCATACAAGGTCTTGAAAAGTGTTCTAATCTGAAGTTTCTTAATCTGCGTCATTGCTCGGAATTGATGACGTTAAAAGGTCTTGAAAACTGTTTACAGTTGTACGACTTAAACCTTCATGGTTGCCGCCAGCTCTTTTCACTGAAAGGTTTGCCACCTGCTGCAACGCTTAAACATTTAAATCTCTATGGTTGTGATGGCCTGGGCAGCTTAGAGGGCGTGGAGGATTGCTTGGACCTAGAAGACATCAATCTTCCAGGCAATGAGCTCTTAGATCTGCAAGCGCTTCAAAGTTGTCGAAAGCTTAAGCATGTCGCATATTTTGGCATGCCCAGCAAAAGATTGCTTATACTAGAACAGTGTAACGCATTAGAGCGATTACTTTGCAGAGACAAAAAAAATTTTCGTGAAGTCTCTGCTCCGTTAATGCAGGTTTTAGAGGAGTTTAAGAGAAAAAAGGTGATGACTTATCAAAGAGAGAGGCGGTGCAATGAACGTCTTACGATTCTCAATCAGCATTATTCAAAAGGGTGGCGTCCCCTGGAAGCAGATCAAGCCTGGAACACATTTTTCTTAGACTCTGAGGCGTTTGTCCTGTGTCAGCAAACGGGTCATGAAAACGAATAGTGTGGGCAGCATGGCCTGAAGTGGCGGCATTTGTCGTCACGTGCGGTGCAGGTGTTAGACAGCACGCTAAGAGATCACATCTTCTGATACGCCCCACACAAAATGCTTTGCACCGTTTTAGCTTGCCTTGTGTTTGGGCACCTAGGCCATACTGTTGTCACATTTATACCTGGTTTGAGCATTTTTTCTAAATGATAACTATATTTAATATTTTTACATTGAATAAAAAAATTTTATATACAAAATAAATTTTTTATTAGTGATTGAATTTTTATTTTTATGTTATTTAGATTTATTTTGTTGAATTTGTTTTTTTTTTGTTTAATTTATCTTTCTTGAATGCTGGTTGTGTGCAAAGCAAGCGTGTCAATGCACGTGGGTTTGCGGAAGTGTATAAAACTGCACCGCAAAACTGCGAGAACCCAGGCGCAAATCACAGCAGGAATGTGTGCGATAGATTACCTGAGAAGCAAGCCAAAATATTGCCAAATGAAATAGCAAAAAGTGACAGTAAAGTTGATCATTCATTTCATTTTATGAAATTGCCAGTCGAACTGCAGCGATATATTGTGTGTTTAGCCGCACTTGACTGGCAATCAGCTGATACCCGGTTGTTGAAGGGGAACTATGTTACGCTTGATGAGCTTCGTCAAAACGGCTTTAAGCTCAGTAAGGGCGCGTTAGCGTTGCGAGAGGTCTCTAGGCATTTTAATCAGCTGATGATGGATCACGGAAAAGGGCCCGGTTGTTTATCTGTATTCACACCAAGCCAACAAAGCGATGTAGAAGCGTGTCTTTTGGGACCCTATCCACGCGTTGTACGCCTTAAAGATGAGGGGTTAAGGTGCGTGATGCAAGATAGTTTTTTGAAAAAACTTTCAAAAAAGAAATCTGAAACGTTACACTGGCCCAGCAGAATTGAAGTTTTTATGGATAGTGAACGCAATATAGAATCCCTTTCAACCTTGGCTTTGCATGAAACGCTGTCACAGCGGGTTGTTTCTGTGAAAATTAAAGAGTGCAATACCGAACGTCTTGAAGGGCTTAAAAAGTTACAACATTTAAAGTCCTTGTTAGTTGAGGTTAGTTCTTTGAGCAACATGAATGGATTAAAGGATTGCCGTAATTTGTCAAGAATAGTTATTAAAGCTATGAACTTATCTAGTATTAAGGGTATGCAAAATTTGCCGGCACTTGAAGATTTGCACATTATCAGCTTTGATTTGCCAGATACAGTGAGTGACCTGGCAAACCTACCGACGCTTAGGGAATTATCTATTATTTCTAGGATAAAAAACGTTGAGCAAATAAAGAGTTTGACTCAACTGAAAGAGCTATCCATCATAAGCGATAATAACGGTTTTTATAAGGCTTACCAAAACTGGGTGAGGGAATCGTGTTGCAATGAATTTGCTAGTGAAACAAAGCATCGTTTTGATTCTGATACGGACGACTCTGACGATAGCGAGATAGAAGACGACTATGACGATAGCGAGATAGAAGACGACTATGACGATATTGACGACAAACACGATCATTGTGGTAAGGGGCTAACTTATTGGGATTTTTTTATAAAAAAAGATCTCCATAGCTTCTTAACAAATGATAAGAACTGCAAAACCTACGAAGGCACGATTGACGATCTTACAGATGATCTGTGCGAGAACAACACAATAATATCTTTAAAAAGGCCATAGTGATCTTTGAGAAAGCTTGTGACAAACATGGTAACCTTGGGCTGGGCTAACTCTTTTTAACGCCACCAGATCACGAGGTGTTTTAAGGGTTACGCATCAGATCTGCTTTTTGATGGCGTGATTTAAAAACCTGCAGCGTGCCTTTCTTGGTGAAGGGTGCGCTTTTTATTGGGTTGCAAAAGGGCAACCTGATCCCTTCTTTTTCTTGTGCTGCCTTAAAAAGCGCAAGCCATCGCGTGCCTTTAAAAAACACCCTAAAAGATCTAAATTTTGATATTTAATAACGCGATATACAATATCATCATAGTACGTTTGTTCTATAGCACTGTTACCAGACGCCCTTATTTTTATCAAAAAAGATCAATAAATATTAAAATAATTTTTTATAAAAAGTTATAATGGTTAAAATATATATGTATATATTTGATAAATAATCTTTTTATATAATTTTTGTGTTGACTTTTTGTTATGTAATTTCAATAAGTATTTATATTTATTGAATTTTTTAAAAAGAGCATATGTTGACAAAAAAGACGCTGTTTTTTTCTTTATTGGTTTTGTTGGGTGGGTTAAAAAACCTTGCGTGTGTACAAGGTGAGGACGATGAGAATATGCATGCATCAACGGTAGAGCTGCCCTCTGTGCCAGCTGACAGTGTGTTTAGCACGTATGGGGTGGCCGCAGCGTTGCCTGAATGCCACGGAACATCAGATTTTGAAGCGTCAGCTTTTGCACCGTTGTCGGCGGCACCGCACCTGGTGCCTCAACCCGTGTTGCTGACCTTTGCACCAGAGCTTGATTTTGAGGTGACGTGTGATGAACGTTCTGTGTTCGAAAGCGTGTTAGCAGGTGAGGAGGAGTTCGATCTGTCGTTGCAATCGCTTGATCTGTCTTGCCTTAACATGACAAATGACGAACTGGAGGCTGTGATGCCTTTGTTGCCACAAGATCTGAAAGCTCTGAACTTAAAGGTTAATAACCTGAAAGTGCATGGCAACCTGCCTTTGTTTCAAGCCCTGTTGGTGCATTGTGAAAACCTAGAATACATCGGGTTTGATTGCACAGTTTTTGAAACACGCAATATTAGCGGACACTGCCTGTCACCACAGGGTAAGGCCCTGCAAGATCTTTTAAAGCAGGCTGACATCCAGCTTTTCTAAGGGACAAAGGCTTGCCTCCCTGATGCAAGCTGTTAGTTTTTGAAAAGTTCGATTTGGCTAAAGAAGAAGGGGATTTCTTTAGCGGCGGACTCAAGGCTATCCGAGCCATGGATGGCGTTTTCGTCGATAGAAAGGCCAAATTCGCGGCGCAATGTGTTCTCGTCGGCCATTGAAGGGTTGGTGGCGCCCATTAAGGTTCTGTATTGGGCGATGGCGTCGGGTGCTTCAAGCACTTGCACTACAACGGGGCCCGAGCTCATATATTGGCAAAGGTCGTCAAAAAAAGCGCGCTCTTTATGTTCGTGGTAAAAGGCGGCGGCTTGCGCTTTGGTCAGGCGCAGGCGCTTTTGGCCAATGATAAAAAGGTTCTGAGCTTCGATACGGCTGTTGATAAGACCGGCAAGGTGGCGCCTGACAGCGTCAGGTTTGATAATCGAGAGAGTTTGTTGTTTATCCATAAAAGCTCCTACAAAATACTAGTTCACAACTATAATCAAATTTTAGTCAATAAAGCGAGGTACTAAAAAAAGATCCTTTTCTTTCAAGGGGGCAGATGACAGCACATCTGTTTGCGAGAGATCGCTTTGGGGTGTATCTTTTGTTAAAGTCTGAGCGCCCACAACAGGGGTGACAAGGGGCGAGACACCATCCGTTGGTGCACTTTTGAAGTCTTCTAAAAAAGAAAAAATACGCTCAAGGTCGCTTTTAAGACTTGCGGTTTCGTCTTCTTGAAGACTAATAGAGGCCAATGTGGCGGCTTTTTGTAATAACGGGGTTGTGCTCACTTCTTTTTAGGGCGTCTTTGTTTTTTTTGCTGCATTATCTCGACAATGTCATGAATTTTTTCTTCCAGCAAGAGGTTGATGTCCTTTATTGAAGTAAATTTTCCCATATGGTGCACATAGGGACCAAAACGTCCTATATTTCCAATCATTTCCTCACCGGTTTCTGGGTGAGCGCCCAGTTTTATTGGCAGACGTCCCAGTTTAATGGCCTCTTTTAAAGTAATGGTGGCAGGTGAAAAAAGCTTTGAAAGAGAAATGCGCTTTGGCTTCTTGCCCTCGCCCCATTGCAAATAAAACCCATAAGGGCCGCGTCTGACTGAAATGGTTTCACCAAGGTTGGGATCTTCTCCTAAAACCTTTGGCAGCTGAAGCGAGGCTTCCTCGGGTGAATCGTCCTTTTGGTCGGGGTCTGCTTTTTCAAGAGAAAGCATGTGGTTGCAGTCAGGGTAACGGTTACAGCCTAGAAAGGGTCCAAATTTACCGATGCGCAGATGTAGCTCGCCCTTTTTGCATGTTGGGCACGTGTTCGTTTCATTTTTAAAAAGATGCGCTTTTAAATCTTCTTCGACGGCTTTCAGCACATCAACGGTTTTGACCTCAAAAACCCGGTCAGTTTCTTCTTTAAAGGGTTTCCAAAAATCTTGCAGCACCTTTTTCCATGCGGTATCGCCCCGTGAAATGGAGTCTAACGATTCCTCAAGGGTGGCTGTGAAACTTTCTTCCACATAGCGGTTAAAAAAATGGACTAAAAAGGACGAGACAACGCGCCCTTTTTCCTTGGGGATCAGTTGTTTTTTGTGTAACAAAACATAGCTGCGCTCTTTAAGCACCTGCAAAATACGCGCATAGGTGCTGGGGCGCCCGATGCCTGCTTCTTCCATTTTTTTGATCAAGCTGGCTTCGCTATAACGCGGCGGGGGTTCAGTAAAATGCTGATGAGGAGTCAGTTTTTTAAGGTCAAGTTTCGTGCCTTCTTCAAGGGCTGGCAGGGCGCTGCTGTCCTCTTGCTCATCTTTGTCTTCGGCATCTTTGCCCTCAAGATACGCCTCTAAAAAGCCCTTAAATACACAGGTGCGGCCCGAAACGCGAAAGGTTGCTTGTTTCTGGGGGTGCTCAAGTGTAAAGGTGACTTGATCAAACAAAGCGCTGGCCATCTGAGAGGCCATGGCGCGGCGCCAAACCAGCTCATAAACTTTTTGCAGATCGCTATCAATTTTGCCCAGCAGTTCTTTGGGTGTTGTTTCAAAAGAGGTGGGACGAATGGCCTCGTGGGCCTCTTGTGCGTTGCGTGCCTTGCGGCTGTAAACACGTACTTTGTCTGCAACGTGGTCTTTGCTATAAAGCGTTTGAATGGCCTTGCGGGCGCCCTGAATCGCCTCGTCTGCCATGGTGGTGCTGTCGGTACGCATATAGGTGATAAGACCGCTGCCGTCTAAAACACCCTCAACACCTTCATACAGCTTTTGAGCTGCGCGCATGGTTTGCACAGCCGAAAAGCCCAGCTTGCGCGAGGCCTCTTGCTGCAGCGTTGACGTCATAAAAGGAGCGGCGGGGTGACGACTGACGCGTTTCTTCTCAACCTTTGCCAGTGTATAAGGTGTCGCATCAGCTTTCTTTTGCGCCGCTTTGGCGTCTTTTTCTGATGGAAGCGAGAATTTTTCTAGCTTTTTACCGTCAAGGCTATAGAGCGTGCTGTCGAATGTGTGTTTGCCGGTTTTGAAGGCACCTTTGATGGTCCAATACTCTTGAGGCTTAAAAGCTTCGATGGCGCTTTCACGCTCGCATAAAAGACGCAAAGCAACCGACTGCACACGCCCTGCTGAGCGACAGCCAGGCAGCTTGCGCCATAAAACCGGTGACAGTGTAAAACCCACAAGATAGTCAAGGCTAAGGCGGGCCAAATAAGCGTCTACCAGGTTTGCATCAATTTTGCGCGGTGTTTTAAGGGCGTCTAAAACGGCCTTTTTGGTGATCGAGTTAAACGTGATGCGCTCTAAGGCCGGCAGCTTTTTTTTACTCTTTAAATGTTCAACCACGTGCCACGAGATGGCCTCGCCTTCGCGGTCAGGGTCGGTGGCTAAAATAAGTTTATCGGCTTTGGCGGCGGCACGTTCAATTTCTAGTAGATGCTTTTTGTTTTTATCGATGCGCTCAAACGTCATGTGAAAATCTTTTTCAGGATTAACGGATCCTGTTTTAGACGGCAAGTCGCGCACATGACCATAAGTGGCCATCACGGTATAGGGTGCGCCCAGGTACCGACTTAGGCTTTTGATTTTTGCAGGAGATTCGACAAGAACAAGCTTCATGGAGATAATTGTTAACGCGGATAATGCTTAAGGTCTAGCCTTAAGTTTTGAATAAAAAGGTAAACAAGTGTTTTTGTGAAGGTTTACAATGTGTTAATCCACACGAAACACTTGGCCAGAAGGGGTGTGTTGAATCAGACCCGCGAGCGTTAACTCGACAAGGGCAGCGCGGGTGAGTGCGGGATTGGTTTGGGCAAGCAGCTGTATGTTATCGATAGGTGTGGGGCTTTTTGAGATCAGAGGAAGAATTTTTTTTCGTGCTTTGGCAACAGCGGTGTCTTCAAGTGCGGTATGGTCATAAGTCAGTGTTTCTTCTGCAACGCGGTGTGTGGGGCGTGCATCCAACATATCTTGTGGTTCCATACAAAGTGTGGCGCCGTCTTGAATCAGTCGGTTGCCGCCTCTTGAGCGAGGATCTTGTGGGTGGCCTGGCACAACAAAGACCTGCCGCCCTTGCTCAAGGGCATAGTGTGCTGTCAGCAGTGAGCCCGACTTGGCCGCAGCTTCAACCACAAGCGTGCCCCATGAAAGGCCCGAGATCAAACGGTTGCGTCTTGGGAATAAGCTTGCGTGGGGTTCGGTGCCTAAAGGCGCTTCTGAGATCACAAGCCCTCTGTCTGCAATGGCCTCGTAAAGGCGCGTGTTCTCAAGTGGGTAGGGTTTGTTGATACAGTTAGCAAGCACAGCAATGGTGCCCGTTGGAAGGCTGGCTTTGTGTGCTTGGGTGTCGATACCCTCGGCCAGGCCCGAGACAATGGTCAAACCTGCTTCACCCAGGATTTTGCTCCAGTTATAGGCGGTTTCGCGCCCCAGTGCCGAGGCATTGCGGCCACCGACAACGCTAAAGCTTTCAGAGGCCAAAAGTTCTAAGTTGCCTTTAGCGCTTAAAAGAGGCGGGGCATCACGCAACGCACGCAACGCTTGGGGGTACGCAGGTTCTCGGCTGGCCAAAAGGTGAATGCCTTTTTTTTGGTACGTTCGGTAAATGGCTTCAGTTTCTTGCAGTGAGGGAATCAGAAGCGGCTTACGTCTTCCAGCACTTTGTGCCACTTTTGGCAGGCGTTTTAAGGCATCAAAGGCATTTTTAAAGCGGTGTAGCAGCTGATAAAAAGTGACCGGGCCAACATTTTCGGTGCGTATCAAGCGCAACCAGGCCATTTTTTCTTCTTCAGAAAGGTTTGCTGTGGATTGATGTGCAACAGAAAGCTTGGAGGGTGATTTGAGAAGATTGCTTGCGGTCATTTTTGCGGGCTAAAAACGAGCTCACGCCTTTGTAAAAGGCGCTTGATGTTTGAACGGTGTGACCAAAAAACCAACAAACATAAAATCAAAGCCCATAAGGCGGGCGTTGTGCCTAACAGATAACCAAAAAGAGGAGGGGCCGCTACACACACAGCAAGGGATGAAGCCGATGCCGTTTTTGTGCGCCAAAACACCAAACCCCACACACACAAGAGCAACAAGCCTAATGGCCACGCCCATGTGAAAAAAAGACCAAACAGTGTGGCAACACCTTTGCCACCATGAAATTTAAAAAGCGCAGGATAAATATGCCCCAAAAGAACGCAAAGGCTTGCAAGATAAAGAGCCAAAGAGGTTGAGAAAAAGATTTTAGCCAAAAGCACCGCCAGAACGCCCTTTAACGCGTCTCCAAGCAAAGTAATAAGCGACGGCATCTTGCCGTGTAAGCGCAAAACGTTCGATGCGCCTACATTCTTTGAGCCATGCTGGCGAATGTCGGGCCCCTGCAAAAGATGCTGCCACAGCAGGCCGAATGTTAAATTGCCCAAGAAATAGGCCACGATACATAACAGTCCTAAGGTCAACGGCAAATCCTTTGCGTGGTAATGTACTGAAAACAAAAACAAGTGTAGCGCTTTTTAGGCCAAAATAAAATAGCCATCAAAGGCATGTTTTGATTGTTTGTGTATCGAGAGGGGGAGCTTAAACCGTTATGAGGTGTTTTTTGATGTCAGGCCAGTGCGTAAGGAAGTGGTGCCTCAAGAAAAGTTCTTTTACCTCTGGTGCTTTTGGTAAAAACGTCATATTCCAAACGGCATCCTCACACCATGCTTGCACGTCGCGCGGTACGCTGTTTTTATCAAACACGCGCTCACCACAGGCTTGATTGATCAGCGGAATCCACTCGCTGGCTTGTCTTGCGATCATTGAGAAGTTAAACCCAGCGCTATCTTTAGCTTTTTGAAGCCACTCTTCCGCGTTTTGTGCATCAAGGGCGCATCCTGGCTCGCTCAGCACCTCGTGTGATAGAATAAACATAGCAACAAGGGTCTTTCCGACCTCAAGACCGTTTGTGCACTGCTTTAAGGTGTGAAGAAATTTTTCACAAACCTCTATGTGCACAGCGTGTGGCGTTTGATGTGACCGCAACATGTAATGAAACGCATGAAAAATATCATGATCTGCAAAAGAAACAGGTTTGACGGTTGTATTATGTGCAAAAACGGGCGTTTCTGAAAAACTAACGGGAAAAAGCCACAAAAGATTACCAAGGGTCAGCGTTAAAGGCGATAGCGCGCCTTGGTCGATAAAAGGGCACAAAAGAGGCAGTGTTTTTGACTCCAAAGAAAAGATGAAATCGCAAAAGTTGTTGAGGCTTGGAAACGGAACACAGTTTGTGCCTAAAAGATGACCCTCGCGAAGATCGGCTGTAAGGGATGTGGTTTGCGGTGTTTTGGCGTTGGCCGCTTTGGCCAGCTTGATAAAATAATCAAAAAGGCTGCTCTCTTGATAGTCAAGTTTGGGATATTGGTTGAAACAAACGTTTTGTTGGGCGCTTTGGTTGTCAGGATGGGTAAAGTTTGTTGTTTGGTGGGTATAAGTGGCCAAACTGTCTTGAAAAAAAGCTTGCAAATATGGGGGCAGTGGTTGTGTGTAGGCGTCTTTGAGAGATTTATCTTGAAAGGCCTCTCGCATATGTGAAAAAAATTTCAACATAGTAAGGCCGTCTTTAAGCGTGCCGTTGCGTTTTAAGTCGTTGTTTAAAAAGTCATCAAACTGCGTGATAACCTTTGTTGCTGTGGGTGCTGAAGACAGCAGGTCGTTGTTTTCTGGTGTGGCAAGACGGGCTTGTGCGGTTTTTGTGTGACACAAGGCACAAAGCAAAAGAAAAAAAGCACACCCACGAAACAAACGATACATTGCTTATGCTAACAGCCTACCAAAAATAATAGAAATGGGGCGAGTGACCGGATTTGAACCGGCGACCTCTGGGGCCACAACCTAGCGCTCTAACCAACTGAGCTACACCCGCCATCCTTTGTCCAGGGTAGGGTGAATCCCAAAAACAATCAAGTCTGAACGTTAAGCAAAAAGCTTAGGTGCGCTTTGAGGCAACACGAAAAAGAGGGTGCCTTTGCAGGTAAAATATCGACATAGCCATAAAAAAAACCCCGCCTTAAAAGGCGAGGTTTCTTAAGATCAAAACGAGCGTTTCAAACTTAGCCTGCAGGTGCGGGCATGTTGCCTGGTGTCAGCAACGAGTCTTTGGTTTCGTTGCCGTCAAGGTCATACAATGTGACACCACGTTGCACCTTAAGGGCTGCCATTAAGGCTTGAAGTTCTTGCATGGCTAGCATTTCTTGCAATACAGGTGTGGCTTGCTCTAAGGTTGCCGGTGCCCGCTTGTTTAGTTTAAGGACTAAGAAGCCACCACGCACTGCCAAAGGCTCAGACGAAAAACCACCTTCTTTAAGGTTGTTGATATGTCTTTGCATAGAGCCATCCAGTCTGCCTTTCAATACGGGAGCCATCAAACCACCGTTGGCACCCGTTTGCTTGTCAAGGGACTTCTCTTTGGCAAGATGCTCAAACGAACGAACACCTTTTTGCAGCACTTTGATTAAAGAACGCGCGTCTTTTTCCGAGCTAAGCACAATCTGCGAAAGCGTTACCATCTCTTGCGGAAACTTTTTATTGGCTTCCTCAAGCGCTTTGGGTGTGATTTTTGACTTGGTGTGGGCGGCAACAAAGCGTGCGACAAGAAAATTGTCTTTCAGTCGCTCAAACTGCTTTTTTGCCTCCGGGTCATCCAACAGCTTTTTTTCTTGCTTGCGTGCCTCTTCTCTTAGCAACATGGTGCCAATATATTGGTCACGAAACATCTTGTAGTATTGCGAAAAAACCTGAGGATTCTTAGCGCGCAGCTGAGCAAACGCCTCTGCCGAACCGCCGGCACCCTCTTGCATCTCTTTAAGAATCTCTTCCTGCGTAATCACTTTGTTGCCCACTTTGGCCGCATTTTTTGGCTTTGGCGGCTTTGCCGGCTCTGCAGAGAGAGGGGTCGAAAGGAGCAGGGCTATGCCTGCCAATGGAAAAAGAATACGACGCATAATTCGATTGATCACCTTTAAAAAAAATTTGAAGATAGAAGAGCACAAAAAAAAAGAATCTTCAAGGCGCAATCAAAAACCTCTCGCACGCAAGGTGCTTTTTTAAACGCATGTTTTGTTCTTTTAAACAAAACAAGACATTAGGGAGGGCTGTCAGTTATAGAGCGTGGCTGGTGTGTGGTGCGTAAAAGATCTTAAAAAGGTTTGCGATCTAAAAGAGCCAACTCCAGTGTTCCGTCGTCCAAAAAGTCTAATTCTCCGCCCATTGGCACGCCCCGTGCCAGCGTTGTAATCTTAAATGAGATGGGCACCTTTTGGATTTCTTGCATCACAAAGTGAGCTGTTGTGGTGCCTTCAACGGTGGGACTCATGGCTAAAATAAGCTCTTTGGGGGGGGTGGTCTGAAGGCGCTCTAGCAAAGAGGCGACGCGCAAATCTTTGGGCCCCACGCCATCAAGCATTGAAAGATTGCCCCCCAAAATGTGATAAACCCCCTTAAAGCGCCTTAAGCGTTCAATGGCCCACACGTCGGTTGCCTCGCTGACCACACACAAAACCTCTTTGTTGCGTTTGGTATCGGTGCACAAACGACAGGGTGAAAGCTCGTCAAGATAGCCACAGGTGGGGCAGGGGTGTATTTTGTCGCAACCCTCGCTAAGGGCATGCAGAAGCGGTTTTAAAAGGCGCTCGCGGTGTTTAAGCAAAAACAGGGCTAATCTGCGTCCCGAACGCGGACCCAAGCCTGGCAGGCGCGAGAGGCGCTGGATCATCTGATTTAAAAGCGGTGAATTCATTCAAAAAGCACACAATGCGTTGCAACTGTTTCTAACAAATAGCAAAAAGGCGCCTTTGAAACAAGGCGCCCTTGGATGCTGTATCGGCGTGATGAAGCGGGTGCTGCAATTTTATTGGGTCGTTTGCAACACTGAGGTAAGGAAGGTATTCCATGCAGCTTCTTCTACCTGATGTATAACACCTGTGATCTGAGAAGAAATCTCTTTTTTAAGGCCTGCACTTACAAAAGCGCCAAGAGGGAGCGCTTGACCTAGCATGTTGCATGTCAATCTTTGCAACTGTGGCGGTAATATTTGCCCCACGATAACGTGTGCGATCAATCCGCTGGTCATGTGTTCAGAAATACGTACAAGAGGATGGGCTAAAGATTGCAGGGTGCGCCACGTGGTGCCCCAACCTTTGCGTTGATTAAACGATTCCTTCGCCTTTGCAAGGTGCATGCGGTGACGGTACGCATCCTGCTGAAGTTGGTGTAGAGGGCGTGGCGATGC
The DNA here is from genome assembly GCA_049607645.1 of Holosporaceae bacterium. Taxonomy (GTDB): domain Bacteria; phylum Pseudomonadota; class Alphaproteobacteria; order Holosporales; family Hepatobacteraceae; genus JBAJNL01. Next base: position 35,912 of record JBMYWS010000002.1, on the reverse strand, counting down.
AGTGAAATGATGACGTTCTTCCGGGTTGTCGAGAGGCCCAAACGCACAAAGGTTTTGTGTGGAAAGAATCAGAAAACAGCTAAGGGAAAGAATGATTTTTTTCAAGGACAATCTCCAATAGATCAATAACCTAATCTTATTGAAGCATTATTTTTCTGTGTTGACCGGAAGCGATCTTAAAAAGACAAAAATATTGTCTTTTTTGCAAAATAGATAGATTTTGTTTAAAAAAAACAGGCGCATGAAACCCTTCGGATCAAGGGTCTCACGGCGCTATGTGTTTTTTAGTTGTCTCTTAAGCGACGCAGTCGGTTACCCAAATCATTAAGCTCTGTGCTGCTTATGCTTGCAAGAGAAGCAGGAGGCGTGCTGTGTGCAGAAGAAGTCAGCGAGCTTGGACCGCTGCCGCCAAACCAATGCGCGTTTGTGCGTTGATTCCATGCTTGCATTGTTTCATCAGGTTGCTGGAACGGGTGCGCAATTGATGCTGGCTGCTCTTCTTGCCTAGCGTCTGCCAGAAGATCCAACTGATCTTGGGTCAGGCTTTTAGATGAAGGCGAATAAAGCGGGTGGCCGTCATCTGCTACCGGCGCTCTTGCAGATTGGGGAATCGTTGGACTGGGAAAGCTTGGGCCACCAGGTGGGTTGCTTGGTCCATGGTTGTTTGTTCTTCCGCTCACTGTGGCAAGCCAGTTTTTATCATGGAATGTTTTCATCTCTATTGCTTCGGGTTTTGATGGTTTGGGCGTGCCAGAAGAAAGATCGGCATCCAGCATTTTTGTCCAAGCCGACCGCATAAGGTTAGAGCCAGCGTTTCCTGTGTAGACAGCGCCCTGTCCGATACCGCGATAGAGGAAACCTGTGGTGTTAGAGACGAAGGGAAAAAGCCCAACCGCTGCCACAGGAATTGCTTTTGATTGAACAAAAGTGAGGTGTTTCATGCCCCAGCCACAAGCCTGTAGAGCAGCTGCTGTCGGTGCATGAAGAGGACCTAAAGCAGAACTGGCAAGCAGGGCTAGTGCACCGCATCCTGCAATGGCATAAGGTGCAGCTTGATAAGCTGCGACAACATCGCCAGCGGCTTTGCCAGCAGTTGCTGTGTTTGTAACAGCGTCCATAATGGTAGTTTTGCAACGCTCTTTAAAAGTGCGTGGGTACTGTTCTATTGCCCGATCTATATCAGATATTTTATACCCTGTGGGAAGGCGCATATCATGCGTTTCACCATTTTGATCGATCATTCTTTTATATGTGTTCTGAGAGTGGTCTTCAATCTCTTGTGTCTGCGGGTTTATGCGAATCGACACACAATCACTGTCCTACTCAAGAGCAGGCGCTTGCTTTGCTTCAACAGTGCTGCTGCTTAGCAAAGCAACCGCTAATAAAATATTTCCAGATCTAGACATAAATGTGCCAAAAAGTAAAAAGTTCTTAGAACAGATTGTGGTTCTTTTTGATCAATTGATTCAATTTAAGTGTAAGTGATATGTTTTATTGTATTTTTTTCCGAAAAAGAAAAAATTTTATCTAAAAAAATGCAAAAAAGACAATTTTTATGCCTTGAAGACAGCGGTTTTCACAAGCCAAGGTGGCGATCATATAAAACGAGTGTGCGGCATAAGGGCTGCACGCAAAAAGCATAAGGCCTTTTGTATGTGGTACACAACATCCAAAAGGCCTGTTAGTGTGGTGAAGATGTCAACATAAAATGCGCCGCGACAGCCTTGTGTTTTTGCTTGTTAACCTTTTAACTCTTTTGCGTCTTTGCAGCGTGCCATGTTTGGTGTGGTTGTTGCTTGCCACGCCGCCTTTGTGGGGGGTGGCCTTTTTGCTTTTTTCGGCGGCGGCCTTTACTGACTTTTTAGATGGCTTTTTGGCGCGGCGCTTTAAGGTGTGCTCGGCGTTTGGGGCGGCGCTTGATCCGCTTGCCGATAAAGCGCTTGGGCTTGCTTTGTTTTATGTGTTGTGGCGCAAAGGCTGTGTGACACAGGCTTTGTTTGTGGCGATGTGCGCGCGCGATGCGGTGATTGTGGGCGGTGTTTTGTTGCTTAAAAGTTTAGGACGCAAGATTCTTTGGCAGCCCTTGATGGTGAGTAAAATCTATACGGCTTTGCAGTTGTGTTTTCTTTTTGTGGTGTTGCTTTATGCAAGCATTTTTAACGCATGGCCCTTTGAATCCTTTGTTTGGATGCGTCTTTTCTTGACGTTTTTGTGGGCAGGCGTCATGCTGTCTGCTATGGGGTACATCAAAATGGGTTATCAGCTTTGGACAGCATCGTTAAGGGGCGTTTAACCTGGCTGGCGCTTTTTGTGGCGTTTGCGGCGGGCTTTTACTGCGTGTTGCCTGTGGTTGGTCCGTTTTTTCTTGGCTGGGGTTTGGCCTACTTTTTTCAGCCTTTTGTGCAGCAGCTGGCAGGGCGTGGCTTTTGCTCGCGCGGTGTGGTTAGTTTTTGTCTCATTGCCTTTTTGCTGCTTGTTTTGACTGGTTTTCTAGTGCTCTTTTTGCCTTTTGTCAGCGAGCAATTGCAGCAGCTTTTAAAACAATTACCACTTTACATAGATATCTTGTTAGAGCGCTTTGGGCCTTATGTTGCCTTGTGGATTGAAAAATCGCGCATGGGTCAATGGCTGCAAGGTTCAGACACCATGTTAACCGAGGCCGCACGCAGTACAGTCACCTGGGTGGCGGGCTCTTTGTTGGCTGTTTTATCTAACACGCAGGGGGTTTTCTCCTTTTTCTTCTACCTTTGTGTCACGCCTTTTGTGATGTTTCACGCGTTGGTCGAGTGGCCTGCGTTAATGGCGGTGTTGCAAGGGTTATTGCCGCCTGCGGTGAAAGCAAAGTGGTTGCAGTTTTTCTCTGAACTTGACAGTGCCATGGCAGGCTATATCAAAGGGCAGGCGCTTGTGTGTCTTTGTATGGCTGCTTATCTAGCTTTGGGCTTTGCTCTTTTAAAGCTGCCGCACGGTGTGATGCTGGGTATGCTGACAGGTCTTTTTGTCTTTGTGCCCTATGTTGGCATGTTTTTGGGCACGTTGATGGCCATTTTATTAGTGTTGGTGCATCAGCCGTCGATGGTCGCTTTTGTGGGTCTGGTTTTGGTTTTGATTGGTGGCCAGCTTTTAGAGGCCTTTTTGTTTATTCCCTTCTTTGTGGGCAAGCGCGTGGGCATGCATCCTGTGTTGGTTTTGTTTGCCATTTTTGCCGCAGGCGCCGTTCTGGGCGTGTGGGGCGTATTGCTGGCTTTGCCGCTGGCTATTTTCTTTCATGTGTTGTTTGCGTGGGGTCTTGCTTTTTATAAAGAGACCGCTTTTTTTAAAAGTGCGCGTACAACCTAACGTTTTTCAAGATTTTGGTTTATGGTCCTCTCACAAAGTGCCTCTCGGCAAGACTTGTTACCTTTGACTTTTACACCTCTTAAGGCCGACCCAGTCTTTTTTGTGGATGCCTGCAATCAAGAGGCGTGGTCGCACCTGTCTTCCTGGCCTGCTTGGTCTTTGAATGCGCTGATTGTTGCAGGGCCGCGCGGATGTGGCAAAACGTATATGGGCAAGTTGTGGCAACGCCGCACAAAAGCGTATCGGTGGCCACTAGAGGCTGATGCTGTGGCGCTTTTTGAAAAAAAGACCAAACCACATCTTTTGGTCGACAATTTGGCTGACTGGGTGCGCCCCGATGACCAAGCAAAAAAACTGTTAGCCGCCCTTAATGCGGTGCGCGAGCGTGGCGGCACTTGCTTGCTTTTGGGTGAGCCGCCGTTTTTCTTTGACGAAACACTCAAAGATTTAACGTCACGTTTAAAGGCAATGGTGATGACCTCGTTGCAGGTGCCCAACGATGCGCTGTTCAGGCGTGTGTTAGAGTTGCTGTTTGATCAAATGCAATGTGCAATTAAGCACGATGTGCTTTGTTTCTTGTGTCACCGCATACCACGCGAAATGGGTGTGGCGCAAAAAGTGGTTCGCTTTCTGAACCAAGAAAGCTTGAAACAAAAGAAAAAGGTTACCCTTGAGTTTGTAAGAGCCTATTCGTTTTAGCTCATTCAAAAATGTGGGCATTCCGCACGTGCTCTTGCTCTGTGGTGCAACACAAAGTCAATCGTTTTTGGGTAGAGGCTCTGTTAGTTTTTAATTCTTTTTTTAGATTTTTAAAAAGATTTCGTCGCTTTTAAAAGTCTTTACAGGTAAAAAGGACGATTACCATTCCTTATTGTCAAATAAAGTCAGAGTTACAAAGGTTATTTGACATGAAGAAAGCATTTTCTGTTCTTTTGTTTGGTTTCATTGGAATCAGCTTTGTTTATGAAGGGCATGCTATGTTCTCACGCACAGGGGTACGTGGATTGACGGGTATCATGGAAGGAGCTTCACGTCTAAGTGCGTTAAGTCAAACTGTACGACCTGCAGCTTCGTTGGCACAATCGGTCCTAACAGCTGATCCTGCAAGTGCGACTTCTGGTATGACGGGTACACTTTCTAGTCCTTCTTTTGTGCCTAAAATTGCAATACCTTTAGATGTGTTTCAAGGTCAACCAAGCCTTGTGAGTGCGGTGAAAGAGGTGCTGACAAGCACTCCCTCAGCACCGTCTGCCTCACCTATCACAACTTCTATGTGGGATCAAATAAAAAGCATACCGATTAGAAATTTTAACCGGATAAAAGCACCAGATTTGTTAGATAGCGGCACCGGTGGTGGCGTATTGAGTAAAGTGTCTGCAGAGGGTGTTTTTTCTAAGGGGTCTTTTTTTAATGATACCAAAGAAAATAGCGTGCTTAACGGGCTTTTTGGGGATCGTGCTGCTCCTGTGACTGATTTTTTAGAGCATACCAAAGAAAATAGTGTGCTTAACGGACTCTTTGGTGAAAGTGCGACTGCGACTGATGTTTTTCACAACGAGAGCTCTTTTGGTCTTGAGGAGCTCTTTTGCGATGATATGTTTGCAGGGCAAGAAAGTGTGCTCACTCAAGGGCCAAAATTTGCCAAAAGAGTGATGTTAGAAAAGCCCAAAAAATATGACCTATCATATGGTCAACTATCAGAATCTTTGCCTTGGGCAAAGATTTTGTGGAGTGCCGATATGCTAAGGCTTGAAAGCCAGGAATCTGGCTGGGCAAAGGCGGCTTTTAAGGTGGCTGCACACCATGCCGTTCAATATGCGACAAGCAGTTTAGTGGATGCGACGATTATGTTTTTCTGTCCATCCTTTGTTGCCCTAAATCCCGCTTCATTTTCTTTGAGCTCAGTATGGAATCTTAGCCAGGCTGTCGCCAGCTATGCATTTTATGGTTCTGTGACGGCGAATCCCCTTGGTCTTTCGGCAATGAGTGCGTTGCAAGTGGCGCATTTTGCCTACCAAAATCCCGAATATGTTTACATGGCGGGTCAGACGATGAATAAGGCCACCACTTTTGTTTCATCACTGTGTGGTAACCCGGTGATCGGTTTGGTAACGGGTGGGTTGAGTCCTTTTGCAGCATCGGTGGCGGACTTAGGATCGTCGTTTGCAGGGGATGCCCTGAAGGGTGTGTCGCGTGGTGTGATGAACTTTAATGCGATGCTTGTTGAAAAGCCTACAACGTGGCTTATGAGTGGTGCCTCCACAGTGTATTCAAAGTTGTGGGCGGCACCTGCAACAGAACCCGTGCCAGCATACGCTTAAAAAACCATACTCAAATAAAGAAGGGCTCACGGCTATCAAAGTTGTTGAGCCTTTTTTATGTGTTGGTTTGAAGGCACAGGTTTTTACCAAAAGAAAGCAGCGCTGCTTCTAAGGTTTCGTCGTGCGTGTGATCGCCTGGTAAAAGGGTTTTCAGCCATTTTTGATCTTGTGGCGTCAAGATGCGCTCTCTTTGAACGGGTGCTGTGCGTGTAAAGGGTGCGGCTATTTGTTGATAATGAATGGTTTGAATCGCACGAAACCCAGCATATTGATTAACGCGGTGGATTAAGTGTGGTGTTTGATAGGATGCCTCAAGAGCGGCTGCGCCCCAAACACCCAAGGTCAATTTCCCCCCTTTGTTTTTTCTGGGAAAAGTCAACTTAAGGGGACGCGTGTTGCGTGCGTGATTGCCTGCGATCTCTTTCCAGTCAAGTACCAACTGTGCCCACAAAGCTTTTTGGGGCTTCATTTGCTTTTGCATAACGGTTGAAACAGGGGTTGAAAGACGGCGCATGATCTGAAAGCTATTGGCGGGTGAAAAAATCCACTAAAAAGGCCACAAAAAGCAACAAGCATATCAAGACAGCAAAAGAGAGTCGGCGTTTTTTAAGGCGTTTGGCCTGTGCCAGAAAGGTTGAGTGGTGTGCCATAAAGAAGAGCCTCCTTTTTTGCAGTCTAATGTTTTTTACGTGTTTTTGAACTCTTTTTTCAAAGAATTTGTGTGGGTGATGATCAGTCGCGCTTGCAGTTGGGTAATTGAATCTTGGGCCATAACACTTTTGCGCGATGCCGCAAAAAGGCAAGGGCGAAGGGGGCCGGTTTAAGCAACTTAACCAGGCCATAAAACCAGCCAAATGCTAAAGTGCCGTTTAACGTCATGCGATGTGCTTTCCACAAAACCGAGACCATTTTTTCAAAAAGCTTTTTTGTCTCTTGTTTGCTTGTGCAGAACGTATAGTAAAAAGCCAAAAAACCGTCGTGATGTTGCCTTTTAAGGTCATGTGATAAGTGATAGCCGCAGCGCGGTGCATACACAACAGGGGTTTTCATGTGAATGAACCGTTTGGCGTTTCTGGCCAGGCGTAAAGGCAACGATTGATCTTGCACAAAAAGCCGCTCATCCGCACCGCCTGCTTTAAGAAAAAGGCTGCGCTTTGTTAAAATCGGCACACCTCTGACGGCGCATTGCAGAACGCCTTTAAGGGGTTTGTCAAAAACTTTAAAAGGGAAATCGCTGGCGATCGGTGCTTGCTTTTGGGCCTCTTTGGGGGTTTGAAAATTTTTCACTTGTCCATAAAGAAAGTCAGCCTTGTGCTGACACAACAAAGTATGCATTGAAAGGGTTGCGCCACGGGGCAGCAGATCATCGCCGTCCATTAGATGCAAAAAAGTTCCCTTGGCCAGAGACGCCCCCTGATTAAGGCGCACACTGGGGCCTTTGTTTTGGGTGTTTTCTATAATGCGCATGTGCGCAAACGCTTTGGCTTCCCGCTTCAGCACGGTGATTGAATCGTCTGTCGAGACATCGTCTACAACAATAATCTCATAGTGAAGTTGGGTGGGTTGACGTTTAATTGATTGCAAGACAAGTGGCAGAACATCTGCTTTGTTGTAAACGGTGATGACATAGCTGACATCAAAAGGGCGTTGGGCCATGGCTTTGTGACGCGCTCTTTTTTCTTTCATTTGATCCTATCATTGGCTTTGGTTAAGATAAAGCAGCAGCGTTTATCTGCCGAAGTAGCTCAGCTGGTAGAGCAACTGATTCGTAATCAGTAGGTCGGGTGTTCAAGTCACCTCTTCGGCACCGCTTTTACAGCGGGTTTCAGGGGTTTTTGAGAAGAGAAAAAAGTCCCTTTTTTAAATCTGGAAGCAAAACGGAAGAAACTGGCGAGAAAAAGAGAAAAAAGTTTTCTAGAAGCTTTTCCCTCACGCGTGTGTCATGTTGATCTAAAGATTAGCCCAGTAGTTGAAAGTACGCAGCACTGAAGGCAACACTTATTCTGCTTTAAGGACGGCGTTTATACCTTTCTTTGAAAGCACATCATTAAAGTCGTACCCTGCTTGATTGTTTTAAGGCAGGTTTTACTCACTAACAGCCGCAAGGATTTTACCAACCCCTTGTTCAGCCTCCGTTGAGTCAGCTTCTGGTTCGTGTTCACCCTCTGGGGCAGCTTGCTCATCACTCTCTATAATGGGAACCAAAACTTGCACGCCTTCATCTGTGGTAAGAAAATGTGTATAAGTATCGTCATCGTAAGATTGTATAAAAAGGTCAGATTGTGGCGCCTGCACAACCAGCTCTCGCGTGTCATGCTTACGTGTCCAAAAGTAGTGTTTCAGCCCCGTTACCTGCGAGGAATCATAAACATAGCGTCGATCTAACCAAAACTGCCCCCACAGCTTTTCTGTTTCTGGGTGCTTTACAAAGTACGTTTTGTGCTTATCATGCTCGATATTCACGATATAGGGTGTCGTGGGTTGCATATCCACGTGCGTTACGCCGCTGCTGAATGTAGAAAAAATGGCGTTTTCTGTTTCTATCATTTTCTGCCTTTTATTCTTGAAATAAATAAAATTATGCCGATCTGTTTTATAAAGGCTTTTTGTTTTTCGCAACAGCTTTATCGTTGATAAAGCAGGATGAAAGCACTGGTTATGACGACCCGCACTAATAAAACAGGCCTTGGGCTGAATTAAATCAAGAATTTCTTTACTGGTTGCCTTATCCGCACGGCTGCCATGATGGCTCACGACCATATAATCCGCTTGCCAGAGATGATCTGCTTGATCATAGTTTGATTTGATGTGATTCCATGTTTCTTCAACAGCATCTCCTGGAAAAAGAAAACTTTTGTTCTGTGAAAGATGACTTTGTGCGCTCGCTTCGGCATTTTCAACCAAAAATGTTTCCAAGCGCAAAACCGTTGAGGAGGCATTTTTTCGAGCATTTGCAATACGCATAGGTTTCCCAGCCTCAACGGCAGGTGCATGATGTGTGTTCATCGCAAGAATCTTTATTCTGGCACCTATGTTCCCTTCTGTTTTTACACGTAATGCTTCTTCAACCGCCCTCTCTAAAGGCGTTCTTTCGCCTTTCATATCTGAATAGTAAGGCCTTGCATATCCCTCATTATTTTGCTGCAAACCCTTTGGATTCTGTTGACCATCAACTTCATTGGTACCGGTGAAAATAATTTTTGTCTGTTGAGGTGTCAACGTTTTCTGTAACCAATCTCGGAACACTTGCGTGTATTGGTTTTTATATCCTGAAAGGACAATATTGTTGACTTTGACACTTTCATCCACAATCTCAGGTATCCAGTTATAGTGATCGGTATCTGGATGACTTACAAAGATCGTTTGAATCATGCTTTTATAGGGCGCATTTGATTGCGCATCCTCAAAAGCGGGAAGAAATCCACGTATGTTGCCGACTAAGTCGTCTTTATAGGTTGTTGGCGCTTGGGTGGGCTCAGCAGCAGAGGCGACAGGTATGGCAAAACTGTCTTGCTCACTTTTTGTCTCGCCCACTCTTGCCTTTTTGGAATATGGCTGATTAGGAAGCTCATCTGGAGCTGGTCGCTTGAGCCCTTTTGGTGCAGCACTTGCAAGTGAAATAGTGCTGGCACTTTCAGTCTGAGCGGCTTGTTCAGCTTTTTTCTCGGTGTCTGAAAGCGATTCAACGGATGTGCTTTGTTGAGAAGAGGGCTGCTGCACACGTGGTACTGTTGAAAAATCAACGTTTTGATTGTGGCTGGTGTCTTCCATTTGTGTTCCCACATCAGTTTTGTTTTCTTTTCCCTTGGGGCGCTCCATCAGTTTATACTCACCATCGCAGGTAAGGCGGTCCCCTAAAGGTTTTTCGCGGCGGGCACGTTTTTGGTATGTGCCTGTATACTCAAATTCGCTGCTACCCGCATCAATCAAAAAAGCCTGTTTACCTAAGCGAAACAAAGAGCAATTCCCCTGCCCGCAGGGAAACATCCACACTTTTAGCAGTCCATCTGGATTACAAGGCAGTATGCAGGTGCCATGTATAAAAAAACATAAAGTCAAGCAAAAGGTCTGCAGCCTACGCATTTTTCAAAAGCCTTTTTAAGCGGCTCAAGTGTTTAAGATCATCAAACAAGCCAAGTGCAGTATGGGGCACCCCTTTTTCTTCATAAGTCCGCTTAATAGTTGCTCTTTTTAAAGCACCTAAATGACCGTACCATGCAGCTTTTTCCAGATGATCCACTTCCATATCTCTTAGTGCAGCACGAGATTTGGAGCCTATTGCTTTACGATTAACGTTAACGTAAACAGCAATGCCATCGCTTACCTTGTGACAAGCTTCAGCATCAAAACCGGCAGCTGCCTTTTTGTAGAACACAATTTTGTCGGCCGCACCAACGGTTTGATCACCAAGAAGCACGTAATAATGCACCAGTCCTTTTTCAGCCTCTGCTAAAAGTTTTGACGAATCTGTTAAGTCTTCACCTTGCAAAGGTGTGTAAGATGCGATGGCATCCCAATCACACCAGTCGACAATCTGCTGTTTCGATTGTGTGAAGACCGTCTCAAGCTGTTTCCAACTTTTTTCTAAAAGCGCCTCATACTTTGGCAAGGGGGGTGTGAGAAAGATGTCGTTCCGATAAGCTGTATAAAGATAATCCAGCGCATGGTAAAGCATAAACCCGGATGGCGCATGTTTATAAGATGTGCCAATTGCAAAACCATAGAGCGCTGCACGACGCCTTATATAAGAATGCTCTTTAAAAAGCGCTTTCATGTGATCCGAGCTTTCTTGCATCGCACACTGCAAAGATTTTTGCTCACGTGCAAAATCATAAAATGGCAGCAATGCCCACATCACAAGTTTTTTATGGGGAACGTTTAAGGCAAAATCAAAGAAAAAGCTGCTCGCCAGCGCATCGTGACTGGTTTGATAGGGCCACTTTTGATAGCCTGCATACTCGGCTTTCAGCTCATCTTCTGACCACACGCTTACATCTAATTTACTAAACGCCTCTTGCGCCTCAAACAATGCGAGAACACTTTGTGAGGCATAGGCTTTTTCATGCATCTCATCTGCCCAACTTTTCACAATTTGAAAAGAAGCCGTAGGCACAGCACAATTTTCCTCGTGCAATGCAGGCGGGGGCGCTTTTAAGTGTGAGAGGCACCCACACAGCAGAATAAGCGCAAAGGTGGTTCTTTTTCCCAACATCCAACCGCCCTGTCAAAAAAATAATGTCTTCATGTATTTGTTCAATAAAAACAAATATTTGTCAATACTTACAACGTTTTGATCAACAGACCACAGTCTCTATTGAGACAAACTCTTGTCTTTTGCAGTATGCGGTTGGATATATCGAAGGAAGATGTCTACCGCTTACTTCTTCTCCAAAAATCTTTGATGGATGTGGTGCCGGATGTCGGATTTGAACCAACGACCTACTGATTACAAATCAGCCGCTCTACCAGCTGAGCTAATCCGGCATAAGTACGATTCTAGAAAAAAGGCGGCGGCACATCAACTCTTTTTGTGGCAACAGATAGGCGCTTTGTCGTGCATAGTTGCAAGATGTGCGCCTTCTACCTTATTGTAAAGATTATTTTTCATGGGTTTTTTTGTGATGGCTCATGCGTTTAAATTCTTTTTTCTAGGGGCACTTGTGCTCTTTGGGGGCTGTATGTGTCGCATGCAAACGCTGCGCCAGCAAGATACAAAAGCCATTGTTGCGATTTTTAACAAAGCGCGTGGCATAAAGCCATTGCTGGGCGGTATTTCGACAACGCGGCTTTATCGGTTTCAAAACGCTCAAAAAGAACAGGTGGCGCGTTTTCTGCCGACGTCGACAGCGATCATTGATTGTGAAAAAGAAATCACGGCGCATCAAAAAGCGGCTGTGTTGGGTTTAGCCCCGCCCATACGCTATGTGTCGCCCGATAAGCATTTTGTGGTGATGGATTTTGTGAGGGGCTATAACATGTGGGGAAGCGCCCTGACGCTGGAAACACTCAAAATGTTGGGCGAGACACTCGCGGGACTGCATCAAGAAGCCAAAGCACAGAAGACAGCATCTTCGGCCTCTGATCTTTTGCGCAGCACGTTGTCGCACCCCGGATGGCAGCATCTTCGGCAAACCTTTTGTGCGCTTGAGACTAAACTGTTATCCCAAGGTCCCGCTGCTTTCTGTCACGTGGATGTGCATCCTGGTAATGTGATCGTCTCTCCGGATGGTTTGCTGTGGTTTGTTGATTGGACGAATGCGCGCACCTATTCTCCCTATTATGATCTGGCCTATTTTGCGGTGGTGGCTTTGCTAGCGCCCGCGCAAGAGGCCACGCTTTTAAAGGCTTATCGTACAAAAGCCGCCTTTGCGTTTGACGCGCAGTGCTACGTGTGTGCTAAAAAAATGGCGCTGATCAAATATATCGATGCTTTGCTGACTTTTGAGCAGATAACAGAAAGCGATTTTGATGTGCTTTTAAAAACGCCACTTTCTGCACAAGAAAAGCGTGCTTTAAGCGATTTGCTTAAGAGACAGGTGATCGAGCGTCCGTCTTTTCAAGAGGCCCTTAAGGCCATGACGGCGCCCAAAATCTTAAAAGCTTGCGTGCGCTGGGCTTTCAGCCAGTACGCAGCTTTGCCCTCACTTTTTCCTGAAAGTGTGTGAGAAAACGGGGGCCACAACGTCACACGCCCTTCTAAAGAAGGGTGTCCTTTATTTGTTTTTAAACGATTGACAGCGATACTGATTTAAGGGACAAATGAGAATGATTATTAAAATCAAAAAACAAAGCATTTGTTGTTAAAAAGCGTAAGGAGTCGGTTGCGTGCGTGGTGAGAAGTTTGCAGAATGGGGTGTTTTTAAGCGTCTTGCGACCACACTGATTTTTTTATTGCCTTTTTGGGGTGCTTGCCTGTGGGCCTTTTTTTAAGCCCTTTTTCTGCTTTTTATGACGTTTTGGGATGATTTTTGATGCGTCACACGTATAAAAAAACGCTTGATGCGAAAAATATTGCTTTAAAAAGGCAAAAGCGCACGATTGTGCAAAATCTGTCATTTAGCATTCCAAAGGGCAGCCTTGTGGCGTTGGTAGGGCCCAACGGAGGGGGCAAGTCGACGTTGCTTGAATCGTTGGTGTCTCGCGCTTCTCAAAAGCTTTTTTATGGTTTTGCCGAGGAAAAAATCGCGTATCTGCCGCAGGCGTGTCATTTAGATCGCTCGTTTCCTTTGCTTGTGCGTGATGTGGTGGGAACAGGTTTTTGGCCGCAGCTTGGGTTTTGGCGTCCCTTTATGGGGAGGCATAAAAAAAATGTGCTGAAGGCATTAAGAGCGGTTGGGCTTGAAAACTTTGCGTTAACGCCCATTCATGCGCTATCAGGTGGGCAGTTTCAACGTGTGCTTTTTGCGCGTTTGATCGTGCAAGAAGGCAGTGTGTTGCTTTTGGACGAGCCTTTTACAGGTGTGGACGAGGCGTCTATAGAGGCGCTCTTTAAATTGATTCAAGCGTGGCATTATGAGGGGAAAACGCTGATTGTGACGTTGCATGATCTTAAGTTTGCGCAGCGTTTCTTTCCTCATGCGCTGCTTTTGGCCCGTGATTATTCGCTGTGGGGCAAAACAAATGAGGTCTTAACGCCAGATCATGTGGCTTTTGCGTACGCGCGCGCCCATCAGTGGGAGGATTGCCGTTGTTAGAAAGTTTTTGCACGCTTTTTCATGCAGCGTTGATTGCGCCGTTTGCCCAGTATGCTTTTATGCAGAAAGCGCTTTTGGGTTGTATTGCGCTGTCGCTTGGGTGTGGGTCGATTGGCTCTTTTTTGGTGCTAAGGCGTATGAGCTTGGTGGCCGATGCGCTGTCGCACGGTTTGTTTCCGGGTGTGTGTGTGGCCTTTTTATGCGCGGGCTTTCATATGTTTTATTTAAGCCTTGGGGGCGCGATTACGGGCATTGTGCTGGGTTGTGCAGCCTATGGCGTCAGCTGCAAAACGATTTCGTCCAAAGATAGCACGTTTGCGATTTTAGTGCTGTTTTCGCTGGCGCTTGGCCTTTTTATTCTCACAGTTTTTGGTGGCTACACGGATGTGATGCACATTTTAGTGGGTAATGTGCTGGTGATTTCTGAAAGCACGCTTTTGGGGATGGGGCTGGTTGCGACTATGACATTGCTGGCCCTTGTTTTATTTTATCGGCCCTTTGTGCTGAAAGCATTTGATCCCCAATTTTTTCGTTCGGCTTATGGGCCGTGCTTTTGGATTGATGCTCTCTTTTTAGTGCTGCTGACACTGAATATCGTTTGTTCGTTTCAAGCTTTGGGCTCTTTGATGGCCATGGGCCTTTTATTGATTCCAGCCATCACAGCGCGTTTGTGGGCAAAGCAAATTGCAACGTTGTGTTTTTCTGCAACACTGCTAGGCATTTTAGCCAGTGTGATTGGGTTGCTTATTGCCTATCATGCAGCTTATCCGGTGGGGCCTGTCATTATTCTGGTGTCGCTTGCGTTTTATGTTTTGGGCCTTTTAGGCACCTATCTTTCGGGAACTTTTTCCAAGGTGTGTCTTATCGGTGTGCTGCTAATAGGTGGCTTTTTTAGTGCGCAAACATTTTGGCAGCAGCGTCATGAAAAACCACAAATTGTTGTCAGCTTTACGGTGTTGCAGGACTTTGTGCGCCAGTTGTCAGGTGATCTTTTTGTGGTCAAAACACTTGTGGGGCCTAATCGAGATCCGCATACGTTTGAGCCATCGCCGCAAGATATGATCGATTTGTTTGGTGCGGATCTTGTGATTATCAATGGCCTGCATCTTGAAAACCACTGGCTGAAGCCGTTTTTGGCGCATTACAAAAAAGACAACCTTGTGGTGGCGTCTCGTCACTGTACGCCGCGCTTTTTTACCGAGGGCACGCAGAAAATACCAGATCCTCATGCCTGGCACAATGTGGCGTATGCACAAAAATATGTTAGCGTTATTGAGGCAGCCCTGACCAAGCGCTTCCCACGGCATGCCGACTTGATTCATAAGCGCGCTGCAGCGTACCAAAAAAAGCTGCAAGCCCTTGATACCTGGGTGATGGCCCATATAAGGGCCATGCCGGCGCATAAGCGCTGTGCTATTACCACACATGATGGGTTTGGCTATTTTGAAGAGGCTTATGGGTTTTCTTTTTTAACGCCTGTGGGGCCTTCAACCGAGGCTGAGCCAACGCCACAACAGCTCTCAAAAATTTTAGATGCGGCGAAAGAGAAAAAGGTAACGGCTGTCTTTTTTGAAAACATGGTGTCGCAGCATACGATGAAAATGTTAGCGCGCGAGGGCAATCTTAAAATAGGTGGAACGCTTTATTCGGACGCACTTTCTGATGAAACAGGCCCCGCCATAACGTATGTTACGATGGTTGAGCACAACGTTTTGATGCTGCTAAAAAGCCTTAAAGCATAGGGGCCACAAGAGCCCCAAGCGCTAAACCTGCCTGCACCTTTGCGTGTTTTGGCTGGGAAGTTGGTGCGTGTTTATAAAAAAAGCAGCTCCAAACGAACAAAAACTTTTTCATCTGGAAAGCTGCTTTTCAAAAATAGCGACGCAGTTAAGGCGTTAACCTCTTTGAGCGGTTCTTGCGGAACTCGTTTTTTCAGCTGTTTTTGCAGTTCCAGCTTCTTTCGTTGCCTTCACTTCGATAGCTTCTTCAATGCACTTGACCACGTCATCAAGCGTTGTAAGTGTCGCTGTTTTTTCATCAGGAATCTCTACTTTAAATTCGTCTTCTAAAGCAAATGAGATCTCTGCCAGTATTAAACTATCGCCACCCAAATCGTCAGTGATCTTGGCGTTGGGAATGATGCGCGATTCATCGACACTTAAATTTTCGGCAAGAATCTTTTTAACACGTTCTGAAATGTCTGACATAAAAATAACCTTTTTCCACTATCCTTTTATTTTGCTTCGACAAAGTCAAGAGCATTAAGCTCTGAACCTTTTTGTTTTTTTTGTTTAAGCCAATAAATACCGTAAAGCGTCACCAGAGAAATGCCCATAAGCCAGAAAGCTGGTGCAATTTTAAGATTTGTCACCTTAATTAAATAGGCAGCAATGGCCGGCGTGTGTCCTGCAATAAGGGCGGTGCCCAGGGTTGAGCTAAGCGCCACAGCAGAAAAGCGGCAATTTGTTGGAAAGAATGTTGAAATATAGGGCATTGTGCACGCCACAACAAGCGTATTGCCTGTTGAAATCAAAATCATAAACAGGTAAATGGTCAGCAACGAAGGGGCTGATGACACCAGGTAAAAACTGGGAATGGCCGAGCAAAACATCCAAAGACAGCCCCAAATAATCTGTTTTTCAAAGCCGGTTTTGTCGGCAAGGCGTCCGTAAATGACAATCATGATGCTGTCGAAAACCAACGCGCTCATGTTTAAAAGCATGCTTTGCGAGGGGCTATAGCCAAACTCTCGAAACATGTGGTTTCCAAACACAGTCACAAGGTACAGGGGAAGGGTATTCAAGCTGACAATAAAAAGTGAAACCAGCATCTCAGAGCGATAATGCCATAAATTCATCGTGGGAATGGTTAAAAGCTTTTTCTTCTTCTGTGCATCCTCAAAGGCCTTGGTTTCTTTCATCTGGCGTCGCCATAAAAAGATGGCAAAGGCTGCAATGCCGCCACAAACAAAGGGAATGCGCCAAGCCTGCGGGTGCATGGTATTCATCGTGAAAAACGCGCCAAGGCCTGTGGCTAAAACGGCGCCCATGCTACCCGATGCCACAAGGATGCCTGTTTTTTGGCCCAGAACGCCAGATTTTTCATAGCTTTCAAAGGTGTAAATGCTAACACCTGCGAACTCGGCACCATAGAAAAAGCCTTGTGCAAGCCTACAAAAGAATAAGACGCAAGGGGCCCACAAGCCTATTTGATAATAGGTGGGCAAGACGCCAATCACAATGGTGGGGATGCCCACAAGTGCCATCGAGGCAAGCAGTGGTTTTTTACGGCCATACTTGTCGCCCAGAAAGCCAAAGAAAAGGGCTCCAAGAGGTCGTGCGACAAAACCTGCTGAAAAGGCGATAAATGATAAAATAATTTGTGGCATACTTGGCGGAAAAAAATAGGGTGCCAGGATGACGGCATAAAACCCATAAATGGTAGCGTCAAAACACTCTACCATGTGACCTGCAATAATAGCCCAATTAAGCTGCTTCTGACTCATCTTTAATCTCAACACGAATACTTTTTAAGTGGTTGACAAAAAAATTATTAAATATTTGAACATTTCTTGCAAGCTTTGAGCTCATAGTTTTTTTCGTCGTAAAGTAAACGTGCACCTTTGGTCCATCAATGTGGGGTAATACACGCACCAGTTTTCCCTTGTAAAAAAGGTTTGCTTCAATAGGGCTTGAGCAAATACCGATTCCCTCAAGAGCCGCTTGGTAAAGGGATAGTGTTGAATTAACAGTCATCACCGGGTCAATTTTTGGAAAGCCGGCCCAGCGTCCCTTAAGATGCCAGTCAATTTCGGGGCAGTAGCTAAAAACTTGCTCGCCATAACCAACAAGGGCATGTTGTGCCAGGTCTTTTGGTGTCTCAGGGACGCCGTGGGCATCAAGGTAATCAGGGCTTGCCAAAAGACACAAGTTGTAAGAAAAACACCAGTTTCTGACTAAAAAATCTTTGGCCACCATGGGTCTGAACAGAATGTCTGCAATCATTTCCGTTGTGGTGTCAATGTAATCACTCGCAAGGATTCTAAGCTTAATTTTGGGGTAAAACTCTTGAAACCTTTTAATACTAGGCATCAGCCAGCTGTTTGCCATAGAGTACGTTGTCGAGATAATGATTTCACCCTCGGGCTCATTGGTTTCAGGCCTTTTGGCTTGTGCCACGCCTTCTTCAAAAAGTTTGATCAGTCTTTTGGCATAGGGGATAAAGTGCTTGCCTTCCTCAGTTAGGGCATTGTTTTGTTTACGCCGGGCAATAAGCGTCAAGTTTGTTTCGCGCTCAAGATCGTTAATATGAGACCAAAGGCTCGAGCGTGGTGTTCCTAGTTTTTTGTGAATGCTAAAATCGCAGGCATTTTCTGCAAGTCTTAAAAAAGAACGCAAACTACGTAAATTCAAAACCTTCTCCCCGGTCGAATAAAAACCCTCTTTGTCCAAAATCTAACATAAATTAGCAAAAGTTCTATCTTTGAAATTGTTTTTTAAAAAGATTTCAGAAAGAGTTTGTTTCGTTTTATTGTAATAAGTCAAATTTTTGCCTTCAAAACGCACAACAAGCAAGGGTTCTGTTTGTGATGAGCGTACAATCCACCACCCGTCAGAATCTTTAGCCCTTAAGCCGTCCATGTCCACAAGGTCGCTTTTTTGACAAAGTGCCCATTGCCTACAATCTTTGATAATTTTTTCTTGTTGCGCAACAGTCATGGGCAAACGCATTTCTTGACTTGAAAAACGTTCAGGTAAAGTTTTGCGCCATTGTGACAGGTTAACCTTTTGCTGTAACAAGGGTTCTAAAAAGCGAAGGCTGGCGTAAAAGCCATCATCAAAGCCAAAATAGCGATCTTTAAAAAAGAAGTGACCGCTGACCTCGCCCCCAAGGGATGCGCCTGTTTTGCGCATGCAGGCTTTTAAATGTGCGTGTCCGGTGGGTGCAACGTGTACAAGGCGGCCGTTGGGAATGGCTTCTAAAAGTAAGGGGCTTGATTTAATGTCTGCGACTACCGGCTTTGTTTGCTCTTTTTGAAAGGCCGCAAAAAAGACTAACACTTCATCACCAGACAACAAAGTGCCCGTTTGATCCATCACAACCAGGCGGTCGCCATCTCCATCAAAGGCCAGGCCTAAAACGGCTTGCTCTTTTTGAAGGGCATCTTGAAGTGTTTGCACCGCTTGGGCATGGGTTGGGTCAAATGAACAAGATGGAAAAGATTGTGGTGTGGTGTGCAGAAAAATGTGCTGAGAGGGCAACAATTTTTTTAAAAACGGTACAAGACATGTGGCGGCGCCATGAGAAAAATTCCAAACAATTTTGTGTGTGCCAAAAGGCAGGTCAAAGGCAGATAGCAGCTCTTTGACGTAGGTCTCGTGCAACTCTTTATGCTGGATTGTGCCCTTTGCAGCGGCAGATAAAGATGTGGCAGGTAAAGACTCTGTGTCAAGTGTGTGTTTAAGTTTTTGCAAATCGTCGCCATAAAAAGGCCGCCCACCCCAAGAGATTTTAAGGCCATTGCGTTGCGCGTCTGTGTGCGAGCCAGTGATGGTAAGCGCCGCTGCACAAGACAGATGCTGTTCGGCCCAGCAAACCAAAGGTGTGGTGGCCAGACCAAGCGTAATGACATGGCAGCCAGCACTGGCAAGCCCTTCGATCAAGGCGGCATAAAAAGCGGGGCTGCTATCACGCGTGTCGTGCCCGACACACACTGTGGCCTCTGGCGTTTGTTTGATCACAAGGGCACCAAAGGCTTGCCCAACTTTTTGAAAAAAAGCAGGGGTTAGTTCTTTGTGTGCAAGGCCACGGATATCATACGCTCTAAAAACAGGCGGCATCGGGAATGTCATAAAAAAACTCGCTTGTATTCATGAATGTCAAAGCATGGGTCACGCATTATTCAGAAGGTTGCCCCAAACCGTAATAGGCAAAGCCGTGCGTACGTACGTCACCTGCGCGATATAAATTGCGCAGATCAATCATAAGGGGCTTGTTCATGTTTGCTTTAAGCTTTTTAAAGTCAAGAGACTTAAAGGCTGACCACTCGGTTAAGATAATCAAAGCATCCGCTTTGAGCGCTGCAGTTTCAATGGTGTCAACCACTGAAACGCCTTGAAGGGTATCCTCAAGATGATGGCTGATTTTGGGATCAAACAGCTGGATTGTGGCGCCTTTTTGTGTCAGCAGCTCGATAATCGCAATGGCGGGGCTTTCGCGCACGTCATCTGTGTTGGCCTTAAACGTGGCGCCCAAAACGCCTAGCGTTTTGCCGCAAAGCGTGCCGCCCAAAAGCTGTACAATCCTTTCGGCCATTTGTGTTTTGCGGCGCTCATTGGCCTTGATGGTTGTTTCAATAAGCGAAAGGTTAACGCCATGCTTTTGTGCGGTGGCACAAAGCGCGCGCGTGTCTTTAGGAAAGCACGAGCCACCATAGCCCGGACCCGCCCGCAAAAAGTGCGGGTTTATGCGCGCATCAAGGCCAATGCCGTGCGCAACATCCAAAACGTTGCTGCCTACTTTTTCACACAGGTCAGCCATTTGGTTGATAAAAGAGATTTTCATGGCCAAAAAACTGTTGGCAGCGTACTTAACGGTTTCGGCAGTCTCGGGTGAGGTGGCCACGAAAGCGGCCCCTGTTTTGATCACAGGCGCATAAAGCGCCTCCATCGTTTGTGCCGCTTCTTTGTGCAGTGTGCCCACAATCACGCGATCAGGGCGCATAAAATCTTCAATAGCCGACCCTTCACGCAAAAATTCGGGGTTAGACACCACGTGTACGTCATCGCGCTGCAGGCGCTTCAGTGTATTGCGAACATGTTGGTTGGTGCCAATGGGGACCGTGGACTTTAAAACGATAACAGCGCCTTTTTTTGCTAAAGGCGCCATTTCCTCAAGCGCTGCAAAAACAGCAGATGTATCGGCGTCGCCCATTGGTGTTTCGGGTGTGCCAACGGCAATAAAAATAACATCGCTTTGGGGCAAACTTTCGTTGGCGTTGGTGGTAAATGTAAGGTTGTCGGCCGTTTGTTTTTGCGCAAGAAAGGTGCTTAGTTGTGGCTCGAAAAAGGGCACTTGGCCGTTTTGCAATTTTTGAATTGCATCAACATTCTTGTCAATGCACGCGACTTTGTGACCAAAACTTGCAAAAGAAACGCCCGTGATAAGGCCCACATAACCTGCGCCAACGACACTGATCTTCATAAGGCTATCTTTTGCTGTAAACGTTTGAAAAGAGGGGCCAGCTCGGCGTCTTCCTCGGCGACAGCCAACATGGCTTCGAACATGCCGCGTTTGTTGCCGCAATCAAAGCGTCTGCCTTGAAGGGGCGACCCATAAAGCGGTTTTTGCGGAATCAAATCACACAGTGCGTCTGTCAGCTGAACTTCTTTTTGATGACCCGATGTGTTTTTGACTTCTTGATCTAACACATCAAACACGGCGGGGTCGAGAACATAGCGTCCCAAAACGGCGGTACGAGATGGCGCGTTTTCGGGCTGGGGTTTTTCAACAATGCCCTTTGCGGTAATGAGATCGGGCGTTTTCGAGGCAATATCAAGAATGCCGTATTTTTGGGTGTCGTTCAGCGAGACTTCTTGCACGCTGGCCCACTGCCCTCCATGTTGTTTGTGTTTTTTCATCAAAAGGCCAATTTCTGGCTGTGGTGACAGCACAAGGTCATCGGCCAGCAGGACGGCGAAAGGCTCATTCAAAAGATGCCTTGCGCACCAAACAGCATGCCCTAAGCCCAAAGGCTCGCCTTGTCTGATGTAAACAACTGAACTGGTTTCAAGGCCTTCGATTGACAGTTTGCTAAGCGCTTCTTTTTTGTCGCGTTCTTTTAAAATATGTTCGTACTGAAAAGCGCGGTCAAAATGATTTTCAATGGCGTCTTTGCCTTTGCCAGTTACAAAAATGAAGCGCGTGATGCCAGCATTGCGTGCTTCTTCAACGGCATACTGAATCAGTGGCTTACCCAAAACGGGCAGCATCTCTTTAGGGACTGCTTTTGTGGCAGGCAGAAAGCGTGTGCCCAGGCCACCTACAGGAAAAAGCGCCGTGCGAACAGAGATAAAAGGACTCCTTATCAAACAAAACGGTCTCTTCACTCTTACTGCGTTTTGCCATAAAAAATCAAGCCAACACTGCTGTGTCTGTGTAAAAAATCTAAGTTTTTTGAAAAGCAACAGGGCTGCGTCTTGTGTGAAAGGTGCGCCTTGCAAACAGGACTTAAATCAGCGAACGTTGTTCTGTAACAAGAAAGTGAAGGCAATGCTTGATATTAAGTGGATACGACAAGACCCCAAGGCGTTTGATGCGGCGCTTTCAAAGCGTGGTGAAAAGCCCTGTTCAAAAGAGCTTCTGTTGCTTGATGAAGACGTCAGATCGCTGATTTTGGCCGTTGAGACGTTGCGCTCGGCACGTAATGCGCACGCGAAAAAGATGGGCCTTTTGAAGCAACAAGGTGGTTCAGGCGGTGCTTTGGTGGAAGAGGGCGGTGAGTTAAGAGAAAAACTTGAGGCCAAAGAACAGGCTTTGCTTGCACAAAAGCGCAAGCTTGATGCATGGCTTTGGGCGTTGCCTAACAAGCCGCTTGATGGTGTGCCTTTGTCAGATAAAGGCCAGGGCGTTTGTGTGCGCACATGGGGCACAAAGCCTGTTTTTGATTTTAAGCCCCAACCGCACGAGGTTGTGGGCAGCAAGCATGGCCTTGAAACCAAAGCGGGTGTTGCGTTATCAGGCGCGCGTTTTGTGGTGCTTAAAGGCTTTGTGGCGCGCCTTGAAAGGGCGCTTGCGCATTTTATGCTTGATTTGCACACGCAAAAGTTTGGTTATGAAGAGGTGTCGCCGCCCTATCTTGTGAAAGAAGAGGCGCTTTTTAATGTGGGCCAATTGCCCAAGTTTAAAGAAGACGCCTTTCAAACTACAGATAACCGTTGGCTGATTTCAACATCCGAGGTGTCGCTGACCAACCTTGCGGCCGGCCAAATCTTTGACGAAGCCCAGCTGCCGAAACGTTATGTGGCCTATACACCGTGTTTTAGGTCCGAGGCAGGCTCGGCCGGGCGCGATGTGCACGGCATGATTCGATTGCATCAGTTTTCAAAGGTCGAGCTTGTGGCGCTGACAACACCTCGGCAGTCGCAGGAAGCGCATGAAGCCATGCTTTCACATGCTGAAGAGGTTTTAAAGCGGTTGCAATTGCCTTATCGTGTTGTTTTGCTGAGTGCTGACGATATGGGTTTTTCGGCCAGCAAAACCTATGACCTTGAAGTGTGGTTTCCATCTCAAAATGCCTATCGTGAAATTTCAAGTTGCTCAACCTGTGGTGATTTTCAAGCACGGCGCATGCGCGGGCGCTTTAAAACCAAAGCGGGTGAAAAAGCCTTGATACATACTTTAAATGGGTCAGGCGTGGCAGTTGGACGCTGTCTTGCAGCTGTCCTTGAGAACTATCAGAAAAAAGATGGTTCTGTTGTGTTGCCACCTGTGTTAGAACGGTACATGAAGGGTTTGTAAGAGCTTTGAAAAACATGTCTTTTTTTCGTTTGTTTTGTTATGGTGTGGTGCTTTTTTTGGCAGGCTGTACGTCTGTGCCAGAGACGCAAAAACTGGTGTTACGCAAAAATCAGGTACAGGTCAAAGAGGGCGAGACGCTTTATGCCATCGCAGCGCGTCATAAAGTGACGCCGCGTCAATTGATGCAGGCCAACAATTTGCAATCAACGACCGTTGCAGCGGGTGAGATTTTGACGATCCCCTCGCAAGAGATGTTGCAAGCTCAGGCAAAAGCGGCGGTGCGCTATGTGCCGCTTGAAGGGCTGGATGTAAAAAAAGACATCACCAGTGAAATTTCGCAAGCCGAGTTAGCCGATGTGTCGACATCAGCAGCCGTTGCGGCGCCAGTCATTGAAAAGCGCGCGTCAGAATTTGTGTGGCCTGTGAAAGGCCCTGTGCTGCAATCTTTTGGCAAAGCGCCCGGCGCGCTTTCGCTGGGCATTACGATTGGCGCACCCCTTGGAGCTGATGTGTATGCCGTTAAAGATGGCGTGGTGGCCTATGTGGGCGATGATCTGCAGGATTATGGCCTGTTGATATTGGTCAAGCATGCGTGCGGTACCGTGAGTGTATACGGTAATCTGGCAGAAAACCCACGTGTTAAAAAGGATGACGAGGTGTCTCAGGGGCAGGTGATTGCCAAAACAGGACAAAGTGGTTTTAAGCAAGAAACGCCACGGCTTTATTTTGAGCTGCGTCGTCCCAAAAACCAAGACGATAAAAAGCCCAAAGCGGTGAATCCGGTTCCGTATCTTGCAGACTAAAAGGTTTGTGTGTGCTGATTGCCTTGGGCATTGGCCAAGGCCTTTGACTTTTGCAGGCTAACTTTATAGAACAAAACTGATACGTTTTAAAATAATTGACGAAAGATCTCTGCCTTATGATGTCCTTGATTCCCCCTTTGAATGCTGCAGGTGGTGCAGGCGGTGGTGCTGTGGATTTGTTGCAGTTTGTGCCTTTGGTGCTGGTGTTTCTTGTGATGTATTTTTTCTTCATCCGCACGCAGCAGAAAAAAGAAAGATCACACAAAGAACTGATGGGTGTTTTAAAGCCCGGCGATGTGGTGGTAACGCAATCAGGTTTGATTGGCAAGGTGACCGCACTTGTGGACGAGCAAGAAATTCTTTTGTCTTTGGCGCCTGACTGCGAGGTGCGTTTTATGAAAACGATGGTGGTGCGTTGTTTAGATAAAAAAGAGCCTAAAAAAGTGCGCACGCTTGAAAAAGAGCGTAAAAAGACGGCACAGCAGAAAAAAACGCAGCAAGCCCCTAAAGCGAAAAAAAAGCTTAAGGCTTAGGAGTTTTTTGCATGCTTGGTTTTGCGTGGTGGCGTCAGCTGTCTCTTTTGGGTTTGTCTGTTTTGTGGCTTCTTTTGTCGCTGCCAGCGCTTTTGGGCCCAAAGGCGGCTGTGTTTTTGCCGACCTGGCTTGCGGAAAAAACGCTAACGCTGGGGCTTGATCTGCGCGGAGGTGTGCACCTTTTGTTAGAGGTGGATCAAAAAAAACTTGTCTCTGATTATTATGCCCATGTTTTGGGCAGCCTCAGGCGTCAGATGCGCGCTAAACGTTTGCATTATCTTGGGCTTTCGTCTTCAGAGAAGGGCATCTCGTTCGAGGTTTTAGATCAAGTCTCAGAGCAAGACATCATGAATGTGGTGCTTGCAGCTGACAACACCATGAATGTTAGCTTAAAAGGGCGCCGTGTGCGCGTTTTCTTGAATGAAGAAGCCAAGCGTGCTCTTTTGCTAAGTGCGCAAGAAAAGTCGATTGAAACGGTGCGCCGCCGTGTGGATGAAACGGGCACCAAAGAGCCCGTCATTCAAGCGCAGGGTGACCAGCGTATTTTGTTGCAAATTCCGGGCGCTGATGATCCGGTGCGGGTGAAAGAGCTTGTGGGAACGACCGCGCGCTTAACCTTTCATATTGTGAAAAATGTGTTCGATTGGCAGACAGCCAAGGGCATGGTGCCCGAGCTTGGGACAGAGGTACTGCCCGACTTTAATTCCAAAACAACTGAAGACGAGGCACCCGCAAGGCGTTTTGGCTACCTTGTAGACAAAGAAGTCATGCTAAGTGGTGATATGCTTGTAGACGCACAGCCCGGGTTCGATGAATATAACAGGCCGCGGGTTGAGTTTGTGTTCAATGCTTTGGGCGCTGATATTTTTGGCAATGCCACCAAAGCGCATACGGGACAACCTTTTGCCATTGTGTTAGATGGTCGCGTTATCAGCGCGCCGCAGATTAAAGAGCCGATTTTGGGCGGGCGTGGCGTGATTCAAGGGCATTTTTCGGTGAAAGAAGCGCAAGATCTGTCCCTGTTAATGCGATCGGGTGCGTTGCCTGCGCCACTAACGGTGGTGGAAGAGCGCGTGATTGGTCCGGGGCTGGGGTCTGACTCGATTCGTTTGGGCACCACGGCGACGGTGATTGCGGTTTTTGTGGTGATGGCGCTGATGTTTTTGGCCTATGCTTTTTTTGGCACGTTTGCAAATGTGGCACTTGTTTTAAACCTGTTGCTTTTGCTGGGCAGTATGGCCTTTTTGGGTGCCACGTTGACGTTGCCTGGCATTGCGGGTATTGCCTTAACCCTTGGTATGGCCGTTGATGCCAATGTTTTGATTAACGAGCGCATTAAAGAAGAGCTGCGTCTTGGCCGCCGCCTGCTGCCTGCCATTGATTTTGGCTATCAGCGTGCGATGACGACCATTGTTGATTCAAACATGACCACACTGATTGGGGCGTTTATTCTTTATATTTGCGGCACGGGGCCGGTGCGTGGGTTTGCTGTGACGTTGTCTTTGGGTATTTTGATTTCGATGTTCACAGCGGTGACGCTGACACGCGTTTTCATTAGCTTGTGGCTTCAGTGGTTTAAACCCAAGGCGCTTTGGATATAAGGGTGCGTTATGAAAAAAGTGTTTTTTGAAAGAGGTTAAAGATGGGGCTTTTAGAGCTTAAAAAGAAACCGCAAATTGATTTTATGCGCAATCGCTTTCTGACCTTTGGTCTGTCAGGTGGTCTTGTGTTGCTGGTGTGTTTTGCCCTTCTTTTTGTGGGTATGCCTTATGGTGTTGACTTTAAGGGCGGCGTTGTGCTTGAGGTGCAGTCGACCAAATCGCTTAAAGAGCTGCGCGGTTTTTTTAAAGACTTTGTTGACGGCGAGGTGTCGGTGCAAACCTTTGGCACATCACAAGACTTTTTGGTGCGCCTTGAGAATGCAGATGTGAAAAACCAAGAAGGTTTCTTAAAGCGCCTTTCGCAAAAGTGCGGTGACAGCTTGTCGGTCAGGCGTTTAGAGGCGGTGGGGCCCAAGGTTAGCTCAGAGCTGCTTTCAAAGGGTCTGTACGCTGTCTTTTTCGCGCTTTTAGCCATGCTGATTTACATTTGGATGCGTTTTGAGTGGCGCTTTGGTCTGGCGGCCTTGATGGCGCTGATGCACGACTGTTTTGGGGTGTTGGGCCTTTATGCGTTGGCTCGTTTTGAGTTTAACGAAACCGCCATTGTGGCGATTTTGATTACGGCATCTTATTCCATTAACGACACGGTGGTTGTGTTTGACCGGGTGCGTGAAAACAAAAAGCGCTATGGTCGTATGCCCCTTAAAGAGCTTTTGAATTTAAGCATTAACGAAACACTTTCGCGCACGTTGCTAACGTCACTGACAACCATTGCCGCGCTGTGTGTTTTATATTTCTTTGGTGGTCCTGTGATTGCCACCTTTAGTTTGCCTATTTTAGTTGGTTTGGTGGTGGGGACGTATTCGTCGATTTGTTTAGCCTCGCCCTTGTTAATTCTTTTTCAGGAACCAAAGCAAGAAAATATTGCGCTTGTGAATCAAAATACGAAAAAGACATGAGGCATCACAAAGCTTGTAACAAACAAAAAGGGGTGCTGCTAAAGGCACCGGCTGCTGTTAACAGAAAGGTGGTGTGATGGTGGCGCCACAAGGCTTGGGGCTTGTTTTTTTTGGTGGCGCACTGCTTGCCGGCATGAGTGGCCCTTTGGGGGCCTTTTTGGTGTGGAAGCGCATGGCTTATGTAGCAGATGCCTTTGCGCATGCAGCCTTACTGGCCGGTGTTGTGGCGGCCCTGTTGTCGCTGCCGGCGGGTTTGTCTTTTATCCTGTTCACGGTGATCAGTGCGCTGCTTGTCACGCTGTTGCTGCGCTTTTTTGTGGGCAAAGAAGATACCCTTTTATTGCTTTTCGCCATGGGGGCGATGTCGCTGGGCCTTTGGCTGATGAGTGCTTTTGACTTGTCTCGTGGTGAAATCATGGGTTTTTTAGCGGGCAATCCGTTAAAGGTGACGTCAGCTTTGTTCTTTGCCGTTTTGGCGTTGGCCTGTTTGGTGGTGGTTTTTTTGCTGTGCAAATGGGATGCGCTTGTCTCTTTTGTGATTGCTGAAGACTTGGCGCGCGTTGAGGGCATTGCGGTTCAAGTGTTGCGCGTTGTCTTTTTTATCTTTGTGTTTTTGCTGATCTTGCTGGGCATTCAATGGGCCGGTGCGTTGTTTTTGTCCATGCTTTTTGTGTGCCCGCTGTTGACCGTGCAGCCGTGGGTTAAGAAACCTCAATGGGTTTTGGTAAGCGCTAGCATCTGGGGTGTTGCAAGCTATGGTCTTGGCTTTATGATGTGGCAACAGGCAAGCACGGCCCTGGGTCCTGTGTTGGGTGTTGTGTTGATGAGTGGGGCGCTTTTAAGCCAAGGTATAGCCTGGCTGTGGCGCCTGTGTGTTGAAAAAAAAGGGGTCGTATGAAAGAAGCAAAGCGTCAAGGGTATTATCAAAAGCCTCAAATTGTGGGTGACACACTGTGTTTTCTGGCCGAGGGTGACATCTGGCGTTCTGATCTTCCCAAAACGCTTAAGACAGCGACGCCACAACATGCGTGGCGCTTAACGGCAGGGCTTGGGTCGGTGACCTCGTTGGCGTTGTCGCCTGGTGGCAAAACCATCGGGTTTGTGAGCACGCAAGAGGGACAGACGGCGCTTTATGTGATGCCCGCTGAAGGCGGTGATGCAAAGCGCGTGACTTATCTTGCGTGCTTGCAAGAGGTTTTGATGTTTGAGGGCGAAGATCAGGTCATCGTGCGCTCGCACCATGCCTCGCCTTTTCCGGCCATGTCGCGCCTTTATCGTCTTCATCTGCAAACGGGTTCTATCGAAGAGCTTGACGTTGGGCCTGCGCGCTTTATCAGTTTTGGCGACAAAAAGACTTTTTTGGGGCGGCATGGGTATGGTTATATCTCGTGGAAGCGTTATCGCGGCGGCACAGCTGGTGAAATTTGGGCCAAGGATGGCCAGACGTTCAAGCGTCTTTTTGAAGACCTTAAAAGCAATCTTTTAAACCCTTTGTTTGTGAAGGGGCGCCTTTATTTTCTGTCAGATCACGAAGGGATGGGCGCTTTGTATTCTGCCACGCCCAGCGGCCAACAGTTAAAACGTCATACCGATTTTCAAGATTTTTATGTGCGCAATCTGGCCACAGATGGCACGCGGTTGACTTATCAAAAAGGGGGCGACCTTTGGCTTTTTGATCCTGTGTCACAAAAAAGCACATGCCTTTTGGTCGAAATTAAAAGTGTGGGCCCTTTAAAGGCGCGCTATTTTGCGCCGGCTGATGCATCGCTTTCGGCCTATGCGCTTAGCCAAGAGGGAGATCAGCTGTGTCTTACCACAAGGGGGCGTTTGTTTGCAGGGCAGCCGTTTCGGGGGCCCATGATGCAGCTGGGAAAACGTCACGGTGTGCGTTATCGTTTGGGAACTTGGATCGACAATCAGCGGGTGCTGGGTGTGTGTGACGAGGGTGTTCACGAAAAGCTCGAGGTTTTCGACACCGCCAAAAACACGTCCAAAGCGTTTCAAAAAGACTGGGGCCGTTTGATTAAAATCGCTGTGGCGCCGTCGGGCGATTTTGCGGTTGCCGAAAATCACAAGCACGAGCTTTTGCATATCATGCTTAAAACAGGCGCTGTGCAAAAAATTGATCACAGCCGCTTTGGCATGTATCGGGGTTTTGATATTTCACCCGATAGTCGTTTTGTAGCTTATAGCTTTGCGTTCTCGCATGATATCTATGGCCTTAAAATCTGGGATGCCAAAACAAAGAAAACCCATTGTGTGACCGAGCCCGTTTTGGGTGACACAGACCCAACGTTTGACCCCAAAGGGCGTTATCTTTACTTTTTATCGGCGCGGCACTTTCGCGATGGGCCACTGAAAGTGAAGCCCTATCTTATCACTTTGGCGGCCGACACACCGTCGCCCTTTGTCGCGCAAAGCGATCCATTAGATGACAAAAGTGATGAGACCGCGGATGAGAAAGCCAAGAAAACAAAAAAGGCCACGGTGCCCCCTTGTGTGATTGATTTTGAGGGCATTTGTGCACGTGCCCTGGCGTTTCCTGTGCCATCAGCCTTTATCAGGGGCCTTTGTGCGGCACAAGATCGCTTGTTTTTGTTGACCAAAGCTGAGGCCAAAAGCCCCATCGAGGTTAACGAAGATGGGGCAGCGGGTGCCAAAGGCTATAACGTTTTTATGTATGATCTGGTGCAGCTCAAGCAAGATCTTTTGATGGGCGATGTGATTTCGATGCAGCTGTCGCCCAAAAAAGATTGGATGGCGTTTGTGTCGTCGCAAAAAAGGGTGCGTGTGTTGCGAACCGGTGAAAAAGGGGATGATGAAGACACATCATACCGCAAAGGTGGTTGGTTTGATTTTGAACGTATCGCGCTTGAGATCGACCCGCACCAAGAGTGGTGCTTTATGTTCTTCGAGGCGTGGCGTCTTCAAAAAGACCTTTTTTGGGACGAGAAAATGAAAAAGCTTGACTGGGATGGCGTGAAAAAACGCTATGCTGCGCTTTTAGATCGTATCCACACGCCAAGCGAGCTGATGGACTTGATTGGCGAGATGCAAGGTGAGCTGGGTGCATCGCATGCCTATACATGGGGTTTTGATCAAGGCGAAGGTCCTGATTACAGCAACGGACAGCTGGGGGCAACCTTTAAGCCTGCACCTTCAGGCACTGGCGTTGTGATCAAAGCTTTTGATGCGCCAGAGGTGTGTGATAACAGTTATCGCTCGCCGCTTTTAGCCCCTGGCCTTAACCTTAGGGTAGGTGATCATATTCTAGCCGTTGATGGGCAAGCCATTACACCGCAAAAAACCATCGATGCGTTGTTGTGTCACAAAGCCGACAAAGATGTGGCGCTGTCAGTAAAGCGTTTGAAGCCCCTTAAGGCGAAAAAAACATCGGCCAAAGCATCCAAAGATAAAGCGAGCGAGAAAACAGCGTTAGAGACGCTGTGGGTGCAGCCTAAAAGAAATCTTGAAGATCTTTATTATGCGGACTTTGTGCGCAAAAACCGCGCCTATGTGCATCAAAAAACCAAAGGTGAGGTGGGCTATATCCATATTCCTGATATGGTGGCCGCGGGCTATCAGGCATTTTTTAAATCTTACTTGCACGAGTTCGAGCGCAAAGCGTTGATCCTAGACGTTAGGTTTAACCGCGGCGGCAATGTGTCAAGCGAGCTTTTATCACAGCTGATGCGCAAGCGTTTAGGGTATGACCAAAGTCGGCACGAGGGTCAAATGCCTTACATGGCCAATGCGCCGCAAGGGCCCATGGTGGCGCTGTGTAATGAATATACCGGCTCAGACGGTGATATGTTTTCGCATGCCTTTCAGCGTTTAAAGCTGGGTCCCTTAATTGGCAAACGTACTTGGGGTGGTGTGATTGGTATTTTTCCTAAATACGATTTGCTTGATGGCTCGTGGACCTCTCAGCCCGAATATGCCATTTGGTTTCACGACGTGGGTTGGGGGCTTGAGAACGAAGGCGCCACGCCCGACATTGTGGTGGAAATTTCGCCAGAAGACGCCGTCAAAGGCCAGGATCCTCAGCTTGACCGCGGCATTGAAGAGGCGCTTTTAGAGATCAAACGCAAAAAAACCGCTTAAACCGTCTTCGTCATCGCGAAGGTGTTAGCCCATTTGTGTCGTCGCGAACGGCCAGCGGCCGTGTGGCGATCCACATTTCGGGTATCTAACGTTGCTAGGAATAGACGGTGTTTTTAATTTTTACTCGTGCACAGGGCATTCCCCACCATTCGCAAGTTTAGCAAATTTTTAAGTAAAATCAATCTATTAAATGGATTTTTGTAAAACGCTGGTGGCCAAAGCACACGTGGATTGCCGCGTCGCCTTAAAAGGCTCCTCGCAATGACGTTCGGGGTGGGACTGCCGCGTCGAAACAAAGTTTCTTCTTGCAATGACAAGGTGAGGAGGCATGGTGCATTGTGGTGGGTTTGTTGTGCGCAATGCCCACTTCAGGTACCGTCGCGTTAGCACCAGGGCTTTTAATGTTGCGTGGGGGGTGTGTGGTTGGCAGATTAAGTGTTGGTGCAAATGCTTGTGCAAGTGTTTATATGGTCGGAGCGAGAGGATTTGAACCTCCGGCCCCCGCCTCCCGAAGACGGTGCTCTACCAGGCTGAGCTACGCTCCGACGTTCTTTTTCTATAACGCTTTTGTCGTCAAAACGCAAGGCTCAAAAGGCCTAAGGGATAGCAGGGGAATGCACTTTTTTGTGAGTGCTTTGTTTTTAAGGCGCTGCTGTTTGTGACGCAAGGTGATCTGCAAACTGTTGTTTAAAAAAGCGTGCATTCGCCATAATAGAATCGCAATACTCGTGTAGTGTCAGCAGCAAGTTGTCGCGTTTTTCTTCAAAAGTGTCTTGGTTTAAATACTGTTCCACGCAGGTGGTGGCGCGCCGCACACAGTCTTTAAAGTTTTGAAGGCGTCCTTGCGATAAAATATCAAGGGCCTCGCGCACACGATGGTTGGCAGGTCGCTTACACAGGGCATAAGACAATGCGGGGTGGGCGTCATTTATACGCAGCTGGCCATTACCCTTTAAAAAGCTGATGATATCTTTTTCATCGACGCGAAAATTTTCTTGATCAAAGTCTAACCTAAAATCAATGCCGCGGCAGCGTAGCGTGTCTTCTTCAAGATAAATGAAACCAAAGTTATCGGGGTTATTCAAAAAATCATGCAGATGCAAGATGCGCGAGAGGATATTCATCACAGCTGCTTCATGAATAAAGTTGATGGCTTTTGTGTCTTGTGCACTTTGAATCTCATTTTCCACATCAATGCCCTAGCCACCTTTAGGATGGCGATGTTTTACAACCGATTCATACAAGCGGCCCCAAAGGGCTTTTCCAAGGGCTGTGCGTGACTGTTTATCGTGCTTATAGTCGGTCACGCCTGAAAACAGTATAAAGTCTTTGGTGTCTGTAGGGTGCGGTCTTTCACCCTCGGGTGGTTGCACTTTGATGTTGGCATCAAGCGTTGCAAGATACACATCTTGTAGGCTGCGATGCAAAAAATGGGTTTGGCAACCCATGCCTAAGTATTCGAGCAACTTATAAACAAAAAGCTCGCGCCCATCAACATCTTTGGCCGCCGTGCTTTTGCTTGTTATCCAGCCCTGTGAGTGCGTTTTTACATAGTACGCAACGGGCAATGTGTCGCCTTCAAAGGTTGCTAAGACACGCTTGCCCAATTGCACGCCATCAAATTTGTCATGGATGTCAAGATGACATCCAGCAAACATGTTAGATTGAAAATAGGTTTTGGCAACAAACTCTACGCGTTCTCGGTGAACTTCTGTGGCGTCTTCTCTAATAACGAGTGCTTCTGTCCATATCGATTCAAGTGTTGATAAATCTGACTGAGATCTCTTCTGCCGTCGCCACTGAGACTGGAGTTTTTGCAGGGATTTTGAAAGACGAAATAAACTATGCCGTAACCTGTGGTCTTCCACGGGAACAGCTGGATCTTCAATCAATTCCCACGGCAGGTCAAGATTCTCAACAAACGCTTGTCCTACAACAGCAACCAAAGCATCACGGCTTAATTTTTCAGCGCGCCTTTTGGCAAAAATTTGTCCGGGCGTTGGTTGTGCGCTGGCCTGTGGTTTCCGTTTGGGTGTTTTGTGTGGCGCGGCGGTGGGTGCTGCCACTGGTGTTCTGGCTTTTTCTAACCGCAGCTTCTTCGCTGGGGGCGGTGATGTGTTGGCAGCTTCAGGGTTTGCTTGTGCCAGTCGTGGGGTTGCGTCCTCGGGGGTGTTTTCCAAAGGGTGTTGTGTGTTCTCCATGGCGGCACACACACCCACATTGATCAGCAAAAGCGCAGCAAAAATCTTTGTACAACGCATCACCATGACCCGTTTTTTGAATAAAAATTCAATAAAATTATATATTCATACTGTTTTTATTGTCAATTTTTTTGCGCTTTTTGGGCGCGCTTTGACACAGTATGCGTCTTAATACAGTCACGTTATAGCGGTTGTTTGGCTTACAGGGGGGTGGCCGCTTCGATGCGCCAGCCGTTAAGGTCGATCACAAAGGCCCCATAATAGTTGGGGTGATAGTGTGGCCGTGGGCCAGGGCCACCATTGTCTGTGGCACCCAGTTCAAGACACTTTTTGTGCCAGACCTGAACGGCCTCTGTGTCGTTGGCAACAAATGCTAGGTGAAAACCCCGGGCTTTGCCTACAAATTCTTTTTTGTTGGGCTTTGTGTCTTCGCCAATCCAAAAACAGGGTTTGCCCTTTGTGCCATAGCCTGCAACGTTGTGTTCGGGCGTTTCAAACAGCATCAAGCGCTCCATGCCCAAAAGGGCAAGCGTTGTGTCGTAAAAGTGCAGGTTTTTTTCAAAATCCTCAACAGCAAAAGACGCGTGATGCAGCATAGATCATTTTAGAAAAACATTTATTGTCAACAGCTTATCATGTCTTTTACACAATGTCACGTGCCTTGCAAAAAGCTTTGTGTGTTGCCTGCATAGCAAAAGGCGCGCTTTAGGAAATAGCCGGAGGATACGAGCGTGGAAAGGTTGGCTCGCCCGGTGTGTGTGGCCTTTTGGGTTCGCCTTCTCGTCCGCATGCGGTGAGCAAAGCGTAGCCCAATAAAATGGCCAACAAGGTGCACCCTTTTCGCGGCGATAAAAGGGGCCTTGCGAAAGCAAAGAGGTTTAGATAACTTGTAGGAAACGCATGGTGAGAGAAGCGTTTTGTTTTGCAGGAGCGCATTAAAATGAAAACCTCTTTTTTCTCTTTAAAGCGCGCAGCGCTGGTGGCTGCCGCTTTGCTTGCCGTTGTTTTGTTGTATCAGGCGGCGCCTTTTGTGTCGACCATTATTCCCCGCACAAGCACATTTGACTTGCGCATCATGCGTCACGAGTTAGATAAAGAAACGGGAAAAGAGCCCGACATCGCACTTAAGCTGTCGGATATTGAAAAACCAAAAATTGTTGTGCTGTGGACACTTGGCTGTGTGCCCTGTTTTCAGATGTTGGCTGCGCTGAACAAAATGGCAGATACGTTTGCTGAAAAAGAGGTTGAGGTTGTGCCGGTGCTGATTAGTCATGATCGTACAAGGCCCGCTGTTTATTGGGGGCATGCGGTGGTTTATTTGGCGCGCGCTGTGAAAAGAGGCGCAACATGGAAGACGCTTTTCCCTAAACTTGTTCCCTATTACGACAGCGAAGGGCTTGTGTTCCAGTCGCTTGAGCTTTCGGGCACGCCGACTCTGCTGTGTTTAAGCGCAAACAACCGCCTTGTGGCGCGCAAAGAGGGTTTTCAGAACTGGCAAACAGAAGAAGGCAAGGCCGAGCTTGACGCCCTTCTTAAAAAGATGAAGGCAAGATAGCGCATGCAACCTCTTGTGGGTGTGACATTAGATTATCAAGAAGGCGGTAGATACTCTTCTTTTCCCTGGTATGCATTACGCAAAAACTATGTTGACGTTTTGTTGCAAAGGGGATGTCTTGTGGTGCCGCTTCCTTACAGTGGGCAGCAGTTGTCGGCGTATTTATCGCAACTGGATGGTGTGGTGATTTCGGGTGGGCATTTTGATGTTGATCCCACGCTTTATGGGGACAAAACACAACATAAAGAAACCTCGTTAAAAAAAAACCGCACCGCTTTTGAGCTGACCCTTGTGCAAGAAGCGCTTTTGAAAAAAATGCCAATCCTGGGGATTTGTGGTGGTGCTCAGCTGTTGAATGTTGCCTTGGGTGGCACGCTAATACAGCATATTCCTGATGCTGTGCCAGGCGCTTTGGCGCATGAGCAACCCAATCCACGCAACGAGGCCGGTCATTTGATTACAATCAAAGAGAAGACGCGCCTGGCCAAGATCACCGATATGAAAGAGGTGCCGGTGAACAGCGCGCATCATCAAGCCATTAAAGAGCCAGGTGAGAATGTGGTGGTGAATGCGGTGGCGTCAGATGGCGTGATTGAGGGCATCGAGCTTCCGGATCATCCTTTTTGCTTGGGGGTGCAGTGGCATCCTGAGTTTTTGATTTCAAAGGCCGATGAAAAGCTTTTTACAGCTTTTGGCGCTGCCTGTGCGGCTTATAAAGAGCGGGTGGTAGACAGTGCCTTATAAAATTATCGTTGCCAATTTTAAAACCACCAAAAGGCGTGCGTTTTTTCAGCACTATCTTGAAGAGCTTAAAGGGTTGAAACAGCCGTTTAGGCAAGTGGTGTTGTGTCCGCCGGCGCCTTATTTTTACTTGTTTCACTCTTTTATTGAAAGCAATTCTTCTTTTATGTTGGGCGCACAAGACTCTTCGTCGGTGTCAGACAAGCCGCTGACCGGTGATATTACGCCTTTGATGCTGCAAGATTACGCTATTTCGCATGTGATTTTGGGCCATAGCGAGCGCTGCATGCACTTAAAAGAAGCCAAAGGCGTGATACAAAAAAAGATTGTGCAAGCCCTGGCGCATCAGCTAAAGCCCATTGTGTGCGTTGGCGAGCCCCTTGATATTAAAGAGGCCCAGAAGACGCACGCTTATTTGATTAATCAGCTTGCCTCGCTTTTGCCCGCGCACTGCCCGCAGGTTATTATTGCGTACGAGCCTTTATGGGCCATCGGCACAGGCAAAACACCCAAAGCAGAAGAGGTGCAAGAGGTGGCGCAGC
>JBMYWS010000001.1:221205-531460 GCA_049607645.1 Holosporaceae bacterium | reverse complement strand
AAGATAAGAAAAGGCGTTTTAAAGACATGAATCGTGACACAAATATTTGTTTAATCTATTTTTTTTAAATATTTTTTTCACAATTGTCAAATTTTTGATTGTTAATACAGTAGCGAAGAGGCTAAGAGACAGATGAATTGCCGCGTCGCAGCACGCTGCTCCCTGCAATGATAGTTTTGGGGTGATGCCACGTCATACTGGTTGTCATCGCAAAAGCGCTGCCTGCAGCAATCTGCAGGCAGCATGCATCTTCGCTGCATCTGTTAATAATGGTCGCCGCAGCTTTTGATACAACGGCCGTAAGCTTTGTCTTGTTTGGCGTCAGGCTTGCCGTGCGGCACTTTCTTCTTTTGCTTGCACTCTAAAACGCAGTGGTGATAGGTTTGCAGCGTGCGCAGCTGGGGATGGTCAACCGATGGGGCGCTGCGTGGATAAATGCCAAAAGGTCGCGCCTTTAGCAAAGCGCCACCGATAAGGGCCGCCGCCACCATCAATGTGCCCACAATGTAATACTTTGTCACGGTGATTCTCTTTGGCCGTCTTCAGCTTTAAAAAGCATTCATGTTGTGCATAATCACATCCATGCCATCCGAAAGCTCACCTTCCACATCGTCAATGTCTTTG
This sequence comes from Holosporaceae bacterium, assembly GCA_049607645.1. GTDB lineage: Bacteria > Pseudomonadota > Alphaproteobacteria > Holosporales > Hepatobacteraceae > JBAJNL01. The sequence continues at coordinate 530,836 of JBMYWS010000001.1, read as the reverse complement.
GCTAAATCTTTTCTTTTGCCGCTCCAAAAGCGCTTGGCGTTTTCATACATATGCTCGGTGCCCGTTTTGATGTTGTCAGCCCAGTTGTGGATATGCTCGCCCGCTTTGGTGAAAAGCTCACCCACTTTGTGCCGCGCATGCTTAATGCCCTCGGTAAAGCCGGCAAACAAACCTTTTTGATGGCCGCTTTTAAACCCTTTGGTGTGTCCTGCCCGGTAGCCCTTTTGATAGGCGTCCAAATGACTTGCATGAAGGGTTTGCGCCAACACCTCATGATCTTTAGGTGCCGATGCGGCTTGTTCAGACGATAAAGACGACGGCAAACCAACGCCCGAGACGTCAATGGCTTGTGCCCCAAAGGTGTGAAGGCCAAAAATCAAAAGGCCAGCTGATAAAAAAAGAATGCGTGTTTTCATGAGGGGTCTCCAAAAAAATATCCTTTATAGATATTTTTTAGAAAATCATTGAAAAAACAGTTAAGTTGTTTGTAAGAGAAAGGCTGGATCAAGCCGCGACAGCGTTTCCTTTGAAAGGGGCGCAAGGCCTTTGGCGGCTTGTTCATAAACTTTGACACCGCCGCGTCCGTAAAGGGCGGCGTCGCATCCAGCGCTTAGGGCCTGTTGCACGCGTTCGGTGGGTGACAGGTTTTGCACAGCTCCCATATAAAGATCATCGGTGATTAAAAACCCTTGAAAGCCAATTTGTTTGCGAATGACGTCTTGAATCACGATGGGTGAAAAGGTGGCAGGCCGCGTTTTGTCGATGGCGGTATAAAGGCAGTGCGCGGTCATGGCCCAAGGTGCTTCTTTTGCGCATTGCTGAAAGGGCGCAAGGTGCGCCAGCAGCTCTTCTTTTGACAGGGTAATGACGGGGCAGGCATCGTGCGAGTCGGTGTTGGCGGCGCCATGGCCAGGCAGATGTTTGATCACGGGTGTGATGCCCGCATCTTTAAGGCCTTGAAGGGCCGCAAGACCCAACGCGCCGACGGTGGACGGGTTGTCTGAAAAGGCGCGGCTGCCGATGACATCGTGAGCACCTTTGACGCCCAAATCTAAAAGGGGGGCGCAATTCACGGTGAAGCCAAGGGCGTTGTGTTGTTTGCCGATGGCAAGATAGGTGTCGTAACAGGCTTTAAGGGCTTTGTCGGCCGAATCGCAAAAAAGAGCACCGAAGGTTTGTGGGGCAGGGGCTTTGGACCCACAGGATTTGGGCAGGCGCCACACCGCACCACCTTCGGCATCAACCAAAACGGGCAGGTTGGTGCGGCCTAAAAGGGCTTTCAGATCACAAATCAAAGCGCGCACGCTTTCAGCGTTTTTAATGTTCCAGCGAAACAAGATAAAACCAAGGGGGTTCAACTCTTTGAAAAACGCGCGCTCGGCGTCACTTAACACTGGCCCTTCAAGTCCTAAGATCAGCGGTAAAGCAGCTGGCATGTCAGGCTCTTTTTTTATGTCACCGCTTCAAGGCGTTCAAGCAAATTTTCCACAGACGTAAGACGCTTTTTATCTTTCACCTGTTGCTTTTTGCCGCGCCACACAACCTGCGTTGCCTTTGGTTTTGCTTTGGGTTTGTGCACCACTTTGGGTGATGTTTTAGGGGCGGCTTTGACCGTTATTTTTTTGGCAGGCAACTGACGTTTGGCGGGTTTGCGCACCGCTTTCACTGCAGTTTTGGCTGCGGTTTTTGGGGTTTTGCTGCGGTGACGCTCATAATTTGCAGGTGGTTTTTCAGATGAAGACTGCAAAGCAGCGCGTGTGGGGGCCTTGGGGTTTTCAATATGGCGATAAACCGCAAGGGGCGGCTCTTCCGTGCCGGATACGCGTGGCTTGACCCTTAAAGGGCCTTGTGGTGCGCCAATGACTGGCAAGTCCTCTAAGTTGGGCTCATAAAAGACCACTGTTGTGGCCCACCAAACAAGCAACACAAAGGCCACTAAAGCGGTTGCGCCCCACGCCAGCATGCCCGGGCGGCTTTGAAAAAAACCCTGCCAAAAGCGATTGGCCTCAAGCGCTTTGTAAAACATGTTGTCTTTGATGGCATCTTTCATGGGGGTGGCTCGGTTGCTCCAGTTGTGGTGTGTCGCCTTGCAAGAGTTTGTTACTCAACAAGCTGTTCGCGCGGCGTGACACCCAGAATCGTTAACCCTTCTTCTATCACACAACGCACAGACTCCACAAGCGCCAAACGGGCTAAAGACAAGTCTTTATCCTTTCCTGACAAGAAGCGCAGCGTTGTGTCTTGATGTCCTTCACCCCAAAGGGTGTGAAACAGGCTGGCAAAGTCGTGCAAAAAGGTGGTGATGCGGTGAGGCTCGCACGTGCGTGTGGCGCCTTCGATGCAAGCAGGCCAAAAGGCCATTTTGCGCATTAAAGCGTATTCTGACGGCCGGTTAAGCTGCGTAAAGTCAGCCTTTAAAAGGTCCTCTTTTTGGCAGACGGTGTCATCCCAGATGTCGGCGGCAGCGCGTTTGATCGAGCACGCCCTGGCATAAGCATAATGCACATAGAAAACGGGGTTTTCTTTCGAGGTTTTCAGCACCTCGTCCAAATCAAGCGTCAGCTGGGTGTCATGACTGCGCGAGGCCATGATAAAGCGCAGCACATCGCAGCCAATCACATCCACCATCTCGTCCAAGGTCACAAAGCCGCCGGCACGTTTTGACATTTTAAGGGGTTCGCCCTTTTTCAGCACATGTACCATTTGGCACAAGATAAAGGACAGCTTTTTCTGCGCACCTCCAAGGGCGGTCACAGCTGCTTTCAGGCGCCCCACATGGCCTGCATGGTCGGCGCCCCACACATTGATCATGGTGTCAAAGCCGCGTTCAATTTTGTCGTCGTGATAGGCCATATCGCCGGCAAAATAGGTAAATTGACCACTGTCCGCTTTGGTCAGCGGCACATCCTGAGGTTCGCTAAAAGCGGTGGCTTTAAACAAAAGCAACTCTTTGGGTGTCCACTCTTTTTCGCGCCCTTTGGGGGGCTGCAGGGTGCCTTTGTACACATAGCCCTTGTGCTCTAGGGTGTCGATGGTTTTTTCAAGGCGCCCTTCCAAGGCCAGGTCTTTTTCTGATCGAAAGACATCATGCTGAATGCCAATCTGCCGCATGGTTTTTTTTATGCTTTGCATCAACAGCTGCACTGAAAACGCTTCAAAAAAGGGCAGCCACGCGCTTTCGTCCTGTTCAAGCCAGGTGCGTCCCTCTTGTGCTTTCAGCGCGATGGCTACATCTTTTAAATAAAGCCCGGGATAGCAGCCCGCAGGAATAGCGCCAATGTTCTCGCCATGAGCCTCGCGATAGCGCAGGTAAACCGAGCGCGCCAACGTTTCAATCTGTCCGCCCGCATCATTGACATAGTATTCACGCACCACGTCAAAGCCCGAAACTGTCAAAAGGTTGGCCATCACATCGCCCACGATGGCCACGCGACCATGGCCAATGTGCAAAGGGCCTGTTGGGTTGACCGAGACATACTCAACATTCACGCGCTGGCCCTGTCCCCAGGTGCCGTGGCCATAAAGGGCGCCTTGGTTAAGGACGTTGCTTAAAACGGCATAAAAGGCGCCAGGGTTTAAAAAAATATTCACAAAGCCAGCACCCGCCACCAACGCTGATGCCACCAAGGGGTGCGCCTCAAAAGCTTCTTGCAGCATGCCGGCAATGGCGCGTGGTGGTTTGCTCAGCGCTTTTGCCAACACAAAGGCTGCGTTTGTGGCAATGTCACCGGTTTGGCCTTTTGGCGGCACGTCCAAAACAATACGGCTTAAGTCGGCATCGTGCGGAATCTGTTTCTTTTTTTGCAAAGTGGCTAAAACGTCGCTTAAAATGCCGCGCAGCATGGTGTGTCCCTCTTGTGCATGGTCTGTTGCCAGCGTAACAAACCCCATCAAAAGATGCTATGGTGCCTTTAAACCCTTTTATGCTTGCGCGGCGGCGCCATGCTTCTTGATGCTTCTTTTTTTTGTGACACGTGCTTTCAGCATGACAAAAAGGTGGTCGCGCTGTCGGGAGGCCCTGACAGCTTGCTGCTGGCTTTTTTAATGCACAAAGCGTTTGGCCCCTCTCACAATCTGTGTGCGGTAACCGTTGATCATGCCTTAAGGCCGGCGGCAGCTGATGAGGCCAAACACGTTTATCAAACGCTTGCAACATGGGGGCTTGCGCACCACACGTTGAAGCTGTGCAACCCCAAACCGACGCAAGAGGCATTACGCAGCGCGCGTTATGATCGTTTAATCCATTTTTGTCATCAGCATCAGATCAAGCACCTTTTTGTGGCGCACCATCAAGACGATCAGCTTGAAACGCTGTGCATGCGTCTTCAAAAGGGGCCTTGCAGCCTTTTGGGCCTTGGGGCGGCGCAGCCCATGCGTTATCACCACGGACTGCTGATTCATCGGCCGTTTTTGCGTCTAACGCGCGCGCAGATCATGCACATGGCTACAGCATGGGCGCTGCCTTTTATTAAGGATCCGTCCAATCACAACAGACGCTTTGAAAGGGTGCGGGTGCGTCAAGCGCTTTGCACGCTTGCGGTGGATCAAAAAGCATTTTGGTACAAACAAAGCGCTTATTTGATGGGTCAAAAAAAAGCGCTGCTTCAAAAAGCCTGTGGGCTTTTGCCGCGGCTGATTCAACACCGCACGGCTTGCACGGCGTCTGTTGATGCAGCGTTGTTTGCAGCACAGGCGCCATTGATGCAGCAGGTGGTGATTAAGATGTTACGTGATCTTTTGGGCGGGCCGCGCCTTCGGCCGCTTTCTGTGACACAGCTGGCCAAAGCGCTTGAAACTTTGAAAACGCAGCGCAGTGCAACGCTGGGCGGGTGTGTGTTGCGCTTGCAAAAAAAGCGGCAGAACCTTTTGATCGCCCGTGAATGGCAACGCATTCAGCCGATCTTGCTTGATAGAAAGCATGCACAGGGTTTTTTGTGGGACGGTCGCTTTTGGCTGCAGCCCAAAGAAAAATGGCTGTGCGGAAACACAGTCCTGCGGCCGCTGGGGGAGGCAAATTCGGCAAGGGCTGCGTTACCTGGGCTTACAAGGCCAGGTTTACCACCGGTATCAGTGATCGAGACGCCATCTGCCGCGTTTGGGCATGCCCGTTGGGTGCATGACACCTTGCCTGCTTTTTAGGCGCCTTTAGATTTTCATCAACTCGGCTTCTTTTTCTTTAAGGCGCTTTTCAACTTGCTCAATGGCTTTGTCCAAAAGCTTTTGGATGACGGCCCCTTCTTGGTGAGCTTCATCTTCGGACATCGTTTTGTCTTTCTCGGCCTTTTTAAGGGCATCCATGCCAAGGCGTCTAACAGCGCGCATGGCAACGCGTGTTTCCTCGGCATATTTTGTCAGCTGCTTTGTCAGCTCTTTGCGCCTTTCTTCGGTCAAATCAGGCAACGTGATGCGCAGCGTTGTGCCAGCCACTTGTGGGTTAAGGCCCAGGCTTGACTCTTGAATGCTTTTTTCAACGCTGGGCACAAGCCCCTGATCCCAAACTTGAATGGCTAAAGTGGTGGGGCCCTGAACGCTGACGGTGGCCACTTGGTTTAAGGGCATTTTGCTTCCATAGGCATTGACAACCAAGGGATCCAGAAGATTTGGCGACGCGCGCCCTGTGCGCAGGCCTTTAAGGTTTTCTTGAAAAACGTTAAAGCTATCGTTCAATTTTTTTTCAAGTACCTGGCGTTGTTCCATAAGCTCTATCCCCCACTTGCAATCTGTGTAAAGGGTGGCACAGAATCAAGCGTTAACTCAAGCCCTTTGTGGCGTTTTGCATTAAAAATCTTAAGCGGCAGCTGATAGTCGCGGGCCAGGGCAACGGCGGCACTGTCAAAAAGGGCGCAGGGCTTCTGTAGCATGTCTTCATACGTCAAAAAAGGCAAAAGTTTTGCCGTTGTGTGCGTTGTGGGGTCTTTGTCAAACACACCATCCACTTTGGTGGCCTTTAACAGCACCTCACAGCCAGCCCTTAAGGCATACAAAACCGCCGCTGTGTCTGTTGAAACATAAGGATGCCCCGTGCCGCCCGCAAAGATAGGAATCGCTTTGTCATCAAAGCATTGTTGCAGTGCGTTGTCGGTTAAGGTTTCGGTGATGTGCTGCATGGCAAAAAACGAAAAAACTTTTGCGTGAAGACCGGCCTCAATGGCGGCGGCTTGCAGAAGCAGGCCATTTAAAACGCTGGCACACATGCCAATGGCATCGGCTTGGGTGCGCTGAATTTTTTGATAGGGCGTTTGTCGGCCACGCAAAATGTTGCCGCCACCCACCACCATGGCAAAAGCTATTTTGGGTTGCAGCAACGCAACCTGGTCCAAAAGGCCCGACAGTGCTTCCGTGTTAGCAAGGGTTTCGCCCGAAAGCTTTAGCAAAAGACGTTTGGGTTGTTGGGTCATGCGCTTTGCCCTTAAAGATTCAATGTGCTCTTGTTGTGATACCATGTTGTGGTCTTAGCGTCGAGTCACAAGAAAGGCCCCCCATGCAAACCCCACCAACCCCAAGGCAGCGCTGTTTTGGTAACAAGCCAGGGCAAGGGCTGCTGGCGGCCTATCATGATAGTGAATGGGGCGTTTGGTCAGATGATGAGCGCTATCTTTTCGAGATGTTAGTGCTTGAAGGCGCGCAGGCAGGCCTTAATTGGGAGACGGTGCTGAAAAAGCGCGAAAACTATCGCCAAGCCTTTTACAATTTTGATGTGCACAAAGTGGCCGCAATGGACGATGCGGCGTTGCAGCACCTGCTGCAAAATCCGGGGCTGATTCGCAACCGCCTTAAAATACAGTCGGTGCGGCAAAACGCCCGGGTCTTCTTGGCGATTCAACAAGAGTATGGTGCGTTTGCCAGCTATCTTAAAAGCTTTGTGAAAGAGGCGCCGCGTATTGGCCGATGGCAAAAGCTTGCTGATGTGCCCACCACAAGCCCTGAAAGCTGCGCTTTGTCAAAAGATCTGAAAAAGCGTGGCATGCGTTTTGTGGGGCCCACCATTGTGTATGCTTATATGCAAGCGGTGGGGCTTGTGTGTGATCACCTGCAAGCGTGCTGGCGCGCCCCTAAGGCGAAGGGCAAATGACCGCTGAAGCAAACTTTTAAGGCAGGCTATTCAAGCAAATCTTTAAGACAAGTCCCTGCGGTAGCCCCTTTATGCGCGCAGGGCATTATCCACCATCCGCAAGTCTAGCAAATTTTTAAGCAAAATCAAGCAAATAAAAGCCCGCGCGATCCACTTGCCAAGGACTTAAGAGGCTAAAGCACACTGGATTGCCGTGTCGCTCAAGGGCGTTGTGTGCCATCATAAAAATTCAATAAAAGCAACTAGTTTTATAAAATATTTACCCATAATAGATAAAATAAAAAAGTAGTACACAAAGGAGTTTGTGATGATGTGTCGTTATTATTTAAAAATGGCTTTTGCGTTTTTCTGCGTGGCAAATGTGTTGGCGACCCCGCTTGTGGGGCAGATGTCCAAGCAGGATGCACTGAATGATTCTCACTGTCGTGGTCATTGTCGGTGGGTAAAAAACACGCGGTCCTGTATCAAGAAGTGCGTGGACAATTATTGTGGATTAAGGTGCAAGTATAGCGCGCCTTGCTATACAGCTTGCATCATGCAGAAGCGCTAGATGTTTTGCCTTGCCAGAAGGGCTGAAAGATAAACAGCGCTGTGGCTTAAAGAAGCGGTGCGTTCCAGGCTTTTTGCGGTGTGATTTGGCCGCACAGGGTGAGGTTTGCATCTCTTAAAAAAGGCGCAACAAAACGGAAAGAGGTGTCTTTGAGAAAGAGAAGCTTCTTTCAGACACCTCTTTTCATTTTTTCTGTCAAGTGCATTGCGAGCATACGTGCGGGACCACAGGATGTCATATCTCTTTTTCACATCGAAAAGGCGCAAGCCTGTGGTGATCCACTTGCAAGGCATTGAAACGACAAAGGCACGCTGGATTGCCGCGTCGAAATCAAGATTTCTCCTCGCAATGACAAACCAAGACCGTCATCGCAAATAACCGCTGGCTTTTCTTCGTCATCGCAAAGGCTTTCATCTGCGGTGATTGTTTTTATACTTTTCGACAGTGGGCGCGCGCAGGGCATTCTCCACCATCCGCAAGTTTAGCAAATTTTTAAGCAAAATCAATCAAATAATTGCTTCTGTCATCGCGAAGGCGTAGCCTGTGGCGATCCACATGCAAGGTACTGAAGTGGACAAACCACAGATGGATTGCCGCGTCGGAATGAATTCCTCCTCGCAATGACGTTCGGGCAGTATGCCACGTCGCAGCGGGCTGCTCCTTGTAATGACAATCTAAAAACCTTAGGCGCATGACGTCCCCACTGACAACAATGACAGTTTTGGGTATGGACAATCTGTTTTCTGTTTTTAATTGACAATTAAAATATTGATTTATTGTTATTTATTTGGCATCATTTTTCCAAATTTTTGTCAAAAAAAGGTTGTTTTATGCGGCTGCGCGTTTTTATCTGTTCTCTTTTATGTTGTTTGTCTGTTTTGCAACCCGGTGCCTTTGCGATGAACTCAGAGGACACGTCTGAGGAGGAGCGGGGTCCCAAACGGCGTCGTACGAATCAAGGGTGGACCCCTGTTTCGTCGGCACCTGTGGTGCAAGATCCGCCTTCAGTGGTGGAACCCATCGCGTGCGCTGCATCACACACACAATCTGCAGCACAGGGTGAGGCGCCAGACCAGGCCACAACTGCTGCGTCACCCCATGCAGTGTTTGGCACAGAGCAGGACACCGAGATGTGGTTTAATGACCTAGAGGCCTTGCGTACATTTCTTCAAAGTGAACAAAGTGTAACGCGTGCGCAAACGCAGCAGAAAACTCTTATGATTGCAAGCGATGTGGCAAAGGCTTTGATGGGTGAAGCGCAAGGTACGTTGGGCACCCTTAAGGCGTTGATGCAACAAGGCGCAAACGTACTGTTTGAAATCGATCACCCCACAGTGCAAGATCTTGACAGTTTGGTGGCGCTTGAGATATTTCCGGCCGAGGTGATATGCGGTGCTGATGTCACCACAAAGCTGCTTAAGCCTGTGCGCGAACAACTGCGTAAGCGTCTAAAAACGTGTGTGGCCAACAAGCGCTGTGCTCTTCATCTTAAACTGCAGAATCCCAGCACAGCAGAAATGGATGTGTTGAGCCCCCTTCCTTTTTCTTGTGAGGTTGTGTTAACAGATCTTTCCATTGAGAATGCGCAGCACCTTGAACGCCTTAAAACGATGGAAGCGCTGTTTGTAAGAAATTGTGATCGCATCACAAATGCGGATGGCTTTGGCAATCTTGAGCAACTGAGTGAGTTAACCTTTATTGAGTGCAACGCGATGCGAACGGCTCGCTTAGAGATGCCGCTGCAAAACCTGACCAACCTAAGGTTCACAATGTGTGACTTTTTGATGAGCTTAGACATTAGTGTTCTTGTGAATTTATGCGATTTGGCGCTTGAGAGTTGTAAGGCCTTTGAAAATCTTTATACAGGCCAGAACGCACATGTTAAACATCTTATCATCGAATCGTGCGAGAGTCTGGGGCCCCTTCATGGCGCCGCCTTTCCGAACTTGGAAACATTGGTCCTGCGGTCTTTCAAGCAAAAAGAAGCGCGCACGCTTGAAGGCTTTCTCAAGTTGAACGATATCCAGGTTGAAGAGCAAGCGTGTGACAGGCTGTTCATCAAAAACATGCCACAGCTGGCCTATGCAAAGATAGCTGGCTGTTATGAATTGCGTAAACTTTTCTTAAACGATGTGCCCGTGCTTGAAACGTTAAATGTTGAACAAAGTGGCGCGCGCGATACCTTTACGATTCATGCGAACGTGCCCAGCTTAAGCGAGTTCGTTGCCGTGGATTGCGATGTGCAGTGCTTTAACGCTGGGTGTTATCCAAACCTCAAAACGTTCAAAAACATCGATAATACAGGCAAGGTCTGTACGATCAACTTTCAACCCAAAGCTTCTGTATAAAAGGGCATAAAAAAAGCTGTCATGCGTGCATGACAGCTTGCCTTTAAAGCGGTGCTAGGGGTGTTAGCCCACCTTCAGCATGGCAAAGGTTGACAGCACAACAGGGGCTGCTTTTCTTTCGGCCAAAACGTCTTGAACCGACTTTTTGGGGTCCATGATAAAGGGTTGCTCTTCAAACACCACCTCTGAACAAAACTTCTTCAGACGGCCCTCAACAATCTTGTCAAGCGCAGCAGCAGGCTTGCCTGATGCTTTGGCTTCGTCCAGAAACACGCGCTTTTCTTTTTCTAAAACGGTCGCATCAAGATCGGCGCGCTTTAGGGCCGCGGGCTTATTGGCCGCCACATGCATGGCCAGCTGATCGCCCAACTCTGAAAGCTCATCCGCGGGCGCGTCCGAGGTGAGGCCCACCAAAACACCAATCTTGGCAATGCCCGGCGCATAAACGTTGTGCAGGTACGAGGCCACCAAGCCTTTTGAAACCGAGCATGTTTCAAGCGCGGTCAGCTTCAGCGACTCGCCAATGACGGCCACCATCTGTGTGAGCTCGTCTTTAACCAAACGGCCCGAGCTCATTTTGGCTTCCTCAAGCGCCTCAAGGGTTTCAATCTTTTGGGCCTTAATCAGGTCTAAAAGGGCGTTCACAAAGGTGTGAAAGGTTTCGTTGCGGGCCACAAAGTCGGTCTCGGACGAAACTTTGAGCAAAGCACCCCACGTGCCGTCGGTTGCAACGCCCACGGCGCCTTCGTTCGAATCACGATCTGCCTTTTTGGCCGCCTTGGCGATGCCTTTTTTACGCAGCCACACAACGGCGTCCTCAAGCACGGCGTTGGTTTCGGTTAAGGCTTTTTTACAATCCACAATGCCACAACCGGTCATTTGGCGCAGCTGTTTTATGGTTTCCATCAGGCTCATAATTGTTCTTCCTTCAGCATAATGTTCACAAGGATCAGGCCGACTTCTGCGGTGATGCCTTGTCTGATTTTTCAGAGGCCTTTGCAGGGGCCTTTTCAGCCGTCTTCTCAGCTGCCTTTTGAGGGGCGTCAGCTTTTTTATCGGCTTCCTTGCTTACCGCTTTGGCTGCCTCTTTTTTGTCAGCCTTTTCGGTTGTGGCTTGCGTGACATCAGCCGCTTTGGGGGCCGCAGGCTTGCTGGCTGGCTTGGCTTTTGCGGGCTTTGCATCTTTCGCAGCTGCGTCACCCTTAGCATCTTTTGCCTCGGGTTTTGCTGTTTCTGCCTTAGCGGTATTTTGCTTTTGGGCTTCCTTGGGGGCAGGCTTCGTGCTGACCTCGCGCTCGATGCCTTTAAGGGCGGCCTCAGATATCAGGTGGCAATAAAACTCAATCGCGCGCCGTGCGTCATCATTGGCAGGAATGGGGTAGGTAATGTCCTCGGGGTTCGAGTTGCTGTCCACAATCGCCACGGTGGGAATGCCAAGGCGCTTGGCCTCGTTAATGGCAATGTATTCTTTGTTGGTGTCAATCACAAACAAAAGATCAGGCACGCCGCCCATATCTTTGATACCACCCAATGTGCGCTCAAGATTGTCATAATCGCGGCGCAAGAACAGCTGCTCTTTCTTGGTCAGGCCATCAAGGCTTTGCTCGTCAAATTGCTTTTTCAAGCCCTTTAAACGCCTGATAGATGCCAAAATGGTTGTCCAGTTAGTTAAAATACCACCCAGCCAGCGTGCATTTACAAAGTACTGCCCGCACCTTAAGGCCTCTCTTTTCACCACTTGCGAGGCTTGCCGCTTGGTGCCCACAAACAGCACACGGCCGCCGCGCGCCACCACATCTTCAACCTTATTAAGAGCCGCTATCAGCATGGGAAGTGTTTTGCGCAGGTCCAAAATATGAATGCCTGCTTTTTTGGTAAAAATATAATTGCGCATCAAAGGGTTCCACCGATGGGTGTGGTGACCAAAGTGGGCGCCCACAGACATAAGGTCTTTAATGCTGATTTTCTCTGACATGTTTCATCCTTTTCTCAGTTCAATCCGCCACAAGCCAAAAATACTCCTATCACCTGACAAGAGCACCGAGATCAAAAGGGCCTGTGTGTGTTTTGCCTACCATCATACGACGCGCCACCCCAAAAGGCAACGCAGCCTCACGCTTTTTTAACACAAAGGGTGTTGACAGGTGTCTCAAAAAATGTCTTTTTAAGGCAAAAAATAAAAAAACATCATAAAACAGGGGCTTCAGGCTTTTTTTCTGGCTGAAGGTTTGTCGTTTGGGAGGTGCAATGTTTCGTTTAGTGTGGTTTGTCTGTTTGCTGCTGTGTGGGTGTCAGTCGGCCGAAGAAAAGGCGCCGAAAAGTTATCTTGTGGTGGGTGATCCGTGGCAAAAGCAGGCCGAAAAGGCTTTGGTGGCGCTGCACAAGGGCGACCTTGAAGAGGCTTCGACAACCGTTTTGCTGGCGCTTAACCGGTTTCCCGAGCAGCCCATTTTGCACACGCTGAACGGCATTGTGTACGAGGGCATGAGCCAGGAAAGCCACAGCGACAACTTTCAAATGGCCGAGCTTGCCTATCAAACGGCGCTGCACATCGACCCGCACAACTGGCACACCCATTACCGCATGGGTCGCCTAAAGATGCGCCTTAATAAATATGATGAAGCGCAGCGGGCCTTTGCCTGTGCCCTTAAAGCGCGGCCCAAAGACACGCGCATTTTGTACGATTTGGCCTTTGCGTCTTATTATGCCAAAGATCTGCCCTGTGCTTATGCCAGCATCAAAAAGGCGCTGCGTCATTTGGCCAAAACCTCGCCCCGGCGGCCGCTTTACTTAAGGGCGCAAGCGTTGCTGTGCGCGGCCGTGGGCAAAAAGGACGAAGCGCTGGAAGCTTGGCAGGCGTTGAAACAGCGCGGGCAAAAGGCCGAAAAAAGCGACCTTATCTTTTTAAAGCGCCGCATCAACGAATGGTCAGATGTGCACAAGGGCTTGCTGCACAAAGCATCGTTAAAGGATGACGATGATGATCCCGAGGCAGGCTTGCCCCAAGGCAGTAACGATGGCGGGTACGAGGACGACGATGATCAAGGCGCTTCAGGCGGTGGGGCACAAGCGGCAGCGCCGCCACCCCAGCCAGCCATGTCGCTGCGGGACAGCGAAGGCAACGTGGTGATTTTTGATTGCATCCTGCTCAGCTTGTCCGAGGAAGTTTCCACCGGCAAAGGCACCAACCTGCTAGAGAATTTTGAAAGCGGCCTCTTTTTGACGTTGTCGCCACAAAGTTTGGCGAAAAAGAGCGTTAAGGGAGATGCGACCAGTCTAACGCGCACTTTTACAAGTGCCATTACGTGGCACAATATCAAGTATCAGGCCAACATCTTTAATGTGGGCGATCACCGGATCGAGCTGATTGGGCGGCCTACCCTTAGTACCTATCTTGGTACTGCGGCCAGTTTTAATTCGGGCACCAAGGTGACGGGCGGCGTTTCGGGTGGATCGGGCGGATCGCTTGTGAACATCGATATCGGTACTATCTTGTCGATTACGCCTTTGGCCATTGAGGGAGATCGGGTCAAAATGCAAATTGATGCCGAAAGCAGCGCGCCTCTTGACAAGCTGGCGGAAGGGTCCATTGCGGCGCAGACCATCGCCATTCTTAAAACGCGCGTGGCCACCACCATGCAGCTTAAGTTTAATGAAACCGCCATGATTGCTGGCAACTATCAGCGCGAAACAACCTATGATCGATCGGGTGTGCCCTTGCTTGAAAAGGTGCCTTTTGTGCAATATTTCTTCTCGCAAGAGACCAACAAAATGGCCAAGCAGTCGATTTTGTTTTTGGTGACGCCGCGGCGCAAAAAAGATAAAGAAAGTCGCTTTGGTCAGCACATGAAGGGCACCGAAAAGTATAAGAAGTTCCCCGAGATTCATCACTTTTTGCAAAAAAACCACGAGTTTTTGTCGGATATCTCGACCGAGGCGCTGATCTATCAAGACATTTGGCCCAAGCTTGAGCACTATCATCGCGGCGATGTGCTGCAACTGCCCGAAACACCGGCGCAGCGGCAAGCCCATTCTTTGCGTGAGTTTATTTATTACTAAACGGCTTTAGGGGCCTGTTTGCGGGGCGTTGTCTTTCAGGGGGCGCCCTGTATAATCGGGTACAAAACAACCTTTAAAGAAAAAAGTATGACGCACGCTGGCGCTTGTGATTTGTCTAAAAAGGTCTTTATCAAGACCTATGGCTGTCAAATGAACGTTTATGATTCAACGCGCATGACAGACGTTTTGGTGGCGGCAGGCTATCAAACGGCCGCAACGCCCGATGAGGCTGATCTTGTGATTTTAAACACGTGCCATATTCGCGAGAAGGCGTCTGAGAAAGTGTTTTCCGAGCTGGGGCGTTTGCACAAAATTCAAAAACAACGCCCCCAAAGGCCCCTAACGCTGGCGGTGGCCGGCTGTGTGGCGCAGGCCGAAGGCGATGAAATTCAGCGGCGCGCGCCCTATGTCAGCTTGGTGTTTGGCCCGCAAACTTATCACCTGCTGCCGCGGTTTTTGCAGCAGATTGAAGAGGGGCAAAGTAAAGAAAGCCATGCTGACATGAAGCTTTCGATGTTGGCGTTTCCTGAAGAGTCAAAGTTTGACTTTTTACCCGAAGAAACGCTGGACAAAGGCCCCGTTTCGTTTTTAACCGTGCAAGAGGGGTGCGATAAGTTTTGCACCTATTGTGTGGTGCCTTATACCCGCGGTGTTGAAGTCTCGCGTCCCGTTGAGGATGTAGTGTGTGAAGCCGAAAAGCTGGTGGCGGGCGGTGCGCGCGAGCTGATTTTGCTGGGCCAAAACGTCAGCGCCTATCATGGTCTGGGCGCTGATGGCAAAGAGCATGGCCTTGGTGATTTGCTGCGGTGTGTGGAAGAACGCCTGGCCCTCAAGGGCTTAAGGCGTTTGCGTTACACAACGTCTCATCCGCGGGACACACAAGATGACTTGATTTTGGCGCACCGTGATTTAAAGACGCTGATGCCGTTTTTGCATTTGCCTGTGCAGGCAGGCTCGGACCGCGTGCTCAAAGAGATGAACCGTCAGCATCCGCGTGCAGATTATATCGAAACCATCAAGCGCTTCAAAAAGGCGCGGCCCGACCTTGCGCTGTCGTCTGACTTTATTGTGGGCTTTCCGGGTGAAACCGAGGCCGAGTTTGAAGAGACACTGTCGCTGGTGCGCGAAATTGGCTATGCGCAGGCTTACTCGTTTAAATACAGCCCGCGGCCCGGAACGCCAGGGGCCATGCGCGACGATCAGGTGCCCGAGGATGTAAAAAGTGACCGTCTGCAGCGCCTGCAGGCTTTGATCAATCAACAACAGCTGGCGTTTAACCAGGCCTGTGAAGGCAAAACCCTTGAGGTGCTGATTGAAAAGGCCGGTGATCAGCCCAATCAGTGGGTGGGCCGCACGCCTTACATGCAGTCGGTGCATGTGGTGGATCCCCATTTGCATGTGGGTTGCTTTGTGCCTGTGCAGATTCAGCAAGGCCTGGCTAACAGCCTTAAAGGCATTGTCCAAAAACAAGTGGCGTCGGCTGCGTGAGCGAACACCAAACAGCTTTGTTGATGCAAAACGTGACCCCCTTTGGCATGACGTCCGGGGCCGAAAGTTTTTGGTTTCAAGAGCTGCTGCAAAAGGCACAAAAAGCCCCTTTTTGTGTGCATGTGGTGCCCAGCCTCAAAGAGGGTGAGGCGCTGCAGGCGTTTTTGCGCTTTGTATGCCCGCAGCTAAGCGTTGTGCTGTGGCCTTCTTTTGAAGAAAGGCTGTTTTCAGCATTGCCCATTGAAAACGACTTTCTGCAAGAGCGTACCGCGGTGTTGCATCGCCTGAAAGCGCTGAAAGAAGATCCTCAAGAAGGTGTTTTGGTGTTGCTAACGCCCATGGGGTTGTGTGAAAAGCTGCCGTGTGGGTTTTTAAAGCCCACAAGCGATAGGGTGCTGCGCCTTGGCGATGACTGTTATCAAACGGCGCTGTCGCACCTTGAGGCTCTTGGGTTGCATCGTGCAGATGTGGTGCATCAAAAGGGCACCTATGCCTTGCGCGGTGGTTTGTTGGATGTGTGGCCGTCGGTGGCTGACAGCCCTTATCGTCTTGACTTTATGGGCGATGAGCTGCAAAAAATTTGGCTGTTTGACCCCTTAACGCAGCGCAAAACCGATTCTGTGGATGCGCTAACGTTGGCGCCGATGCATACCTATGTGTTACCCGAAGGCAGTGCGTCAGAAAAGGTTTCCCAAGCGCTGCAACAGCGGCTGACACATGATGCCGCGCAAGATGCCTTGCCCAGCGAGGTGCCTTTGTTGTGGCCGCTTTTGGGCGACGAAACCACCTCCCTTGTGTCATGGCTGCAGCCCGATCATGTGTCCCTTGCGGCCGAGGTGCCCGCAAAATTGCAAAAACTGGATGGGGTGATTCAAAAAGGCTTTGCCGCGCGCCTTGAGGCGGATGACTTGAAAGAGGATGCAAAAGAGGGGGGCGGTCTTTTGCCCGCTGATCCCACAACACTTCAAGCGGCCCTATGGTGTGATGCTAAAGATCTTGCGCAGCTTTTGAAAACGCAGCAGGCTGTTTGGTTTGATCCGCTGTGCCTTTCAGAGCACAAAAAGGCCTATCAGCCGCTGCCACCCATGGGGTTTAAAACGGCAGGGCTGAAGCAAGATGCCACAGCGCAGCTGCAAGCGCTGCAAGACCAAGGGCAGGTGCTGCTAACGGCCGAATCCGAGGCCGGTATCGCGCGTTGGAAAACCTTTTTGTCTACAGCCAAGATACGCTTTCAAAGCGTGCACAGCTTATCTGTTCTGCAAAAACTGCCTAAGCAAACTTGTGGCCTGGCCCTTGCGCGCCCGCAACGCAGTCTGCGCACACCCTGGGGCGTTGTGTTGTACGAGGGCGATTTTTGGCCCAAGGCTTTGGCAAAGCGCCCTAAAAAGCCGCTAAAAGCGGCCGTTGCGCTGTCCGAGTTGTCGCTTTTTGCAGAAAATGATTATGTGACGCATGAAAGTCACGGCATTGGTCGGTACGAGGGGCTAAAAACCGTTGAAGTAGGTGCCTGCGCCCATGATTGCCTGGCGCTTTTGTACGAGGGCGGCGATCGCCTGTTTGTGCCCATTGAAAACATGCACCAGGTGTGGCGTTACGGCGGCAAAGACATGGCGGTGACGCTTGACAAGCTGGGCGGTGCACGCTGGCAAACGCGCAAGCTAAAGGCCAAAGAGAAAATTCGTGACATGGCGCTTGAGCTTTTAAACACAGCAGCAGCGCGCGCCATTGTGGATGTGGAGACGCTGGGCACAAGCGATCGCGACGCCATGCAGCGCTTTGAAGAAGGCTTTGCTTATCTTGAGACCGACGATCAAAAAAAGGCGATCGAGGAAACGCTGGCAGACCTTGCAAAACCGCAGCCCATGGATCGTCTTGTTTGTGGTGATGTGGGCTTTGGCAAAACCGAGGTGGCGCTAAGGGCTGCCTTTAGGGTGGCTTCATCCGGTGCGCAGGTGGCCATGGTGGTGCCCACAACGCTGTTAGCCCGTCAGCACACCAAGCAGTTTGAAGAGCGCTTTGCGCAAAGTGGCCTACGCATTGCGCATCTGTCACGCCTTCAAAAACCCAAAGAGGCCAAGGCCATTAAAGAGGGTTTGAAAAAGGGCACAGTCGACATCGTCATTGCCACCCATGCGCTGTTGGCGAATGATGTGGGCTTTTGCAATCTGGGGCTTTTAATGATCGATGAAGAGCAGCATTTTGGTGTGGCGCAAAAAGAAAAGCTTAAGGCCCTCAAGGCCAAAGTGCATGTGCTCACGCTGACCGCAACGCCCATTCCGCGCACGTTGCACATGGCGTTGTCAGACCTTAAGTCGCTGAGCCTGATCACAACGCCTCCCATTGATCGCAAGGCGGTGCAAACCCACGTGGTGCCCTTTAGTGAGGCCATTTTAAAAGAGGTGCTACAAAAAGAAAAAGCGCGCGGTGGCCAAAGCTTTGTGATTTGCCCACGTCTTAAACACCTTGAAAAGCTGGCGGCTCAGCTGCCCGATTTGCTGCCCGATGCCCGGCTTGCGGTGGCGCATGGTCAGCTGCCGGCCAAGGCGCTTGAAGAGGTGATGATGCGTTTTGAGGAAGGGCAAACGGACATTCTGCTGGCCACCAACATTATTGGCTCGGGCATTGATGTGACATCAGCTAATACACTTGTGGTGTTTCGTGCTGATTTGTTTGGCTTGTCCGACCTTTATCAATTGCGAGGACGGGTGGGGCGCTCGAAGGCGCAAGCTTATGCCTATCTTACATATCCTGGAGAACACAGCTTATACAAAGGTGCACTGCAGCGGCTTGAGGTGATGCAGTCGCTTGATTACCTGGGTGCTGGTTTTCAAGTGGCCAGTTATGATATGGATATTCGCGGCGCGGGCAACCTTGTGGGCGCCGAACAATCGGGGCACATGCGCGAGGTCGGCGTTGCGTACTATCAAAAACTGCTTTCAGACACTATGGCCACTTTAAAGGCGCAGCAAGATAACGCTGATGAGAGCGATCTTGCAAAGGTCGAGATCACCACAACTGTCACCTATCCAGGATCGGTGCTGTTGCCCAAGGATTATGTGGCCTCGCTTGAGCTGCGCCTTGGCCTTTACCGGCGCCTTTCGGCCCTGCGCACCCACGACGCCCTTGAAGACTTTAAGGCCGAGCTTGAAGATCGCTTTGGCCCGTATCCTGAAGCTGTGCATAATCTTTTGAGTGTGATGCGCCTTAAAATTGTGGCGCAGGCGGCCTGTGTCGAAAAAATTGACATCGGCACCAAGGCCAGTGTGATCACGTTTGCAGACAATCAATTTCCCAATGCGCAGGGCCTGTTAGAGCTGATGCAAAAGGGGGTGTTTGTGTGTCGCTTTCGCCCCGATCAAAAGCTTGTGCTGGTGCGTTCGGGGGCGCTTGATGTGCATGTGGCCGAGCTTGAGCACTTTTTAACAAAGCTTGCAGCACTGCTTTAAGCGTTGCCTCTTTTTGTGGCAGAATCTTTTTTTAACAAAGCGTTGTCAGGCCATGGCCATTGGCGCGCGTTTGCGTTAAAATGCAAACAAGTTTTCACAAAACAACGCATGCTCTATGAACGCCAAGACGCCCCAAACCTCGAAAGAGACAAACACGTACACTGCTGACTCAATCAAGGTCTTAAAAGGGCTCGAGGCTGTTCGCAAACGTCCGGGCATGTATATTGGCAACACCGAAGATGGCTCGGGCTTGCATCACATGGTTTACGAGGTGGCCGATAACGCCATCGACGAAGCGCTGGCCGGGCATTGCACGCAAGTGGATATCACGCTGAATGATGATGGCTCGGTCACCGTTTGTGATAATGGGCGCGGTATTCCTGTTGATGTGCACGAAGGCGAGGGCATGTCAGCCGCCGAGGTGATTATGACTCAGCTGCATGCCGGTGGTAAATTTGACCAAAACAGCTATAAAATTTCTGGCGGTTTGCATGGTGTGGGTGTGTCGGTGGTCAACGCGCTTTCGGCCTGGCTTGAGTTGCGCATTTGGCGCGATGGCAAAGAGCACGTTATTCGTTTTGAAGATGGCGTCTCAACGGCGCCGCTTAAGGTTGTGAACGAAGATGTGGGCAGCAAAACAGGCACCGAGGTGCGCTTTTTCCCGTCATCCAAAACCTTTGCCATCACCAAGTTTTCGTTTGAAACGCTGCAGCACCGCTTTCGCGAACTGGCCTTTTTAAACCCTGGCATCACCATCACATTAAAAGATGCGCGGGACGAGCCTAAAGAGGTTGAATTCAACCATGCCGGTGGCGTTTCTGAATTTGTGGCTTATCTTGACCGGGCCTCGACAGCGCTGCATGCGCCGGTGATTCACTTAAAGGGTGAGAAAAACGGCATCCATGTAGACGTGGCCATGGAATGGACCGATACCTATCACGAAAACATTCTATGCTTTACCAACAACATTCCGCAGCGTGACGGCGGCACACACTTGTCGGGGCTAAGAGCGGCGTTAACCCGGGTTGTGGGGTCTTTTGTTCAAAAAAGCAACCTTGCAAAAAAAGATAAAGTGTCGTTTACCGGTGAAGATGTGCGCGAGGGCTTAACCTGTGTGTTGTCAGTTAAGGTACCAGATCCTAAGTTTTCATCGCAAACCAAAGACAAACTGGTGTCGTCCGAGGTGCGCGCCGCTGTCGAGCAGCAAGTGACCGATCGCTTGTCGCAGTGGTTTGAAGAAAGCCCATCTGACGGCAAAAAAATTCTAGAGCGCGTGGTCGAAGCCTCGCTGGCCCGTGAGGCAGCGCGTAAAGCGCGCGAGCTGACGCGACGTAAGGGTGCCTTGGATATCGCTTCGTTGCCGGGCAAGTTAGCTGATTGCTCTGAACGTGATCCGGCCCTTTCAGAGCTGTTTGTGGTTGAGGGCGACAGCGCTGGCGGGCCCGCCAAACAGGCGCGTAACCGTAAAACGCAGGCCATCTTGCCGTTGCGAGGCAAGGTGCTGAATGTCGAGCGCGCACGCTTTGACCGCATGCTGTCTTCTGAGCAAATTGGCACGCTGATCACAGCGCTGGGTGCGGGCATTGGGGATGGTGATTTTGACCCCGAAAAAGTGCGTTATCACAAAATCATTTTGATGACGGACGCCGATGTGGACGGCAGCCACATTCGCACGCTGCTGCTAACCTTTTTCTTTCGGCACATGCGTCCTTTGATCGAGCGTGGCTATCTTTATATTGCGCAGCCGCCTCTTTTTGGCGTCAAGCGTGGCGGCAAGGTGGTGTATTTAAAAAATGAGGCGGCGCTTGAAGACTTTTTGCTGAACACGGCTCTTGAGGATGCCACGCTTGTGTTGTCATCGGGCACGCGTTTGGTAGGGGCTGATCTTAAGGCGTGGGTTTTGAAAGCTGGGCGCTTTCAGCACTTTTTAGATCGCCTGCAGGGCGGTGTGGGCAGCGCCCGGGTGCTTGAGCAGGCCATTTTTGCCGAAGGCTTAAAGTTAGAGGTCTTTTTTGAGGATCCATCCAAAGTGGGCGATGTGCTGTCAGCGCATTTGCAAAAGGCACTGAAAGGCACGTGGACGCATCAGTATGACCCAACGCTGAAACGTCTTGTTTTAACGCGCCTGTTCAAAGGTGTGCGCGAAGATTATGGGTTTGAAGATGTGTTGTTTTCAAAGCCCGAAATGCGCAACCTGCACAACTTGGCAATTGAAATGAAAGAACTGTTTGCTAACGTAGCGCAGCTGGTGATTAAAAAATCAGAAAAAACTGTTGAGGGGCCTTGTGCTTTGTGGAAAAACGTTTTAGCAGCCGGCAAAAGCGGCTATCACATTCAGCGTTATAAAGGGCTTGGTGAAATGCAAGCCAATGATCTGTGGCAAACCACCATGGATCCCGACAGCCGAAACTTGCTGCAGGTGACGATTCCGCATCTTGAGGAAGCGCACGAGATTTTCTCTATTCTGATGGGTGATGTGGTTGAGCCACGTCGCGAGTTTATCGAAACCAATGCCCTTAAGGTTGAAAGTGTGGATGCGTAAACCTGGTTCTGTGTTTTTGAGCGTGTGTGTTGTAAACAGGTGTTGCCGGATGTAAGCCATGCGTTATGTATTTCCGCCCAAAAGCATGCCGCCATTAAAGCCCATGAAAAAACGTCCATCGTTTTTGCGTCGGGCCTTGTGGCGCCTTTTTAAATATTTTTCGTTTCTTTTTGCCATTGGCGTTTTAAGTGTTGTGGGCGTGATTTGGTATTTCTCTAAAGATCTGCCGCATATAAACGAAATTTTTCTCTCGTACAGGCGGCCCTGCATTCGGGTTTTTAGCGACAACAAAACGCTTTTGGCCACCTATGGTGATGTGTATGGCGAGATGGTCTCGGTCAACGACCTGCCAAAGCATGTGCCTGAAGCCTTGATGGCCATTGAGGACAAGCGCTTTTATCATCACTTTGGTATTGACCTGATGGGCATTGCGCGCGCGTTGTGGGTGAATTATCACTCGGGCGGTGTGGTGCAAGGGGGCAGCACCATCACGCAGCAGCTTGGCAAAAATATTTTGCAAGCGCACAAGATGTATGGCTATCAAGACCGTTCGATCAAGCGCAAAATTCAAGAGACCATTTTAGCATTGCTGCTTGAGGCCAAGCTAAGTAAAGATCAAATCATGACGCTTTACCTCAATCGCGTTTACTTTGGTGCCGGCGCCTTTGGTATCGATGCGGCAGCCATGCGTTATTTTGGGCGACATGCAAGGCAGTTGACCCTTTATGAATCGGCCATGCTGATGGGTCTTCTCAAAGCACCGTCGCGTTATTCACCGGCGCAAAACCCCGAAAAGTCAGAGGAGCGCGCACGGCAGGTGCTGCTCAAAATGATCGAAGCAGGCTTTATCACACAAAAGGCCATGGACTTGTCGTTGATGATGGCCTCGCCGCCGCCGAACGTGACCAATACAAGCTCGGTGCACTATTTTGCAGATTGGGTGATTGATAGTGTCAGGCACCTTGTGTCGCTTGATCAAGATCTTGATATCTACACAACGCTTGATTTGAACCTGCAAGAGCTGGCGCATCAAAAGATGAAGGTCGCCATGAAGCAGTATGGCGAAAAGTGGAAAGCCGGCCAAATGGCCCTTGTCAGTATGACGCCGCAAGGTGCTGTCAAAGCAATGGTGGGTGGCACAAGCTATGCCATTACAAAGTTTAATCGCGCAACGCAAGCGCTGCGGCAGTCAGGTTCGTTATTCAAATTTTTTGCCTATCTTACCGCGTTTGAAAATGGCTTAACGCCCGAGCACCTGATTCCCGATACCCAGGTATCCTTTGATGGCTGGCAACCTAAAAACTATCTTTATAAATCACAAGGCGAGGTTACCTTAAGGCGAGGGTTTGCAAAATCGATCAACACCGCTGTTGTGCGTTTAGTCAAGTTGCTGGGGCTTGCACGGGTGGTGCAAACGGCCCGCAAGTTAGGTATTACAACGCCTATTCCCTATAATCTCTCGATCGCTTTGGGCAGCGGTGAGGTCACACTGCTTGAGGTCACAGGAGC
This sequence comes from Holosporaceae bacterium, assembly GCA_049607645.1. Classification (GTDB taxonomy): domain Bacteria; phylum Pseudomonadota; class Alphaproteobacteria; order Holosporales; family Hepatobacteraceae; genus JBAJNL01. The sequence goes on along the minus strand of JBMYWS010000001.1, from coordinate 507,822 downwards.
GTTTGCAGTCATTGCAAACCACGGCCGGCGTGTGCTGCCTCATGGCATCAAGCGCGTGCAAAGCAAAAAGGGGCATGTGTTGTATCGCTGGGAACCATCAGAAGATGTGATCGTCTCGCCTTATGCAACCAATGCGATGCTTGATGCGATGCAGGCGGTGGTCAAGCAAGGCACGGGTTGGCGCACGAATATCGATCGTCCCTCGGCCTGTAAAACGGGCACATCGCAACAATATCGCGATCTGTGGCTTGTGGGCTTTACGCCCGAGCTGGTGACAGGGGTGTGGACCGGTCGTGACTCAGATCAGCCACTCACGCACTCTACGGTGGGCAGTCCCTCAAGTCACTTGTGGCGCGACTTTATGAAAGCAGCGCTGCGCAAAACGGCTATCTCGCGTTTTTATGATGTGCCGCTTGATCGTGATCCGCCCGTTTTTTCTGAAGAGCAAAAAACCGTGGAATCTGTTTTGTATCCCGCAACAACGCCAGAAGATGCCCCCTCAGATCAAGCCTTTGGTGGGTGGGAAAAGGGTGCCTCTGCCACTGAATCCGCACCTGCGGCGCAGGTGGGCAGCGCACCTCCTTTAGATGCAGATGAAAGCGCCATTGATCAGGCGATTGAGAATCGTTTTGTGTTCAAAGGCAAAAAACCAGATCGCCCTGTTGCACCAAAAGAAGATCGCATTGGTGCATTGCTGCACAACTCACATGTTCAAAAGGGTGCCAAGGCGCCTTTCACAACACCGTCGCATCATGCGTCCTGACTGCCCCCTGTGCGTTGACCTTGATGGCACATTGATTGCGCACGAAACGCACCAGGTGGCTTTTTGGGCCCTTCTTACAAAACAGCCTTGTCTTGTGTGGGGCTTTGGGTGGCGCTGGCTGCGCCGTGGCAAGCTGGCCGCCAAAACGTTTGCAGCCTATCATGCCTTTATCAAAAAAGAAGCTTTGCTTGACAGGCAAGCTGTAACAAAGCGCATTCTCAAACCACGACCTGACCTTTTAAAGTGGCTTTTAAGCGCAAAGGAAAAGGGTCGCACGCTTGTCTTGATCACCGGTGCGCCTTGTGTGCTAAGGCCTGTGTTGCGCAAAACCTATCCTTTGTTTGATGTGATCGTCACGTCTGGTGTGCGTGACAACCGCGTGGGCGCCAAAAAAGCCAAGTGGCTTGTGGCGCATTACGGTGCGCAAGGGTTTGATTATATCGGCAACAGCTGGAAAGACCTGTTTGTGTGGCGTCTGGCGCGACGCGCGCATGTGGTGACCAAAAGCCCTTTGGTAGGTTGCCTTGCACGCTTGTTGCTGCGCAACCAGTCAAAGACGCCCGCGCAAGAAGCTAAGATTGCTTAAGAGGATAGCTGTGGCATCAATTGACGCTCTTGCGGCTTTTGGCCTGTGTAGGAAAGCATTTTGGCCGCCTGCACAATCTGCATATTGCCCCACATGTCTAACATCATGCAGCGTAGCGTGTGCTCTAAAGGCAGCATCAGGGCGTTCCATTTAGACGCTGACGGAAACAAAAGGGCCGCGTTGCTTTTAAGAAGGGTCAGCTGGTTTTGCTCAAGCTGTTCTTTAATGCGGTCAGGGGACCATGTTTGGGTAGCCTGCCATGGAAAGCGGTCTGAACGCCAGCAAGTCTTGGATTGCGGCACAAACAGCGTCAGGCGTCCGCCTGGCTGCAGACACCGTGTGGCCTCGCGCAGCAAGTGTGCCGGATAAAGGGCTGACTCCAGGCAATGGATCAGAAAGATGTGCTGAAACGTATTTTCTTTTAAGGGAAAGCAGCCGTCCTCTTTATAGGTCAGCAGCGTGGTATCTGGCGTGATGGCCGGTGTGATGCCGCTGTCATGCGGTATCAGGGCCACCTTATGGGTTGCGCGCAGGGCCGTTAAAAAGGGAGCCACATAGCCAACGGCCAAGCACTTGTCTTCTTTGTGTAAAGGGCGCTTGCTAAAATAGGGCCGCAGGGCTTTTTGTGTATAAAGGCCGGCAGAGGACGCATAGAAGGCGTCAAGCTGTTGTGTGTTCATGCAAGGCGCACCCCTCTCCATCATGTTTTGTGATGTTGTTGCCTTTACCACAAAGAATACACCAGATTGGCTTGCAAAAAAAGGTGGCAATGTCTCTGTATTGTAGGCGCATCTGCCCATGCCTTACAAAGATGCAGGGGCAGCCAGGGTTTGTGCCTTAAGACAGTTTTTCGTGCGTTCTGTCCTTTAAAAGACATAAACCCAAAAGGGCACCGCAGCTTGCAAACGTTAAATAAATGGCCGGTGCCAAAAGCGAGTCCGAGGTGCGAATCATCCAGGTTACCAAAAACGGCGCACTGCCGCCAAAAAGCGCCATGCTTAAGTTGTGCGCAATCGAAATGCCCGAATAGCGCAGCCGTGCCGGAAATGATTCAACCAAAATGGCAGGAATAGCCGCAAAGTAAACACCCATCAAGCAAGAAAGACCCATGGAAGCGCCCAAAATCAAAGGCACATAGCCAGACAGCAGCCCGTGAAAAAGAGGCACGCTTAAAAAGGCAAAACCCAGTGCCGCCCCAATCATCAAGGGCTTGCGGCCCCAGGTATCAAGAAAGCAGCCCGTTAGCGGAATGGTCAGCGCAAACACCACGGTACTTAACGTGTTAATCAAAAGCGCCGTGTGCCTTGGCAGGCCAATAAATTGCTCAAGATAGCCCACCAAAAAGGTAACAATCAGGTAAAAGCCAATGGCTACCAAAAGATCCACCAAAAAGACAGTGATCAGGCTTTTGCGGTGCTGTGAGAACAGCTCTTTAAAGAAGAAAGCTTTTTTCGCATGCTTGGTCTTTTTGTTTTCCTCAAAGGCAGCGGGGTCACCCAGCGTGCGTCGCATGTAAGAGCCCAGCCAGCCGCCCAAAATGCTCAAGGCAAAAGGAATGCGCCATCCCCAAGAGGTTAGATGTTCGGCGGGCAGTGCAAAACTTAGCAAAGCGGCGATGCCCGATCCCATTAAAAGACCCAAAACGGCACTAAAGGGCGCAAAGCTGCCATAAAAGCCACGTCTTTTGCCCTCGGCGTGCTCAACAATAAACACAATGGATCCTGTGAATTCTCCACCCATCGAAAGACCCTGAAGCAGGCGTATCACTGTTAATAAAAGGGGCGCCAGCCAGCCAATTTGGGCATAGGTGGGTAAACACCCAATTGCAAACGTGGGAAACGACATCAAATAAATCGACCAAAGCAACGCTTTCTTGCGGCCAATGTGATCGCCAATATATCCAAAGATAATGCCGCCCAAAGGGCGCATCAAAAAGCCAGCGGCAAAGGCACCGTACGTTGCAAGCAAGGCCGCCACAGGGTCTTTAAGAGGAAAAAAGACTTGGGCCAACAGTGTCGAGAAGTAACCGTATAATGCAAAATCATACCACTCAAGCATATTGCCAATCATGGATGACAGCACCACACTGCGCAGTTTGCTTTGCTCTTGTGTTTGGCCACGATTCGAAAAAACAAGGTTTAAAGACAACATAGATTTCTTTCAGTTGGTCAAAAAAACGGAGAAGATCATAAAAGGCCGCCAAGACATATCAGACGGCACACAGCTTTGTTCTGTAAAGAATAAAATAAAGATTGTGGTCTTTATACGCTATTTTTTAAAGGGTGCCAAGGTGCTGTTCTTGCACACAAGGAGCCTTTTTTTGGTTAATTTTTTGTAAAGTCGCCTTGACGTGGGGGTTTCGTCCCCTTAGTATGGGGTGGCAGGCCTTAAAGTGGGCTGCATAGTATTATTCTTGTAACAACAGATAGACAATAGGTGTATGCCAACAATTAACCAACTTCTGCGCTCGCCGCGTAAGAGCCAAAAGAAGCGCTCTAAATCACCGGCGCTGGATAACTGCCCGCAAAAAAGGGGCGTTTGTCTTAAGGTCACGTCAGTGACGCCTAAGAAGCCGAACTCGGCTTTGCGTAAGGTGGCCCGTACGCGTCTTAGTAACGGCGAAGAAGTAACAGCCTATATTCCCGGCGAAGGTCACAACCTGCAAGAGCACTCGGTTGTGTTGTTGCGTGGTGGACGTGTGCCTGACTTGCCCGGTGTGCGCTATCATGTGGTGCGTGGTAAGTTGGATACGCAAGGTGTGAAGGACCGAAAAGAAGGTCGCTCGAAATATGGTGTGAAAAGGAGTAAGGGTTAATGCGTCGCCATCGTGCAAAAGTAAGGCCTGTTGCGCCTGATCCCAAATTTGGCGATGAAGTCATCGCGCGTTTTGTCAATGCCTTGATGTTGGACGGCAAAAAAGCCGTTGCTTTGCGCATTATGTACCAAGCGCTTGAAAAAGCCGGCACAGCTCTTAAAAAAGACGGTAAAGAGCTTTTTTATGAAGCGCTATCAAATGTAAAGCCATCCCTTGAAATCAAATCCCGCCGCGTGGGCGGCGCTACCTACCCCGTGCCAACGCAGGTGCGTGCAGAAAGGTCGCAAGCTTTGGCCATTCGCTGGATGATCGCCAGCGCCAAAGCGCGCTCTGAAAAAACCATGGCCGATCGCCTGGCGAACGAGTTTAGGGATTCAATTTTAGGTCGCAGCGGTGCGACGCGTAAAAAAGAAGAAGCGCACAAGCAAGCTGATGCAAACCGCGCTTTTTCACATTATAGGTGGTGATTTAACTTATGTCTTCTCGAAGTACGCCTTTAGATCGTTATCGTAACATTGGTATTATGGCCCACATTGATGCGGGCAAAACAACGACAACCGAACGTGTTCTTTATTACACGGGCAAAACACACAAGATTGGTGAGGTGCACGAGGGCACCGCCACCATGGACTGGATGGAGCAAGAGCAAGAGCGCGGCATTACCATTACGTCGGCCGCCACCACGTGCTTTTGGGACGACCATCGCATCAATATCATTGATACACCCGGACACGTTGACTTCACGATTGAGGTTGAGCGTTCTTTGCGTGTTCTAGATGGCGCCGTTGCTGTTTTTGACAGCGTTGCTGGTGTTGAGCCTCAATCAGAGACAGTGTGGCGTCAAGCAAACCGCTATAAAGTGCCCCGCATTTGTTTTGTTAACAAAATGGACCGCATGGGTGCTGATTTCGAGCGCTGTGTGGATATGATCGAAAAGCGCCTTGGTGCTGTGCCAGCGGTGGTTCAAATTCCCATCGGTGGCGAAGACAACTTTAAAGGCGTGATTGACCTTGTAAAAATGAAAGCGCTCATTTGGCAAGGTGAGGCCTTGGGTGCCAAGTTTGATGAAGTTGACATTCCAGACGAATTTAAAAAAAGCGCTGAAACCTATCGCCATCAACTTATCGAGCGCGCAGTCGAGCAAGACGATGCTGTTTTGGAAGCGTATCTTGAGGGCAAAGAGCCCGATGAGGCAACGCTAAAGCGCTGTCTGCGTAAAGGCACGCTGTCGTTTTCATTTGTGCCTGTGTTGTGTGGGTCGGCCTTTAAAAACAAGGGTGTGCAGCCGCTTTTGGATGCGGTGATCGACTATTTGCCATCGCCCTTGGATGTGCCGCCAGCTGAAGGCGTTTTGCCGCACGATGAAGAAAAGACTGTGGTGCGCAAGTCAGATGCCAGCGAGCCTTTGTCTGCCCTGGTGTTCAAGATTATGACCGACCCGTTTGTGGGGTCGCTTACGTATGTGCGTATTTATTCGGGCAAACTTGAAACCGGTGCCTCTGTATTGAATGCAGTCAAAGATCGCAAAGAGCGCCTGGGGCGTATGCTTTTGGTGCATGCCAACAGTCGCGAAGACATCAAAGAGGCTGTGGCCGGTGACATCGTGGCGCTTTGCGGCATGAAAGAGGTGGTCACGGGTGATACACTTTGCAGCCCGCAAAGTCCGGTGTTGCTTGAGCGCATGGCGTTCCCGGATCCGGTGATCGAGGTGGCTGTTGAGCCCAAGACAAAAGCAGACCAAGAAAAAATGGGTCTGGCGCTGGGGCGTTTAGCGGCTGAAGACCCGTCTTTTCGTGTGACATCAGACACCGAGACGGGGCAAACCATTATTAAGGGCATGGGTGAGTTGCATCTTGATGTGATTGTTGACCGCATGCGTCGCGAATTTAAAGTAGAAGCCAATGTGGGTGCGCCCCAGGTGGCTTACCGCGAAACCATTACCCAAAAATCTGAAATTAACTATACGCACAAAAAGCAAAGCGGCGGTGCGGGTCAGTTTGCGCAGGTTGTGCTGACGTTCGAGCCGCTTGAGCGTTCTTCAGGTTTTGAGTTTGAATCTAAAATCGTCGGTGGTGCGGTGCCAAAAGAATACATCCCGTCTGTGGACAAAGGTATTCAAACGGCGCTTGAGTCAGGCTATCTTGCGGGCTTTCCCATGACAGACTTTAAAGCAACGTTGATTGATGGCTCGTTCCACGCAGTTGACTCGTCATCTTTGGCGTTCGAGCTTGCAGCACGTTCAGCTTTTCGCGAAGGTATTGGCAAATCAAAGCCTGTTTTGCTTGAGCCTATGATGCAAGTTGAAGTCATTACGCCCGAGGAATACATGGGTGATGTGATTGGCGATTTGAACTCACGTCGTGGGCAAGTGCAAAGTATGGACAGTCAGCCCGGTGGCGCCCGCGTGGTGTCGGCCTTGGTGCCATTGGCCTCAATGTTTGGGTATGTGAATACTTTGCGGTCGCGCACACAAGGCAGAGCGCAGTATTCGATGCAGTTCGATCACTATGCGCCGGTGCCACAGCAGGTTGCAGATGAGATTCGTGCAAAAACATGATTGAGATTTTTTGAAACCGGCGGTATTGTTAAGAAAAAGTTAGAGACGAAAGGGTCGAGGACATGGCAAAAGAAAAATTCGAACGTTCGAAGCCGCATTGTAATATTGGCACAATCGGTCACGTGGACCACGGAAAAACAACGCTTACCGCAGCGATTACGAAAGTATTGGCTGAAAAGGGTGGTGCGAAGTTTGAATCTTATGAAAATATTGACAGTGCACCTGAAGAGCGTGCGCGCGGTATTACAATTTCAACCGCACACGTTGAATACGAAACAGATAAGCGCCACTATGCGCACGTTGACTGCCCAGGGCACGCTGACTATGTGAAAAACATGATCACTGGTGCGGCGCAGATGGATGGCGGCATCTTGGTGGTGTCGGCAACCGACGGCCCCATGCCTCAAACACGTGAGCACATTGTTTTGGCCCGTCAGGTGGGTGTGCCCGCTTTGGTGGTCTTTATGAACAAGGTGGATCAAGTCGAAGACCCCGAGCTTTTGGATTTGGTCGAGATGGAAATTCGCGAATTGCTTTCAAAGTACGAGTTTGACGGTGATAATATTCCCATCATTCGTGGGTCGGCCTTGAAAGCGCTTGAAGGCAAAGATGATGCGATGGGCAAAGAGGCCATCCTTAAATTGATGGAGCAGGTTGACACCTACATCCCTCAGCCCGAGCGCGATGTTGAAAAAACCTTCTTGATGCCTGTTGAAGACGTCTTCTCGATTGAAGGTCGTGGCACAGTGGTGACCGGTCGTATCGAGCGTGGCGCTATCAACAAAGACGAAGAAGTTGAGATTGTTGGTATTCGCGATACACAAAAGACGACGGTTACAGGCGTTGAAATGTTCCGCAAGCTGCTTGATCGCGGTGAAGCTGGTGACAACGTGGGTCTTTTGCTGCGTGGTATCAAGCGTACAGATGTTGAGCGTGGTCAGGTTGTGGTCAAGCCAGGTTCGGTAACACCACACAAAAAGTTTACCTGCAACGCTTATGTGATGACCAAAGAAGAAGGTGGTCGCCATACCCAGTTTATGAGCAATTATCGTCCGCAGTTCTATTTTAGAACAACTGATGTGACAGGCGCTGTGACGCTTCTTGGTGAATCCAAGATGGCCCTACCTGGTGATACGGTGGATATGGAAGTTGAGCTGATTGCGCCTATTGCCATGGAAGAAGGCTTGCGTTTTGCGATTCGTGAAGGCGGCAGAACCGTTGGTGCTGGTGTTGTGACGAAGATTTTGGATTAATAAAGGATCTTTTAAGTGTATTTGATGGTTAGGCAAGCAGCATGTTAGGTCAGCAAAGTATTTGTATTCGTCTTAAGGCGTACGATCACCGGGTGTTAGAGCAATCTTCCACAAAGATTGTGGGAACGCTCAACCGGGTGGGCGCAGCCGTCAAGGGGCCTATTGTGTTGCCACGGCGCATTCGTCGCGTGACTGTGTTGCGCGGGCCTCACGTTGACAAAAAATCGCGTGAGCAATTTGAAAAGCGCATTTGCCAACGTGCCATCTATGTGTCTGATTTAACACCTCAGGGGGTCGAAGCTTTGATGGAGCTTGATCTACCTGCAGGTGTGCGTGTTGAGGTGAAAAGTTAGGGGGATATGGTGCGATCTGGTTTGTTGGCGACAAAAGTTGGAATGTCGCGCCTTTTCGAGCCCAAGACGGGCCGCCATATTTCGATGACGCTTTTGTGTGTTAAAGATTGTTTTGTGGTTGGGCAAAAAACAAAAGATAAGGATGGCTATACAGCGCTGCAGCTGGGCACACAGAAAACATCTGTGTCACGCCTGACCAAGTCTTTGCGTGGTGTGTTTGAAAAGAACAAGGCGCTTAAAGAGCCTTTAAAGCGACATGTTGAATTTCGCGTGGATGAAGCCAGCCTTCTCGAGGCCGGCCATGCTATGACGCCTGCTCACTTTGAAGTGGGTGCGCATGTGGATGTGATTGCTACATCAAAAGGTAAAGGTTTTCAGGGTGCGATGAAGCGGCACAATTTTGCTGGTCTAAGGGCTAGCCACGGTGTTTCGATTTCGCACAGAAGCCATGGGTCGACGGGTCAATGTACGCGTCCGGGTCGTGTGTTTAAGAATAAAAAAATGGCAGGTCACTTGGGGGCCGAGCGTGTGACAACGCTTAATCTGCAAGTGGTTTTGGTCAATGAGGAAAAAGGCTGGCTTGCAGTCAAGGGATCGGTGCCCGGTGTGAAGGGTGCGCTTGTGATGGTGCGTGATGCGGTCAAGCATGCGGCCCCTGTGGCAAGTTAGTAAGGAGTTGGTTGAGTGGAAATCGCAATTCAAAATTTGGCACAAAAAAAGGTTGGCACGCACCGCCTGAATGCGACTGTGTTTGGTTGCTCGTATCGTTCAGATATCTTGGCGCGCGTGGTGCGTTGGCAGCTGGCGAAAAGGCAGGCAGGTACGCACGCGTCAAAAGGTATTTCTGATATTTCGGGCACAACGCGCAAGCCGCACAAGCAAAAAGGCACTGGCCGCGCCCGTCAGGGTAGCTTGCGCTCGCCGCAGTTTAGGGGTGGTGCGGTTATTTTTGGTCCGCAGCCGCGCTCGCACGCTTTTGCGCTGCCGAAAAAGATTCGTCAGATGGGTTTAAAAATCGCCGTCTCGGGCAAAGTCTCAGAAAAGAAAATTTCGGTGTTTGACAAATTTGTTTTTGCGTCAGGCAAAACAAAAGAATTAACGGATGTGCTGGCCGGTTATACGGGGCGTGTCTTGTGCGTGGCGCACACAAAAGAAGGGCTTGATGCCGGGTTTGTGCGTGCAGCATCAAACATGTGGCGCGTCAACATGCTGCCTCAAATGGGTCTTAATGTGTATGACATTTTGCGCCATGATCACATTATTTTTGAAGAAGAGGCGCTGAAGTCGCTAGAGGAGCGTTTGGGATGAAGGGCTATCGTTTTCAAAAAAAGCCAGCAGAGGCTCCCGTTTCATTGTCAAAGTTGCCTTTTGTTTTAAAGGGACTTTTGGTGACTGAGAAGTCAACACTTGGGACGCAGGATAGTCGCTATACATTTAAAGTGGCGATGACTGCTGACAAAAAATCGATTAAGCAGGCTGTTGAGCACTTTTTTAAAGTCAATGTTGTGTCTGTCAACACTTTGCGTGTGCCGGGCAAGCAAAAACGTTTTAAAGGAAGGTTGGGGATGACGACGCCCTTTAAAAAGGCAATCGTGGCCTTAAAAAAGGGGCAAATGATTGACACGCCTTCTGACACAGGAGCTGAAGGATGAGTTTGCGCGTTTATAAACCTGTAACGCCGGGACAGCGCGGCACGGTCTTGATTGACCGCTCGAAGCTGTGGAAAAAGGGGCCGTTGCGCTCGTTAACGCAAGGTATGGCTAAAAAAGGCGGTCGTTGCGCCACGGGCCGTCTGACCGCGTATCACCGTGGTGGTGGTCACAAAAAGCGCTATCGTTTGATTGACTTTAAACGGCAAAAGTATGACGTTGCGGGCCGTGTTGAGCGTTTTGAGTATGACCCGAACCGCTCGGCTTTTATTGCGCTGATTGCGTATGAGGATGGCGAGAAAGCTTATATTCTTGCACCGCAAAAACTTGAAGTGGGCGACACGATTGTGGCGTCGGAAAAAGCAGATATCAAGCCAGGTAACGCGTTGCCACTTTGTGCGATTCCACAAGGAACCTTTCTGCACAATGTGGAAATGAAAATCAAAAAAGGTGGCCAGATCGCCCGTGCGGCTGGCACATCTGTGCGTCTTTTGGGGCGCGATGGTGGCTATGCTTTGTTGTCAATGACATCAGGCGAAGTGCGTCGCATCTCTGAGCAATGCTGGGCAACGGTGGGTGTGCTTTCGAATCCTGATCGCAAAAACGAATCGCTTGGTAAAGCTGGGCGTAACCGTTGGCGTGGTCGCAGACCTCATGTTAGAGGTGTGGCGATGAATCCCATCGATCACCCCCATGGTGGTGGTGAAGGTAAGACGTCAGGCGGCAGGCATCCTGTTTCGCCTTGGGGTCAACCCACAAAAGGTAAAAGGACGCGTTCGAACAAGCGGACCGATTGGTGGATCGTGAAAAGGCGTGCGCCGTGATGAATAATAAAGCACGACAAAGCACAACCGTGCAGTGCAAAATGAGGAGCAAACAGTGACACGATCTGTATGGAAAGGGCCTTTTGTTGATGGCTACTTGTTAAAAAAAGCAGACGCACAACGGGCGTCGGGACGTAAAGATGCCATCAAGACATGGTCGCGCCGATCGACAATTTTGCCACAATTTGTAGACTTGACGTTTGCAGTGCATAATGGAAAAAAGTTTATACCTGTCTTTGTGACAAAAGATATGATTGGTCGTAAGTTGGGTGAGTTTGCGCCAACGCGTACATTTTTGGGTCACGCAGGCGATCGTAAGGCGAAAAAAGGTTAAGGATGTCGGTGGTGAGCAAAAAAAAGACTTCAGAGTTTGCGTTTGGTGCCAGTGCTTTGGCTGTGGGCAAGGCGATGCGCACGAGTGCGTTTAAGCTGAATCTTGTGGCGAAAATGATTCGTGGGCTGGGGGCAGAAAAAGCGCTTGCAGTCTTGAAATTTTCGCACAAACGCATTGCGGGTGAAGTAAGAAAAGTGTTACTATCAGCTATTGCAAATGCCGAGCATAACAAGGGCGCAGATCCCGATAAGCTTTTGGTGACAGAAGCATCGGTTGGGCGCGCGTTTGCGTTAAAACGGCTTGATGTGAAAGGGCGTTCGCGCTCGGGACGGATTGAAAAGCCGTACTCGCATTTGCGTGTTGTTGTATCTGAGGTCAAAGAATAATGGGTCAAAAAACAAATCCCGTTGGTTTTCGTTTGGGTGTGAATCGCACATGGGATTCGCTTTGGTTTGACGAAAAAAACTATGCGACCTTGCTAGAGCAAGATCTTTTTGTCAAAAAGCTTTTGTCTGACAAGCTGAAGCACGCCGGCGTGGCGAACGTTAAGATCGAAAGACTGTCAAAGCGTCCGCGCATCACGGTTTCGTCAGCACGTCCTGGTGTGGTGATTGGCAAGCGCGGCGGTGATATTGAAAAACTGCGGCTTGAGCTTTGTAAGCGTCTTGCAAGTGACGTCAGCTTTAACGTGGTTGAAGTGCGCAAGCCTGAGATTAACGCTATGTTGGTGGCTCAAAATATTGCGCAGCAGCTTGAAAAGCGTGTTTCGTTTAGGCGCGCCATGCGCAAGGCAATTCAGTTTGCCCTTAAGATGGGTGCTGAAGGCATTCGTGTGAATTGCTCGGGGCGTTTGGGCGGTGCGGAAATTGCCCGCATGGAATGGTCGCGCGAGGGTCGTGTGCCTTTGCATAAGCTGCGTGCCGATATTGATTATGGTGTTGCAACGGCTAAAACAACCTATGGCACCTGCGGCGTTAAAGTGTGGATTTATCTTGGCGATCTTAAGGGGGCGCAGATGTCGCGTACGATGCAGCAACCTAAAGAAGCGCAAGGGGGTTAAGGGTTTATGTTAAGTCCTAAGAAAACAAAACATCGCAAGGCTTTTAAGGGCCGTATTCACGGTGTGGCGCAGCGTGGCAACACGGTGGCTTTTGGCTCGTACGGCATGAAGGCGTTGGCGCCCGAGCGTATTACGGCACGCCAGATCGAAGCTGCCCGTCGTGCGATTACCCGTTATATCAAGCGTCTTGGTAAGGTGTGGATTCGTGTTTTTCCCGATGTGCCTGTTAGCCAAAAGCCGGCTGAAGTGCGCATGGGCAGCGGTAAAGGTTCGCCCGAGTTTTGGGCTTGCCGTGTGCGCCCGGGCCGTGTGCTGTTTGAGATCGAAGGTGTGTCAGAAGAGCTGGCGCGTCGTGCCTTTGTCTTGGGTGCAGCCAAATTGCCTATTCCCACCAAATTTGTAACAAGGCAGTGGAGTTAAACATGGCAACCGTTTTAAAAGAACTTCTGTCAAAAGATCAGGCAAGCTTGCGCAAGCAATACCAAGATTTAGCGCACGAGCTTATGGGGTTGCGTTTTCAGCATCAGGCAAAACAACTAAAAAACACGCAGTCACTGTCAAAAGTGCGTCGTGAAAAAGCGCGTGTTAAAACGGCGCTTTCAATGTTGCAAAAGAAAGGTCAAAAATAATGGCACGTCGCGTGTTAAAAGGGGTTGTGGTCAGCGACCGTTCAGACAAAACAGTTCATGTCGAGGTCGAGCGGCGTTTTATGCACCCTTTGTATCGCAAAACGATTCGTCGCAAAACAAAATTTGCAGCGCATGATCCTGAAAACACCTATCGTGTGGGTGATGCGGTTTCTATTATTGAAACACGCCCATTTTCGAAGACAAAAACTTGGGCTGTTTTGGGTGCCGATGCAGTGGCGCCCCAAAAAGAGTTAAAAGAAGGGGCTGCGCAGTGATGGCCGTGTGTGCTTTGGCAAGTCCTCTTACGCTTTTAAAGGATGTTTAAATGATACAGATGCAAACAGTTTTATCGGTGGCCGACAATTCAGGTGCGCGCAAAGTGCAGTGCATCAAGGTGCTTGGTGGTTCAAAGCGCTGGATTGCAGGCATTGGCGACTTGATTGTGGTGTCGATTAAAGAGGCACAGCCACGCAGCAAAGTCAGCCAAGGCGATGTGAAGCGCGCGGTGATTGTACGCACAAAATCACCTCTTAAAAGGGCAGACGGCACGCAAACGCGTTTTGATGACAACGCCGTTGTGTTGGTTGAAAACAACAAAGAGCCTTTGGGGACACGTGTGTTTGGTCCTGTCACGCGTGAGTTGCGTGAGGCTGGCTATAACAAAATTTTATCGTTGGCACCGGGGGTCATTTGATGGGTTATAAGTGGAAAATTCGCAAAGGCGACCAGGTTGTCGTGACAACTGGCAAAAGCAAAGGCACAGTGGGCGAGGTGTTGGCTGTTAAGCGTGATGCCGAGCGTGTGCTTGTGAAGGGCGCCAATATGGTGAAGCGTCATCAAAAGCCTTCGCAAACACATCCACAAGGTGGTTTGATTCAAAAAGAGGCTTCGTTGCACATTTCAAACGTTGCCCATGTGGATCCCAAAACAAAAAAGCCCACGCGGTGTGGTTTTCGGTTTTTGGCAAACAAAACGCGTGTTTTGTTTGCCAAAAAATCTGGTGAGGAGATCAAGCGGTAAAGCTTGTAGGAATTATTTATGTCACGCTTAAAAGAGTATTACGAAAGCACCCTAAGAGACCAAATCAAAAAAGAGCTTGGTATTCAAAACATGTTGGCTGTGCCAAGGCTTGAGAAGATTGTGCTGAACATGGGTGTGGGTCGCCGCGCTGTGCAAGATAGCAAAGCTGTTCAGGCCGCTAAAGAAGATTTGGCCTTAATCGCAGGTCAGCAGCCCGTGATTGCCAAAGCCAAACGGTCTATTGCCGGCTTTAAGCTGCGCGAAGGCATGCCCATTGGCGCCAAGGTAACGCTGCGCAAAAAGCGTATGTACGACTTTTTAGAGCGCTTGACCACGATGGCTTTGCCCCGTGTGCGTAACTATCAGGGTGCGTCACCTAAAAGTTTTGACTCAAAAGGCAACTATGCGCTGGGCATTCCCGAGCATACGGTGTTTTACGAGGTTGATTACAACAAAGTTTCTTATACAATGGGACTTGATGTGGTTTTTGTAACAACGGCCCAAGATAAAAAAGGCAGCTTTTTGTTACTTAAAGGTTTAGGTATTCCGTTAAAGGGAGAAGTGTAGTCGTGGCAAAAAAGAGCGCCATTGAAAAAAACAAAAATCGTTTGCGTTTGATCTCTAAAAGCGCAAGCCGTAGGCAGCGTCTGAAAAAAGAAGCCTGCCTTAAAACGGTATCTTTGGAAGAGCGGTTTAAAGCAACATTGAAACTGGCGCAAATGCCCCGCAATGGTGCAAAAGTGCGTTATCGCCGCAGGTGCTTTTTAACGGGGCGGCCCCGCGGTGTGCATCGTGAGTATGGTTTGTCGCGTATTGCGATTAGAGAGCTTGCGCTTTTTGGCGAGCTGCCTGGTGTGATTAAGGCGAGTTGGTAAGGAAAATACATGATAAACGATCCGATAGCTGATCTTTTGACACGCATTCGCAATGCGGCGCGTGCAGGCAAAAAAGAGTGCGCGGCACCGGCATCGCGCATGGCAAGACATCTTTTGGATGTGTTGGTGCGTGAAGGTTATATCACTGGGTATGATCAGCATAATGTGCGCAAGGGCGTTGATGTGTTGCAGATTCAATTGCGGTACCACAATGGTCGGCCAGCTTTCGATGTGATCGAGCGCGTGTCAAAGTTGGGTCGCCGTGCCTATACATCACTGCGTGATATGCCGCGCGTGAATGGCGGATTGGGCATTTCAGTTTTGACAACATCAAAAGGTGTTTTGTCAGACAGCGAAGCCTTTAGCCAGGGCGTTGGTGGTGAAGTTGTGTGTCGGGTTTATTAAGCGAGAAAAGGATAGAGCATTATGTCGCGGGTTGGTAAAAAGCCTATCGTTTTGCCCGAAGGTGTCACCTTAACACGTGAGGAGGATCTTCTCTCGTTCAAGGGCGGCATGGGAACGCAAAGCGTTCAAGTGCCAGCAGAGGTTTCGTGCGATGTTGCGGACAAGACGCTGACTTTTCGTCCCAAGGCTGATACAAAAAGAGCAGCTATTCTTTGGGGCATGGTGCGCAGCTTGGCGCAAAATGCCGTCGAGGGTGTGTCGAAAGGGTTTAAAACTGACATCAAGATGATTGGTGTGGGTTACAGAGCCGCTTTGCAAGGACGCACGCTGAAGTTGCAACTGGGCTTTAGCCACGATGTTTTGTTTGATTTGCCCGAGGGCGTTGATGTCAAAACAAAAAGTGCAACCGAGTTTTCAGTTTTAGGTGCGTCACGTCAAAAAGTGGGTCAGGTTGTGGCCGAGCTGCAAGCGTTTCGTAAGCCCGAGCCTTATAAAGGCAAGGGTGTGCATCGCTTGGGTCAATTTGTTTTGAGAAAAGAAGGTAAGAAGAAGTAAATGGCATATCTTCAAGGTTTTGAAAAACGCAAAGCACGTGCGCGCTTTCATCTTAAAAAGCGCAACACAGATCGTCCGCGCCTTTCGGTTTTTCGCTCGGGCAGGCACATGTATGCACAAGTTATCGATGATGCAACCAATCAAACGCTTGCAGCGGCATCGTCTCTTGATAAAGAGATGCGTTCGCAAAAGCTAAAGGGTGTCGACATGGCCGAGGCCGTGGGCAAAATGGTGGCCGAACGTGCAAAAAAGAAAAAGGTTGAGAAAGTCGTTTTCGACCGTGGTGGCTATTTGTACCATGGACGTGTGGCGAAATTTGCAGAGGGCGCGCGTTCAAGCGGGCTGTCATTTTAAGAGGATTGTATGGCAAGAGAGACGTCAAATCAGAAGCGCGATGAAAAAGAAGCTCTGTTTCAAGAGCTGATCAGCGTAAGGCGCGTAACCAAGGTGGTGAAGGGTGGTAAGAACTTCTCTTTCTCTGCGTTGGCTGTTGTGGGTGATCGCTCGGGCTCGGCCGGTTATGGTACAGGCAAGGCGAAAGAGGTCTCGAAAGCCATTCGAAAAGCAACCGATCAAGCCACCAAGCAAATGGTTAGGGTGCCCTTAAAGCAAGGACGCACACTGCATCATGACATCAAGCTTGCCTCGGGCGCAACGTTGGTTCAGCTTCGCTCGGCGCCGGCTGGTACCGGTGTGATTGCCGGTGGTGCCATGCGCGCTGTTTTCGAAGCCTTTGGTATTTTGGATGTGGTCAGCAAGTCGCTTAAAAGTTCAAACCCGCATAACCTGGTGCATGCAACCTTTAAGGCGTTGCGTGCCATTGTGCCGCCTCGTTTGGTGGCTCAGCGTCGGGGTAAACGCGTGACCGAGATTTTCTCGAAGGCCAATGCCGGCGCTGAAGTCGAGCAAAAAGCCGCTGACACAAAAAAGCCAGCCAAAGCTGCAGCGCAAGACAAGCAAGTTGAAAAGGGTTAAGATTCGCTCATGGAACTGAATACCATTAAAGATCATGTGAAAGCACGCAAGCCACGCAAACGTGTTGGACGCGGCATTGCTTGTACTAAGGGCAAAACCTGTGGACGTGGCCACAAAGGTCAAAAATCGCGCACGGGTGTGTCGATTAAGGGTTTTGAGGGTGGTCAAATGCCCATCCACATGCGCATGCCAAAGCGTGGTTTTAAGCCTGTAAATGGCAAAACCTATCAATTGCTTTCTGTTGAGCGTCTTGCAAGTCTTATTGAAAAAGGCGTGTTGAAGGTTGACGAGCAAGTGACGGCAGCCAGCTTAAAAGACAAAAAAGTGATCAGGCGTGTTAAGGATGGCGTGCGTCTTGTGGGCAAGGGTAAACTTTCTTGCGCCTTAACGCTTTCGCTTTCTGGCGCATCTTCTTCAGCGCGTAAAGCGGTTGAAGAGGCAGGAGGCAAATTTCTTTAAAAAAAACAGCTGGGGTAGCTTAAGGGTATGTTAAACGAGCAGGCAATGCGGTCGTCCTTTACATGGGAGGCCTTTTCAAAAGCCGATGCGCTTAAAAAGCGTATCTTTTTCACCTTGGGCGTTCTGATTGTTTATCGCCTGGGCACCTACATCCCACTTGCCGGTGTTAATCCGCAGGTAATGATGGAAATTGTGCGTCAAAATTCGGGCGGCTTTTTGGGCATGCTTGATATGTTTTCGGGTGGTGCGCTTGGGCGTGCAACCATTATGACGCTTAGCATCGTGCCTTATATTACAGCCAGTATTATCGTGCAGCTGTTGACGGCCATTATTCCGCAGTTTGAAGCGTTGCGCAAAGAGGGCGACTCGGGTCGCAAAAAGCTGAATCAATATACCCGTTATCTGACAGTGATTCTAGCCTCGGTTGAATCGTATGCGAT
Organism: Holosporaceae bacterium; assembly: GCA_049607645.1. Classification (GTDB taxonomy): domain Bacteria; phylum Pseudomonadota; class Alphaproteobacteria; order Holosporales; family Hepatobacteraceae; genus JBAJNL01. The sequence goes on along the minus strand of JBMYWS010000001.1, from coordinate 490,270 downwards.
TGCTGTGGGGCTTGAGCACCTAAGCAGCGCAAGCGGCTCGCTTGTTTTAGAGCCTGGATTCTTTTTTCGCGTGGTCACCGTGATTACGCTTGTGGGGGCAACGCTCTTTTTGGTGTGGCTGGGTGAGCAAATTACAGCACGCGGTATTGGCAACGGCACGTCCATGATTATCTATGCGGGCATCGTGGCAAACCTGCCGCAATCAGCGCTGCGCATGCTTGAGCTGGGCAGAACAGGTGCCTTGCACGTTGGCATTATGGTGGGTGTGATGGCCGTTTTGGTGGCGGTGATTGCGTTTATCGTCTTTATGGAGCGTGCTTTTCGCAAAGTGACTATTCACTATCCCAAGCGGCAAATGGGGCGCGCGATGACGCAAGAGCAAGCCAGTTACTTGCCCATTAAGCTGAACAGCTCGGGCGTGTTGCCGGCCATTTTTGCCGCCTCGGTTTTAATGATGCCACGCGCGTTAAGCAGCTTTTCGTCTCTTGGTGCGTCATCGAAGCTGGGCATGTTCTTAAGTTATTTTGATCACGGCCGGCCGCTTTATATGCTGCTGTCGTCGGTATTGATTATCTTTTTTGCTTTCTTTTACACGGCGATTGTTTTTAATCCCGAAGAGACAGCTGAAAACCTTAGAAAAAGCCATGGGTTTGTGCCAGGATATAAGCCCGGTGCGCCAACGGTGGCCTTTTTTGATTATTTGCTGACACGTTTAACGGTTTTAGGAGCAGCTTACTTGGCCTTTGTGTGCCTGTTGCCCGAGCTTTTGATGTCGCAAATCCATATTCCGTTTTTCTTTAGCGGTACAAGTTTGCTGATTTTGGTAAGTGTGACAATGGATACCGTGTCGCAAGTGCAAACGCATTTGATTTCCTATCAATACGAAGGCTTGCTTAAAAACCGTTACGCCAGAAGAGGATAGCTGTGCGTATTGTTTTACTTGGGCTTCCAGGATCGGGAAAAGGGACGCAAGCGCGTCTTTTAAGCCGCGCTTTAAAAGTGCCTTTTTTGGGGGCAGGTGACCTGTTGCGTCTTGAGGTGAAAGAGAAAACGCCCCTTGGCAAGCTTTTAAAACCCATCTTAGATGCGGGTGATTTTCCAGATGAAAAGCTTGTGGTTGACATTTGCCTTAAACACATTTTAGCGATGGATGGTTTTGTGCTTGAAGGCTTTCCGCGTACCAAAACGCAGTATTTGTTGTTTGATGAAGCGTTGAAAAAAGTCAATAAAAAAATGGATGCCTTCTTTTATCTTGATTTGCCAGAAGAGGAGGCGGTCAGGCGTCTTGCAGGTCGCGTTACATGTCTTTCATGTGGTGCAACCTATGGTGCCAAAGACATTGGTAAAAAAACATGTGATTTTTGTGGCAAAGACACCATGGGCGTGCGTGCCGACGACAAAGATGATGTGGTGCGCAAGCGTCTGCGTCTTCAAAAAGAGCGCAACGACATTTTGCTGTCTTGCATGCAAAGCAGTGGTGTTGTGCACACAATTGATGCCACGCAAACACCAGATCAGGTCACGCAATCTGTGCTGGGTGTGTTGGCAAAGCCGTCGCCCTAAAAAGTTTGTTGGTTCGTTAAAAAGGTTTGTTTGTGATGCGTTTTAAGAAAAAAGACGTTTGTCTTTGGATGGTGCTGTGTTGCACCTGGTTTGTTGCCTTTCAGGGGCTGGTGGCACAACACAAAGAAGTAGCGGCGCCTTCAAAAAACTCTCATAAAAGTGCGCTTAAAATTGTTTTAGTGGGCTTGCCTGGTGCGGGCAAGGGCATTCAGTCGCGCGCGCTGCAAAAAGCACTTAACTTGCCTATCATTGGCATGGGCGATTTGTTGCGCAAAGAAGTTGAAAGCGAGACGGCGCTTGGTCAAGAGATCAAAGCTATTATGGACAAGGGAGATTTTGTTTCGGATGACATTGCGGTACAAGTGTTTGCCAAAAATGCAGCACTGTCCGATGGATTTATTGCCGATGGCTTTCCGCGAAATGCCGAGCAAGCGCGCCTTTTGCAAAAAAGTTTAGAAGACAAGGGGCAAAAGCTTGATTATATCTTTTATCTTGATGTGCCCGAAGATGTGCTGGTCAAGCGGCTCACACAACGCATTGTGTGCCTTGATTGTGGTGCGTCACAAACCAAGGTTAAGCCAACAGCATGCATCAGCTGTGGGGGCAAGGCATTGGGCAAGCGATCGGACGATCAAGAAGAGGTTGTGCTGAAGCGTATTCGTGACCAAAAAGAGCGCAATAAAGCACTGTTAAAGGTTTTGGGGAAGATGGCGCCTTTGTGTGTTGTTGCCTTTGACGAAAAAGATGCGGCGCTTCAAGTGCCACATCTTGCGACGCAAAGGATTTTAGCGCATATTAAAGAGGAGAAAGTCTCGTAAAAGAGTCTTTTAATTCGGGCAAAGATGGGCTATCTTTAAGGATAGGAAGAAAAGGTTTAGTATTGTGGCACGTATAGCAGGTGTAAATATTCCCTCACAAAAAAGGGTTGAGGTAGCATTGACCTATCTTTATGGCATTGGGCATGGCCGTGCTTTGAAGATTTGTAAGGCGTTGTCGTTTGAACCATCTTTACGTGTGTCGCTTTTAAAAGATGACGAACTTCTGCGGCTGCGTGAGTATATCGATGCGCATTATAAGATCGAAGGTGATCTTTTGCGTGAGGTGCGTCAAAACATCAAAAGCAAAGTTGATCTTGGCTGTTATGAAGGTTTGCGTCATCGCAAAAAGCTTCCGGTTAGGGGGCAGCGTACGCACACAAACGCAAGAACGCGCAAGGGTAAAGCAAAGCCTATTGCGGGTAAAAAGTAATTTTTGGATGAAGGGTTAAACAATTCATGGCTTATCAGAGAACGTCTTCGGCAAAAGGCAAAAAGAAAAACATCTTCTCTGGTGTGGTGCATATCTATGCAACGTTTAACAACACCATCGTAACATTATCTGAGATGGGTGGTAACACCATCGCTTGGTCATCTGCAGGGGCGGCAGGATTTAAGGGTGCGCGCAAGTCTACCCCTTATGCGGCCCAAATGGCGTCAGAATCTGTGGCGCAAAAAGGTAAAGCGTTTGGTTTGAAAAATGTTGAGGTGTATGTGAAGGGCCCAGGATCGGGCCGCGAGTCAGCTTTAAGGGCGTTGCAAAGCTTTTTTTGCGTCACAGCCATTAAAGATGTGACACCAATTCCGCATAACGGCGTTCGTTTGCGCAAGCGGCGTCGTTCTTAAAAAGATAAAGAGGATAGAATAAAAGAATGAGTGGATTGCAAAGTCACTGGAAAAGCCTGATTAAACCTTACAAGGTTGCGGTCAATCATCAAAAAGACAGCACGCGTTCGGCGTCGCTTGTGTTTGAGCCTTTGGAAGAAGGCTTTGGTGTAACGCTGGGCACGGCTTTGCGTCGTGTGATTTTATCGTCGCTCAAGGGTGCTGCCGTGACGTCGGTGCGTTTTAGCAACACGTTGCATGAATTTTCGGTGCTGCCGGGTGTGAAAGAAGATGTCACCAACATTTTGCTGAACTTGAAAGAGCTTCAGGTTAAGTTAAACGGTGATGGCCCCTGTGTGGTGCGTGTGCAGGCCAGTGGCCCGCGCGTGGTCACAGCAGGCATGCTTGATGGCGGTGCGGACGTGACCTTTTTGTCACCCGATCAAGTGGTCTGTGAGATCAGCGACGGTGGTAAGGTGGATTTTGAAATCACCATTACCGAAGGCAAGGGCTACTCAACGGCGCTTGAGCGCACACAAGAAAGCTTGCCGCTTGGCACCATTTTGGTGGACGCGGTGTTTAACCCCATCAAGTCGTGCATGTTTTTTATCGAAAGCACGCGTGTGGGGCAGTTTACAAACTATGACAAGCTAACCCTTAAGGTTGAAACCGATGGATCGGTTTCGCCTGAAGACGCTGTTGGCGTGTCGGCGCGTATTTTGAAAGAGCAGCTTTCAAAAATGATCCACTTTAAAGAAGAAGATTTTGAAGAGGAAGCGCCGCCTCAAAAAGCACCGCTTGCGTTTAACCCCAACTTGTTGCGGCGCGTTGACGAGCTTGATTTATCGTTGCGGGCGTCCAACTGCTTGAAAAAAGAAAACATCATCTATATTGGTGATCTTGTGACCAAAAATGAGAACGAACTTTTGCGTGCGCCCAATTTTGGACGTAAGTCGCTTAGTGAAATCAACGATATTTTGGATCAAATCGATTTGCACCTTGGTATGTCGATACCGGGGTGGCCGCCTGCCAACATTGACGAGTTGTTGAAAAAGGCGAAAGACACATTGGCCACTGAGCCCAAAGAGTAAAAGGTTAAGTTATGAGACATCAACTGCAGCATCGTAAACTCAATCGCCCTACAAAGCAACGTAAGGTGCTGTTGACCTCTTTGGCCCAAAGTTTGTTGCGCCATGAGCGTATTCAGACAACCCTGCCAAAGGCCAAAACCCTGCGTCCTGTGGTCGAGCGTTTGATCACGTTGTCTAAAAAGAAAACATTGCACACAAGGCGTCGCCTGGCGGCCGCTTTGCCAGATCAAGACGTGCAAAAAAAACTGTACAATGAGCTTGGCCAGCGTTTTGAAAAGCGTGCCGGTGGTTATACGCGCATTATCAAAATGGGTAAGCGCTTTGGTGATAACGCCGATGTGGCTTTGATCGAGCTTGTGGACAAGGCATCTGCCGCAACGGCGCCTGCTAAAGGCAAGACTGCAGCGCAAGGTGCTAAAAAAGCGAAAGCGGCCTCTAAGGCAGCCCCTAAGGCGGACGTGAAAGAAGCCTCTAAGGTTGCAACAGCTAAAGCTTCCTCGAAAGAAGCCGATAAAAAGGCAGCCGATCAAAAAGCCGCTGAGAAAAAGTCTTAAGCGGCGTCAGCACAAAGCCCGTTCGGGTGCTTGGCTGAGGTGGTTTGACAACGAAAGGATCTTTTCGTGCAGTTAAAAAAGCCTTTTAAAAAAGCCTTTAAGCACTCGAAAAAATTCTCAAAAAAGCCTTTGCGTGAATATAAAGCGCGTGCCCTTGAAAGTTCATCGCAACACGTGCGCCAACTGTTGCCCAATGTGCTGACCGTTTTTGGTCTGGCGCTGGGCCTTTCTTCTTTGCGGTTTGCCTTTGTGGGCGCGTGGGAGCATGCGCTTTTATGTATTTTAGGCGCCAGCATTTTAGACGTGCTGGATGGACGCATGGCAAGGCTGCTGGGCAGCACATCAGAATTCGGTGCCGAGCTTGATTCGCTGGCTGACTTTTTATCCTATGGCGCGGCGCCCTCTTTGTTGATCTATTTTTTCTCTTTATCTTACTGGTCGGGTTTGGGCTGGGCTGTGTGTCTTTTGTTTACCACGTGCTCGGCGTTGCGTTTGGCGCGCTTTAATGTGTGCCGCACATTGCCCGACAAAGCACCTTTTGCCGATTGGTTCTTTGTGGGGGTGCCAGCGCCTGCGGGCGGGCTGATTGCGTTGTTGCCTTTTTTTGCTTCCCTTGCGTTTGATGCAACCTATGGTTTGCCGCTGGCCTTTCTGATCTCGCTGTCGGCGGGTGGGTTGCTGATGATCAGCCGCGTGCCCACCATTGCCTTAAAGCGCTTTCACCTGTCACTGAAAACCATGCCTTTTGTATTGCTGGGGTTTGTGTTGATGGTGGGCAGCTTTTTAACGCAGCCTTGGTTATTTTTAACGTTGCTCACAACAGCGTATGTGTGCTCGTTGCCCTTAACGGCTTTTTGGATGAAAAAGCTAAAATGCAAGATGCCAAAGCCGGCATTAGTTAAAAAAGGCAACGCCCGCGTGCACTAAAGTGCTTTGCCCTAAAAGTATCATTGCGAGCCTTTGGGCGGGACGGCAATCCTCCCCCAAACGTCATTGCGAGGAGAAATCTTGATTTCGACGCGGCAATCCATGTGTGCTTTGGCTGCTTCAGTTTCTGGCAAGTGGATCGCCGCAGGCTGCGCCTTTGCGATGACGAAATGAGTGTGACGCTTTCGCGATGACGATGAGGGCTGTAGCCATTCGCGATGACGACCAAAATGATGCGGTAGTCCAGTGTTTTTTAAGGTGGTTTTGCCTTCACGATCACTCAAAAAAACTATCATTTTCAACAAGATGAGCGCGCTTTTTAAAATGTGGCATAGTCGTTGCTGTGTTCTGTATGAGTCACGCTGCTTGCAGCAATTATTGGGATCTTTACAGGAGCGTTTTATGTCCTTATCCTCACTTCAAAATTTGTGTATGTATTCGTTGGGCCCAGGTCTTTCTGACCAGGTTGAGACAAGCCTTGAATCACAAATCACTGGCATGCAAGACATGACCAAAAACCAAGTTAACCAAGCCATCTATATCGGCACGCAATCACAAATTGCCAAAACCGATGGTGCCTTGCAAAACATCCGCATTGCGCAAGAGTTTTTAAGCACCACCCTGGCTGCGCTTGAAACCGTGAACAACGAGCTGATCAATGCCTCAAAAGCCATCTTAACCCTGTTAAATGGCGTTGTGTCATCCTCTGACAAAGAGGCTGCAGCTGACAGCATTTTAAACACCATGGGTATGATCCAAGGCCCCACGTCGCGCGATGCGCAAGAGGGCAGTGTGATCAAAACCCTGCGCCAAGCCGGCACAGGCCAATCGCCTTTCTATGTGCTCACCACAACCGAGGCCGCACCGCCAACACCCCTGGCCGCGCCACCCGAAGCCCCCGTTAGCGATGATGCATCCGGCAGCAGCACATCAGCCACACTTTACCTTAATGGCTCAGGCTCTGTTGCAGCCAATACTTTTTTGGATTCTACAACCGTTTCGTTTACAGGTTTTTCAGCAGATGTTGCGGGCACACTTGACCCCACAACGGCTATTGTGACAAACGTTGACGGTACACCAGACGCTCTGACTGATATACAGTTTGAGGTTATGCTGGGTGACGTTAAACTTGTTTCTGAAGTTGTAGATCTAACCAACGCAGGGAACGGCTTGACTCTTAACATGTATAACCCTGATGACCGCAGTCAGTACGTCACATTTTATACAGCGCCCGGTACTTCTGCTTTAGTAGACACAGCAACGATTGATACCAATTTTAAAGCACTGTTTACAGGCACGGTAGACACCGCGGCAAAAGAAGCAGCTGCAAGCGGTACATTTACCACAGCATTAACGGGTGTGATGACTAATACAAACACCTTTGGTGAGCCAACAACGGGTGCAGGTCCTGCTTTTTCGGGTGTTGAACCAGGTGCTATTCAAGTGTTGTCCGCCACAGGAACCACAGCACAGTTTGTGGTATCAGTGGGTGAACATATCTATAGCACCAGCATGGAAGATGCCTACGATTTAACAAGCGCATCGCCATTACTTTCACAACCAGCTAATCCGGTTCTTTATCTTAATGGTGACAAATCGAACAGCCAAACCATTACGCTGACGTTGGCAGATTTAACAGCAACCAACGGGTTCAATACCACACCTGCCACAACAACACTTGCGGCCTTTACCGAGTATATGAGCGGTACCTATACAGCGTCGTCAGGGTCGACGGCAGCGCCGGGTATCTTTCAGCACAGTGGCTCGGCCAGCCCCACAGGTGCCTTTATGCCTTGTAACGCGGCCTCGTTCGTGGGCGTTGACGCCGGCGCCATCAGTGTCGAAAGCGCCGACTGGGGTGCTGATGGTTCAGAGGCAATTATTTCAGTTAAAGTGGGTGATGCAACCTATGCAACAGATCCTGCGAATACCAATAACGATGTCATGACGGCCGATACAGCGGTGATCCTTTACAAAGATGGGGATCCTGCAGCGACCAGTACAATCACGATGTACACCGGCCCCATTGCCAGCGTTGCGGCAACAAACGGTATCGTTGACAGCGCCACATTGCTTGCCGAGGTTCAGTTTGCGCTGGATGGCACGTACAATGCCTTTGGTCAAGGGGGTGGCAGTGGTCCCTCGACGCCGTTTGCCTTTAATCCTGGCTCTAACTTTGGTGCGGGTTACTTTACCGTCAATTATGATGGCAAGCACCTGACCGTGACCGACCAGTTTGGCACCCTTGTGAACTCGTATCCTATGGATGACCGCCAAGTGGTGGATGCAGCCAACACAACGGGTGAAATCAAAGTGGGCAACATTGGCACCATCTATGTCGATTCAAGCTACACCGGCGGCGGCTTTAACGCACAGCTGACCACAACGCCATCCGACAGCTTTGACGCCATTGTCACTGTTTCGGCATCAGACGGCACACGTTCGATCTCGATCCCCAACTTGGCAGACCAAAAAATTCTTTGGGGTGCCAACGATACGATTGATCGCAACCTGTTGATCTCAAGCGTTGAATATCAACAAAAAGTCAAGGGTATGATTGACCATGCGGCCGAATCGGTGAAAGATACCATTCAATACGCCACCAACGTGTTGTCGGTTTTGAACAACGATGAGGAAGGTCAGAACGCCACCATGGAAAGCTTGCACAATCTGCAAGACACGGTGTCGGCGGTTGATCCGGTGCAGGCAGCCAATGCGGTGTTTGAAACCACCCAAAGCTATCTGCGCATGATTCAGTCAATGACCATCACGGCACAGGTGATCGCGCAAGAAAGCGCCTCGGCTAACCAGATTGCTCAGTTGGCTGTGGCAGGCATCTAACGCTTGACACTTTAAAGCAAACCTAAAAGGGCGTTGTGGGGCAACCCACACGCCTTTTTTTTATGCCGTATTTTGCAGAACCGTCATTGCGAGGAGCAGCGTGCTGCGACGCGGCATGCCCCCCAAACGTCACCGCGAGGAGAAACTTTTGTTTCGATGCGGCACGTGGCCCCAAATGTCATTGCGAGGAGGAATTTATTCCGACGCGGCAATCCATGTGTGCTTTGGTCACTTAAGTGCCCGGCAAGTGGATCGCCACAGATGCTTTGCATCTTCGCGATGACGTTCTTATCTTGTCATTGCGAGGAGAAACTTTTGTTTCGACGCGGCAATCCATCTGTGCTTTAGCCACTGAAGCCTCTTGCATATGGATCGCCACAGGCTGCGCCTTCGCGATGACGAAGAGGGGCGTTGGCCATTCGCGATGACGACCAAGTTTGGCCGCCCATAAGCAAGCGACCAAAGCGATAAAAGCTTTATTTACTTTCAGTTTCTTTAAGCTTGCTGTGTGTCAGCATTTTCTAAAGCGTTTCTACACGCCTCTTTTGTTTGGGGGCGTCTTTCTGGCTGAGGTTTGGGTAGTGCAAATTGCCCTTTGTATTGTTTACCCTCAGCCAGATTGTTTTCGGACTTAACTGAATCAAAAATACTTAAATCTGCTTCCATCGCTGACACGATGCTTGCGCTTTTTGTTAGAAGTTGATTAACCTCGGCCCATTTGTCGTCAGAGGATGCAGGCAAAGGGCTCGTTGTTGTTGACCCATTTGTATTGCCTTTTTCAAGGCAAGCTTCTGGCGATTTTTGCAAAAGAGCTTTGTCTTGAGGGTTAAGACTTGCTTCTTTGGGTGACGCAGGTGTTGCATTTGCCGTTGCAGACTTCTTGGCGGCGGCTAGCTCTTCTGCACGCTGTGCCGGTGTTTTGAACGCGATGTTTAGATTCAAAAGAGCCGGATCAATTTTTTTGCGTTCGGGCTGTGATGCGGGGGCAGGTGCCGCAGCAGTGGTGTCTTTATTGTCTTCTTGGAAGGCTGCAAAGCGATTTTGGCCTAATTTGCCAGCCTCAAGAGACAAGGGTGCCACAGCGGCTGTTGCAAGGATGACCACTGTGTGTAGGTGATTTTTCAACATAAAGTTTGTCCTTTTGAAAGAGATGGCAAAAAAATAACGTTTGTTTTGCCATTGATCGACCAACTTTTGATAAGCGTAAAATTTTACTTAAATAATTATTGGCAACGACGGTTTTCTGCCAATTGTCATGGCGAGAAGGCTATGCCTGCACGAACGTCATTGCGAGGAGCAGCGTGCTGCGACGCGGCAATCCATTTTGTGCTTTGGCCACTTAAGTGCCTTGCAAGTGGATCGCCACAGATGCTACGCATCTTCGCGATGACGTTCTTATCTTGTCATTGCGAGGAGAAACTTTTGTTTCGACGTGGCAATCCATCGTGTGCTTTAGCCACTTAAGTGCCCGGCAAGTGGATCGCCACAGGCTAAAGCCTTCGCGATGACGAAGTGGGCCGTTGGCCGTTCGCGATGACGAAGTGGCTGTAATGCCTTCGGGATGACGATGAAGTGCAAGCCTGAACAATGACGCGTCGACTTAAAACGGTGCAATGGTGTGTAGGTTTGAACCTAAGCGTGGGCGTTTGCATCTTGAGTGGGTTTTCGCTAACGTTAGGGAACGAGACATTGTAAAAAAAGGATTAAGCAATGGCAGCCTCTATGAACAGGGTAATGTTGCTTGGTAACCTGACGCGAGACGTCGAGGTGCGCCACAGCAACGATGGGTCTAAAATCGTCACGCTGTCCCTTGCGACATCCGAACAGTGGCGTGATAAAAACACGGGCGAGCGCAAAGAGCGCGCCGAGTACCATCGCGTGGTTATTTTTAACGAGCGCCTGGCGAATGTGGCCGAGCAATACCTTAAAAAAGGGCGCAAGGTTTATCTTGAGGGGCAAATGCAAACCCGCAAATGGACCGATCAATCAGGGCAAGAGCGCTACGTGACCGAGGTGGTGTTGCAAAGATTTCGGGGCGAGCTTTTGTTGCTTGACAGGGCCGATGCTTCAGGCGGCGGTGAGTCGTTCAAGGCTGCGGTCGGAAGTGACATTGCGCCCAAAAAGGTCAAAGAAGACAACGCAAGCGCGGCGCCAGCAGGTGCCAAGGCCGCGGCAGCTTTAGAAGATTTTGACGACGACATTCCTTTTTAAAGCGAGATTTTTAAAGCGTGACCACAAAAGACAACGACAATGACAACGATCAAGACGTTTCAAAAGAAACCGTAGTGCCCTCTGACGTGGTGCCTGCGGGAGGGTTTGAGCCTGTTTCGATTGATGACGAGATGAAACGCTCTTATCTGGATTATGCCATGAGCGTGATTGTCAGTCGTGCGTTGCCTGATGTGCGTGATGGTTTAAAGCCGGTGCATCGGCGTATTTTGTACGCCATGGCCGAGATGAGCTTTACCTCAGACAAGCCCCATCGCAAGTCAGCGCGCGTTGTGGGTGAGGTGATGGGTAAGTATCACCCCCATGGTGACCAGGCCCTTTATCAGGCCCTTGTGCGCATGGGCCAAGATTTCTCTATGCGTGCCATGCTGATTGACAGCTATGGTAACTTTGGCTCGATCGATGGCGACAAGCCAGCAGCCATGCGTTATACCGAGGCTCGTCTGGCCAAGCTTTCAGACTTGGGGCTTTTAAAAGATTACGACAAAGATGCCGTTGATTTCGAGCCAAACTATGATGGCACGCTGATGGCGCCCAAGGTGCTGCCGGCACGTTTTCCCAACATTTTGGTCAATGGTGCGGGCGGTATTGCTGTGGGTATGGCCACCAACATTCCAACCTATAACCTGGGCGAGGTGATCGATGCCACCTGTGCCCTGATTGATCAGCCCGATTTATCGGAAGAAGAGTTTTTGGCACTGCTGCCGGGGCCCGACTTTCCGACCGGTGGCCTGATTATGGGCCAAAAAGGTATTCTTGACAGCATGCGTACGGGGCGTGGCAGCATCGCGGTGCGCTCGAAAACCCATGTTGAGGATATTCGCAAAGATAAAAAGGCCATCATTGTCACCGAAGTTCCGTACCAGGTGCAAAAGGCCCGCATGATCGAGCGCATTGCCGAGCTTGTGAACACAAAGCAGCTTGATGGCATTTCGGATCTGCGTGATGAGTCAGATCGTGATGGTATTCGCGTGGTGATCGAGCTGAAACGCGATGTCGAGCCCGAGGTGGTGTTAAACCGCCTGTTTTCGATGACGGCCATGCAAAATTCGTTTGCCACAAACTTTTTGGCCCTTGATGGCGGGCGGCAGCCGCGCATGATGCCGCCGCGCACCATGCTGGGCGTCTTTATTGACTTTAGGCAAGAGGTGATCACCCGCCGGACACGCTTTTTCTTGTCAAAGGCGCGCGCGAAAGCGCACCATGTGCTGGGGTTGTTGGTGGCCGTTGCGCATATTGATCGCGTGGTGGCACTGATCAAATCGTCTGCAAACCCGCAAGAAGCCCTTGAGCGTTTGCGTTCTATTGCGTGGCCTTTGGCAGACATCAAGGCGTATCTTGAGCTGTTATCAGAGGGCGAGGCGCAAGTGGCTGATGAGGGCTATAAGCTGTCCGAGGCGCAAGGGAAGGGCATTTTAGACCTAAAGCTGCACCGCCTAACGGGCCTTGAGCGTGCCAAGCTTGAGGGCGAGCTTAAAGCGCTGGCTGATGAGATTGCCGATCTGATTGCATTGTTAAGTGATCATGACAAGCTGAAGCTTTTGATGAAGGAAGAGCTGTTAGAGGTTAAAAAGGCTTTTGCAACGCCGCGCCGTACGCAATTGATTGCGGCCGATGACAAGCAAAGCATTGAAGATTTGATTCAGCGTGAAGACATGGTGGTGACCTTTAGCGTAAAAGGGTACATCAAGCGTGTGGCGCTTGATACCTATCGTGCGCAGCGCCGGGGCGGCAAGGGGCGCTCGGGCATGTCAACGCGTGAAGAAGATTTGATCTCGGATGTGTTTGTGGCCTCGACCCACACGCCGTTGTTGTTCTTTTCAAAGGCGGGCAAGGCCTTTGAGCTTAAAGTTTACGAGCTGCCGCAAGGGTCGCCCCAAAGTCGCGGCAAGCCCATTATTCAGGTGCTGAATGCGCTTGAAAAGCATGACCGCATCGCAACGCTTTTACCCGTGCCCGAAGATCCGCGGGCGTGGGATGATTTTTCGGTTGTCTTTGTAACCTCACGCGGGAGTGTGCGGCGTAACGCGTTGGGCGACTTTCAGAATATTCGCGCGAACGGCAAGATTGCCATGAAGCTTGAGGGGCTAGGCGAGCGTCTTGTGGCGGTGCACATGTGCCAAGCTGACCAAGACGTGCTGCTGACAACGCGACTTGGGCGCGCTATTCGCTTTCCGGTGAAAGACCTGCGTCTTTTCCAAGGACGCACCTCAACAGGTGTGCGCGGTATTCGCCTGCAAGAAAAAGACGAAGTCGTCTCGATGGCCATTTTGGGTGGCAATGATTTTTCGGCTGACGAGCGTGAATCGTATTTGCGTCAGGTGGCGCAACAAAGGCGTGCCGTCACAGCGGGGCAAGAGGGTGAAGATGGACAAGCCGATGCTGACGATCTTGCAGCAGATGATGCAACGCTAACGGGCCTCATACCGCTGGAAGCTGAACGTTTTGAAGCGATGAAAGCACAAGAGCAGTTTGTGCTAACCGTTAGTGACAACGGCTTTGGTAAACGCACATCGGGCTATGCCTACAGGCGCACTGGGCGTGGCGGCCAAGGTGTGGCCACCCTTGATGTGGGTAAAAAAACGGGGCCCGTTGTGGATGCCTTTCCGGTGCAAGATACAGATCACTTGATTATGCTGACCGATAAAGGGCAGTTGATTCGCTTGCAGGTGAATGAGGTACGCATCGCGGGCCGTAAAACGCGTGGCGTGATTTTGTTCCGCACAGCGCCTGATGAAAAGGTAACATCCATTGTGCGCTTTTCTGACAGCGGCAATGGCGATGATGACGCTGACCCCGAAGCTGAAAAAACCGACGCCTCCGCCGCCTAAACCGTTTATGCTATAAACCTAAAGGGTTCCTTCCAGCAGCCTTTAGCTAGATCTTTATGCTCAAAATATGACATTTTGGCTTTTTTTTTGCATTTGTGACAATAAAAAAGAAAAGGTTTTTGTTATGTGTGTAAAAAAGACAGCAATTGTGTTGTGTGTGATGGCTCTTTGCACAGGGCCTTCCTGGGTGATGGCAGCGGTCAGTGATTCAGGGTCAGGCTTGGACTATAAAAAGAAGTCGTCTTGGAAGTTTTGGAAAAGCAAGCCTCAGGCGCAAAAGCAAGATGAGTTGTTTAAAAAAATTAACAAGTACATTGGCGTTCTGAACACCTTTGATCAAGAAATCGCAGAAGATTTAAAGGTTGCAGACAGTATCCATCAATACCTTGAGACAAAAAACAAACGTATACCCGAGGCAGAGAGAGAGCAGGTCAAGGCTCTGATGCGAAAAGATAAGGTAAAGAATTTTCCAGCACAAAAGGCGGCTGCTGAAGGTGTTCAAAAGGATGTTCGAGCACAAAGAGACACTTATAACGGGTACTTAGAAGAGTTGAAGAAAAAAGACTTGGATAAAGACCGGTTGGCAAATATTAAAAAGACCACGAGTCGTCGCGAAAAATGGCTCAAGGCGCAAAGAGGAAAGTACGTTGAGTTCCAAGGTCTTCTTTACGGCTTTTTCGGTGGCTTGAAATCTCTGTTTCCCGCAAAACAGCAGAAGGTGCGCCAAAAGCGGCTTGATAAAATTGTGAACACAGATTACTTCCAAGCGCTAGATGCAGACACGCAAAAGGTGTTGCAAGACGCACGCAACGTTAGCTAACTCTTAACAGGTACGATTAAAAGAACTGTCGTTAAAAAGCACTAGGCTTGTTTGAAACAGGATGAGCGTGGTGCTTTTTTGTATGAAAAAAGGGTAAAAACCTTGCTTTTTGGGGGTGTTGTGTGCGTATGATGACAAGATGCGTGGCGTGCACCTTAAGCATTTTCATCATTACGTAAACAGAGCAAGTCTTTATGTGGTGGCCAGCTATCGCTTTGCCATCGCGAAAACTGCACATCTGTTTTGTCATTACGTACGGCTCAAGTGCCCTTTGTCATCGCGAACGACCAACGCCGTGTGGCGATTCACTTGCCTTTACTGTCATCTTTGGTTGGCGTTGTCTTTGTTTTCTTTTAGACGTGCGCAGGGTATTCTCCACCGTTCGCAAGTCTAGTAAATTTTTAAGTAAAATCAAGCAAATAAAAACCCCGTCATCGCGAAGGCGCCTACCTGTGGCGATCCACATGCAGCATACCTGACGTCACTTTTACAAACCTGTTACATATCAACTTCGTTCGTTTTGTTTGCGTCGCTTTGTTTTGGTGTGCTGCGTTTTATTTTTCAAATCGTAACCGAACTGATCTTTCACAAAAGGAATTTCTTATGCCCCTTCACACTCAAGCGCTGGCGCCTGATGACCAAGCGCGGCGGCAAGATCTGCTGAAACGCCTTGCCAAGGTTTTTAAAGGCGAAATCAAGCGCCGCAAAGATGATCTGTTGCGTTATGATTGGTCAAAGCAGGCGCGAGCCTCACAGATAGAGCCCACAGGTGATTGGTTTGTGTGGCTGATTTTGGCGGGGCGTGGGTTTGGCAAAACGCGCACGGGCGCTGAAACCATTCGCGCGTGGGTTGCAAAGGGCCAGGCACGCAATATCTGCCTTTTAGGACACACCATCGATGACGTCAGACGCGTGATGATCGAAGGCCCGGCAGGTTTGCTGTCGGTTTGCCCGCCCAATGAGCGACCCCTTTTTTTGCCCTCACGTGGCCTTTTGCAGTGGCCTTCGGGGGCTGTGGCGTCTTGTTACAGTGCGATGTCGTATGAAAAGCTGCGTGGGCCTCAATTTGATGCGGCTTGGGTGGATGAATTGGCCAAGTTTCCAAAGGTGTCCACAGTATGGGATCAACTGATGATGGGGTTGCGCTTGGGCGAACGTCCGCGTTGCGTTGTCACCACAACACCACGGCCTTTGCAGCTGCTTAAAACACTTTCGGCGCAAAAAAATGTGTTTGTAACACGTGGTAGCACGTTTGAAAACAATCATTTATCAGCGGCCTATAAAGAGCTGATGCAAACCTTTTATCAAGGCACATCATTTGCGGCTCAAGAGCTTGAAGGTCAACTGCTTGATCAAAAAGCAGGGGCCCTTTGGACATACAAAATGCTTGATGCAGCGCGATTACCCGCCACCCAAAAGGTGCCGCCGCTTTTACGTTGTGTGGTGGCCATTGATCCGGCAGTCACATCCAATGCGCACTCGGATGAAACAGGTTTGATTGTGGCAGGACTTGCAGCATCAGGCAAAGCGTATGTGTTGGATGATTTAAGCGGCCAGCACGAACCCTTAGTGTGGGCGCAAAAAGCCATTGATGCCTACCATGCTTTTGAAGCCGACTGCCTTGTGGCCGAGGTGAACAACGGGGGTGATTTGGTTGAGCGCATGCTGCGCAGCATTGATCAAAGCGTCTCATACAAAGCCTTGCGCGCAACGCGTGGCAAGTGGGTGCGCGCCGAGCCTGTGATGGCGCTGTATGCCAAAGGGCGGGTGGTGCACGCCAAGCACTTTAAAAAGCTTGAAGCGCAGCTTTTGTCTTACGCGCCCCAGCAAGAGGTTGGTCAAAAGTCGCCCGACCGCATGGATGCGCTTGTGTGGGCTTTGTCTGATTTGTGTTTGGTGCACAAACAGCCAGAACAAAAGAGGATTACGCCCAAAATTTGGTTTGTTTAAAGTAATTTTGTTGTGCGGTGTTCAAGCAAAGATTTAGCCAACTGCAGCTTTCGACTTGTTAATAGATGATTGCGCTGGTTCTGCGCCTGCCGTTGCGTTTTCAGATTCCGTAGAACGATGAAAAAGCGATTTCACTTTACCCCAAACTTTACCACCTGTTTTATCCCAGTATTTTTTCACAGCACCTGGCGTTTCTTTTTTGCCAGCCTTGTAACCGCTTATTGAAGCGGCTATTGCTTCTTGCTCAAACCGTTGCTGTTTGGCATCTTGTTCTGCTTTAACTTCTGATGTCCAGCCAAAAACAGACCTCGTTAAACCACCAGGAGAGAATGCTGCCATTGCGGCATCGACCTTATCATTGATGTCCTGAGTGAAAGGCTTAAGGCGTGTGGATTTGGGGAAATACCACGCATCCCTTTCTTTTTTGGATAAGTCGCTAAAAGGTGTCGGGTCTCCGTCGGCAGAAAACTTGTACTGGCGGGCGATCCGTTGTCCCTCTTTGCTGTCTTTGCCTAAAATACGCATTCTATATCCAGCCAAATAAGCAAAGAAGAGCTTTACGGTTTGTGCGTTTACAAACATAGTGATGGTGCGGTGGTTAGTTCGATATTTTTTGAGAATGTGCTGATACAGCTTTGTTTGTTCGGCCTCTAATGCGTTTCGTTTTTCTTTTTTTTTTCTCAATTGTGTCTTCAGCGGTTCTGTGTTCCCCGTGCTGCTGTTAATAGTGAGATCAAGCTCTGTGATTTCTTTGTTTATGGTGTCTAAATTTGTGATTATGGGGTCAGCTTTGTCGTGAATCTTGGCGACCTCAAAGATCATTGATGCAAGAAAATGCAATTTGCTAAGCTTTAGTTTTTTTATTGTTGTTTCCCGGTGATTGAGGCACACTTTTCGTTGATTGATAGTCGAAGCACTCAATGACTGCAGCGTTACCAGACAAAAAAAGATGCACAAGAGGAATCTGTAATACGCAAACATAGGCCATGAAAGGTGATTATTTTTTGTTTTGTCAGCAAAAAAAATACCACATTATCTTTTTTTTATGGAATATTTTGAAACGTGTTGTTTTTTGAATATTTTGAAACGTGTTGTTTTTTTTGTTTTTTGGATCAGTGCTTTTGTGTGCTAGAATTCTGCTAAAAAGAAGTTTTCATGATTTACGCCTTACTGCAAAAGGGTGGGCCGCTGGTGCATGTGGCCCTGTTTGGTTACATTACGTTTCGCGCGATGCTTGCGTTTTTAACAGCCTTTTTTGTTGCTTTTTTGTGGGGGCCTTCGGTAATTTCGGCGTTAAGGCAGCATCAAAAAAAAGGCCAGCCCATTCGTGACGACGGGCCACAGCACCACAAAGAGCTTAAAAAGGGAACGCCCACGATGGGGGGGCTTTTGATTTTGGGCAGTTTTGCGGCAGCCGTTTTGTTGTGGGGCAATCTTGCGAATCCTGTTTTGTGGTGGCTTTTATTTGTAACTTTTGCGTTCGGCATTGTGGGGCTGATAGACGATTCTTTAAAACTGTATCGTCACAACCATCATGGCTTGCGGCCTTTGCAAAAAACGCTGCTGCAACTTTTGTTTGCTGGCCTTTCGGCGGCGGCTTTGTGGTTTTTGTTGCCAGAGATGCTGCGTGATACGCTGCATTTTCCCTTTTTGAAGCATGCCTTCTTTCACTTGTCTTGGTTGTGGCCGTTGTTTGCGCTTGTGGTGCTGATTGGCTCGTCCAATGCTGTCAACCTAACGGATGGTCTTGATGGTTTGGCGGTGGGGCCGGTGGTGATTGCAACGGCTGTTTTGTCGATTATTGCCTACGTGGTAGGACATAAGGCATTTGCGCTTTATTTGCAGCTGCCCTATGTGCCAGGTGCGGGCGAAATGGGTGTTTTGGGGGCAGCACTCATTGGCGCGTGTCTTGGTTTTTTATGGTACAACGCACCACCCGCCATGGTGTTTATGGGTGATACGGGGTCCATGGCCATGGGTGGCTTTTTGGGTGGAGCGGCTTTGCTGGTGAAGCACGAGCTGGTTTTTGCGCTGGTGGGTGGCATCTTTGTACTTGAAGCCCTGTCGGTCATGATTCAGGTTGGCTATTTTAAGGCCACAAGAAAGCGTATCTTTTTGATGGCGCCGCTGCATCATCATTTTGAACACAAAGGGTGGTCTGAGTCAGCCATTGTGTTTCGCTTTTGGATTATCTCGCTTATTTTGGGCATTTTCGGTCTTGCAAGCCTTAAAATTCGTTGATCTTATAAAAGCGTTATGGATTATCAGGTGGATCATCAAACAAAGCGTACACAAGCGTGCTCAAAACAGTCTGATGTGCTGTATCCTTTGCCATTTTTGAAAGGCAAAGCCCTTGTTGTGCTGGGTCTTGGGCAATCGGGGCAGGTGGCCTTAAAAGCGGCCAAAGCCGCAGGTGCCCGTGTGACGGGATACGACGATTGTGCAAAAAACCGCGCAAAGTTGCAGCGTGAAGGCTTTGATGTGGCCACGCTTGCAGAGGTCCCTTTGACCAAAGACACCCTTGTGGTGGTGTCACCGGGGGTGGCACACACGTATCCCAAGGCACATCCCTTGGTGGCCAAAGCCAAAGCCGTGGGTGCACGCTTGTCGTCAGATGTGGATCTTTTTTTTCATCATCGCCCCAAAGGCACCATCATCGGTGTTTCGGGGACCAATGGTAAATCAAGCACCGTTGGGTTGATGCATTTTATGCTGCAGCATGCGCAGCAAGAAGCACAAATGGGCGGCAATATTGGTTTGCCGGTTTTGGGGCTTAAAGAGGCCGCTGTGACGGTTTTAGAGTTATCGTCTTACCAAATTGAAACAGCGCCAGCGCTTGACTGCGATGTGGCGGTTTTACTGCGCCTTGCGCCCGATCATTTAGATCGTTATGCCTCTTACCAAGCTTATACACAAGCAAAACTGCGCCTGCTGCAGCCATCGGCTTTTAAGACAGCAGAAGGGTTTGATGCATGGGGCAAAACGGCAGATACGCAAAACGCCGCAGCGCAGCGCGTGCGATACAGTTTGTATGATGCTGATGATCCGCTGCAGTGTGCGTTTGTGGCGCAGCAGAAACCTTCTGAAAATCGACGTTTTATACCCTTTGCGATGACCCATGTGCCCCAAAAAGGCTTTGCCTTACACAAAGGCGAGCTTTATGACACCTTTCAAACGTCTCAACCTTTTCAGCTGAAGGCAGCGCATCGTTTTTTGCCGGCGCAGGCACTTTTAGCAGCTTTTGCCGCTTTGCGTGTGTTAGGGCATAAAGGGGATACTTTGCTTGAAGCTGCAGCCTTGTGGCTAGGGTTGGCTCACCGCCTTGAGCGACTGCCTTGTGACGCCAAACATCGTCTGTGTGTGGTCAATGATAGCAAAGCCACCAACATGGCGTCTGCAGCTTATGCGTTATCAAGGGTAAAAGAGGGTGTTTTCCTGTCAAGCGCACAAAGCAAAGCGACCCCACAACCCTGCTTTTGGCTGTGTGGTGGTGCTTTAAAAGAGGGTGATGACATGGCCTTACTTGTACCTTTTTTGCCGTTTGTCACAAAAGCGTTTGCATTTGGGGAAGGTGCCGCCGCTTTAACGGCTTTCTTGCAAAAGCATCACGTGTTCGTTGAGCCCTGTTCGACGCTTGAAACCGCCTGTGAACAGGCTGCAGAGCAAGCGCTTGCACACGCACAGCAAAACCTCAAAGGGCCGCCGCCCCTTGTCTTGCTATCGCCAGGCGGCGCAAGCTTTGATGCTTTTACTAACTTTAAGCAGCGGGGCGAGGCGTTTAAAAGCCAAATCGCTTCGTTTTGCGCCTCTCGTTGATTGTGTGACATTTGTTTTAAACTTTCACAAGGTCGTTTTGAATGCTTGTTATTCAGTGTGTTTTTTGTTTTTACAACTAAAAAAATGCCTCTTGGACAAAATAAACTATCTATTCTAAGGTGTGAAAGTTCTTTATGTTCAAAAAAATGATTTCTTTTTCTTTATGCGTGCTGTTATGCACACAAAGCACAACACTTTTCGCAGGGCCTATACGTGAAGATACTTTAGTGAGGCCATCTGTTCCATCGACGCTTGCACCACAGATAGCACCAAATCGCTATGTGAATGAAAGAATGTCCGCGCTATCTGAAAAAATCTCGACATCGGTTACCTCGTGGTTGAATCATCAACAGCAGCAGGTCTCTAATGCTTCTAACAGGGCATCCAAGTTTGCGACGCCATGGATTGTTTATGGCAAAGATCAGCTAGGTGTTGCTCATACGCAAGTTTCCGACTTTATCAAACACAACAACGATGATGTTGTTTTCTGGACTATTCAAGGTGCTGCAATGTCTGCGGTTTGCTTATTTGTGTCACCAATAGAAGTCTCTTCCACGTTCCTACCGTATCTCTCTCCTAATTGGATTTATAAGTCTGTATGGGCGTTTCTTGCGGGGTCAATCTTTCATCAATCTGTTGTGCCTGTTTTGTCTAAAGAATCTTTCTACAAAGGTGTCTCCAACATGAAACAACACATGCAAGAAGGGTTTGACGACAGTAAACAGAAAATTTCTGCAGGTTCTGCAAAGGTGGCTGAGCTTGCGGCGCCTTGGTGTGCTTATGGCCGCGATAAAATGACTGCAGGGCTCAAAGAAGCGCACAACAAAGCACGTGCAATCCTTTTACCTTCTGCCCAGTCTGTGGAAGACAATAAACGTTTTGCGCAAATAGAAAAGCCGTGTGTTATGGATTGGTCTAAAAACATGACTGTTCTGCCAAAACCTCATCCTAAAAGTCGCCTTAACGCAAAGAAGGAAAATGTCCTACAGAGAACAGATGAGCGCAATCAAAGAACACAAAACGCGAATATGCTGAGTATGCCAAAGAAACAGCCACGTAAAAGAAAAAGCCGCATTGCTGCGCGTTTTGACAATCCTATACAATAGTATTGCTTGCTTTAAAAGCTGTTTACGTTTTACGTAAACAGCTTTTGTTGCAAGGTGCCATAGTGCGGCACAATGTCAGCAAGGCCCTTATCGGTTGCAGGGTGCAGGGCTAAGCTTTGAAACACCTTAAAGGGCAGGGTGGCAATATCGGCACCTCTAAGGGCAGCGCCCTCGGCGTGCTTGCTGTTGCGGATCGAGGCTGCCATGATTTCGGTCTCACAGCCGTGATAATCGTACAAAAGACGAATATCCTCAATCAGCTGCAGGCCATCTTCGCCCATATCCTCAAGACGTCCAATGAAGGGTGACACATACGTTGCGCCTGCCTTGGCAGCCAAAAGCGCTTGTGCGGGGCTAAAGCAAAGCGTCATGTTCACGGGGATGTTTTTATCCGCAAGCATGCGTGTGGCTTTGAGGCCCTCGGGTGTAACGGGCACCTTCACCACAACATTTTCTGCAATTTTTGCAAGGTTTTTTCCTTGCAGTACCATTTCTTCGGCGCTTTCCGAAAGCACTTGAAAGCTAACGGGTCCTTTGATAAGACTTGCAATTTTCTGTAACAGTTTCAATGATGTGTTGTCTGCTTTTGCAAGCAGGGCAGGGTTTGTGGTCAGCCCTTCCACAAAGCCAGTTTGCACGGCTGCCTCAATATCTTTTATAACACATGAATCAAGAAAAAGGCGCATGCTGTAAGGCTCCATCAAAGACAATTCTACACATCATGCTAAAGTGCACCTTTTTAAAAAGCAATCCTTTGTTCGTTTAACAAACCAACACAAGGTGGTAAGAACGCCAGAGGACCCAAGATCTATTGACAAACACTTAAAAAAAAGTTAAAATTAAAGGGCTCAGGGGGTTTATGCTTGGGTCTCCTTTGGAGCTTATAAAGTCCTTGAAACCTTAAAGCACAAAAGGAGGGCTTTTGCTATGCAGATTCAAATCAAAGGCAAACATGTGGCGTTAGGGGAAACCTTTCATACCACAATCCAAGACAGTATTCATGCATTGGCTGCGAAGTATCGCCTGGATAAATCGCATGTTAGTGTTGTGGTTGATTTAGATGCAAAAGGTTTTTTCTGTATACAGTGTATCTGCGATATGGGCAAAGGGGTTTTTTTGCGCGTGCATCACAGCGGGACCGATGCCTATAAAACAGCACACAAAGGCTTTTCGTTGCTTGAAAAAGAGATACGCAAGGCCAAAAAGCGTATTGATGATCACCACAGGCATCATGACAATCATCATTTTTTAACAAAAGAAGACATCGCTTTGCGGGCGGCCTCGGTCTAACGCAAGTATAAAAAGGGGTGGCGTGCTGCAGAGGTTTGTCGCACGTTATCCTGGCATTATAAGTGTGTATTGTTTTTGGGCGGTCTTGGCCTGACGTAAGCGCCAAGTGGCGGCTGTGTGCTGTGATGATTTGTAGGGGCGTTTGTCCCGTTTGGGTAGTCGTTTGCCTGGATTATCATTTTCCCAAAGCTTTTTGCCGGCAGCGGCGTCTAGGCTGTACCCGGTTCAACCCGTTAACGCGAAGGGTTACGAGACTTGGTTTGTCATCGCGAACGGCCGTGGACCTGTCTCTTTTGGTGGAAACGGTTTCAATTTGTGGCGTTCGCTCTCGCTTTTTAGGTTTTTCCTTCTAGGCGCGCATAGGGTATTCTCCACCATTCGCAAGTTTAGCAAATTTTTAAGCAAAATCAAGAGAATAACAGACCTTGTCATCGAGAGGGCGCGCAGCACCCCGCGCGATCCACATGCAAGGTGCTTAAGCTGGTCAAAGCACACGATGGGTTGCCGCGTCGCCCAAAAGGGCTCCTCGCAATTGTAAGGGTTATGTAATTCGCCTAAGGTTTTTTGCGAATTTTTCTGGTGTTTGTCCTCCGATGGCTTGATGAGGTCTGAGATGGTTATAATAGATGAGGAAGTCCGCAAGCTCCTTTTTAAAGTGATCAATAGATTCAAAGTTAAGTGCCTTGGAGAAGGCCTTCATTGAGAGTGCGCCAAAAGCGTTCAACCTTACCGTTAGTTTGTGGTCTGTAAGGCTTTGTGTATCTGTGTTTGACGCCTATCTCTAGCAAAAGCCGCTCAAAAGGGTGTGCGGCGTGTTTTAAAGCGCGGCCCCCGCTTTTGAGGCAAAAGGGCCGATGGATATCCCCGCAACTTAACCGATGGCGCCCATAGTACTTTAAAAAGGTTTGAGGACATGTGCCGTGATGGGTGTAAAAGTCCTTTACACGCTTAAACAAAAGGTGATTCCCTTGTTTAAGCAGCTCATAATCCTTGATTAAGAATTGATACTTTTGAATATAGTTCTTCTTTAATGTGTCGTGGGGGCCGCATAACGCGCTCCTTTCGTTGATTACAGGATAGTTTACGGGCGGATTATCTGAACTCTACAGCAATGACAACCTTTGGGGCATGCTACGTCATGTTGGCCGTCACCGTGGGGGGCGTCAGACTTTGGTGGTTATATTTTGTGTTTTCTTTAAGGTGCGCAAAGGGCATTATCCACCATTCACAAGTTTAGCAAATTTTTAAGTAAAATAAAGTGAATAGTTGCCATCGTCATCGCGAAAGACTAAGCCCCCTTTGTCATCGCGACGGTATTTATTTTGACAGTCGCTCTTATTTTTTTGTTCTGTATGCGGCGATATGACGATGACTGCTGTGCCTTTTTGACACGCAAAAGTCGTCTTGTCAGTGCAAACCCTCAGCATGTCGCGGTGTGTGTCAAGATCTGTTGTCAGCGATGTGTTGGTAAATATCTAATTATGGCAAAAAATAACCAATATTAATTATTTTTCAATGTATTAGCTCAATAATTTATCTTATATAGATAATAATTTATTTGATAAATGACAGGAGTTGGCAATGAAAAAGTTGTTCCGTTATATAGTGGCGGTGCTTTTTGCGGTAGGCATGATGAGCCCTGCCCTTGAGGCGCGGAGTAAGCATCACAGCAGTACGCACCACCACCACCACCATCAGAAGCACGTGAAAAAACAATCGGCGATGAGTCGGGCGTTGGCAAAAGCCAAAGCCGCTGCAAGCACAGCCGGTAAGCATGCTAGAAAGGCTGCTAAATCCATTGCAAAGAATACGAAAAAGTTTGCAAAGGCGGCGGCAAAGCAGACGAAGAAAGCTGCAAAAGCGATGGCAAAGCATGCTAAAAAGGCTGCAAAGACCATGGCAAAACATACGAAAAAGGCTGCAAAGTCTATTGCAAAGAATACGAAGAAAGCGGCAAAAACCATGGCCAAGCAGACGAAAAAGGCTGCAAAGACCATCGCAAAGCAGACGCAGAAGGCTGCAAAAACCATTGCCAACAAGACGCAAGAGGCGGCAAAAGTGATTGCAAGCTCGGCCCGCACGGCGGCATCGCAGGCGCATCAATTGATTAAGGATAACCCTGAGCTGGCAAGGCAAGCGGCATCAGTGGCGTATGATCGGGCGATGAGTACTAAGTTTGGTCAAAAGATTCATGATGGCGTGATTGATGCGGCTGCAAAGGTTTCGGGTCAAGACCGTGACACTGTGGCAGCCATGGCGAGTGGCATGGCAGACGATGCACTGGGCCGTGGTCCAGCGGATGACGAGGAAGACGAGGACGACGAGGACGAAGGATACGATGAAGGCGAAGCGGGTAGCGACGACGATGATGAGGAAGAGGAAGAAGACGATGAAGATGACGATGACGATGAAGATGACGACGAAGCGGGTGGCGACGACGATGATGAGGACGAAGCATAAAGAATCGTTGTCTTAAGCTAAAAGCGCTTCATGGCTTGTGTGAAAGCTTGTGAAGTGCGGCCCTTTTTTGAATGCTGATCTCATGATATGACATCAAACGCGTTTCAAAGAAGGGCTTTTTCGTCCAGCTTATCTGTCATTGCAAGGAGACATTGATGGCAAAGCGGCACGCTTTTTAATCGTCATTGCGAGAAGCCTTTTGGGCGACGTGGCAATCCAGTGTGCTTTAGCTGCCTTAGTGCCTTGCATGTGGGTCGCCACAGGCTACGCCTTCGCGATGACGAGGGAGCTTGAGTCGTTCACAATGACAAAAGGATGGCGACTGGCCATGACACGTCAATCAAGGAGATCTCTCTTATGCGCTCTTTTTTTTATCAACTCTGTCAGCGCATCGCAGCTTTTTTGCAAAAAATGCGCATGCAAATGGGGTGTTTGGCGGTTCCTTGTTTTGTGGTTATGTGTTTATTGTGTGGCCTTGTGCTGCTGTCGGCTGCTTTAGAGGCGCTTTGTTATGGTAGCTATGCCTCACCCTATCACAACAGCTTTTGCAAAAGTTGCGCGCACATCATGAAAGGGCGCCGGGCGTGCACCAGTATTTTCTTTAAAAAGAAAGACGCCCCACAAGCGGACGGATTACAAGAACCGGCCTCAAAGGTAGCGCCTCAAGTGTGTTTACCGAACGATAGGCCCGATGGCGCAGATAAAGTCAACGATCGCAAAGGCCCGTAAGGCAAGGATGGCTTACGCTTTTTTGTCGATGCTTTTGGCGCGAAAGGTATACAAAGTACCGCCTTGTGTTAACACCACAAGGTGGTTTTGCGCCACAATTGGACGCATCGAGCAGGTGGTATTCAAATGATACACACGCTGCAAAGGCTTGCCTGTTTCCGCATCCACGGCCCAAAGCGCGCCCTTTTGCGAGAGCAGATAAAGGGTTTTATTAATCAGCAAAGGCCCATACCAAAAAGTCTTTTCGTCTTTATCGTCTTTTGCAAGGCGCAACTTTGTCAATGGTGTTGACCAAAAGGTTTTGCCGGTTTGGCGGTCAAGGCGCACAAGGGCGTTGGTTGTGACCATAAAAAGGTCACTGCCCGAGACCACCGGTGTTTCAAGGCCGCCGTAGGGCCTTTCCCACAAAAGGTTGCCTGATGTGAGATCAAGCGCCACTATCTTACCGCTGCCGGCAACCACATACACAGCGCCACGGTAAACCACCGGCGAGGCTACAATGTGTGGAATGCTGTCAAGCTCGGTTACGGCATTGTCAGGCGACAAGATAAACGACCACAAGACGCGGCCCGTTTTGCCGCTGAGCTTGTAAACTTCGCCCGAGCTGTAACACACCACAAGGTCAGCGCCTTGGGCCGCAGGCATCGAGGCGCCAAAAAAGCGCACGTTTTCTGGTACGCCCATGTGTGTCCAAAGGGGCATGCCTGTTTTGGCCTCCAGCACATCCAGCTGGTTTTTAAGGGTCAGCACAAAAACATTATCGCGCGAAACCAGCGGCGCGCCCCGCACCAAATCGGTGGTTTTTTGGTGCCACATCAGCTTGCCGTTGTCTGCAGACAGGCAAAAGATATCACCATAGGGCGAGGTCACAAAAAGAGAGCGGCGCCAAAAGGCACAACCGCCGCCCCAAACGGGCGAATCCTGGGTTTCTTGATACACCATGTCGGCTGACCACAGCTTTTTACCTGTGAGCAAATCAAGGCAATAAATGCGTTGCTCGCCCGAGACAAAAAACAGTCTGTCTTTCACAATAATGGGAGGCATCGTCAAGCGTGCATCAAACGAAGATCCTTCGCTAAAGCGCCACACTTGCTCAAGGCCTCGTTTTAGACCACCAAAGTGCAGGTGTTGTAAGGCGTTTTGCGTTGAATGATTTGCCAAAGGCCAAGCATGCACAGCTTGGGGTGGGTCAAGGCGCAAAGGGCGCATGGGCAATGTGCCGTTGTCTTGGCTTTGATCGCTGTGAACCGTTGTCACCAAAACAGGCTCGCGCTTTCCTTTAAGAGGTGGCCCCGATTTCTTGCTGCACGCAAACAACAGCAACAAAGCAAGAGGAGCAAGATAGGCAGCCCTCATGCTTGGTTGCCTTTCAAGTGGTAAGAGCGACCCATGGCAATCGTTAAAAACTCAAGGCGCGCGCGCGTATCAGCCGAGGTAAAGGGCGAGAGAAATGTTTTATAAAACCGCTCATCAAGTGCCTGTGGCTGCTTTAAAAGAGGCGAGGTCAGTGTTTTGCCCGAAAAGACATCTTTTTCTAAGGTGGGCACGGTTTTAAGCAAGGTTTGCAAAAACACCACCTCACCGGCCAAGCCAAACCAGGGGCTTTGGGGCGTTTGCAGCTCGTCTAAATGTTTAAGTGGCACCAGGTGAGGAAAGTCCAGAAATCCATAAGCTGTGGCCAACTTAAGGCACGTGCTAAAAGAAGATTCATAACGTTCTTCCAACAGGTTGACGACCTCGGTTGCTTTGGCATTCCAATACGCCACCCACTCAGGGTCCAGCGTTGCAAGGGCTTTTTTGTGCGCCAAGGCCACCATGCTTAACTGCGCCAAAACGCCATAGCCTTTATTGCCCGTCTTTTTTGCAATTTTTTCTAAAAGAGGTTGCGCTGTTTGAAAGTCACCCTTGTCAATGGCATCAAGGGCTGTGTCATAGGTGGCGCTTAAGTACTCTGCCTTGCTTTGTTGGTGCGCGTTAAACCAAAGATAGCCGCCCAAGATCAGCAACGTGGTGATTAAAAGGCCGGCAACATAAGGGCCGTACTTCATCAGCGCTTTTTGCCACGCCTCATTTTGAAGTTCTTCTTTAATTTCTTGCAACAAACTGGGCATTCAAACCGCCTTTAACGCACCATACCTTCTTTATGGCATACCCGTTGCAGCCCTAAAATGCAAGACCGTCTGGCCACAATCCATCCAGAGCGAGCAGGGTTTTGATGACAAAGCACCTTTTAAAAACAGTGTGGATCATGTGTTTGACGTGCACAATGCTGTGGATAACGCCGTTTGTGCCGCTTGGCGTTTTGATGCAAAGCAATGCCCTGTGGGCCC
This sequence comes from Holosporaceae bacterium, assembly GCA_049607645.1. Lineage (GTDB taxonomy): Bacteria > Pseudomonadota > Alphaproteobacteria > Holosporales > Hepatobacteraceae > JBAJNL01. The sequence goes on along the minus strand of JBMYWS010000001.1, from coordinate 462,093 downwards.
CGCCTTCACATGCGACTCAAAAACGCGCCTCAAGGAACAACCGCTCGATCACCCAAAGCTTTCTGCCACAAAAACAAAAAAAAGCTGTGCCCTTAGATACCTCGGCTGACGTTGAAGACTCGGCGCTATCAACGCCTTCTGTGTGCAGTGCCGATCAAAGGCAACAGTGTATCTACAGCTGTCAGCAGGCCTGTCTTGAACACCAGTCATTGCGGCCTTTTGCCACAAGGCACGGACTTGTGCGCGTGACAAACGCCGTGTGCTCGCAAGATTGCCGCGAGATTTGCAACATGCCCAAAAAAGCTATCACAAAAGAGCGTCGTGGCCTGCGTTCACCCTTGGTTTATTATGTGCTGAATTTTTATCAAAATGAAAGCTGTATGCCAGAAGATCAGTCGTTTGCAGCGCAGTTTCAAAGGTGGTGGAAAAACTTCAAAAAAGCCACTGGGGCATGGCTGGCCTCATTGATCACAAAAAGCTCAAAAGACGCGCAGCAGTCAGACGACCTGGTGCAAGAGATGGAAGAAGGGCTTCGCTTTGAGCCAAAAGAAAAGGCTGAAGAGGGCAAAAAAAGAAAAGCGATCCCACAAGCAGCGCGCCCGACCCGCTCAGACAGCAAGCAAACAACCTTGAAGCAGGCGCAACCGCGCCCTAAAAAGCCCCCTAAAAAGCCGTCTGCTTCAGTGCGTTAAGGGCGTTGGCGTCTTGTGTAAAAAAATCTGCAAAATGGTCAGAAAGCGGATCCGTTGTGATATCCAAAATACCTTGCTGCATACCGTCAAAAACACGGCGTGCCACATTTAAGGGTTTTTCTTTTTGCGTCTCAACATTGTGTAACATCGCTGTGTCAATGGGGCCCGGGTAAACACCAAAGACGGGGATGTTGTGTCCGTGGCGCGCCAGCTCGATTCTAAGGGCCTGCGTTAAAGAGCGCAGCGCGGCTTTAGATGCAGAATATGTGACATACGTCGGAGCAGGGTAAAGGACTGCAATCGATATGATATTGACGATGGCCGATCGGGTGTTTTTGACAAGGTTGTTGGAAAAGGCCTGGATTAAATGGAGCGGCGCAAAATAATTGACGGCCATCTCTTGGTGTGCCACCTGTGTGCTATAACCTGAAAGGCATCCAGAGAGGTTTGCAACGCCAGCATTGTTGATTAAAACTTGTGTGTCGCTGGTATCGATGGCGACCTTTTGAATTTGCTTGATGTCGGTAACATCTAGCGCGATGGGGACAACTTTTCCTTTATGGTTTGCCACAAGGTCTTCAAGTTGCAAGATATCGCGGGCGGTGGCATAAACTTTTTTGGCGCCTCTTTGAAGCGCCTCTTCCACCAAAGCGCGCCCAATACCCTTTTGCTTATTGGTGCCTGTGATAAAAACCGTCGAATCTTTGATTGAAAAGGGTGGCATCGCGCAAACCTTGGCTGGTGTCATTTGCTTTATTGTGTGCTTAAAACCATGAAAAAAAAACGTTTTTGTTGCCTTTTAAAACTGGCTGTGATGTGTGATTTGGCATACGGTAATCTTGGTGTGAGGTGTCAAAGGGCAGGGGTTGTGGTCAAAGAAATATCGGTGGTTTGGTTTAGGCAAGATCTCAGGGTGTCGGACAATCCCGCCCTTGCAGAGGCTGCAAGTTGTGGCAGCATTTTGCCCATTTATATTTTTGACGACTGCGCACCGGGCGTCTTTCAAATGGGTGGCGCCAGCAAGGTGTGGTTGCATCATGCGCTGCAGAAGCTTGATGCCTCACTTCAAGGCAAGCTGAATCTTTATGTGGGCTATGCCAGCAAGATGATTGGCCAACTTATTGAACAGCACGACGTTCAAAACGTTTTTTGCAACAAGTGTTACGAGCCTTGGCATGTGGCGCAAGAGAAGGCTGTGCAGCAGGTGTGCACACAAAAGAACGTCTTGTACAAAGCCTTTAACAGCAACTATTTGTGGGCACCTGATGGACCGCTTAAAGATGATGGCAGCTTTTACAAGGTTTTTACGGCCTACAAAAAACGGGCCTATCAGTCAGCGCCGCGCGCCACGATGCGGCAACCCAAAAACATGGCTCTTCTGGAAGATGCCAACAATAAAACATCGCTTGCGCAGTTAAAACTGCTGCCGTCGCACAAAGCGTGGGCCAAAACGATGATATCAACATGGCAAGTGGGTGAGGGCGCTGCGCAAGAAAAACTGCACAGTTTTATCAAAAAAGGTCTTGCGGGCTATAGGCTGGGGCGTGATGTGCCATCGGCTCACCATACATCGCGTTTGTCGCCGCATTTGCATTTTGGTGAGATCTCACCAGCACAAGTGTGGGAAGCGGTCAACAGTTTTGGCGCAGCGCAGGCGGTTGATGCCGACAGAGAACATTTTTTAAGTGAAATCATGTGGCGTGAGTTTTCGTGCTATCTGTTGCACCACTTTAAAGATTTGCATCAAGAGAACTTTAACCCAAGGTTTGATCGTTTTCCTTGGCAGTCTAACGCAAAATGGCTGAAAGCTTGGCAACTGGGCCAAACCGGCTATCCGCTGGTTGATGCAGGCATGCGTCAGCTGTGGCAAACAGGGTACATGCATAACCGGGTTCGCATGGTGGTGGCCTCTTTTTTGGTAAAAAATCTGAACATTCATTGGCATCACGGAAGGGATTGGTTTTGGGATTGCCTGTTAGATGCCGATCTTGCTAACAACAGCGCCAGCTGGCAATGGGTGGCTGGGTGTGGCGCTGATGCGGCCCCTTATTTCAGAATTTTTAATCCCACCAGTCAGGGAGAAAAGTTTGACCCACAAGGTCATTATGTCAAAGCCTTTGTGCCGCAGCTTCAAAAACTGCCCGATCGTTACCTGTGCAGGCCATGGAAAGCACCTGCCGATGCTTTAAAGGCCGCAGGCGTTGTGTTGGATGACACCTATCCAAAGCCCATCATCGACCTTGCGTCCTCGCGTGATCACGCGCTGCAAGCCTATAAAAATCTTTAAAGAGGGGGCGTTTAGTTGGCTTGCCAAATGTAAAAGTTAAGATAGCCTGCAAACGACAGCCAAAGCGCATAAGGGATCAACAATCCCGACGCGGTGGTCAGGGGTTTATAAGTTTTCATCACCAGTGTCACCACAAGCGCCAAGATGGCAGTCAAGCAAATCAAGGCAACGCCAGTGAGGTGGCAGGTAAAAAACAAGGGTGTCCAGCTCCAGTTTAAAACTAGTTGGGCGATATAAAGCTTTTTGATTGTGGGCAAGCCCGCAAAGGGTTTTGCGCGCCAGATCAACCAACCACTTATCGCAATCATGGCATACAAAACGCTCCACGTGATGCCAAACACAAAGCCCGGCGGTGTCAAAGGCGATCGGTTAAGGGTTAGGTACCATGTTTCCACGCTGCCTTTGGTCACAAAACCAAGAACCGAACCAACAGCCATCAGGCCACCGATCCAGGCGACAAGTACCAGATAGTCTTTCTTTGTGTGTGCTCGAGACATAAGCGGCTGCTTTCTTTTAAGAAAAATAAACGACTTCTTTAAGATTGCAGGATAAAGATTACAAAAAATCAAGTATAAATCTGGCGGAGAGAGAGGGATTCGAACCCTCGATACGAAAAAAGATCGTATAACGGTTTAGCAAACCGTCGCCTTCAGCCACTCGGCCACCTCTCCGACTAAAGTCGTTGCCCACCACATGCAAACGTTTTTGCAGGCAAACGCCTTAAACACGCCCCCCATGATGCCAGCTTCTTTAAAAGCCTTCAAGAGCTTTTACATAACCTAAGGCCTAGGTCCTTATCTTTCAAGGTTGTGTTAAGGCGACTGAAGAAAAGGTGCGTTGCGTCTGAATAAAAAAAAATAGACTGTTGTTTTATTTAAATTTTATCATAATCATAAATCTGATTTTGGTAAAAAAAGTGGAGAGAGTCAGTTTATGTCAAAAAAAGGTTTGTGTGTTTTTGGGTGGTCTTTAGGGGTTGTATTATGTGTTTTATGGTTGGGTGCTTTGCGTGCGCACTTTGATTTTGAGTCAGAGAACACAGGTTACAGCATTATAACGCACGCGGCCTCTCCCCAGTTTTTGGGTGATATCAAGCCACTTTTGTGTGACAAAATTTTCGATCCAAAGGTGCGCGCCACAGAGCCAATTTTGTGTGTATTCCATCGTCTTAGCGAAGATGAGACAAAGCGTCTGATCACGCGTTTGAGCTTTGTACAGAACCTTCAAAGAGTAAAGCGTGCCTTCGCAACGTTTCTTGAGTACCGTGCATCTCAGCTTCTCTTACAAACACAACTCGGTGAAAAACAACTCAACTGTCATGCGGGGTTTATTAAGTGGCTGCTGAGGCAGTCAGGCTTTAGAGAGCAATGGCGACATCAAGAGATCACAGGCGTTGTTTACAAGCTTGTGCAACAGATAGACGCGGCTTCGTACATCCAGGAACAAAGTGTAAGAGATGTGACAGAGCTCTTAGAGCAGCAAAGTCTAGACAGCGGTGTGCAAGCGTAACAACGCGCCTTAAGGCAGCCACCAGGCCGTGGTCAAGTGTGCCAGAAGGGCGTTTGCGCTTTGAGATCCTCCTGGGGCCTGCGCTCAGCAGGTGGGCGCCGTGTTAAAAGGTCCACAGACCTTGTAAGGAACAGCTCCCGTGAAGGAATCGTTGGCCTCAGAGATCAAAACCAATCGCGCCTCCCAGCACCCCCTTTGTACGCTCCTTTTTCTGAAGAGGCAAGCTTTTGTTGATGTGTTTCACAGAAAATGACAGACACAACACTTTTTTATAGACAATGCAGCCAGACACGAAGGTTGTCTTTTTAAAATTTTACTTAAAACAATATTAAAATCGATTTTTGTTGCAGGTATTCTTTTTAAATTAAATTTTAATTAAGTTTAATAAAAATTGAGCCTTTGTGATGTTTTTTCGTTGTTTATCAGTTGTTTATGTTTTTCTTTGTTTTCTCAATGTTGTGAAGGCTATCGAGCCATTGCCAGAGCCTGCGCACATTATCAGTCAGGCAAAGCTGTGCAAGCAAAGTTACTCTCTTGCGCGTGATTCCAAGGCATCCAGCGATGAAACGATCTACACTTTTTATTCAAGTAAAAACACCGTTGGGGGGTTCATTAAGGTGTTGGATGACAAATCAATCAATGTTGTGTTTAAAGGCACGTCAACAACAGATGATGTGGTAACAGACTTAACGGGATGGTGGGCTGTTGATCATATAACCGGCTTGCGGTGTCACCAGGGGGCCTTAAGCCTTTTTCAAGATCTTTACGAATCCTTTCAAAAGGCTCTTTGTGATGCATCTAAAGAGCATCAGTTTGACATTCAAGAGGTTAAGTGGCTTGTTGCAGGACACAGTCTTGGCGGTGGTCTTGCGCAATTGGCGGCCTATTACCTGCAGCACAAGGGTTTTAAGGTAGAGCGTGTCACAACATTTGGTGCTTTTCAGCTATTTGATGCCCCCAGTGCTGCGTGGTATGACGAAAAGCTAAAAGCGCGTACTGACACAATTATTCAAGAAAATGATCCGGTATCAATGGTGGGAGCCCTTGATTGGGTCAATGCGATTTATGTCGTGCAAGCACTTTATAAGTCTTATTATACGCCTGATGCGTTGCTCGAAATAAGCAATTTGCTTGCGCAGGTGAGTCAGCCTTTATCCAGTAGCTGCCATGTAGGGCAAGTGACCGTGTTGCCATCGCAACTTATTCCACACCGGATGCAAACGTTTATTGATCACTACAGCCATGAAGAAAATAACCGGAAAGAGGTGCGTTCTTTGAAGCGCTCACAAGCGCCACAGACAGCCTATGCCGAGCATTATACACAGAAAGGCTTCGTTTATACATTGGCAAAGGCGAACTGCCACCCCTTTATTGACCCAGCAAAGCAAGCGCAGCTTAGCGCACCACTGATATGCCCTGTTGCCTGTGGGTAACTTGTGACGCTGCACCGCTCTTGAAGAGGAGGCAAATTTTCTATAGGCTTGTACCTCTTCAATAAAACAAGGGGGGTGTATGCGTCTTTCGGTCTTTAAAACGCACAGAATTGCCTCGGGTGAATCGCTTGAGGGTGTCTTAAAAGAATATCTACCGCCTCTTTTAGAAAAAGATGTCATCGTGATCACGGCTAAAGCAGTCAGCTATGCCGAAAAGCGTCTTGTGCCAAGGGCAAACGCCCTTAAAGAAGACCTGGTGCAAAGTGAGGCCGATAGGGTGTTTTATAACCCAAACGTCGAGCATCCGCGTTTAACCTTAAAGGATGGCATTTTGTGTCCAGCAGCTGGCATTGATGATTCAAACGCGGGTGATAACTATATTTTGTTGCCGCAAGATAGCATGCAAACGGCTGCCAGCCTGTGGCGTTTTTTAAAAGCCACGTATGCACTTCAAAAGGTGGGCGTTGTGATTGTGGACAGCAAATCGCAACCCCTAAGGCGTGGTGTTGTGGGTATTGCCTTGGGGTGGGCTGGACTCGAGCCGCTTTATAGTTACAACGACACAAAAGATCTTGATCAAAGGCCGTTCGAGCATACACAAACCAATGTCGTTGACAGCATTGCCGCCGCCGCCGTCTTAATGATTGGGGAAGGGGCCGAGCAAACACCTTTCGCCCGCGTGCAAGACATACCGCGCATTACCTTTTTAGATGCGCCCACAAACCCTTTGCAAGAAAGCCTTGTCATCGCGCCAGAAGACGATCTCTACCTACCTGTTTTGCAGCACAAGGGCGTGCGCTGTGCCTAAGAGGCCTGTGATTTCAGCGTGCCAAATCTTTTTTTCAATGAAAACAAAATCGTTAAAACAGAAGGTCTTGTGGTGATTTTGGCAATGGTTGTTGCATTGTCTAACACCAATTTTTGGTAGTGCGTATAACCAAAATCCACGCCCCAAAACCACCTTTTGTGTTTTTCAAAGCGGCTTTCAAGACCTATTTCTGCGGTAAACCCCTTTTGCATAAATTTTTGTTCCGCATGTTGATTGCGCACAACAGCGTTATTGGATGAGACCGTCCAGTGCCCCCAAGCCATGCCTGACGCAAGGAAGACGTTGACGTCTGGTGCCAACACAAAGCCAACGCCTGGCAATAAATGAATGGCAAGGGTGTTTTTGGCCGAAAAGCGATGGTCTGAAAAGCGTACAAGAGTTTCTCTATAACCGCTTTCAAGGCCTTGGTAGGCAAGCTTTGTTTTGAAGAACAGGTAATAGGTTTGAAGCCAAATGCGTCCCTCTGCAATGGCAGCTAAACGATAGCTTTTGCCCGAGATAGACCGCTGATCCTGTGCTGAACGTCCCGCTGCTGTATAAGAGTTGCTGACCTCATGAACGCCAAAAGCCGCGCCTAAGCCCGCACCCAAATGCAGTGTTAATCCCCGCCTTTTAGGTATTCTGTTAAACCATGATGTATGGGGCTTTTTCTGACTGCTGGGCTGATGAACAAACAAGCGATTAGGTGCAGGTTTCTGTGATGTCTTGGTAAAGGCGACCTTGGGAGCTGCTTTCTTTTCTGTGGATCCTGCTGTCAAGGATGCCTTTTCTGCAGAGCCTGTCTTTGGGGTTGTCTTTTGTGCAGCTGCCTGATCCGGTGTGCGTGTTGTGTTGTCACCTTGGGGCGTTGTTTTTTGTGTGGGAAGTTCCTGGGTCGCCACTGGCTTCTTTGGTGGTGGTGCGATTTCTGCCTGTGGCGTGTCACTTGTCATGGCGTGCTGGCAGGTGTGATCTGATAAACCACAGATGGCGCCATCTGTGGCAGGCTGCGCACCTGACGCTGTTTGACCACAGCCTGGATGATGCGTGCAACATGTGCACGGTGCAGGGCAGCACGTGGTGGTGCAGCAACAGTTTGGTGCTTCCAGCTTTTGGATAACGCAAAAAAGAAACAGGCTTACAAAAAAGAAGGGCTTCATTTTAAAACGATTGCGTCTTCACACCATCCCAAATATTCTGTCCACCGGTGACTTCTAGGATTTTGGCTGCTTTGTCATAAATGATATATTGTGTGCCGGGGGGGTCGCCTAAGACTTTTATGACCGCATCGACTGCGTCCTGGTGGCTTGCTGCATTGCTCTGTACCTGATTGATTTCCCACTGTGCGATGTCGCCTGGTGTTGCATTCAAAAGCGATTGAACGCGTGTTTTAATATCATCTCCTGTAAACCCGTTTAGCATGCTCATCACCTCGTCAATGCCAGCTTTAAGCGTAGCCTGTGAGGCATTCACCAAAACGGCAGCATCTGTTGTTCTGCCAAAAAGGTCAAGCTTGCCTGTGTCACCCAGCAGATTGGCGGTGTCTGTGATGGCGGTATCAAGAGAGGCGGCGCCGACCTCAACGCGGTCGGCATAGGCTGTTTCATCCACGCCGCCTGTATCGGCCAAGGCTGCTGTGACAAGTGTTTTCAGATCATCACCGGTATAATGTGTTAAAAGGGTTTCGACGGTTTGAATGGCGTCACTTAGCACGGCCTGTCCGGCCTCGATACGCGTAATTTGTGTTTGCAGCCCGCTTTTTAAAACGGTTGTGCTGCCACCGATGTGTGTGCATTCGGCCTCTAAAGCGGTTTTAAGATCTGTGGCGGCGGCATCAATCTGTGCTGTGGCATCTGTTGTTCTGCCAAAAAGGTCAAGCTTGCCTGTGTCACCCAGCAGATTGGCGGTGTCTGTGATGGCGGTATCAAGAGAGGCGGCGCCGACCTCAACGCGGTCGGCATAGGCTGTTTCATCCACGCCGCCTGTATCGGCCAAGGCTGCTGTGACAAGTGTTTTCAGATCATCACCGGTATAATGTGTTAAAAGGGTTTCGACGGTTTGAATGGCGTCACTTAGCACGGCCTGTCCGGCCTCGATACGCGTAATTTGTGTTTGCAGCCCGCTTTTTAAAACGGTTGTGCTGCCACCGATGTGTGTGCATTCGGCCTCTAAAGCGGTTTTAAGGTCTGTGGCGGCGGCATCAATCTGTGCTGTGGCATCTGTTGTTCTGCCAAAAAGGTCAAGCTTGCCTGTGTCACCCAGCAGATTGGCGGTGTCTGTGATGGCGGTATCAAGAGAGGCGGCGCCGACCTCAACGCGGTCGGCATAGGCTGTTTCATCCACGCCGCCTGTATCGGCCAAGGCTGCTGTGACAAGTGTTTTCAGATCATCACCGGTATAATGTGTTAAAAGGGTTTCGACGGTTTGAATGGCGTCACTTAGCACGGCCTGTCCGGCCTCGATACGCGTAATTTGTGTTTGCAGCCCGCTTTTTAAAACGGTTGTGCTGCCACCGATGTGTGTGCATTCGGCCTCTAAAGCGGTTTTAAGGTCTGTGGCGGCGGCATCAATCTGTGCTGTGGCATCTGTTGTTCTGCCAAAAAGGTCAAGCTTGCCTGTGTCACCCAGCAGATTGGCGGTGTCTGTGATGGCGGTATCAAGAGAGGCGGCGCCGACCTCAACGCGGTCGGCATAGGCTGTTTCATCCACGCCGCCTGTATCGGCCAAGGCTGCTGTGACAAGTGTTTTCAGATCATCACCGGTATAATGTGTTAAAAGGGTTTCGACGGTTTGAATGGCGTCACTTAGCACGGCCTGTCCGGCCTCGATACGCGTAATTTGTGTTTGCAGCCCGCTTTTTAAAACGGTTGTGCTGCCACCGATGTGTGTGCATTCGGCCTCTAAAGCGGTTTTAAGGTCTGTGGCGGCGGCATCAATCTGTGCTGTGGCATCTGTTGTTCTGCCAAAAAGGTCAAGCTTGCCTGTGTCACCCAGCAGATTGGCGGTGTCTGTGATGGCGGTATCAAGAGAGGCGGCGCCGACCTCAACGCGATCGATATAAAGTGATTCATCGCTTTCCATGTAAGCGGGTAAAGAGGTGTAGCCATCAAAGGCCTTGGCTTCGCCCATTGCTTTTGATTCTGTGGCCGTTGTGGCGTTCGCCATGGTGTTATACGTTTCAACATTCATGGCACAAAGAGAGAGGGCGCCTAAGCAGTGTTGACAAAACCAAAAAGCTGCGCAAAAAAAATTTGTATGATGCCGCACTTTTTGTATGTTAAAAATATTCATAACGGCTTCTAATGATTAGTTTTTTTGTTAGCCGTTATTCTATTTATCAAAGATTGTGTATTGTTTAAGATGTTTTTGCTTGCTAAAAGATATTTTTATATCTGAAAAAAATTTTTTTATATTATATTAGTCAAATTTTGTTGTTTCAATATATCTATAGAGTCAAATGTGTGATCAGCGGTCACCTGATGTCGAATCCAGGTGCGTTGGCGTTTGGCATATTGCAGCGTGCGCTGCAGTACAAGCGCTTGGGCTGCTTTGATCGAGATTAAACCCTCAAGTGCTAACAAAAGCTCATAAAATCCAAGGGCGCGCGTTGCGGCGGGCCAGTGTGTGCTGTAACCTAGCTGCGTTTCAAGAAGCGTGCGTATGGCTGATGTTTTCATTTGTTGTGCGTGTTTATCGTGGATCAGTGCGGGGGCCTTGTTGGGTGGTAAGCGCTGCAAAAAGTGATCACGAAAGCGGGCGATCTCGTCCATCAAGCCTTGCGCAAACATAAGATCACACCGTTTTTCAATACGCACTTTCAAAACGTCTGGCGGTGGATTAATGACTGTAGTTTTAAAGGTCAAGTTCGCTGTGGGTTTGGCGCGTTTTTTCTGCTGCCAATAAGATAACGGTTTGCCAGTGGCCAAAATCACCGACAGGGCACGCATCACACGTTGGCGATCAAAGGGATTCAGGCGTTTGGCAGAGGTGAGGTCTTTTTCGTGTAAGTGTGCATACAAAGCGCTTGTTTCATCCCGCATGAGTTGCTGCATCAGGGCGTCTGGCACGCTGGGAATGTCGGACAGGCCATGCAAAAGTGATTTGATATAAAAACCTGTGCCGCCCACTAAAAGGGGTGTCATGTTTTGTCGCTGCGCATCTTGTATGGCTTGCAGTGCCAATTTGCGAAAAACCGCAGCCGAGCACAAAGGGGCGTTAGGCTCAAAAAAGCCATAAAGCTGATGCGGGGCAAGGCTGTAGTCGTTTTTTGAGGGTTGTGCCATCAGCAAAGGCAGGCCTTTAAAAAGCTGGATCGCGTCGGCGCAAATGATCACCCCGTTGGCATGCTTTGCCAAATGCAGGGCCGCTTCTGATTTGCCGCTGGCTGTGGGGCCCAAGATAATATGTGCTGTGTTAAAAACGGGGGTGACCAAGTTGATGCCCTCTTTTGTTTTTTTTGATTTCTTGTTAGATTTTTAAAGAATAGGGTGAAACCAAAGGAAACAAAAGAGTTTAAAAGCATGAGCACACCGCAGAAACTGATGGAAGGAAAACGTGGTCTTGTCATGGGGGTGGCGAACACGTCGTCTATTGCCTGGGGCATTTCAGAGATGCTGGCCGCACACGGTGCCGAGCTTGCTTTTAGTTATCCCAATCCGCTTTTTGAAAAGCGTGTACGTCCCTTGGCAGGCAAGATAGGCAGCGATCTGGTGCTTCCCTGTGATGCCTCGAAGGAGGAAGAGGTGGCCGGTTTGTTTGAGAGTTTGTCTCAAACGTGGGACAGTCTTGACTTTGTCATTCACGCCATTGCCTTTTCTGACAAAAATGAGCTCAAAGGCGCCTATGTTGACACCACGTACGCAAACTTTGCAAACACCATGAATGTTTCGTGCTATTCGTTTACCTCGGTGGCGCGCCATGCACGCCCTTTAATGAAAAAGGGTGGCAGCCTTTTAACGCTTAGCTATCACGGCGCGCAACGCGTAATGCCTCACTATAATGTCATGGGTGTGGCCAAAGCCGCGCTTGAGGCCAGTGTGCGCTATCTTGCCGCCGATTTGGGTGGTGATAATATTCGTGTGAATGGTTTATCGGCAGGGCCGATCAAAACCTTGGCGGCCTCGGGCATTGGTGATTTTCACTATATCTTGCAGTGGAACCGCTTGAATGCCCCCCTAAAGCGCAACATCACGTTGCAAGATGTGGGTGGCGCGGGTCTTTATTTGCTGTCTGACTTGGCAAGCGGCGTGACGGGTGAAATTCACCATGTTGACGCTGGCTATCACGTTGTGGGCATGAAGCGCGTTGACGCGCCCGACATCTCAACAGTGATCGCCTCATAAAGATTACCCAGACGCTGTGTTTGTGATTACTTAGGTACAGTGTTTGTTGATTGCTAACATGCCCTGACATTGTTGCGAAAGCGCTCACTCGTGGCGCCCGGTTGCGTTTTTTTCGTTCAGGTGTTTACTTTGCTTTTTTACTTCACTTTTCTTTTGGTGTACGAAAGGCATTCTCCACCGTTCGTGAGTTTGGCAAATTTTTAGCTACAATTAAATAAATAAATGTCTTTATCATCGCGAAGGCGCAGCCTGTGGCGACCCACTTGCCAGAAAATTAAGCGGCTAAAGCACACTGGATTGCCGCGTCGAAACATACGTTTCTCCTCGCAATGACAATCTAGTCGTCATCGCGAAGACGTAGCGCGTGGTGGTTGTTTTTATCTTTTTTTTCTTCGCTTGCGCGAAAGGCATTCTCCACCATTCGTAAGTTTAGAAAATTTTTAAGCAAAATCAATCTATTAAACAGAGTTCGATCAACAAATAATGGGTAAAACGCTGATCAGTCAGCTCAGATGGCTTGAGAGGCCTTGTACGAAGGATACGCTTGAAGCATCTCTGGCACCCTTATTGCTTAACTTTTGTTAACAGATTGTTTCTTTTGTGCAAAGGAGTGTTCTATGAAGATGCTTTGTAAACTTTTATGTGTGGGTGTTTCGGCAACGGCTTTGTCATCCCAGCTTTCGGCCAACTGTGAAAAACCATTTACAAAAAAAATGTACTGTTCTGCCAAAGCGGAAGCTGATAAAAATCCAGATGCTAAGTATCTTGAAGAGGGCAAGTGCAGGCGTGTGAAGAAAAATGGTAAGGACAAAAAAGTTTGTAACAAAGATGGTAAAATCACTGTGAAAGATGTTGATCCAAAAGATTCGTCATCGTCACACAAGTCAAAAACGTCATCAGGTTCGGACTCAGACTCAGAGAAGTCAAAAAAATAATCTAAACGCTACCAGTTCGTAAGACTATACATCTGCCGGCGCCTTGGTTAAAATAGGGGATTAGGTTTCACCAGCACAACAAGCGATGTTTCAAAACCTCAAAGGCCGTCTGTCAGATATTTTTCAAAACCTTAAGGGCAAAGGGGTTTTAAAAGAGGCCGATCTTGATGCCGCCTTGCGCGAAATCCGCATTGCCCTTTTAGAGGCCGATGTGGCGCTTGCGGTCATCAAGCCCTTTTTAGAGAACATCAAAAAAGAAGCCCTTGGCCAAAAGGTGACCGAAAGCTTGTCGGCCTCGCAAATGGTGGTCAAAATTGTTTATGACGAGCTGGTCAAGTTGCTGCAAGCATCAGAGGGCGCGCATGACATCAATTTGGCTGCGCGCGCACCGGTGGTGGTGCTGGTTGTGGGTTTGCAGGGCAGTGGTAAAACCACGTTAACAGGTAAGCTTGCGCACTATCTTAAAAAGACGAAAAACAAAAAAGTGCATGTGGCGTCGGTAGATGTTTACAGGCCCGCCGCGCGTGAGCAGCTGGCGCAATTGGCCACGCAGGCCGATGTTTACAGCCTACCTATTCAAGATCAAAAACCAAAGCAGATTGCAAAAGCGGCGCTGGCCGAGGCGCAAACCGATGGTGCGGACGTGTTGTTGGTGGACACAGCAGGGCGTTTGCAGATTGACGATGCGCTGATGCAAGAGCTTGAGATGCTGAAAGCGCAGCTGAACCCCACCGAAATTCTTTTTGTGGGCGATGCCATGATGGGGCAAGAGGCGTTGCATGTGGCCGAGGCCTTTCACGCGCGCTTAGGCATAACGGGCTCGGCCCTTACCCGTCTTGATGGGGATGCGCGCGGCGGTGCGGCGTTGTCGATCACCAAGGCAACAGGCACACCGCTTAAGTTTTTGGGCGTGGGCGAGCATATCAAAGATCTTGAAGCTTTTGATCCCGAAAGGCATGCCAAACGCATTCTTGATATGGGTGACGTCCTTGGCTTGGTTGAAGAGGTCGAGCAGCATCTTGATAAAAAAGAGCTTGAACAAACGGCCCAGCGGATGCAAAAGGGCTTGTTCACCCTCAGCGATATGGAAAAGCAGCTGTCGCAAATGGGGCGCCTTGGCAGCTTTGAAAAACTGCTTGGTTTTATTCCCGGCATGGGTGGCATGCTGTCAAAGATGCCGCAGCTTGATGATGCGCAAGCCAAAAAGGCGTTAACGCAAAAGCTGGCGATTATTCGATCGATGACGCCGCGCGAGCGCCTGTGGCCCAAGCTTCTGAATGCCTCGCGCAAGCGCCGCATTGCCCTTGGCAGTGGTACCGATGTGCCGGCGGTGAACCGCCTTTTAAAAGAGTTTGCGCAGATGGGCAAAATGCTCAAACGCATGGGCAAGCTGAACAAAAAGGGCCTTGGCAAGAAAATGATGTCGCAAGAGATGATGGCAGCCATGTCACAAGGCGGCGGCCAACCACCCTTGCCAGGTGGTATGAAGCCCCCAAGGCCTTTTTAGGCTGTTAACCAACTTCGCTGCATGCCTGCGCCGGTGGTTTTGAATCGCCATGATACAGGCTGTAAGCTTATTCCTTCGTCATGTGCGACTAACCGCTGGCTTTTTTGCGTTATTGTGCAGCTTGCTGCTTTTGCAGCATTTCTTTAGGGCTTTCCTTGAGGTTGCCTTTTATGGGCGCGCGCAAGGCATTCTCCACCATCCGCAAGTTTAGCAAATTACCTCGTCATCGCGAAGGTGCGCAGCACCTGTGGCGATCCACTGGCCAGAAACTTAAAAGGCCATAGCACAGATGGATTGCCGCGTCGCCCAAAAGGGCTCCTCGCAATGACAAATAAGAACGTCATCGAGAAGGCGCAGCCTGCGGCGACCCACTTGCCAGGAACTTAAACAGCCAAAGCACACTGGATTGCCACGTCGCCCAAAAGGGCTCCTCGCAATGACGGTTTTGGGGCATGCCGCGTCACTTTGCTCGTCATCGCGAAGGTGCAGCCTGCGGCGATCCACATACAAATACTAGATCTTGCCATAAAATATTGACAAAACAGAATTAAATACTAAGTATATATTTGATATTGTCTAAATATTTCTTACATGCGCATGAAACAGATTACACTTTGCACGTTTTTTCTATTGTGTCTTGGCAGTATGCCTCTTTGGGCGCCTCATGGCGAAGAGGGCCAAACGCAAGAAAACACCAAGTTTGTGGCAGCAGCGGCAAACTCCAGCGCGTTGCAAACTAAAACGCCTGCTGTGGCCAAAGCGGCACCGCGCAAGGTGCTGATGTCCCGTCCTGAACCACTTATGTTAGATTTGCAAGCTTTAAGAACGCTTCAATCAACAAAGCCCGAGGACGCCGAGGCAAAAGAGAAGCTTTTAAAACACGCCGCACGTACAGTTAATTTGTTCATAGAGGGTAATACGCAATGCCCCCTTGTGTTACCAGATAACACAACCATGTTGATGAAGCCCTTTGTGAATGTGCGCTCTCTAACGATGACTTCTGTTTACTCAGTCGAGCTACCTCTGTTGCCTTGCCCTCAAAAGCTTGAATCTCTTATGACGTATCGCGTTACTTTAATGTCAACTCGCAACATACAGCGCCACTCTTGTCTTCGGGAACTTGCTCTTGATCATATGTCGTTTGACACGACAGGCCAGCATCCAAACCAAACAGACCGCTTGGCTGTACTGGCGAAACTGAACAACCTTCGTGAGTTGCATGTGGACTTGCATGATGGCACGCCTATAGAGGAAAAGCTGTTTGAGCGCATTGTGCAAAACAACCCTCAGATCACAGATTTTAACTACCGTGGTGTTGTCACTAAAGGTTTTGTGCGCTCTCTAGGCACTTTGCCTTTGGTCACTTTGCAGCTAAGGGATAGTCAGATTGATGATGTCAAATTTGCATTGTTGCCTTTCGGCACGCTGCAAACATTCCGATTAGAGGGTGAGCACAACCTTAAAGATCTGACGCCTTTACAGGGTGCGCCTTTGTGTGTGTTGGCGCTTGCGTGCTACACGCATGTTGATGAGGCGTTTTTTCAAGCGATTCTCTCAATGCAAACGCTTGAGAAGTTTTATCTTTCCAGTGGGTCTTTAACAGATGAACAGGGCGAGCTGTTCTTGCGATGGGCGCAAGAGCTTTCTTCGTTGCATCTTACTTGCTCCAGGGGTTTTTCAGAAGAGATGTGCGAAAAACTACGTAAGGCTTTTGGCAAAAGGGCACGCGTGTGAGAATTGATTCCGACGCGGCAATCCATTGTGTGCCTTAGCCAACTCAATTGCTTTGTTTGTGGATCGCCGCAGGCTAAAGCCTTCTAAGTGATGCTTTGGCCACCATCGCAAAGGCATGTTTTGAATGCAAAAAAAAGCATAAAATGTATTGATTTAACGCTTTTTTGTTTTTTTTTGCAAAATAAAGACATGTATCGGTGTTTTGTAGGAGATGGTATCATGAAAGAAGCCATGTTAGCACTTGTGGTTTTGTTGCAAGGTGTCAGCACACTAAGTGCTGTACAGCCTAAGTGTCGAGGTTATACGCAAAAATGAAGAAATAGCCCTTTTAAAAAAGCGGGTCGCAGAACTGAAAGACACCCTTAAGATGTGTCATGCAGAGGTTGCGAACTGGGAAAAGATGCATAAGGATTGCATGCGTTCAGTGGAGCGTTTAAAAGCGCAGGGCCGTGCCGAGATAAACCGTCTTCGTGCACAGCTGGCAGGTGGTGAAGGGGCGTATCATTAAGATTATTGCCTGTTTGCGTTGGGGGCATGCCCTAAAACTGTCATTGCGAGGAGAAACTTTAGTTCCGACGCGGCAATCCATCGTGTGCCTTAGCCAACTCAATTGCTTTGTTTGTGGATCGCCGCAGGCTGCGCCTTCGCGATGACGATGGGGGGCTTTGGCCGTCCACAATGACGACCAAAGGGCCATAAAGTCTTCACGACTCACGAACCAGCTTTATAGTGTTCGATGATGGATGCAATAAGGCGTTTTTGTTTGAGGTGTCTGTGCCTTAGATGCGGCGCGAGTACCACTCGATCACCAGCTGTGGTTCCATTTGTGCAGGATAGGGCACCTCTTCAAAAGCGGGCGTGCGCAAAAACGCACCTTCAAGCTTTTTGTGATCAACTTGCAAATAGTCAGGCACATCACGCTCTTTCGAGGCTGCAGCTTCAATGACCAACGGCATTTGTTTCGATGTCTTGCGCACCTCAATGCGATCGCCTTCTTTCACAAGGTACGATGGCACATTGACGCGCTTGCCGTTTACCAGCACATGGCCGTGATTCACAAACTGACGTGCCGAAAAAATGGTGGGCACAAACTTCATGTGATAAACCACCGCGTCCAGGCGGCGCTCTAAAAGACCAATAAAGTTTTGACCTGTGTCGCCTTTCACGCGTGAGGCTTCTTTGTAAAAGCGACGAAACTGACGCTCACGAATCGTGCCATAATAGCCACGCAGCTTTTGTTTAGCTGCCAGCTGTAAGCCGTAGGGAGATTGCTTTGCACCGGCACCACCTTTTCCCTGCGGTCCATGTTGGCCGGGCTTTGTGTTGCGCAAATTCACGGGGCTTTTTTCACGTCCCCACAAATTAACACCATAACGGCGGTTGATCTTGTATTTAGAAGATAGGCGCTTTGTCATAACTCTCTTGGCACTTCACATTAAACTTGTCAAAGCCTTAAGATCACGCTTTCAGCTTTCCTCTTCATCCTACGTTGCAAACGCTAACTCTGCAAGTCTTGTTTTGTATTTAACGCCTACTTTCTTTGGCGATCTTTTGCACACAGGGCGGCTGCCAGGTCAATTTCTTGGTTTTTGTCCACAACACACCCAATCTGAGGGGAAGCGCAAACAGCGGTTGCAACGCTTTTTCATACAGTGAAAGCTGCGCTTGATAGGCACGGGGCAGCGCACTTGGCGGCGTGCGGTCTGTTTTAAAATCCAAAACCCAAACGACATCTTCTTTGGGTAGCACAAAGTCAATACGCCCTTTTAAAAGCGCTTTTGGTGGGTTTGCGGCCACCGCGTTGCCCTTTAAAAAGGCGTTGGTCTGGCCTTGTGTGCAAAAGGGAAGCTCACGCAGGGCATGGGGGCTTTTTAAAAATGCAAACGCAGGGTCGGTTAAAAGGGCGATGCATTCTAAAAACGCCTCTTCTAAAAGCGGCATCTGATCTGGTGTCACCGCATGCATCGTTGCCACCAGTTGCTTTGCAGCTTCCCACGTTGTGGGCGGTTTGGGGGAAAGCTGCTCTAACAAGGCGTGAATCAAGGTGCCTCTTAATTTTGCCTCCTCGGCGCCGACGTGTGCGCGGCCAGTGCGGGGTGTGGGGTCGCCCGCTGTTTGCGCAGCCACGCCCGAGGGGGTCAGCACCAAAGGCGCTGCGTCTTCTTGCGGCAAAGGTGTTGTGGCCCACAAAGGCAAGGGCGGCGGTGCTGGTGTGGCCAAGGTAGATGCCGGTGGTTCTGCCGATTCTGCGGCTTGCGGTGTGTCTTGAGGTCGGGATCTCAGACAAAGTGTGAGGCTGCTTTCTTCTGGCGCGGCGTTTTCTGTTTTTTCGGTGGCGTCAAGCGCCAACAGGCCATGGCGCGTTTTTTCATACCAGGTGGTTTCAGTCACTTTTTGGCTGCTGTGGCCGGCAATCACCAAATGCTCAACAGCGCGCGTTAGCGCCACATACAAAAGACGGTTATACTCGTCATCTTCTAAATTTTTGGCTTGCTCTAAAATGCCCTCAAGTGCCTGCGTTCCGGGTTGTGCCAAAAGGGGAACCCACGCAAAAGGGGTTTTGTGCGTTGCGTGCTTTGAGGTGTAATAAAGGGGCATCCACAGGCAGGTGGCGTTGGGGCGACGGTTTTGGGCAGCGTCGGGCAAAATCACAAGGGGAGCCTCAAGACCTTTGGCGCCGTGAACCGTTAAAATTTGAATGCCTTGCGCGCTGTGGGCTGCGATGTCACGCTTGATGACAAGATCGGTTTGTTCAAAAAAGGCCAAAAAGGCGTTGGGCTCTTTATAGTCGGTGCTTGAGAACACAAGTGCCTGCGCCAAAAACGCATCCAGCAGGTCATAGACATCGCCGCCAAGGCGTGCCGCACATTTTCTCAAACCACCTTCGCGCCATAAAACATGGGCATAAAAGTCAAAGACGGTTTGTGTGCGCGCCAGATCTTGCAAGCGCGTTAAACACAAGGCGGCCTTTGCAAAAGGTTCCTCGGTTTCGGCTTTGAGTTGCGTCCAAAGCGAACAATGCGCATGCTTCAGGCGCCTTAAAGCCAGCTGCATTAAGTGGTCCTCTGAAAGCCCAATCAAGGGGCCTTTTAAAACGGTGGCCAACGTCAGGTCGTCTTCTAACGTGATGCAGCACTTTAAAAGAGCTAGCATGTCTTGGATCACCAAAGCTTGGGTCAAAACCAGTCGATCTTGGCCCATCACGGGCAGGTCAAAATCTTTTAAAAAGCGCACCAAAAGGGGCATAAAGGGGCCGCGTTTGCGCAGCAAAATCATGATGTCACCGGCAGCAAGGGGGCGCGCTTGGGCATTCAGCCACAAAGGTTTTTCAAGGCTCTCTTTAATATAAAGAGCTATTTTGAAGGCAAGCTGCGCCTGGCCTGAAAAAAAAGCTTTTTGTTTTTGCAAGACATCTAAGGGGTCCGGTGGGCTGTCTGATGCCGCAGGATCATGCGCGTTGGCCTGTGCCTCGGCTTGTTCTTGCACCAAAGGCCACAGCGTGATCGAGCCGGCAATGTTTTTATGGGCCTTGTGCACAACGGTTTGTTCGCCAAGGCCTTTGCGGGCCAAAGGTTGGGCAAAAATCGCATCAACGGCTTGCAGTACAACGGGCGCTGCCCGAAACGAGACAGTCAGCGACAGCTTTTTAAAGGGCCAGCCCATTTGTTTGATGCGCCGCTCAAATGTGTCGCGCATGGTATAAAAAAGGGTAGGGTCGGCGCCTTGAAAGCTGTAAATCGACTGTTTGGGGTCGCCAACCACAAACAAGGTTTTTTGGCTGTCATCCCCGGTGAAAAAAACATCCATCAACCCCTCAATCAGCTGCCAGCCCAAAGCCGACGTGTCTTGCGCCTCGTCAATCAAAATATGATCAAGGCCATGCCCCAGCTTGTACAAAACCCAGCCATCATCATGTTTTAGCAGGTGGCAGGCATGCTGCAGCAAATCGTCATAATCTAAAACGCCTTTTTGGCGCTTTCTTTTTTGATAATCCTTTAAAAACGCACGGCCCAAGGTTTGCAAAGCCTGCGAGGTATCAAAAGCCGTCTTGATTTTAAGTTTTTGCGCAGCGTGCCACACCCTGTCCTGCACCAAAGGCAGCGCCTCGCCGGCATCTTGCGTAAAACAGACAGCGGCGTTCAGCTGTTTGATCACCTCTTTTGCAAAGATGGTTTTGCGCGGTGTGCCTTTGTCTGTTAGCCAAAGGGGTACAAAGGCCTGAAAGGTTAAAAGATCTGGCGCGTTGCAAAAGCCTTTGATCGCGGAGCCTTTTTGCCGCAGCGCCTCTTTATCTTGTGTGTTTAAAAGGGTTGAAGCCGCGCGTAAGCCTGCCATTGGCAGGCTGGTGATCAACTGGGCCAACAGCTTGTCAGCAAAGGCCTGGAAGGCGTCTTTTGTTTCCTCAACTGACAGATCAAGGGTGCTTGCCAAGGCTTTTAAGGTGGTGGTGTCGCCCAAACGGTCAAGGGTAAATGAGCTGCGCTTTGACAGAATCTCGTGAAAACAATCCTCAAACGCACTTTCAGAAAGCTTTTGTGAAAGCAATTCAATGGCCGGCCACAAAGGGTCGCGCTGCGGGTTATGCAAGGCGTTTTGCAAATGGCTTGACAGCGTTGTTTGCAACAGCTGTTTGGCAGCGGCCTCATCCATTACATCAAAGGTGGGCAGAACGCCGGCTTCCAGCGGAAAGCTTTTCAGAAGCGATTCGGCAAAGCTGTGCAGTGTTTGAATGCGCAGCCCCTTCGAAAGCGCCAAAACTTCATCAAAAAGGGTGCGGGCACGCTGCAATCTGTTTTGCGTAGCTTGAAGGCCCAACGATGCAATCGCCTCACCCAATTCTGCGGGCGCAAGGTGTGACCACAACGAAAGCCGTTGCATCAGGCGTTGGCGCATTTCGGCAGCGGCAGCTTTGGTAAAAGTGACGCACAAAAGACGCTCGGGCGGGGTGCCGTCACACAAAAGGGCCAGCAGCCTGTCAATCAAAACCTTGGTTTTGCCCGATCCGGCCGAGGCTTCAACCCAAACACTGTTTTGGGGCGAGATGGCTTGCTTTTGTGCTGCAGTTAACGTCATGGCATCAGTCTACGGCGTCTGATACAAAAAACAAAGACGCTTGAAAACCCGTTAAAAAAGCTACTTGGTCTTCCTAAATTCGCTTGTGCCCAAGTCAAATGAATGCCATCTTGAGAAAAAGCATTTTTCTAAAGGATTTTCTCAATGACCCAAGGTCATGCCACGGCATCACAACATAAACAGGCAGCGCATCAAGGGCAGGGGGAAGGCATGTCTTGTTTAAAGATAGCCGATCTTAAAAGCATGGCCCATGCCCTAAGGCTGTTAAGTGTTGATGCCATTGAGGCGGCAAAGTCGGGGCATCCGGGGCTTCCACTGGGCATGGCCGATGTGGCCACGGTTTTATGGGCCGAGTTTTTAAATGTATCGCCCACCAATCCTGCGTGGCCTAACCGTGATCGTTTTGTGTTGTCGGCAGGCCACGGCTCGATGTTGCTGTATGCGCTTTTGCACCTTGGTGGCTTTGGTTTGCCGCTGGCGCAGCTTAAGCAGTTTCGCGTGCTGGGCAGCCAAACGCCCGGACATCCCGAATATGGCGAAACACCTGGCGTTGATGTCACAACAGGGCCCTTGGCACAAGGCTTTGCGCATGCGGTGGGCATGGCGCTTTCCGAGGCGATGTTGCGCGCAGAAGCCGGCGCAGACTTGATGGATCACTTTACCTATGTTGTGGCTGGTGATGGTTGCTTGATGGAAGGCTTGTCGTCTGAAGCCGCTTCGTTTGCAGGGCACATGAAGCTTGCGCGCCTTGTGGTGCTTTTTGACGATAACAAAATTAGTATTGATGGCCCCACCTCTTTGGCAACATCTGATGACCATGCCAAACGTTTTGAGGGTATGGGCTGGCAAGTGCTAACGTGTGATGGGCACGATATGGACGCCATTCGGCAAGCCTTGCAAGCCGCACGCGCGGACACAAGGCGGCCGTCGTTTATCAGGTGTGAAACCACCATTGGGTATGGGGCGCCCACCAAGCAAGGCACAGCTGCGGTGCATGGGGCACCCTTGGGCGGCGACGAGGCACGTGCTGCGCGCGCCACCTTTGGTTACAAGGATGCCGCCCTCTTTGAGGTCAAAAGTGATGTCAGGGATCTGTGGCAAAAGGCGGTGGCACAGCGAGGCCAAAAGCGTGAGGCGGCCTGGCAAAAGGCCTGTGATAAAAAGCTTCAAAGCGACCCTTCAACAACCCAGTCCTTTTTAGAACGCCTTCAAAATCAGCATCCCAAAAATTGGACATCAGCATTTGACCAAGCCTGCAAGGCCGTTTTTGCTGCACCAAAGGCAGATGAGGCACCACCCAGTGAGGCGACGCGTGTTTCGTTTGGTAAAGCGCTTGAGGCACTTCAAAAAGCTTTGCCAGGGCTTGTGGGTGGCTCGGCTGATCTAACGCCGTCTAACAACACAAAAACCAAAGCCATGAAGGCGGTGGCGGCGCCTGATTATGTGGGGGATTATATCCATTTCGGTGTGCGTGAGCACTTGATGGGGGCCGCGCTTAACGGCATGGTGCTGCATGGCGGCCTGGTGCCTTATGGCGGCACCTTTTTAGCGTTTTCTGACTATATGCGTCCGGCCATTCGCCTTGCAGCGTTGATGAAAATTCCCACTCTTTACATCTTTACCCATGATTCTGTGGGGCTTGGTGAAGATGGTCCCACGCACCAGCCCATCGAGCATTTGTGGGGCTTGCGCGATATTCCCAATCTGTCGCTTTTCAGACCGGCCGATGCGTGTGAGGTGCAAGAGTGTCTGAAAGCAGCGCTTTTAAAGCGTGATGGACCAAGCGCGCTGATTTTGTCGCGGCAAAAGGTGGCGCCCGTGCGCGCCATCGCAGATCCAAAAGGGCAGTTGCAAGATGCCTGTCTTAAGGGCGGCTATGTTTTAAAAGATGCTTTAGGTCCGTATCAAGTGACGTTGTGGGCCACGGGGTCTGAAGTGAGTTTGGCTTTGTTGGTGCAGCAAGCGCTTGAAGCACAAGGGGTGGGAGCACGTCTTGTGTCGGTGCCGTGTCTTGAGCTTTTGGCACAGCAGTCATCCTTATACCGTCGCACACTGTATCAAGGAGAGGCTGAAGGGGAAGCAGGCACGTTACCTTTGCAGGTGTCGCTTGAGGCGGGCGTGACGCGACCTTGGGCGGCTTACTTAGGAAAAGGCGCGTTGCATTTTGGCATCAACAGGTTTGGTGCCTCGGGTAAGGGCGATGCGGTGATGCATGCCTTAGGCCTTGAACCAAAAGCCATTGCAAACAGTATTTTACAGCGGTTGCAAAAAGCTTAAGCGCGAAAGCAGCGTTTAAGTTTTTCGCTTTATGATGGGCGTGATCGTCAAAATGTCTGTCATGGGCTGATGCCTTCTTTGCACACTCTTTTTCACCGTTTTCAAAGCACGCCTTTTGTGTTGTTTTTAAGGCGCGTTGACAGCAGCCTTGTGATCACCTTTGTGGCCCTGACCACGCTGTGTGTTGTATTTTTAATCGGCTACATGAGCAACACATTTCTAGAAGACTTTTCACTGATCAGTTATGAAAAGCGATCGGCGCTTTTAAAGTCGGCGGCTCAAAACATTCGCGGCAAGTTAAGCGGTGTGCATTATGTGGGTAAAAGTTTGCAAGCCCTTGCGCGCCTGCAAGATAAAGGCAGCATGCAACGCTCACCCGTTGTGGCAACGGTTTGTGTCAGCATGCTGAAAGCCACGCCTTTTTTGCGCAGCCTTACGCTGGTAACGCATGACAGCGGTATTCTAAATTTTTTACGCGTTAAACCCAGCAGCAGTTTGTTTTGGCATAAATTCCAGCAACGCTCGCTCAAGCCGCTTTCGCATGCATTTGTGAAAAAAACCCGTTTTGCTTCCCAGTTTACACGAGGTGGAAAAGCCCTGTGGGCGTTTTATGACAAAAATGGGTTTTGTTTTTATACCGAAGAAGAGCCCATGCAGGCGCTTGAAGAAAATGATCTGTCATCCTTTAAAAAAACCTATATTACGGGGAAGATGCAGATCAGACCGCCGTATCCTTTGTTTTTTGGGGGCATGGGGCTCACCATTACCTATCCCCTAACGTTTAAAAACGCCGATAAAGTTGAGGGCGCCTTAGGGCTGCAAATGGACCTAAGCACGTTATCGCAATTGCTTGACAGCAATATGTTTGGCAGTGTTGAGTCTCTTTTTTTGATGAATGAAGAAGGGGTGTGTTTGGCGCATCCGCGTCTTGAAAAAAGCTTTCGGGTGTCAACAGATGGCATCAAGCCGCAGCTGATGCGTCATTTTAACAAGCGATGGGAGGCTTTGTTTGAAAAGCGTTTTGATGCGCCCCTTAAAGAGCACCCCATTCGTTATCACGGTGTGCCTTATACGCTGTACATTATTCCGTTCAGTGCGCTGCTGCGCGAGAGTCACTTTTTAAAGGATGTCACGCTGTGTGCCTTGCTTGCCAATGACTATTTGCGCTCGGGCTTTCACAGCAGCCAGCAAGAAATACTGTTGCTGGGGTTTGCCATCACCATTTTTTTAAGTCTCTTTATTTTTTGGATGGCCGCACGCATGACGGCACCCATTGCGGGGGTTGTGTATGCGCTGAAACAGATGGCACAAATGAATTTTAATGTCTCCTTTAAAGACCACGCCTACTTTTTAGAAATCCATCACATTGTGCAAAGCTTAAAAGGCATGATTACCGCGCTGGGCGCCTTTGGTAAATTTGTGCCCAAAAATCTTGTCAGACAACTGATGCAAGATACACAAGAGGTGCGTCTTGGGGGTTCGTCCAAAGAGTTGACAATTCTGTTTTCAGACATCAAGGGGTTTACCAACATTTCAGAAAAGCTAGATCCGCAAACGCTTGTTGAAAGGTTGTGCCAATACTTTGATATCATGACAGACCTGATTATCGATAACAAAGGCACCGTTGATAAGTATATCGGTGATGCGGTGATGGCTTTTTGGGGAGCCCCCTTGCCAGACAAGTTGCACGCGGTGCATGCCTGCCAAAGTGTGCTTGCCTGTTATGACCACCTTAAAATTCTCAACGAAAAACTTTTGTCAGAAGACAAAGATCCTCTCTACAGTCGCTTTGGCCTGATGACAGGCAAGGTGGTTGTCGGAAACATTGGATCAAAAGAGCGCTTTCAATACACCATTTTGGGTGATTGTGTGAACCTGGCGTCTCGTCTTGAAGGGCTGAACAAGCATTACGGTACCTCTATTTTGGTGGGTGAGACGGTTTATCAGCAGGCCAAAGATTTTTTCGTGTTTCGCATTGTGGATCGCGTTGCGGTTAAGGGAAAAAACGAGGGCGTTTTGGTTTACGAGCTTTTAGGGTCCATTGACAGCCTGTCGCAAGAGCGTTTCAGCTATTTAACAGATCTTGCAAAGCAAACAGAAAAGGCGTTCAATTTTTATCAACAAGGTGATTTCATACGGGCGCATGAAGTCTACCAGTTTGTCTTTCGCCTGTTTCACGAAGACACGGTGGCGGCGGTTTTGAAAAAACGGTGCCAGCAGCTTAAAGAACATCCAGTCGATCTGTGGGACGGGGTCTTTCGCCTTGATAGTAAATAAAAAGTTGTGCTAGGCGCTTTGTAGCTGTTTGATCGCCCTAAGGGCCACTTGCTGGTCCGAAAAGGGGACTGAGTGACTGCCAATCCATTGCAGTGTTTCGTGCCCTTTGCCCGCAATCACCAGCACATCATCTTTTTCAAGCTCAGAGACGGCGGTTAAAATGGCATCGGCACGTTCGGCAATTTCGCGGGCACCCTGTGCGCCTTTTAAAATGTTTTGCCGAATTTCACTTGGGTCTTCATAGCGTGGGTTGTCGTCCGTGACAATCACCTCGTCTGCGTACGTGGTGGCAACGGCCCCCATCAACGAACGCTTGCCTTTGTCGCGGTCGCCGCCACAGCCAAACAGCACAAAAAGCCGCTTTTTTGTGTGGGGGCGCATGTGTTGCAGCATGATTTCAAGGGCGTCCGGCGTGTGGGCATAATCAAGGTAAACATGGCCACCTTTGGGTGAGGCACCAACGTATTCAAGGCGTCCTGGGGTTGATTTCAGTAAGGGGGTCACCTTTAAAATATCGGCAATATCAACGCCCGATGCATGGACTAAAAGAATGGCGGCCATCACGTTGGCAGCTTGAAAGCGCCCGATAAGAGGGACCGCAAAAGAGATCTCTTTGCCAAAGCAAGTAGCCAATACTTCCTGTCCCCTTGGTGTGACCTTAAGGTCTTTGATGCGAAAATCGCCTTTATCAAAGCCGTAAAACCACATGCGTAAATTGCGCCGCCGGCACGCCTCGGCCAGTTCGTAGGGGTAAGAGAGGTTGTCGTTTAAAATCGCAATGCCGTTTTCCACCACTAGCTCTTTAAAAAGCCGCGCCTTAGATAGCCAATAGGTGCGCATGTTGCCGTGATAATCAAGATGATCGCGCGAAAAGCTGCTAAAAACGCCAGCATGAAAGGCAATGTCGTCAAGGCGGCGTTGGTCAAGGCCATGGCTTGAGGCCTCAAGCACACAGTGAGAGATGCCTTTTTTCGCAATGGCGCTTAAAAGGGGGTAAAAGGCCAGGGGCTCCATGGTGGTCAGTGATGATTGTGGCGCTTCGACATCAACCCCTTGCAAGCCAAGAGTTCCAAGCGATGCGGCTTTTTTTCCAAGGTGTTGCCACAGCTGTAGTGCTAAGTTCGCAATGGATGTTTTACCGTTTGTGCCCGTAACGGCTGCCATAAAAGAGGGTCTTTCAGGGTGTAAAGCACCGCTGATTTTGCTTAATGAATAGCGAATCTCTTTAACGCCAAAAAACGTAATGTGCGAAAACACCAGGCGCTTTTTTAAAACCACAGCCTCGGGTGCCACAATGGCGGTGGCGCCTTTGTGCAGTGCAAGGTCAATAAAGCCCTCAGCGCCGCGTTTCGAGCTTGGCAGTGCAAAGAAGATCAAACCCGGACGTGCATGGGACGAATGGTCTGTTAACCCTTCAAAAAGAGTCGTTTGCCCCCTGAAGAAACAGGTGGGTTGCAAAATCTCAAAAAGCGTCTCGATAGAAAGAGTCGTCATAAAAAGTGCATCTTACAAGTGTTAAGCCTTACCTGCCCTTCTATTCAGATACAGGTCGCGCGGATTGTCAACCTTCATTGTTAGCTTAAAGCAACAAGTGGCTTATGTGTTAAGTCTTTGTGGGTAAAAAGCCCATGAGTGGTAAAAGTTTTTTCAAGATAGCCCTCGTTGTAGGTGCTGCGATCCAGCCAGCTGTTGTAAAGCCATGGGTTGCGGCACAAGCTTTGGGGTGTTCAAGGCTGACCAACAACACATACTCGGGATTTTTGGTGGGAAAGATGCTTACACAAGAGACCAGGTTGCGGCCATCGCGATAGTGGCCTCCTTGCAGCATGTTTGATGTGCCGGTTTTAGCGCCAATATCATAGCCTTTAAGCGCCACGTTCTTGGACTGACCTTTGTGGACCGATTGCTGTAACAGCTGCCGAATCACGCGTGCCGTTTTGGGGTGCACCACCTGCTTGGCCGGTGGCAGCTTTGCTGTTTTGCGCAGTGTTAGGGGTCGCCAATAGCCGCTTACAATCGAGGCAACGCTTTGCGCCAGATGCAAAGGCGTAATCGACAGGCCATAACCATAAGAGGCCGTAATCAGGGTTGCTTGGCGCCATAAAGAGGGAATCAGGGGGGTGGCGGACTCTGGAAGCTCTAAGCGAATGCGATCAAAAAAGCCCATGCGTTTGAAAAAATCTTGCTGCAGCGAGGCACCTGCGTTAAGGGCCAGTTTGGCGTTCACGATGTTTGATGAATATAAAAAGGCCTCACGCAGCGTTAAAGGGCGCTTTTTGGCACCAAAATCGCGAATGGTAAAGCGGCCAACGCGCAGGGGGTGTGTTGCGTCAAAAACGGAATTCACGTTGGCAATGCCTTTTTCAAGACCCATGGTGATGTTATGAATTTTTAAAACCGATCCAAACTCGTAAACACCCATCACGTTGCGGTTAAAAAAGTTCTTGCCGGCTGTTTTGATGGGGGCGTTGGGGTCATAATCAGGCAGAGACACCATGGCACGTATTTCGCGTGTTGGGATGTGCAACAACAGAGCATTGCCGGCCTCGGCCTTGTAAAAGGCAATGGCCTCTAAAAGCGCTTGACGAATCAGGTGCTGCGCTTTGCTGTCAAGGGACGTGTGCATGGTTTGCAACGCTTTTGTGGCACGTTTTGAATCGGTAAATTTCTCAAGTCCGCAAAGGGCCTTGCCATCAATATCGCGCAGGCCAAGCGTGTGCGAGAAAAGCGCTTTTTGGGGATAAACGCGCTTGCTATCCTTTTGCAGATACACACCGCAAAGGCCTTTTTGCAAAAAGCGCTTTTTTTGCTGGGGGGTGATGTGACGCTTGATCCACACAAAACCCTTGTCAAGAGAAAGGCGCTTTTGAATGGTGTGAAAGTCAAGATCTTTAAAACATGCGCAAAGCGCACGCGCCGTTTGTTCAGGATTCACCACAAGGCGCGCATTGGCATAGATGGAAAAAGTGCGCACATTGCCTGCAATTAAAAGACCATTGCGGTCAAAAAGCCTGGTGGGTTCATCTGCGGTGGGTACCTGCTGCAGCTGCGTGTGGGCGCAGGGTGCATGGCTGTTGCGGGGAATTTGCAGCTGCCAAAGTCTGGCTGTCAACGTGCAAAAGGCCAGCAAGACAAAAAAACTAAGTCCCCCCAAACGCAAGACCTCCTGGGGCATGGACCAAAAATGGGCAAAAGAGAAGGTGGTGGTTTTGGTCATACGTTGATCTTTTTTGGTGTGCCCAAAGAGGCATTTGGTTTGAGAGGCAAAGGGTCTTGCAGCGCTTGGCCTTCAATGCGCTCGGGCGGCAGGGGCTCTAACGTTAAAAAGCGTTTTGCTAGTTGCTTTAAGCGCTCGGGCGTTCTTAAAAAAGCCCACTCAAGCTCAAGCGTCTGCACTTTTTTTGCAAGTGTCTTGCAATGGATTTCTTGCGTGTGAACGTGTCGTTTCACGCTGGCAACATAATATTTCACATGCATGACCACAAGCGCCATCAGCAATAAGGTGCCAAAACCAAACGTCAGAGTCTTATGCATGGGCGTCTCCTCGTTTGATGCCCCACCGCAAGCGTGCCGAGCGGGCACGCGGATTGTCTTT
Source organism: Holosporaceae bacterium (assembly GCA_049607645.1). GTDB lineage: Bacteria > Pseudomonadota > Alphaproteobacteria > Holosporales > Hepatobacteraceae > JBAJNL01. The sequence continues at coordinate 432,624 of JBMYWS010000001.1, read as the reverse complement.
GATTTCCTCTAAGCTGGGTTTGATGGGTTGCTTGCCTTTCACATCAAAAGCGCGTGGTGCATTATTTGACAAGCTTTGCGGTACGTGCCGTGAGGCGTTTTGCGTTGTGGGAGGGCGCAAAAAGTGTTTCACAATGCGATCTTCGGCCGAGTGAAAGGCAACGCACACCAAACGACCTCCTGTCACCAACGCATCGGCTGCTTTGTGAAGGGCGATTTGCAGCTCGCTCAATTCATCATTGACCAAGATGCGCAAAGCTTGAAACGTGCGGGTGGCTGGGTGAATGGCGCCGCCGCGCCCCGCGCGGTCAAGGTGTGCGCGGGCGCCAAACAAGGCCACCACATCTTGCGTTGTGCGAAAAGGTTTTTGGGTGCGTTGTTGCACAATGCGTTTGGCAAGGCTGCGGCTTTTGCGCTCGCCGCCAAAGTTAAACAAAACGTCTGCAATCTCTGTCTCGCCGGCTGTATTCAGAAAGTCGGCCGCTGTGTGCGTGCAAAGGCCCATGCGCATATCAAGAGGGCCGTCTTGCAAAAAAGAAAAGCCGCGTTCAGGTGTGTCCAGCTGAGGCGACGACACGCCCACATCAAACACAACACCCTCAAGGGATTTGTTTGGGATATAACGGTCCAGATCCGAAAATTTGGCGTGATGTAAAAAAAGGCGTTCTTCTTTGATTTCCTTTTGAAACACCTTTTGGCCAAATGAAATCGCCTCTTCATCGCGATCAATGGCCGTGATGCGCGTGGCGCCTTGCTCAAAAAGCGCTTTGGTATAGCCGCCGCGTCCAAAAGTTGCATCTAAAAAGTGTCCTTTTGCGTTGGGGGGCACATCCTGCAAATCGCGTTGCGGAAGTGTGGTGTTATCAGATAAAAGACACGCACACACCTTGGCACACAAAACGGGAGTATGCGCATCAAGGGTGTGTGTGGTTGCGGTCATGGCGTCACCTTCAGTGGTGGGGTGTTCTGGCCATCACCACTTTGTGCCAAAGGTTTTTTGTGCAGTTGTGGGCGGCGCACCATCAGGCGGTCGCGCGCTTTGGCTTGATAAGCCTTAAAGGTGTCAGGGTCCCACAATTGAAAAGTGGCGCCTCGTCCCACAAAACAAACGTGGGTTGTAAGGCTTGCGTGCGTGATAAGGGCTTCGTTTAACGAAATACGTCCCTCGCTGTCAAAGGCCAAGGGCTCGGCATCGGCAAAAATGCTGGCCGTTAAATCGGTTTGGTCTTCCGAGAAAAGCTGAAAGTGGTCAATTTTATCGGCAAAGCCTTCCATTTGTTGCATCGAAAAACCCTCAATGGCAGGCTGGGTTAACGAGCGAAAGGTCACAAACCCCTTAAACTCTTGCTTGCTTAAAAGCGCCCTAAAAGAGGCCGGCACCGAAACGCGGCCTTTTTTGTCAATTTTGTTGGTGAAGGTTGAAAGAAAAAGCGTCATGATGCAAACGGCTCTCTTTTCCATGTGTTGCGTGCTGTGATCAAAGGCCCTGGCGCCTTTTTAAGCGTTCTCATCTTTGGCAGCAGTCTTTGAAGATGTCCGATGTTTGCCTTCTGCGCTGTCAGGTGACCCAGAAGGTTTTTGGCGCAACCGCGCATCCTGTTCTTGCAAGTCTGTTTGGCCTGTATTAAACGCATGCCAAAAGGTGTGGGTGTGTGTGTCGGTGCCCAGGTGGCTTTCTGTTTTGCGCACCATATCTTTGGGCATGGCATCTGTTGTATCGTCATTTTCTTGCAACAAGCGCGGGTCCACATCGATGCCTTCATGCAACAGGCCTTTTTCAAGCAAATCTGCCAAAACACGGGCCTCACGAAGAGATTTTTTTTGTGCTTCACTTTGCTTCTCACCCTTTTCCACAGGCTTCTTTGTTGGTAAGTCAGACATCTTTAAACACACAAAACCATACATACACTACGTTTCCACTATAACATGGGATAAGATGGGAGTCAATGGGATAACATGGGATCAAACTTTGCACAAGGTTATCCACAGGGTGTGTTGGTGGCGCAAGCCGTTGCGTTGTGGTTGCGCTTGTTGAAAACCAACGTGTTGCGGCGCCAAAACGCACCCTTTTCATTGTTTTTCAATGTGTTGTAGGTTTGTTAAGGTTTGTTTTTATAAAATTCCTGCACACACAAGAACGTCGCAACCAATTGTTTTGAAAAGTTTTTATGTCCGCAGGTGAACTTTTAGATAAAGTCAAAGACCTTGGCCTTCAAAGAATCTTGATCGCCGGTGGCGCCTTTTGTGGTATTGCTGTCTTGCTTTTTATGTTGTTGTCGCGCTTTGGGGCGCAAGACCTGGCGCCTCTTTACAACGGCATTGATCCTGAAGATAGCTCAAAGGTGCTTGAGCATCTTAGTTCGCAAGGTATTCAGTTCGAGGTGCGTGATGGGGGCATCTATGTGCCCAAAGAAACCCTGTTAAGGGCACGGATGTCGCTTGCCGAAAGTGGTATCCCCGGTGGCAGCCTGGTGGGGTATGAAATTTTTGATAAGTCAGATGTGCTGGGGTCAACCCATTTTGTACAAAACGTCAATCTGTTAAGGGCGCTTGAGGGCGAGCTGGCGCGGACCATTCAAACCATTCAAAGTGTGGCCCAGGCGCGTATCCATATTGTGATGCCCGAACGCAAGCTGTTTACCAAAGACAAGCGTCAGCCTTCGGCGGCCGTGGTGGTGCGTATGCGCCAGTCAAGGCGTCTTGAAAGCAGCCAGGTGCAGGCCATTCGTAACTTGGTGGCCTCGTCTGTGCCTGACCTTAAGATTGAACATGTGTCTATTTTGGATGATCGTGGCACGCTGCTGGCTTCGGGCGCCGAGCGCGATGCGAACAACGTGCCCATGGAGGCCGAGGAAATGCGCGTTGTGTACGAGGCACGGCTGGCACGTATGATCGAATCGATGCTTGAGCAATCACTGGGTGTAGGCAGTGTGCGCGCTGAGGTCAGTGCCGAGATTGATTATGATCGCATTACCGAGCAATCAGAGGTTTTTGATCCTGATGGCCAGGTGATACGCTCGCAGCAAAATATGAGCGATAGCAACCGTGAGAACGGTGGTGCGCAAGGGGCAACCGGTGTGCAGCAAGAGGTGCCCAACATGCAACGCAACCAAGCTGGCGGCGGCGGGCAGGGTTCTGAGGGGCAAAAGTCTGAAGAGACCACCAATTACGAAATTTCCAAAACCATCAAAACCGCGGTCAAAGAGATGGGCGGCATCAAGCGCCTTTCGGTTGCTGTGATGGTGGATGGCGTGCATCAAAAAGATGATCAGGGTGAAGCAAAGTACGAAGACCGCTCGGCTGAAGAAATGAAAAAGATCAAGCGTCTTGTGCAAGCAGCCATGGGGTATAGTGAAGAGCGCGGTGATGTGGTTGATGTGGTGAACTTGCGTTTCCAAAAGCCCGAAGAGCTGCCCGATGCGCCACAAAGCTGGGTGCCACCCCTGACGCAAGATCACTGGATGCGTCTTTTAGAGATGGCGCTTTTGGGGATTTTGGTTCTGGCGCTGTTCTTCTTTGGCATTCGGCCTGTGTTGATGGCGCGCCTTGCGGTGAAAGAGGCTGAAAAGGCGGCCGAGGCGCAGCAAGCCGAAGAGCTGATGCCGGGCGTTAAGGGTGGTGAGGCAGCCGAAGCGCTTGAGGTGGGGCAGATGGAAGAAACCCTTAAGGGTTGGGAAAAACTGCCCGATAATGAGCTTTTGGATTTGGTGGAAAAATTTGTGGCCGAAGATCCCGAAAGAGCAGCCTCGGTGCTGCGCGTTTGGATGAAAGGATAGCGGGATGCGTATTATTGAAAACCGTCTCACCTCGGGCAAAGATCGATCGGCCGCTTTGGTGCTCAGCCTTTCTGATGACAACAAAAAAACGCTGTTCTCTAAGTTGAAAGAGCGTGAAATTTGGACGCTCTCGGCTTCCATGTCTAACTTGGGCGTTATCGAGCCTGCCGTGATCAAAAATGTTTTGATGGACTTTTTGCATCTTATGCGTGAGGGCAGTGCGGTGACCGGCAGTTTTGATGGCACCAAAGAGATGCTTGAAAAGCTTTTGGGTAAAGACAAAGCCTCATCCGTTTTAGATGGTGTGTCGGGCGATGATGACGGTGTGTGGGAGCAGCTGTCAGAAGTGAATATTGAGATGCTGGCGCAGTTTTTACAAAAAGAAGACCCACAAACGGTTTCGGTGATTTTGTCACGCATTGCCCCGCAACGCTCGGCCAATGTGCTGGATGTCTATGACAAAGATTTTTCTGTGGGCATTTTGATGCGCATCTTAAAGGCCGCGCCCATTAAAGGGGTGGTGTTGTCCGAGATTCAAAATTTTCTTAAAACCGAGTTTATGGAAGAGTTCAAGCGTGGCGGCGATGTGTTTGATTCGCACAAAGTAGTTGCCGAAATTCTGAATGCCTTTGATCAGCAAACATCAGACAACTTTCTTGATGTGCTTGATAAAGAGGTGCCCGACTCGGCCGCACGCGTGAGATCGCTTATGTTTACCTTTCAAGATATGCTGCGCATTGATCGCTCAGACATGCAAAAAATTATTGCAGCCGTGGATAAAAGCGACTTGGCCATGGCGCTTAAGGGTGCAACAAAGGCCATTAAAGATCTTTTCTTCAACAACATGTCAGAGCGCGCCGGCAAATTGCTTCAAGATGATATGGACTCCTTGGGTTCTGTGCGTTTAAGCGATGTCGAAAAAGCGCAGCGTGAGATGTTAGGCATCACAAAGCAGATGCAGCGTGATGGTGAAATCACCATTCCCGAGGCGGGTGAAGATAAGTCGATGATTTCTTAAGGAGCAAAAGCATTTCTTATGTCTATGATTGAAAAATATCTCTTTGATCACTCGTTTGATGTGTCCGACGATTTAACAGAAGAAAGCGTTGGCAATAGCCGTACTGCTGCAACGGCAAGTGCACCCACGCCCACACGTGCTCCGCAAGCACCAAAGGTTTTACAAGAGAGTGCGCAAAAATCTGTTGCGGCTTCACCGGCCTCTAATGATGCCGAGCCAGCCTCTTCGCGCGGCTATGAAGAGGGCTTTCAAGAGGGGTTTCAAAAGGGCCGTGCCTTTAAAAGCCAAGAGTGCAGCGAGGTGACGGCAGCACTGGTGACAAAAGTGTCCGAGACACTTGAGAAATTTTATGCCCAGCTTCAAAAACAGCGTCTTGAAAGCATTGATATGACGCTTTTAATGGTGCGTCAGATTGTGAGCAAGGTGTTTCCGTCGTTGCTTGATAATTCAAAGCTGGCTTTTGCAGATCTAAGGAAAAATCTTGAAGGCGTGCTGCAGAATGTGCAAAAGAAATCCATTAAAATTACGGTTCATCCCGAAATGGTGCCTTTTGTCTCGGCGCACTTTAAAACAATTCCCGATTTATTTTTTGATGTGCTGCAAGATGCAACCCTTTTAAAAGGAGATTGTCGTATTGTGTGGGACGAAACGGGTGTGGACATTCTGAAAAAGCGTCTGCTGGACGAGGTCAGTGCTTTGCTAAGCAATGTTGAAAAACTGGTAAAACCTGAAACATAAAGGTCACTTTTTATGAGCGAAAACGAAAACATCACTGACGATCAAAACCTTGAAAACAAAGGCGATGCCAAAGCACAAAAAGCCGCTGAGCAAGGATTTGCGGACGCCCCGTCAGCAAAATCTGAAGGTGAAGCGGGTCTTGAGGAAGTGCCTTTTGATGAGGCATCAAAAGAGAAAGCCGCCAAAGGAGCGTCCGGGCCGCCCGATGACAGCTTTGTTGAAGCCATTTACAGTGTGCCTGTTAAAGTTAGTGTGCTTTTGGGGCATTCAAAAATGCCTGTTGAACAGTTGGTGAAGTTGGGCCGCGGTGCTGTGGTGCAGCTGGATAAAAATGTGGGGGATCCCGTTGATATCATGGTGAACGAGCGCCTGATCGCAAGGGGTGAAGTGGTGATGATGGACGGTGCTTTGGGCGTTTCAATCATTGAACTTGTTAAAACAGGAGAATCATAAGTAATCGTGTCTGTCTTGGTCGTTGGTCATCTTGAAAGCGTTTTAGGTGATGCCTTAAAAATTCTTTTTGAAAGAGGGCATCAAACATTGCATGTCAGCAACGCTGACAAGGCGCTTGCGTTGATGCGCAAGGGATGCAGCTCTGAAATGATTTTAATGGACGTGGCCGAAGATATCCCCGCGTTCTTAAAAAGCATGGCCGCCGAGCGGTTTTCATGCCCTGTGATTGCCTGCAGCCTAGAGGCAATCGATCGCGATAAAGTCAAAGCAGCGCTTGATGCCGGCGCCAAAGAGTTTATTCCGTTTCCACCCGATGCCCACCTGATTGCTGATATTTTTGACGCCTTTTATCAGGCCAAACAGTCGTTTTTGTTTAAAGATCCAGCCATGACACAGGTGGTGGACATGGCCGATAAAATCTCACAAAGTGATGCCAGCATTTTAATCACCGGTGAGTCAGGAACCGGTAAAGAGGTGATGGCGCGCTATATCCATCAAAAAAGTGCCCGCGCCAAAAAAGGATTTTTGTCAGTCAACTGTGCGGCGATTCCCGAAAATCTTTTGGAGTCCGAGCTGTTTGGGCATGAAAAAGGCGCGTTCACCGGGGCCGTGGCAAGGCGTATCGGCAAGTTTGAAGAGGCCAACGGCGGCACGCTTTTGTTAGATGAAATCAGCGAAATGCACCCAAGGCTGCAAGCAAAGCTGCTGCGTGCCATTCAAGAAAAAGAAATCGATCGCATCGGTGGCAGCAAGCCGATTCCCGTGAACTTCAGGCTGCTGACCACCAGCAACCGCGATATGCAGCAAGCCATTGCCGAGGGTGATTTTCGTGAAGATCTTTATTTCAGAATCAGTGTGATCCACCTTCAGTTGCCCCCGCTGCGCGATCGGCCCGATGACCTGGCGCTTTTGGCCAATCACTTTATGACGCACTACAGTGACGTCAACGGTATTGACCCAAAACCAAAACTGTTAAGTGAAACTTTAGACTTTATTAACCATTATGAATGGCCAGGCAATGTGCGCGAGCTTGAGAACGTGATGCATCGCGCCGTCTTATTAACCTCGTCAGATGAAATTCATCCACAGCATTTGGGGTTATCGCTTGAAGGTCCGGGGGTCTCGAACACCAATAGCCCGCACGCATTAGAGGGGTTAAAGGCGAACAGCAGTGAGGTGGCGCCGCTGGTGGGTCAGACGCTGGCGTCTGTTGAGCGTGATTTGATTTTATCTACATTAGAAAGTTGCAACCAAGACAGCATGCGTGCGGCCAAATTGCTTGGGCTTACGCTGAAGGCCTTGCGCTTTAAGTTAAAAGAGTATGAAAAAAACCTTTCAACAAAAAATGCACCTGGTTTGGCTTAAGGTGCTTGCCGCTTTAAAGGCCAACTTGCTTTTGAAGGGTGCCCTTTGTGAGCTTGCTTTGGCAAAGGAGGGGCCATGATACCGTTTCAAACAATGGTCATGGCGCCTTTTGGCAAGATCCCCAGCGTTTTGCGCAAGGGCGAGATCTTTTTTTCGCTGGCACTGATCAGTATTTTGGTCATTCTGATCTTACCGCTTCACAAAACGCTTCTTGATGCGGCTTTGGCCAGCTCGTTGGCGTTTTCGGTGATGGTTTTGATGACGGTGTTATTTTTAGAAACGCCTCTTGATTTTAGCGTTTTTCCAACAGTGCTTTTGGTGTCAACCATGTTGCGCTTGGCGCTGAACGTGGCATCAACCCGTCTTATTTTATCTGACGGGCACATGGGTGTTTTTGCGGCAGGCGATGTGATTAAGGCCTTTGGCTCATTTGTGATGAGCGGTAATTTTTTGATTGGCCTTATTGTGTTTGGTATTTTGGTCATTATCAATTTTGTGGTGATCACCAAGGGTTCAGGACGTATTGCCGAGGTGGTGGCCCGTTTTAGTCTTGATGCGCTGCCGGGTAAACAAATGGCCGTTGATGCCGATTTGTCGTCGGGGCTTATTGATCAAAAAGAAGCCAAGCAGCGGCGCGCGGTGATACAAGAAGAAGTCAACTTCTATGGTGCCATGGACGGTGCGGCTAAGTTTGTGCGTGGTGACGCTATTGCTGGCCTGTTTATCACCTTCATCAATCTTGTGGGTGGCATGATCGTTGGGGTGTTTCAAAAGGGTATGAGCCTTTCTGAGGCTTCGTCCACCTATACGTTGCTTACGGTGGGTGATGGCCTGGTGGCGCAGGTGCCGGCGCTGATTGTCTCGGTTGCGGCTGGTATGCTGATTTCAAAGACCTCTTCCAAAGGCACAGCCGATCAGGCGCTTTTGGGGCAGTTTAGTGCCTATCCCGTGGCGCTTTTTATGAGTGCCTTTTTCATGGGCATTTTTGCGTTGTTGCCCGGTTTGCCCGTTTTGCCGTTTTCGCTGCTGGCGATGGGATGCGCGATGATAGCATTTTATGCGCAGCGTAAAGAAAAGCCCAAACCTGATGGCACCCAAGCCAACACAAAACCTGCAGAAGAGGCGAAAGAGGAAGAAAAAACGCCGCAAGAAATGCTGGTAATGGATGAGATCAAGCTAGAGCTGGGCGTGGGCTTGGTCGGTTTGATAAAAGATCCAACCCTGTTGCTGGGGCGCGTTAAAAAGGCGCGTGAGGCGTTAGCACAAGATTTTGGCTTGATTATTCCAACGGTGCGAATTGTGGATAATTTGATGCTTGAAACCTATACCTATCAGCTGAAAGTTAAAGAAATCAAGGCGGCCACGGGGCGCATTTTGCCCGGCAAAGTGATTGCCTTTGATCCCGAAGGCAAAAGACCGCCGCTTGTGGGTGAAGAGGGCAAAGAGCCTGTTTTGGGTCTAAAGGGCACCTGGATCGCTGAGGCTGATAAGCAAAATGCCAAAAAGAAAGGGTACGTTGTGGCCGACGGCAAAGCCCTTTTGGTCACACACATGATCGAGGTGATCAAGGGTTACCTGCCCGATCTTTTATCGTACAGCGTGCATCAGCAGTTGATTGATGGGCTGCCCAAAGCGCACCAAAAGCTTTATGCCGATATGGTGCCGGTTCAAATTTCAGCGTCAGTGGTGCAGCGCGTTTTAAAAAATCTTTTGGCCGAGCGTGTGTCGATTCGTGATTTTTCAACCATTATCGAGGCCATTTCAGAAGCCGTCTCCTCAAGCAAAGATTCTGGCGTGATTACCGAGCGCCTTAGGCAATTCTTATCGCGTCAAATTAGCGCCAACTACATCACGCGTGAGGGACGCCTGCCTGTTGTGGCGCTGTCGGCGCGTTGGAGTCAAGAGTTTCAAAATGCGCTTTCAGACGATAAAGGCATTGTGCGCTTTGCCATGCCACCGTCGCGCATGAAGATGTTTTGGGAAGATATCGCCAAAACGCTTGATCTTCCCGAGGTCAAAGCGTACGGCCCCAAAGTGCCGCTTTTAACCAGTGGCGTACTGCGCCCTTACGTGCGTGATGTGGTGCACAAGGTGCGCCCCGAGCTTGCGGTGTTGTCGGATCTTGAGGCGGCTCCCCATTATCCCATCATGGTTGCGGCCGAAGTTTAAGGTTGGCCAAAGTGTGTGCGGGTCTTGTAAAGACAAGGCTATGCCAAGGCAAGCGATGTGTTTAAGATCTTATTTTACCTAAAAGGGATATCATCAAGTGATCCAACAATGCTCTAATCTTTTGAAGGTTTTTTTTGTGGTGTGCGCCGTAACATGTGCGTGTGGCACGCTTTGGTCGATGCAAAGGGGGCCGCGTCCTGAAGAAGGTTGGGTTGTGGTGACCGCGCCTTATCATGCAGGTCATTTGGCACTGAAAAAGCGTTTGATGCAAAGCAATGGCGCACGGCAGCCTGTTTTGCATGGTTGTTTGCAGGATATCTTTCAGCAAGATTTCGCACCGTTGCTTGATACTGGTGAACAAGCGAAGGTCGCTAAGCGTCTTCTAACGTTAGATCAAGCTTTTATCTATCGCACAACAGGGTGTGCACGTCTTCCGCTTGCAAGTGAATTGTTGAGTGACAGCTTACTGGTTGATGGCTATTGTTCAGCAGCGCAGATTTCGGTGGCATGTGTAAAGGTTCGTTTCGGCACACTTTATGGCATGGCGATTGGGTGTTGTGTGGAAGGTGCTGCTGCAAAACATGTGCTTTACACTGTAAAAGACCTCAAGGCGTCTGAAAAGCAGATGCACGCCAATCAATTATTTGATGCGGCGCTCTGGCATCATTTTTTAAAGCAGAATCTAAGTTTTGTGCGCCAAAAATGGCACATAGGCCTTTATGCGCTTGATGCAGGCTAGCCTGAAGAAAAGTGTCATGGCGAGGCGCCTTTTAAGGCGACGCTGCATGTCCCAAAGTTGTCATTGCGAAGAGAAGCTTTGTTTCGACGCGGCAATCCAGTGTGCTTTAGTGTCTGGCCGGTGGATCGCGCGGGGCGCGGCGTACCTTCGCGATGACGGCTGGTGTGACCATCGGTGTTAGCACGGTGTGCCCGTTTAAGTCTTCTTTGTTTTGTCTGCTATGGACTCAGGTGAAGGAAGGGCTGCAGCCTTTTGCGTTGTAGGTGCTTTTACATGCTTTTGTACCAAGGCATAGGCGTCTTTGTACCACAAGCTTTTGGGAAAATTATGTGCTAAAACTTGTGCTGTTCTGTGCGCCTCGTCTAAAAGGCCCAGCGACAGGTTGCACTCAACCAGGCGACACAAAGCCTCGGGCGTGTAAACCGACTTGTTAAAGCGAGCGGTCACACGTTGAAAGCGGCCGATGGCGCCAATAAAAGTGCCTTGATTTTGATAATAGCGACCAACAACCATGTGGTGCGCGGCCATTTGGTTAAAGGCAAAGTCACGCTTAAAGCGGGCATCTTTCGCGTAAATGGTGTTGGGAAAGCGGTTGATCAGTTCGCTTAAGGCATCAAAGGCAAGCTCGGTGTTGATCATGTCTCGGTCAACGCTGCCGATTTGCTCGTAAAAGCACAGGGCCCTTAGATAATACGCGTAGGCAGCCAGGGGATGATAAGGGTGCAGATGGGTAAAGTTTTCTAAAATACCAATGGCGCGCTCATAATTTTCATGGCGGTACAGCGCATAGGCTGAAAGCAATTGTGCTTTGGGCGCCCATTCTGAATAGGGGTACTGCTGTTCAACCTGATCAAATTCTTCCGAGGCTTTTTCAAAGCGCTTCTCTTTCAGTTTGCGCATGCCTTCTTGATAGATATCGTTAAGGGGGCGCTCGGTATAAGGCGTTTCTTTAGAACACCCCGCCAGCAAGGCACCCACAAGGCAAAGCACACCACATTTTGGCGCCGCTGCGTTAAAAGGTAAAAAAGAAACCCATCTCATAAAGGAAGCATTGCGTGATCGCCGCCTGATGTCAAGCAAGATCACCTGACGCAGGCTTAAAGAACACCGCTTCGTTAAGGCATCAGCTTTGTTAGGGAATCAGGCAAATGCGCTTTCCTTTGTCATTGCACATGGTTATCGCGAATGGCTACGGCCCCCTTTGTCATCGCGAAGGTGCGAAGTGTCTGCGGCGATCCACTTGCCATGCACTGAAAGTTGGCCAAAGCATATTGGATTGCCGCGTCGAAACCAAGGTTTCTCCTCGCAATGACAATTTGGGTGCATGTTGCGTCACAGCAATGACTGAGTGGGTATTGTCTTTTTCCCCCTTATCTGCTTTGGACGCGCGCAGGGCATTCTCCACCATCCGAAAGTTTAGCAAATTTTTAAGCAAAATCAAGCAAATAAAAACCTCGCCATCGCGAAGGTGCGAAATGTCTGCGGCGATCTAGAACGCCCTTAAGGTTTAGGTGGCAAGGGCAAGATAGGGGGTTAGCTGTTCTTTCAGGTAAGCCGAAAGCGCTTCCGGAACGGGTGGGTGTTCGTGTTTTATGTCATAAACACCATATTTGTTAAGCAGGTCATAAGGCAAGCAAAGCACTTGGTAACCGTGCGTTTGAAATTGGCGTGTTTGAAAGGCCGTAAAGCCGTTAACACACTGCCTTTCAGTGCCGTTATCCAGAAAATGACTGGGGTCATCCACTTGAATGACCAAACCCTGATCACCACATAATTCAATAAAAAAGTCGACTGGGCTTGCGGTGGATCTGATAAAGTGTTGTGCGTTTAACAGGGTTTGTGGACGCATGCTTTGCAATACCTTTGCAAGGGCGAACCCGGTTTTTTTCTCTAATTGTGATACACGCGTGTCTTCGCTTTGCCGCAGTTTTTCGGGTGTGTTTTCTTTGAACACAAGGTTAATACCTTGTGCTTCAAGGTAATCCTTCGCGCTATACATGGCATGCAGGTGTCTTATGTCTTCCTCTGTATTGCTTGTCACAGTGGATTGCACAAGAGGCTTGACGGTTTCAGGAATCGTGAGATCGAGCACACAGGCTGCATAAAGCGTGTTGCTGAAATGTTGGGGTTTAAAACCGCTTAGTTTGTCTTGGCTGTTTTGCCAGAAAGATCTTTCCCAAGCTTCATCGGGTGTGATGGAAAGCTTCATACACCCATATAAAAGGTTGACAAAGCTTCGGGCATTACAAAGATTATCCTGCATCATTCTGGGCACAAAAGATCTGTGTGCTTTGATCGTATCACAATGTTGGGGCTTGTTTTTGGCAAAACGACCCAGCATGTTCAATGCGCGTGAAACGGATATAAAATTGAAATCAGGTTGTTTTGATGCCTCACAAAGGGCGTCCAAATGCTTTTCTAATCTGGGGTCACGACGTCGCAGGTCACCCTCAATTTGCTTAAACAAGCTGTTGAGCGACATTTTTGTTTTATGGTTTCTGGGCGCATCATAGCCCGATGCTTGTGGTGGCCTTTGTGCGTAGTATCCTCGATCATCCCTTCGTTGGGTGTAGGGGCGATCTTGGCGACGCGCTTGGTGATGCCCTTGGTAGTGCCCCTGGTGATACCTTTGCGCATCCCGCTGTGAGTGATAGGATCGACCGCGATCTTCTGATGGCCGCCGATCACGTGGCCTGTGATCCCCGCGATCATCTCTTCGTCTGTCACGACCCCGATTTCGCCCCCGATTTTGCATTCTGTCGTCACGATTGTGCCAGGAACGCTCATCACGCCGCTCTCTTGAGGGAGACAGACGGCGATATTTTTTGTACCGTGTGTCATTTAAGGGGCTAGCAGATCTTTTGGGTGCCCAGACATTGCCAATGGGTAAGACGAAAAGAAAAAAACGACAAAAAAAGACGTTTTAAAGACATGAATTTGTGACATCAATATTGTATTGATTGATTGTTTTTACTTGTTTTTTCATATTTGTCAATATTTTGATTGTCGAGGCCGCAGATAAGATTGTCATTGCGAGGAGCCCTTTTGGGCGACGCGGCAATCCAGTGTGCTTTGGCCACTGTTGTTCCTGGCAAGTGGATCGCCACAGGTGCTGCGCACCTTCGCGATGACGAAGAAAAGCCTATGACCGTTCGCAATGACGCGGGGAGCTGTAGCCATTCGCGATAATGATCTAGATGGGGGTCCGGTGGCTTTGCATTCAATCTGGTGGGTGCTACTGGGATTGAACCAGTGACCTCTGCCGTGTGAAGGCAGCGCTCTCCCGCTGAGCTAAGCACCCGCTCTGTTCTTTTGATTCTCTAGGGTTGCGGGGTGTGTGTCAAGATGATCGCTGCAAAAAGCGCTAGGGCCGCGACAGCGTCACCGTAACGGGCGCGTGATCTGATGGGCGCTCAAGGGCGCGGATATTGCGGCTGACGTGCCCTTTAACAAATAAATCGGAGGCCTGTGGCGATAAAAGCAGGTGATCAATGCGCAAGCCGTTGTCTTGGTCAAAGCCGCGGGTGCGATAATCCCACCAGGTAAAGGCATTGGTTGCATCGCCTGTGGCGGTATCTAAAGGGTCTTCAAGCCCCAAAAAAAGGACCGAGCGGTACCATTCGCGCTCTTTATCACTGCACAAAATGCGGTTTGACCATTTTTTGGGGTCATACACATCGCGATCGGTGGGTGCCACGTTAAAGTCGCCGCCCAAAACAAAGGCATCTTGTCGTTCAAGGTGCGGCTTCAGGTGGTTTGCAAGCGCTTTGAAAAAAATCTCTTTGGCTTGATATTTGGCATGTCCAACGGCCTCGCCATTGGGCACATAAACCGAGGCTACCCACACGCCGCCCGCAAACGCTTCAATATAGCGTGCGTCCTTTAAAATGGGGGCATTGTCGTCTGCGTGGGTTAAGCCACGCGTTACCTCTTCAAGAGGGTGTTTTGAGATGATGGCCACACCGTTGTAAGATTTTTGTCCATGAAAGGCGACGTTATAGCCCAAATCTTCAAGTGGTTCGGCCGGAAAGGCGGCGTCTTCAACCTTGGTTTCTTGCAAAAGCAAAACATCCACGTCCTCTTCTTGCAAAAACTGAATCACATGAGGCATGCGCGCCCTGAGCGAGTTCACATTAAAGGTGGTGATCTTCATGCTTTATCTTTACATTGCAAAGCACGCTCTAAAAGCTTGGCTTGTTGCTCTACTTTTTTGTGGACCTCTTGCTGCTGCTTTTGCAACACTTGCGCCTCATCCGTTTGGTCGGTGGGCTTTTGCGCCAGCTGGGCGCCTTGTGTCTTCAAATTCTCTTTCAGCACCTCAAGGGCAATGCAGGCACGATCAACCTCACCTTTGTTTTGATGACACAGCACAATCTTAAGCTGCGCCTCAAGGGTTTTGGGGTGGGCCGGCCAAGCGCGCAAAAAGAGTTGAAACGCCTTCAAAGCGTCGTCATAAGAGGCCTCGGCAAAAAACGTAATACCCTTCCAATAAAGCGCTTGCGGCACATAGCTGCTTTGGGGATAGGCTTGCAAAAACACCTCAAAAGCCTGACGTGCTTTTGTGTAGTCTGTTTCTTTTAGCAACTGCAGCGCCGTGTTATAGGCCGTTTTTTCATCGGCGGCTGAGGCGCCAGCTGTGTGCACAAGGGCAGCTGTTTTGGCCAAATCTTTTGAAATATCATCGCTGACTAGCTCTTCAAGAACCGAAAGGCGCTCGTTCAGTTTTTCGACGGTTTGCTCAAGGGCATAAAGGCGCTGTTTGCACGTAAGGTTTTCAGGTTGTGGCGTTAAAGGGTGCTGTGCGTCTTCGGCCTTCACAGCCTTGACGTCGCTTTTGTCAGGTGCCGCGGCCTCTGCCGAAGGCGCAGGCTTGGGGTTGCTTTCGGCCTCTGCATAAAGCGCGGTGCTGCTGATCAAAAACAGCCACAAAGTTTTTTTTAAGGTAAAAGGCTTACAAAACGAGGACATGACTTCTGGTCGCTCTGTTATTCACACACTCTCTTAGGTGCTAGCACGATTGTTGCACAAGATCAACCGAACAAGTGGAAAAGTCACTTTTCGACAACAAAAGAGAAGAGCGCGTGGGTATTACAAGCAAGGGGATAAGTCTGTGGTTACGGTTTTAAGGCATGTTTGGTCATTTGTTATGTTAAAAAAAAGGGGAAATCTTTTTGCGCAAGGCATGCAGCGTGCACGCAGTTTTTTGGGGTCAGTGCGTTTCAGAACACCGAAAGCTGACGTCAAAACGCATACAATGCCACCTTTTCGGCGGGTGCGTTTAGAAAAAGGCATTTCACTGTCTATTGCCGAAAAAGCAATGCATTTGCCCGCCAAAACGCTTGAAAAAATCGAGCTTGGTGACTGGGAGGCACTCGAGATGCATCCTGCCTTTTTGACCAATATCTTAAAATCTTACGCCGCCTTTTTGGGTGTTGCGCCGCAAGACATTCAAAACTTTTTGCCCAAGGCAACCGAGTTGCCAAAGAGAACGTTTGACTATCAAGAGGTGGAAGAGGATCTTTTGCAAAAAGAGCGTCATGAAAAACCCAGCCCCTGGGCGTTGCTTGGCTGCTTTGCCTTTGCGTTTCTTTTGTGGTGCGCTTTGTCCTTTGCGCATTACAACGAGCAAGAGGTGTGGACAAAAAGTCCTGCGGTGAAACTGATGAAAGCAAAACTGCTGTCACAGTACCCGCAACCCTAGCGTTTTAAACAACATGGTTGATCAAGCACGCGCCTATTGGTAAACATAAGGAAGTCACGCGCCTTAAAAGAGACGCTTTTTATGGTGCGTTTTTTTTGTGTTGCGACTTCTGTGAATGCCGAGAGGAAAACCAATGACGCGTCGCTTTAATCGCCTGCATGTGATGCCCATTGCGGTGCTTGATGTGGGAACGACGAAAACGGCTTGCTGGGTGGTGCGAGCGCAAGAGAACGGCGGCTTTAGCGTTATTGGGTCGGCCTATCAAGAGTCACGGGGTTTCAAAGCAGGGTGCGTCTCTGATTTGGGGGCGCTGGTGAAGCGTTTGTCTGATGTGGTGCACAAGGCTGAAACGGCTGCCAAAGAGCGCGTGCGCTATGCTGTGATGAGCATTGGTGGCACTTTTCTAAAAGGGCAGCTTAAAAGAGCCAGCGTTCCCCTTTTAGGCAATTATGTCACCAAAGAAGATATTGCCCGTCTCAAAGCAGATGCGCAGGTTCACAGTCATCCCAAAGAAAATCACATTCTGCATGTGCTGCCCCAGGGTTATACCCTTGATGGGCAGGGCGGGATCGATCACCCAGAAGGCATGCTGGGGCGTACGCTTGAGGGCACCTTTTATGTGATCTCGGTGGCCAAACAGCATGTGCAAAACCTTTTGATGGCCATTCAAAAAGCACATCTTGAGGTGCTGTATGCGGTGGCATCGCCTTATGCGGCGGCGCTGTCGTGTCTTACAGAAGACGAGCGCCAGCTGGGGGCCGTTGTGCTTGATATTGGCGGCGGCGGTGTGTCCTTAAGCGGTTACAAAGAGGGGGCTTTTGCCTTTATGGATTATGTGCCTTTAGGCAGCATGCATGTGACCAAAGATTTAGCCTATGGGCTTGAGCTTGAAACAGCCATTGCCGAGCGTGTTAAAATTCTGCAAGGCTCTTGCATACGCGGAGGAGGTGCCTCAAACATGTCTTTTTTAAGAAGGCAAGATGCGGCGCTGCAGCATCAGGCGCTGTCGGATGAGCGGCTTTATGATATTATCTTTCCGCGCGTTGATGAAATCTTAACGCTTGTTAAGCAAAAACTAGATCAAACATCTTACTTTAAGGTACCAACGTTGCGTTTTGTTTTGGCCGGTGGCGGCAGTCAGCTTGCGGGGCTTAAAGAGGCGTCGCAAAACTTTTTTGGATGTCCTGTGCGTTTGGCCGAGACCAAAATGCCAGAAGGCGCGCCCGAGGCACGGACAGATTTTGCCACTATAGCAGGTATGGTTATTGACATGGTTGTAAGAGAAAAGCAATCATTGGCTCAAGCTTTTTCTGAGTCATTGAAAACAAAATCGTTTTTTAGGCAAATCACGTCTTGGTTCAAAGAAAATTTATGATATCGTTGGTAAAGGATTGCGTTTTTCAAGGTGAAGCGACAGGTTTTTTGAAAAGAGGAATGACATGGAAAAGAAAAAAGATCAAGGTCCAACGCTAACCGTTGTTGGCGCAGGTGGCGCCGGGTCTAACGCCGTAAACAACATGATTCGTTCGGGGCTTGAGGGTGTGAACTTTGTTGTCTGCAACACTGATGCCCAGGCACTGCAGCAATCTTTGGCTGATGTAAAAATTCAGCTGGGTCCTGAAATTACACAAGGCCTGGGGGCCGGATCGCGGCCTGATGTGGGTAAAGCCTCGGCTGAGGAAAGTATTGACGAGGTGATGTCGCACCTTAAAGGCGCACACATGATCTTTATTACCGCAGGCATGGGCGGCGGCACGGGCACAGGTGGTGCGCCTGTGATTGCCAAAGCAGCGCGTGAGGCGGGCATTTTAACCGTTGGCGTTGTCACGAAACCTTTTCACTTTGAGGGCTCGCACCGGATGCAGTCGGCCGAGGCCGGCATTGAGGCTATGAACCAGTGCGTTGATACCTTGCTTGTTATTCCCAACCAAAACCTTTTCCGCCTTGCAACCGAAGGCACAACCTTTGCTGACGCCTTTGCCATGGCCGATGATGTTTTGTATTCAGGTGTGCGCACTTTTACCGATTTGATGATCAAGCATGGTCTGATTAACCTTGACTTTGCCGATATTTGCGCCGTCATGCGTGAGATGATGGGCAAAGCCATGATGGGCACCGGCCAAGCCATGGGCGAGCGCCGCGCCATCGATGCGGCCGAACAAGCCATTTCTTGCCCCTTGCTTGATAGCGATATCACGATGAAGGGTGCGCGTGCTGTGTTGATCAACATCACTGGTGGGCCTGACATGACGCTGTTTGAAGTGGACGAGGCTGCCAACCGCATTCGTGAAGAGGTCGACCCCAGCGCCAACATCATTTTCGGCGCCACGTTTGATCAGTCGCTTAATGGTGAGTTGCGCGTTGCTGTTGTGGCCACGGGCATTGATGCCGAAGATGCCACCCAAAGCAGCGCCAAAGAGGGCAACTTTAAGGTGACCCCACGCTCGGTCTTTCAGCTAGATGGCAAGAAAGCCAAAAAGCCAGAGCAAACCGCTGAAGAGTCAGAGGGGTTGTTCGCTGACAAGCAAGCACAAGCTGCGCCCGAGTCAGCCGCCGATGCGTGGTCTGAAACACCCGGCGATGTGCCGTCAAAGGACTTGCTAGGGCGCAAGCACAACGTTTTTGCAGAAGAAGCCTATAACATGGCGCAAGAGGAAACCTCAACGTCTTTGTTTGAGGCACCGCAAGAAGAAGCGGTCGAAGGCTTGTGGGGCAGGCAGCCAAAGGAAGCACCACAACCAAAGCAGCCTACAAAGCGTCGCTCTTTTAATTTGCTTGAAAAGCTGGGCATGCGTCGTGCCGCTGCTACAGAGGAAAAACCGGCCGAGCCCACAGCGCCTGCCGCGGCACCGCAACCATCAGCAGACAACGTGGCTCCCTTAAAAAAAGCGCCTTTGAAGCCCTTAGCGCAAGATGTGCCGCAAGCAAATTCCGTGCCTGCAGAAGAAGATACCGAGGTGCCTGCCTTTATGCGCTCGGGCAATAAGCGCTAGTCTTCGCGCAGAGGTGCAGGTCTTTAATTATCATCACAAACGGCTAAGCTCCACTTCGTCATCGCGAAGGCGCAGCCTGTGGCGATCCATTTGCAGGATACTAAAGCGGCTAAAGCACACGATGGATTCGCGTCGCCTAAAGGGCTCCTCGCAATGACAGTCTAGTCGTCATCGCGAAGGCTCAGCCTGTGGCGATCCACATGCAAGGTGCTTAAAGCGGCTAAGGCACGCGTGGATTACCGCGTCGACACAAAAGTTTCTTCTGGCAATGACATGCGATTCGGCCTAACCGGGTCTCCCAAAGATCTTCTCAATGACAACTTAGGGATCCTAACATGTCATTTTGAGCATCATCGCTGGCAGGGGTTAGCCTTCATTGGGAGCTTCATCGTTTAAAGAGAAGGGCTCCGGCCCGTATCCATTTATGTCATCGAGCAACATTGTGATGTTTTTCTCTTTGCAGAACGCCCTGATGGCGGCCATGTTCTGGGGCTTACGATCAAGCACCAATCTTTTGAGCGCGGTCAGCTGTTGCAGTTTTAACAGCAAATCTGGGTCACGTGCTGCATCTTCTTTAAGCTCAAGATGTACCAATCTTTGCTTCTCAGGCACTGGGTCAAACAGTGGCAAAACCCTGCTGTTAATTAAATGTTGTACTTGAAGCCAAGAAGCTGTGGGCATCAGTTGAGGGCATGCTGTAAGATCTAAGTGTGCAAAAGGCGCACAAGGGCCAAACGCTTCAAGAACACAGTTGTTTTGTAAAGACAAAAATGTAAAGTCTTGACAGTTGTTTAAACCATCAATTTGTTTAAGGTGGCGGCAGTCATCGATATGCAGTGTGCGGTCTGCTGGGTTTGATCTATCCTTGAAACATTCAGCCAAAATAATTTTTCTAATATCACAGCGGCGGATATTTATCTGCTGCAGGTTGGAAGCCGTGATCTGCAGTGTGTTATCAAATTTCCAGCCAGTGACCTCTAAGCATCTTAGGTTTGTGGGCTTAGTCAAAAAAGGTATCTCTGGAAGCTCTAAGTTGCGTAACGTAAGCTTTGTTAATTGGGGGCACTGCAATAAAGGTTCGACGCTATGCAGATTTCCAAGCGTTTGAATATAAACCTCTTGAAGGTTTTCTAACAAGCCTAATGCTTCTAAACTTTCAAGTCTTGGAAGGTTGGACAGTACAACTTTCCGAAGGGTGTTGCTTTGGCCTATATCACCAAGGTTGGTTAAAAACTTGTGGTTATAAACATTTAGAAAGTCTAGACTTTCACAGTGACCAAATCCATTAAGAGTCTCCCAATCGCATTTATGAAGTGTAAGGCTTTTTACGTTTTTTAGCTGTGCGAACAGGAAAGTGCTCTCACTATGTTCCGTGGTTACAGAAAGTTTGGTCAGATGTGTAAACCACTGAAGTGGTTGGAAATAAACGAGTCCTTTTCCACCAATAGTTAAATCGGTAACAGGCAGGCATGCAAAAGGCGCAATCTCTTCATGCTTGCTTCTTCTTTCTTCTCTCTGTACCGTAAGAGACAAGCTGTTGCCACGGTCATAATGGGCCTGCATGGCTTGTTTAACATCTGCAAGCATTAAAGCCGTCTTTGGTGTGATTGTTGCTGACGGTTCAGTTACAGTGCTTTCCATGCCTTCGGGATCGGACATTGTTTGCGCAGTTGCCTTTTGTTGTTGTAAAAGGCTTCTTACGATTTGGGGCGCAAGGATAATGTTCCCAGAAAAGCAATCGATAGGGCGAGTGCCTAAAGAATTGAGCGCTATAAAAGAGTCGAGAGAAGCAAGAGAGCGCAGGTGCAATGTGTCGAGTAGAGAAAAGATGTTTTGATCATAGATATACTTAAAGCGCTTGCACACCTTGCTCCATCGCACCATGTCTAACGTATCAACGCCTCCATCTGCGTCCATGCTGTAAAATTCAAAAATCAACCCAAGCATATCGTCTGGTAAAGACAGAACTGACAGGGCGCTTTCTGCTGACGGCAGTGGGTTGCTGGATGCAGCAGGCGCTGCTTGTGCCTCTTGTAAGTTAGGATTTTGAGGCGTACACACGGTAAGTGTGTCGTTACCCTGCACTTGCGTATCTCTTATCGCCCAAAGAGTTGGAAAATAAAAACAATAATTATATAAAAAAATAGAAAATATAAAAATAAGACGACAATACATTGCAATAAAATAGATTTTTTAGAAACAAACTGATTAATAAATAGCAAAAAAACACAATAAAATCAATAATATATTTTTTTTTGACAGGTGGTATGTGCAGATAAGCGCGTTGTGATCGTAAAAATGGCTAACGGGCGTGTCGTTGCTTTTTGATCGTCATCGCGAAAGGTCAGTGGCTCCCTTTGTCACCATGACTGGCTGTAGCTTCCTTCGTCATCGCTGAAGGCAAAAGCCTGTGGCGATCCACATGCAAGAGGCAACAGCGGCTAAAGCACACGATGGATTGCCGCGTCGAAACTAAAATTTCTCCTCGCAATGACAAGCAAGGGCGTCATCGCGAAGGCCCAGCCTGTGGCGATCCACATGCAAGAGGCAACAGCGGCTAAAGCACACGTGGATTACCGCGTCGAAACAAAAGTTTCGTTTTGCAATCACTTATAAAAGCTTAAAGCCAGAGGTTAAAGCCGGCATAAAGGGTCAAGGTGATCCAAAGGCCCACCCACTGGTTTTCTAAAAACAGGGCCAGCGCGCCCTGGGCATTGTGCACGTCAAATCGTTTGATTTGCCATAGCAGCCAGATGGCGGTGACCCCAACGCCTGCATAATAAAAAGCCGACAATCGCTCGTAACAGCCCAGCGCTACAAGCAAGGCGGTCATGGCCAGCACCAGTGAGACAAAAAAAGGCTTGGGGCGCTTTTGCCACAGAACGGCTGTGGATTTAAGGCCCATTTTTTGGTCATCCTCCCAGTCTTGGTAGCCATAAAGGGTGTCGTAATAAAGGGTCCACAAGACGCCCACAGCGTACAAAAGAAAGGGGCTTAAGGTTAAATCTTCAAAACCGTCATGCAAATGAAACCACGAAAGCCAAACGCCGCTTGCAAACAAAAAGCCCAAGTAAAGCTGCGGCCAGTGCGTAACACGTTTCAGCCAGGGATACAAAAGCACCAAAAAAGCCACCAAAAAGCCAATATATATGGCCAGCGCACTTAACTGTAATAGCACAAACAGCGCTAGCCCCAGCAAAAGGGCCGATGCTAAAATGATGTGCAAAAGGGGCAGATCATTTTTTACAAGAGGTCTTGTTTGGGTGCGTTTCACGTTGGCGTCGATGTCACGATCGACCCAGTCGTTATAGGCGCAGCCCACACTGCGTGTTAAAAAAGCGCCAAGGGCAAAAAGGCCCATTTCAAACCACAACATCTTACCGCCCGAGGCCAACAGCAAGCCCCAAGCACAGGGCAAAAACAGCAGCACCACACCGCGTGGGTTTTGTAAGCGGAAAAGAGATGAGAACACATGCCCCTCATGCAGGCACAGGTTAAAGGCCCTCTTTATTTGTTGAGACAACACAGGTTTTTCTCCCTTATTTTGCGTTTCACGCCAGTTGGCACCATTTATCTTAATTTTTCGCAATTCAGTCTAGGCAGAGCGCTGCTGACTTTGCAACAGGTAAGTTTTAGATGGGCCAAAAGCGCCGTCTTTGCAAGGGATTAATTTGTAGAAGGCGCGGGGGTGTCTGCAGTTTTGCCTTTTTGTAACAGTGCCAAACCAACGGCGCCGGCAACGCTGACGTTCAGTGTTGGGAAGCGTGGGTTGGTGGGCAACGCAAACAGGCCGTCCAAGCGCTTTTTAAGCAGCGGGCCAAGGCCTTTGCCCTCGGTGCCTAAAACCAGCATGTGGCGGGTCACGGTGGGGATGTCGTCAAAACTGTTGCCTTCTTCCGAAAGCCCCCAACACCAAACGTTTGCCTTTTTTGCATTTTCAATCGCGGCGCCCAAGTTAGGCACGCGGTAAAAAGGTATTTTGTCCAAGGCACCCGCGGCGGCTTTAGCCAGCGCACCATCAAGAGGAGGTAGCCCTTCCGAAGGCAGCAGCAGGCCATTGGCATTAAAGGCAAGGGCGGTGCGAAAAAGTGTGCCCACGTTTTGCGGGTCGCGCACATCATCCAGAGCCACCAAGATTAAAGGGCCTTTTCGTTGCAGGCACACCTCAAAGCCATCAGGGCGCAAAGGCTCGGCCTCAAGCACCATGCCTTGGTGAACGGCGCCACGAAAGCGGTGTTTTAAAACATCAGGGTGTACAACGGTCAGTGGCGTTTCGGATTTGTCAAGCAAAGCGGGGTCATCGCGCAGCAAGCGCTCATGCGCTCTTTGTGTAATGTAAAGATGCTTTTTGGGTCGCCTTTTGTTTAAAAGCGCCGCAATGACGGTGTGAAAGCCCCACAAAAGGCATGTGTTGCGGTCCCGAACTTTGTCGGAAAAGGCCTCTCTTGGAGGCGCGCTGTTTTGATCGCCTGCATCTTTGGTGTCAAAACGTTTGTCGCTGAAACCTTGTTTCCTGTCATCAAAAGGCTTACGTTGCGGCCTGTCGGATCGATCAAAAGGACGATCAGAGTCTCTGTCAAAACGTTTACGTTGTGGTCTGTCGGATCGATCAAAAGGACGATCAGAGTCTCTGTCAAAACGTTTACGTTGTGGTCTGTCGGATCGATCAAAAGGACGATTAGAGTCTCTGTCAAAAGGCTTACGTTGCGGCCTGTCGGATCGATCAAAAGGACGATCAGAGTCTCTGTCAAAACGTTTACGTTGTGGTCTGTCGGATCGATCAAAAGGACGATCAGAGTCTCTGTCAAAACGTTTGCGTTGTGGTCTGTCGGATCGATCAAAAGGACGATCAGAGTCTCTGTCAAAAGGCTTACGTTGTGGTCTGTCTGATCGATCAAAAGGACGATCAGAGTCTCTGTCAAAACGTTTACGTTGTGGTCTGTCGGATCGATCAAAAGGACGATCAGAGTCTCTGTCAAAACGTTTGCGTGGTCGTCTTTCGGCACCTCCTGCGGTATCTTTGTCAAAATTTCTTTTGGGCTTTTCGGTGCCGCGCTCGGCATTGCTGCGTGCAGGCTTATCGCCAGCGCGTTTGGCAAAGGGTGTTGATTTTTTTGGTTTTAAAGGGGCACCAGGCATACAAGACTTCAGTTACTTTGTTTTTAAGGGAAGATCCATGTTATCATGGATCAAAGGAGGATGCTATGCATCTTTTTAAGGCAAAAAAATTTTCTCAATCGTCACAGCGCTGGCTGCGCCGACAACTTAAAGATCCTTATGTCAAAAAGGCATTGACGAAGAGCGTTAGATCCCGGGCTGCCTTTAAACTTGAAGAGATTCACCAGAAATACAATCTGTTTCAAAAAGGGCAGATCGTGGTTGATTTGGGGGCGGCGCCCGGGGGGTGGAGCTGTGTGGTGGCGCCCTTGGTGCAAAAAGCTGCGTCCCCTAAAGGCTGTGTGATAGCGGTTGACCTGCTTGAGATGGAAGCAATTGAAGAGGTCACCTTTCTTCAAGGTGATTTTACGGCTGACACAACGCAAAATGCGTTGTTGGATGTGGTCAGCGCCCACGGGGGCGTGATGGACGGGGTCATTTCGGACATGGCGCCTTCCTTAACCGGTCATGCCGCAACCGACCATTTGCGCCAGATGCATTTGACAGGCGAAGCTTTGGCATTTGCCACAAAGCATTTATCCAAGGGTGGTTTTTTTGTTGTCAAGATTTTTCAGGGCTCACAAGAGGCCGCCTTTCTTAAAAACCTGCGCGCGACCTTTAAGCGCGTTTATACCATGAAGCCTGATGCCAGCCGCCCCAAATCGCGCGAGATGTACGCGGTGTGCTGTGACTTTTTGGGCTAGGCCAGCTTGCACGTTATGGTGAATAACCGCATGCAACTTTTTGTAAGCGCGAAGGCGCCCACCTGTGGCGATCTATAGGCAGGACACCTGAGTTGGCTAAGGCACACATGGATTGCCACGTCGAAACAAAGTTTCTCCTCGCAATGACGTGATTGTGGGGTTCACCTTTTTTGTGACAATGGTTTTTTGATCTTTCTTTACTTTTGCCTGCGCGAAGGGTATTCTCCACCGTCCGCAAGTTTGGCAAATTTTTCATAAAATCAATTGTTTTTTATAAACTGTGCCTCGTTGGGGCGCAGTTTAACATCCATTGCCATGGGTTAAAGCAGTGATGTGGTATGTTGTGCTGACCAGCACAAAGCGTTGGCGTCTATTTTGCTTGACTTAATGTCAATATTTAACACTTTGTTTTCTGGTGTGTGTGGCTATGCAACCTTTGTCGCCTATGGCCTGGCGTGTGTGCATAACGCGCTCTCTTTTGTTATGTCTGGCCATGTGTATGGTTTCGGGATGCAACACGCCGTCGGTGCGTCAAACCCTGGATGCGACCCTTGCCTGCAAAAGCTTTGCGTTGTACGAGACAGAAGATCGCCCTCTTAAAATGTATGACGCCAAGGTGCCCGACGAGTTGGATCACTGGTACGAGGTCAAAGCCCTTTTGCGCTATCATCAAACGCTGTCGCCTTGTTGTTATCTTTACAGCCTTAGCTATGAGGCGTCAAAAAGCACCAAAAAAGATAAAAACGATCACGTGATCGAGCACATTGTGCACTTGCTTAAAACGCCGGTGCGCTTTTTAAAAGAACAACCGGTGTTGCTGCGCTATGCCGAAAACGAGCCTCTGTTGTTCGAATGGATCGCACCTCTTAAAACATGCCCCGATCTTTAACAAGTTGAAGTCCAAGACCGCAAAAAGCGGTTGCGGGCGATCAGTGGTTTTTTGGGGTTAAGCCGTTTTGCTTTTTTGGGTGTCAAAAGCTTTTTTGTAAGAGTGCAACGACTTATCAAGCTGCGTTTTTTTTGTTTTCGCAAGATAAGCATCAAAGCCACCGGCATTTTCAATAATGCGCATGCCGCGTACCGAAAGACGCAAACGGATCACACGCTTTAACACCTCGCTTGCAAAAGAAAACTGCTGCAAGTTAGGAAAAAAAGGCCTCTTTGTCTTGTTGTTAGCGTGGCTAACGTTGTGGCCTTTGGCCACGCGACGCAGCGAAACAGGGCAAAAGCGCGACATACAATCTTCCGTTTGTTCAAACAATCTAATGAAAACCATTTTAAAGAAAAAAAAAGTGGCGTCAACCACGCAGTGAGGCGTGTTGCAATAAAAAGTGACAAAATTGTTTTAAGGCGCACAAGATTTTGGTGGAGCCGAGGGGAGTCGAACCCCTGACCTCGTCATTGCGAACGACGCGCTCTCCCAACTGAGCTACGGCCCCCAAACATGTTCTCAAGCTAACAAAAAGCCCGAGCTGTCACAAGATGGGATGATAACCTTTGCGTGGTGCGCATTACTTTGGCGTCTAACATTAAAGCACGTCAATGCGCAAGGCGTGCAGGGCGCCCGAAGCCAACTCTTCTTGAAAAAGGGCATAAATGCGTTGGTGCTGTTCAACCTTAGAGAGTGATTGCAGCGCATCCGCTTTGATGCGTACAACCAAATGACTAATGGGTCCGGCACCCGCTGCGCCGGCGTGCCCTTGGTGTGCTGCTGATCCATCCTCAACCTCTAAAAAAGAAGGGCGCAACGCCTCTTCTAAGCGCTCTCTAAAGGCTGTCAGCGTCATTGTGCATGCAAGTTTTTGATCAGAGGGTTCGTTCTGGGGCACAGCGTTGATCCTTTTTCAGTCAGTAGGGGGCATTCTAGAAAAAGACGCCATTTTGTGCAATGCTGTTCAAAAAACACCGCAAGAACAATTTTTTAAAGAGGCCACGCGTGATGGCTTTGTGTTGAGTAGAAAAGATGGTTTTCTATCGTTCTTTTGATAAAGGGATGCGCCAACTGTTGGTTGCAGTGCTTGATGCAGTGCTGCGTTTTTTTGCGCTGGGTGTCATCAGCTTTTATCAGTGTGTGGTGCGTCCGCACTTTTTGTGGGGGCATTGTCGCTTTACCCCTTCTTGCTCGGTTTATGCACAGAAAGTTTTTACACGCTTTGGTGCAAAAAAAGGCGCCCTTCTTGCGAAAAGGCGCCTTTTCAAATGCCATCCCTGTGGCCAACTCAAGGGACAGAACAAGAAAGCGACATCAAAACAAAAGTGGACAAGGGGCCGCGACCATAAAAACTAAGGGAAGAAAATAAAAAAACAAACAAAGCAAGAAGTTACGATATAATATATCGATATTTGTGATATTCCTGTCAACACTTTTTTATTGTTTTCTTTAAAAAAACTTCTCTTGCGGTGTGGTAAAGGGTTTTTGGCTTCATTTAGCCTGCCTTTTTTTCACCGAAGTGCGCCGTCTTCTTGTTTTTGCTTAAAAAAGACGTTTTTTGCAAAGGTATGTCCGCATGAGCTTATGTGGTGTGCACTTAATCGCTGTTCACAACCTTTTTGTGAAATTTACTGTTTTGAAGGCTTGTTTTATCTAAAGAGCTCGCCGGCAAATCTGCCTTAAAAAAATTTTTACATGCAAAAGCAGTTGTTATTTTTGTTTAAAAAATAAATTTTTCTCTTGTCATGACGTTGTTGAAAACATTATATATGTTTTTTGCATTTAATTTATTTAAAATTTTATGCATATAAATTAAAAACATATAAAATAGGCGAGGTTCATGATCATGAGTTCTTTAAAAAATAAATTTTCTATTCTGACGTTAGTGTTGTTGTCTACACAGTTTGTGCCACAAGCGTTGCGGCCAAGTGCAGCATCAGAGTTGTTGGATGTTGAAGGGCCCGCGTCGTCTTGGCAGGTGGCGCAACCTTGTGCATTGCAAGATGTGCCTTCTGCGCTAAAGGGCGCCGGGGCCGCCAGCCAAGAGGTCGCAACCAAAAATGGGTGGCAAGCGCCTCATCGTTTTATGTCAGCAGCCCTTTGGCCTTTGGATTGTTTAAAAAAAGCTTCGGTGTGTGTGCTAAAATCACCGTACCTTTTTTTGATGGCAACCAGTGCTTTGTTACCAGGTGCCAATGCCTATCAACCGCGTGGAAGCGCTAGCAGGCATCCTATCGTCTATGATAGAACGGCGTTACTTTCACCGATGCGTTTGGGGTTGACCGAAGCGTGGGATACCAATACATGCCAAGGGCGTGCGTTTAGCACTACACGTACAAGAACTGTTTTAGACGCAAAAAACAGTTGTCGCCGGCAAAATTGTGCGCCTTATGTGGATGCAACGTGTGATAATGTAGCTTTACGCAGTTTCTCAGATCCAGATCTGTTAGATGCCATTTGTGATGATTTAACTTGCTCACCGCAGTCTATCCGCAGTAGATCGAGTCACGCAGTACAACAGGCGATCGCGCGCTGCAGAAAAGAAGCGTGTCAGCAAACAGGACGTCCGTACACAGGGCATTTTTCGTGCGCGACATCCGTTAGCAATATAAACAATGCGACGGCAAGAAATAAAATTGATGAGATCCTTTTTAAGGCAAATGCGTGCTTTGATACATTTTGTCAGACCTATGCGCACAACGCGTGCCCTAAAGAAACTTCTTGGTGGCAGTCACTTTTTGGCCTTTCGCCCTGTAACAGTGAGTTATGTGAAGGGCGCTTTGTGCCCAATGAAAGCAAGGAGACTTCGCCTGGCGTCTTCAAATCACTTGAAACCCTTGGTCAAGAGGCGAAAAATAGGTGCACCAAATCATTGGGGCGGCGCAGATACCATGCAAGCGGTGTGTGCCGTTATCTATCACTCGAGAAGCCTGAGACGTCGCCTCCTATGAGTCAGCGGGATACAAATCATCTGTTGCGTTTTTCAATACAGCGCGGTTAGTTGGCACACATGAGGGTGTGATGGCAAGCAAGTATCTTGTCATCACACAAAGCCGTTATGACCAGTAGAGGCTGTGGGTCAGTTTGTGGCATGCATTAAGAGGTTTTTATCTTTCTGTGTTTTAAAATATCTTTAAGAGATATTTTAAGGGCGCTCTCTTATGTCTTATGCACGATCTCAAGCACGACAAGTCAGAAGCCAGTGTGCCAGCTTTTTGATGGGTTGGTTCTTGGTCTCATGCGTTTTTGCGATGGCGTGTGCGCGGCAGGCACGGGGGTTGACGTACTATTGTTCGTCCGAGTGCATGAAGGTTGCGATCACGCCCCCCAAAGAAAACGAGAAAGACAAAGAGCTGTTTGATGCTTTGCGTCGGCAGATGTATCGTCGCTGCCTTGATATTTGTGCAGCGACAGCGTTTCCGTATGAGTGATGGCCGGTGCAAGCCTTGTTAAGCGCGACGCCATTCGGCTGTGCGGGCAAGATGCGCATAGTCGTTATAGGCAGGTGTTTTAGACGGTATGGGTTCGGCCAAAAAAGGTGTGTCCTCTTTTAAAAAAACGGTGGCTGTTTGTAAAAAAAGGTCCAGAGCTTGTGTGGCAAGATGTGCAGGGTTTGAAAGCTGTTTTTGCACCACCCCTTTAAGCCCCAGCTGCCAAAAGGCCAGACCCGCCAATGGCACGTGGCTGCTTGTGAAGGGCAGGCTGTGTGTAAAACCGCCTTCTGTCCACAAAAGGCCATAAAGAGGTAGTTGTGGTGAAAAGCCTTCATTCACATCTTTCTCTGTGGGTAAAACACCTGTTTTATAGTCGATCAGCCAAGCGCCTGTTGGGGTGAGATCAATGCGATCTGCGCGTGCGTGAAGTTTGATGGGGCCTTCCCCTGTATCAAAGGTGTAAGAGCCTAAGATTTCATGGTAGAGCTGGTGGTTGTGGTGCATTGCTTCTGCAAACAGGGCCACAAGTGGGTCAGCAAGGGTTAAAAGACGCTGCCAGCCAAAAAGGCCGAGGGCGGCGTTGTGCTGAAAGGGGGCAAAAAAATCGTGTGCAATGGTGAGAAAGAGGCGTTTCAGTTCTGGTAAATCGTCAAGGGCTGCCTGTGGTGCGTAAGGTGTGGCAAACGGCTTGCCTGTCTGCAGCCAAGCAATGCGGTTCGCGAACGCTTCAATGGTGGCGTGCATAAGCGTGCCTAAAAAGGCGGGACCTTGTCGGCCGCCAAGGGGTTCTTCTTTGTGCAGTTTCAAGATAGAGCGGGCATAAAAGCCGTAAGGATTGCGCCTTAACAGCTCAAAGCTTGTAGGGGAAAACGTTCTGGCGCGTGCCCAACTGGGTGGCTTGGGGGCCGGTGGTGTGCAGGGTTTGATGGCCAAAGGCTTATCCAGGGCGTTCGCCCACAAGGTGTGTGGCAGTTTTTTAAAGGCGAGGCCCTGCTTGTTGAGGGTGTGATCAAGGCGCTGCAGAAAGCGTGAGGGGGTAGTGTCAGCACCCATCACGCGCTTTGAGCGCGATAAAATCACAAAGGGGCGCGAGGCGCCTTCATAAAAGTCATGCGCTGCAAGGGTTTGAAGGCGCTCTTCGTCATCTAGCCCCAAGTGCGCGCGCATGCTGCGAGACAGCCATGGATTTTCTTGCGGTGTGGCTGGCCAGCTACCCTCATTAAGACCCGCAAGAAACATAACATCACTTTCACACAGTCTTAAATCTCTTGTACCCAAAAGGGTGACGCGCGCGCTTTTGGGGGTGGCACCATAGGTTTGCAAACGCCATTGGTGATGCAGAAAATCGCTTAGATCCTCAAGAGACATAAAGGGTAGAAAGTTTTTATCCTCAATAGATTTATCCAGGGTGCGCAGCACCAAACAAAATGCATCAGGTGTAACGTTGAGGTTTATGGTTTTAAGTTGTGCGTCAAGCGCTACAAGGGATTTAGTGTCAAGCTTTAAGCCAGATAAAAGCGCGGCACTTGTTCGCAGTGCCTCACAAAGTGTTTCAAGGCAGTGTTTTTTGTCTTGATCCTTTGGAGTCTCATCATATCTATCTTTTTGTTTAAAATTATTTTGTAAGGATAAAAGGGGGCGTAGCGCTGGTAGAAAAAGACGTAAGGCTAAACGAAAGCGCTTTTGAAAGGGCGTTTGGTTGATCTGTCTTAAAAGGGTTTTAAGCGTGATGGGTTGACCTGGCGCTTTAAGCGGGGTTTGTGCGCGCAGCACCAAAGATTCGACGTGGCTGATGAGTTTGTCTTTAAGGCGTGAGCTTAAGGGGCGAAGGGGTGTGACAAAGCAGCCGGTCAGTGGATGTTTAAGCAAATCAAGCCACAACGAAAGATCATCTGGTTGCGTGACACAGTTTAAAAGCAGCGTTAAAAAGCGTGCCAAAGGGTGTGTGGTCAAAAGCTTGCCCGCGGCTGATGTTAAGGACACACCAAAGCGCTGCATCTGCGTTTGGATTAGTTTGCCAAGATCGGGATCAGCCACAACAATCGTTGCGGTTTTGTGGGGATCCTCAAGCATCTGGCGTAAACAAAGCGCAATACAAAGGGCCTCGTGCGCTTGTGTGTCGGCTTCAATCAGATGCAGTGCATGATCAGCTTTGTGTAGGGATTCTGTGGTGCTGTTCTGTTCTTTAAGGCGTGCCTCTTCAAAGGCCTGGCGCAACAGATGTTGCTGGGCATCTGATTGCTGGCCGCCGCGTTGTGGCCATTGCTTAACGTTAGATACATTGCATGCAAGGTCTTGTAGCAAATGGTGTAGCTGCGCTTGGGCATGTCCTTTAGGCAGGCCTTCTGGCGGCACCGAGGTTTGCAAGTCAAAACTTGGTAAAACGACTGTGCCTGCAGCATACGAGAGCACCGCTTTCATCAAGCGAGCAATGCGGGGCGCTGTGCCGGTTGACCCTGCGATGATCACGGGTGTGTGGGGTGGTGCAAGCGTAAAAAAATCAGAAAGCGCGTTGGCGCAGTTTTGTTCAAACACATAGGGTTCAATCAAGTTTTTTTCTGCCAAAAGGCTTGGCCATGCTTTGGTCACAATTTCTAAAAACCGCAAACTTTCTTGCCAGTGCTTTGAAAAATGTTCGGGCACCAGTGTTTCAAGGGCTGAAAGCGACACTTCTTCAATGGCGGCGCGATCAAGCAAGTTGCTTAGCGCGTGCGCTAAACGCAAAGCCACTGCCATGGGTATGTTTTGTGTGTTGGTTTGGCCAATCAGTTGCAGCAACAGTCCCAAACGCTGTGATGGCGTGATGATTTGTGCTTTTTGAAGAGCGGGTGGCACTTTTTCTTGCATCAGGGCGTACGCGGCAGGCGCCAGATGGCCCAGTGTAAAACACTGTGGCAAAAGTGTTGTGCATAAAGACTTGGCTCTGTCTTTGTGTGCTTTGTGATGTTCGTCCATTAAGCAGGCGGTAAAATCTTTAATCGCCCGCTCGGTGGGTAAAAAAAGGGTGACCTTTGAAAGGGCAATGCCAGGATGGGGGGTACCGGCCACAGCTTTAAGCAGCGTTAAGGCAAGCTCTCTTAAAAAAGGCACACCAGGTGGCATAGACCAAAGGCCGGAAAGATCCTTGAGTGAAGGCGCCGCTGTGGATGCGGCCAAATCCCGGTTGTGTGACGCCTGCACGTTTATGGTTCCAGATCAATTACACGTATGCGATGGCCCTAAAGGCATCTTTGTCGCCCACATGATACCACGGATCAGGAAAAAGACACCCAAAAAGTACTTTACGGCGAATCAGAATGGCCCAAAGCTTCGATGCACTAAAGGGCGCCTGAAGATTAATCTGTGCCAAAAAATCTGCGGTCAAGAACTGTGGATCGCAAACCTGGATGCCACCATACACATAAGGCGCAGTGGCGTGCTTGTTGATTTTTGCCACCACATGGCCGGTATCATCAAGCGCAAAATCGCCCGGCCCGCGATACCCCCACGCTTTTTTCTTAGGCACCAAAGCCAAAATGGGCTGACGTCGCTCTTCCCACATCTGGTCCAGGTAACCCAAAGTGGGGCTGCCCATTTCTTTCCAAAGAATATCACCGTTGATAGCAAAAAAAGGCTTGCCGTCTGCAAAGTGCGCGACGTCTTGCAAGGTGCCGCCTGTGTCAAGCAATTTTTCTTCAAACGTTACAATCAGGTCGGGGATATGGTCTTTCCACAACAAAAGGTGCTCTTTTATAGCATCCGCAAGATAGTGTGTATTCACAATAACGCGCGTGCACCCATAGGCCACAACTTTGGTCAAAATATGATCAAGCAGTGTTTTGCCCCATACAACCAGCAATGGTTTGGGCGTGTCTTGTGTAAGGTTTTCCATGCGTTTGCCATAGCCAGCCGCAAAGATAACAGCCGTTTTTATCATAAAGCTCTCCCCTGTTAATTTGCTCTTTGCTATAGGTTTTGCGCTACACCTCATCAACCGTTCGGCACCTAACACATTGCAATTATCGCTTTATTTTTTCTTCAATGTTTCAGCGCTTGTGTTACCAAGCGCTTGGCTTACGAACCAGCAGATAAAAGCGCAAGGCGTTTGCTCATGTCAAGGTTTCTCATAAAATCTGACAGGGCACACTTGCCAAAACATTCAAGTCTTTGTTCGATAATAGAGCAAATATTAGGCAAATACTCAAGCATTTTATAGTGCCTTTCTTGAAGCGCAAGACGACAGAAAATGCCAAAGATTTTTGTGGCCCGCTGCAGACTTAAGATCGCATAGGGCGCCTCGAAAGCAGACGGCGGCAAAAGAGCTTGGTTTTGAACAAAATACTGTCTTAGTTTTTCAGCGCGTTTGGCGTTAAAAGGCACGCGCACATCCTCTAACAGCGACACCAAGTCATAAGCGGCAGGCCCCCAAACCGCATCTTGAAAGTCCAAAAAACCCAGCCTAGGGGCTGTGTCTCTTTGATCACTGCTGGTTTGTGTGGCCGGTGGCGTTAAACGCATCAGGTTTTCTGTGTGAAAATCGCGTAATGTTAAAACGAAGGAATCCTTTGTCTTGTAAAGCGGTTCTAAAAACTGAGCCCACAGAGTGCGGACTTCTTCTTGTTCTTGTCTTGACAGCGCTTGGCCTTGAAATGAAAGGCCCCAATCTAGAAAAATATCTACCTCAGAAAGCAACATATCCTGGGACAGGTATGGAAAAAGAGCCTGATGTTTTGTTGTGTCGGACGCGTCATTGGCTGTTTTGCTGGGTGTGCAGGCTGTTTGCGCCTGAAGCGCCATCAGGGCATCGGTCATCTCATGCCACAAAACATCTGGCGTTTCGTGTTGTTGCAAAGCTTTTTTGTAGGTTTGGTCTCCAAAGTCTTCTAACAGAATAAAACCGTCATCGGATGTTGCATAAATTTGTGGGGCTTTGAAGCGGTGTGTTTTCAAAAAGTGCGCTATTTTGATAAAACGTTGCATTTCTTCGGTGTTAGGTGCATCCATCACAATGACCGATGGTGCCAGCCAGTCTGTCTGTGATGTCAGCCGATAATAGCTGCGTTTGGAACAGTCGCCCCCCAAAGGTTGACAGGTGGCATGCCCGCCACCATGCATCTTTATGAAATCTTTAAGCAAGGCAGATCGTGCGGGTGTGGTTTTGGTAGCGTTTGCTGTCAACATGAACTTGGATCCTTTGCAAGAGAAGGGTCTGGTGAGGGGGATGTGCAAGATGCTTGCAAGGCGTCAAACACCAAGGACGCCAGACGCTCTCGCCAGGGCTTTAGGCCGTAAAAGCGCAGCAAACGATTGTTGTCTAAAGGATGATGACTTTGGCGCAACAATTCAACCCCAAGGACGTCAGAAGGCCAGTTTGTGTTTCTTTCGGGCCACTCGATCAGGGAAAGAGTATTTTGGCAGCGCTCTAAAAGGTTAAGACTTGGTACGTCTTTCTGTTCAAGCCTGTATAAATCGGCGTGAATCAAGGGGCCCTTACGCGTCTCATACTCAAGAAGTAATGGAAATGTTGGACTTTGCACACAAACCTCCTCTTGGCTTAAAGCGTTGATCATAAAACGTGCAAAAGTTGTTTTGCCCGCACCCAAAGAGCCGCTTAAAAGAACCATATCGCCTGTAACTAAAAGTAATGAAAGGCTTTCGGCCATTTCTTGCGTCTCTTCTTTTGATTGCAAGATAAAGGTTTTTAAAAAGGGTAAACGACTGTTAAAGAAGGCCATCAGCTTTGATCAAAGTTTTTTATTCTGTTTATTCTGTCGGGTTTTTATAGAACTTATGTGTTTTTAACACTCTTGTGGCAACCCTTTTATGACTTGACTCTTTGTGGGGCTTGTTTTAACAAAAGAAAAGACACTCAATAAAAGGCCTTCTTCATGCTATCTATCACATTTTCCAATCAGTTGCCAGGTGTGCTTAAGCCGCTTGTGCTTGGTGTGCCAAAAGGCCAAGGTGCGCGTGCTTATGGAAAATTTCTAGATCAGCAGGCCATTGATGCTATTGATCAGTTAATTGATCGGGGTGTTTTCAAAGAGAAAGCGGGCGAGACATTGTGCCTTTATGCCTTTAGCGGATTTGAAAAAGTGATCTTACTGGGTCTTGGTGATGCACCCTTAGAAGAGGCTGGTGCTATCGAAGTGGGTGGTAAATTGGCGGCTTCGCTTGAAAAAGAAAAAGCCCTTGACCCTTTTATGGTGCTGCATGGCGCGGATGACGAGGTGATCTGTCATGTCGCGTTAGGTGCCATGTTGCGCGCGTGGCGTTTTGATACCTTTAAAGGTGATAAAGATCCCACCTTAAAAGAAATGCTTGTGTGGTCTGACCGCGCGGACGAGCTTCAACATTTGCTAGCGCCCAAGCAAGCTGTTGCCGAAAGTGTTTTGTGGTCGCGTGAGCTGGTGAACTTGCCGGCCAACGTTTTAACGCCAGATGCCATGATTAAAGAGATGAAAGCTCTTGAGCCTTTGGGTCTTGTGTGCGAGGTGTTGGATCGCAAACAGATGGAAGATTTGTCCATGGGGGCGCTTTTGGGCGTGGCGCAGGGCAGTGACAACCCCCCTTATTTGGGTGTTTTGCATTACAAGGGTGGCACACAAGGAAAGGCTCCTTTGGCTTTTGTGGGCAAGGGTGTGACCTTTGATAGTGGCGGTTTGTCGCTTAAACCTGCCGGCAGCATGCCCGAGATGAAAGGCGACATGGGCGGTTCGGCCGTGGTGTTGGGTGTGATGCGCACGTTGGCGTTGATGAAAGCGCCCTTTAATGCTGTGGGTGTGGTGGCGCTTGTTGAAAACATGGTCTCAGGCGGGGCGCAACGTCCAGGCGATATTGTCAAAAGCATGTCTGGTCAAACGATTGAGGTCTTGAACACCGATGCCGAAGGGCGCCTTATCTTGGCGGATGCACTGTATTACACGCACAAAACCTTTAGTCCTGCCGTTATGGTTGATGTGGCCACACTGACTGGCGCTATGCGTTATGCGTTGGGGCCCGAATATGCGGGGCTGTTTACGCCTTGTGATAAAATGGCGGCCCATCTTACAAAATCGGGTAACACCGTAGGTGAAAAACTGTGGCGTTTGCCTTTGTGCGAAGCCTTTAAAAAAGCGATGGAAAGTCCGGTGGCTGATTTGCAAAACATTTCGGGCAGTGGTTATGGGGCAGGCTCAAGCACTGCTGCACAATTTTTAAAATGTTTTGTGGGTGATACGCCTTGGGCGCACCTTGATATTGCAAACGTGGATATGGTGAACAAAGATACACCGCTTGCAACCCGTGGTGGCAGCGCTTTTGGCATTCGGCTTTTGTGTCGCTGGGCACTTGAACACGCACAAACACTGTAAGCTTGAACCACAAAAGCTGAAAGGGGACAGGAAAAATAGCAGACTTTAGGCTTTTACCCAAAGATCGTGTGCAAAAGGGGCGCGTGCTTGATGCCAGAACGGCCGCATCAAAAGCGTCGCTTTCGGTTTTTGTGTATCGTTTTGATCCTGATAAAAAAGATAATCCGCGTCTTGATCATATTAAAATTGATCGTGATAAGGCGGGGTCAATGGTGCTGGATGCTTTGATGTATATCAAAGCGCATGTTGAAACGGGCCTTACCTTTCGTCGCTCGTGCAGGGAAGGCGTTTGTGGCTCGTGCGCCATGAATATTAATGGCGAAAACAAGCTGGCGTGTATTGAACCTTTGTCGTCTTACCGCACGCTGACCCTTTATCCCTTGCCGCATCAGCCGGTGATTAAAGATTTGGTGCCCGATTTATCAAAGGCACTTCAACAGTATGCAGATTCAAAACCCTGGTTGCGGGCGCCCAAAGAGCCTTCTTTAAAAGCTGAAAGACGCCAAACGCCCGAAGATCGCGCCAAGCTTGATGGTTTGTGGGAGTGTGTTTTGTGTTTTTGTTGTTCCACATCATGCCCAAGTTATTGGTGGAACAGTGACACATATTTGGGGCCTGCAACGTTGTTGCAATCGGCGCGTTGGGTCAGCGACAGCCGTGACCAAGAAAAGCGCGAGCGCTTGAAAGAGGTTGAAGGGCCTTTTTCACTGTATCGCTGTCATACTATTATGAATTGCACCAAAACGTGCCCTAAAAAGCTCAATCCTGCCAAAGCCATTCAAGGGCTGAAAAACGCGTTGGTGAAAGATAAACTTCCTTGCCGCAAGCGCAAAGATCGCTAACAGGCCATATCGATCGTTACCAAAAATGTTTTCCTGCCGTTATCACAGAGGCACTGTGCCCCCATCGTCATCGCAAAGGTACCCCCTATGGTCATCGCGAAGATGCGTAGTCCTTCAGTTTGTCATCGCGAACGGCCAACGGCCGTGTGGCGATCCACTGGCCAGGCACCTGAGTTGGTCAAAGCATAACTTAAACGACTAAAGCATAATGGATTGCCGCGTCGAAACGAAGTTTCTTCTTGCAATGACACGAGAAGACTGTCATTGCGAAGGTTTGAGGGTGTGGCGACTCTTTTTACTTTTTTCTTTTGTATTTTTCTTTATCTAAGCGCGCGCAGGGCATTCTCCACCATTCGCAAGTTTAGCAAATTTTTAAGCAAAATCAATCAAATAACACTTTTTTCACGCAAGATGAGCGTTGTTCCACCTGTGACATTTTGTAAAAAAATATACTTAACATATTGTTTTATTGTGTTTTTTTGATAAAAAATGATCACAAGGGGTGCGTGTAGGGGAGAGAAAAATGTTAAAAAGAATATTTTGGTGTGCTGCTGTGTTGTGCTGTGTGGCGGCATCGTTAAAAGCGGGTAATCGGCATGCGAATAGGGGGGAGTTGGAAAAGCCGCTGCATGTTGAGCAGTTGTTGCCGGGTATGTATTTGGAAAATATTTTAGAAGACTGCGATCTTTTAAAAGAGAATAAAAACTATTTTTATGCGCCGTATCCGCTGGCGTTGACCGAGGAAGCCTTGTGTCTTATTCAGCATGAAGGTCTTTCTTTTGAAAATGCGTTAGAGACGCTAAGGCCGTTTGTATCAATCTCACTTGGCACACTGCGCTTAAAAGAAAGCGTTGGCGGTTTGTGTGCCCAAACAAGTTTTGCTGAAAAAGCTGCCTTGCTTGCTGAGTGGGGGATTCATGTGTTTGATGTCGAAGGCAAAAAGTTTGACAAGCTGCAAAAAAAAATCAGTGACACGGTTTGTCACGAAACCAACGGGCATGTGCAAAACTTTGGTGATATGCTCATAAACTCGTTTTCTTTGTACACCGTGGCCTATTCAGCTTTTCACCATGCGGTGGAATGGCGTGATCCCTTTGATGAAAGGGAAATACATAAATTTTATCGCCAGGACCAATCGTATGTATACGGTACGTTTATGGTGGGCAAGCGCCTTGTGCGTATGAAACAAAATCGGGATGAAATTGTGTTGTGCCTGCCTTTAGAGGCTGCGTCAAAACCAACGCCTGTTGGGCATGCCACGTTGCTTTGGTTTGCCCGCAGGCCATCTAGCTATACAGATCAATGTAGCTTTGAAGAAGCTTGGCTTAAGGGTCTTGAAGAGGGCGTTGCCGACCTTAGAATTCCCTGTCTAAGCGAATCTCATCTTTACAACGAGGACATCATTGTTCAAAAAACCCTTTATGTACAAGATTCTGTAGACACGCTGCAAAGCGGTGATTTTGATGCAGGAGCTGGGGGAAGCAGTGCAGCTAATGTCACAAAGGTTTATCTTGATCAACCTCATACAGTGTCATTGGTGCTTAAGCTGGGTGAGCGTTATTTAGAGCTGCTAAGTGGCTATGTGGGGACCGTGGAATCGGCCGCCGAAGCCGCAGCTGGACCATCCCTGGGGTTTAAATATCCCAGCGATAGGGATTTGCTGACTTTTGATATGGACGAAATGGTGCAAGCTATCGCAGAATACAGTAAATCGGTGTGATACCTGATCGGATGTAGACTGTTTTTTACGGCTGCTTTCTGTTATAACGATACCTGTCGTAGAAGCTATAGAAGAGTCTGCAAGCTAAAGTGTTAAGGGTTAGTTTTCTGGCAGTGCTGGCGATAGGTCTTTTATCGTCTGCGTGCTTTTGGTGGAGCAAAAAAGAAATGTCATTGGTAACACCTGATGCTATCGGCTATTCTTTGTCTGTCAAAGGCAGAAAAAAGATTATAGCGGCCTTAAACCAAAATGCTTTCTTAAAGAAAATGAATCAAGAAGGGGTGGTGCGGCGCAGGGCAGAGGCGGCGTGTTTGCACAAGATGCATCACGCACTGGTTGGCTATGCGCCCCATGACAGGCAGCTTTATACCAAGGTGCGTCAACGTTTACAAGAAACGAAAGTGTTTTTGCAACGTTTAAAAGAGCGGCTTGACCCTTATGAGGTGCGCGAGCTTGGCACAACCGAGCAAATAAGAACCCACAAAATGGTGCAGGGCATTGATATTGCCCTTGGATGGACCCGTACAGATTTTGAAACTTTGTTAAAAAGCGGCGTGCCGGAAGGGTACGCCTATAAGGTGCCTTCTTACAATTTCTTTGGCGATAAAGAACATATTTATGCGTCAGGCCGCGGCCTTGCGCTTAAACTTTTACTGTGGCACGCCTTGGCTGTTTTAGAGGGATACAAAAAAGTTGACGATTGTCCTTACATGGGTGGCACTGACACATCGCCCTTTGTGCATATCACCCCTTTGCCAGACAACTTTGCGATGGAAGGCCTGAAAGCGTCGCCTTTCTTTTTTTCAGACAGCCAAACGCCCCTTGGTCTTTTTGTGTTCCACAATGGTTATGCCTTTGGGGGACAAAGAGATGAAACACGTTATCCTAAGATAAGGACTTTGGGACCCTTTGATTGCTCGTCTTTTGTGGCGTATGTGATTGGCTGTGAAGAGGCCTTTGATACAAGCCATCAGGCGCTTTTTTTTCAAGAGGAAGAAGGCTTCTTTTTCAAAAACAAACTTGCGCCTGCCATTGATCAAGCATGGAGACAAAACACGCTGCCCGAATGGAAGGAAAGTGAGTTCTATGCATCCGTGCATGCAAGTTTGATCACATGCCCGTTGCCTGATTACACACAGGCAGCCTCGGGTCTTATCTCGGCCGAGCGCGCTTACAAGAATCTTTCAACAGATTCAGAGGTCGCTCTTTCTGGCACTGGGGGACACACTGGTTTTCACGTATGTGCCTTTAAGTCTGAAAACACCTGGTATGCTGTGACACTGGGCTTTAACCGCGATATTGAAAATGCATCGGGCCTTTATCCCAATGGTGGACGCGATGGTGCTTATGCGCTTGAGGTTAGGCCGTTGCTCACCAACCCGTTAAAAGACCAGTATGCCGTTTTCTTTTTGAAGGCCCGCCGCAAACCATAAGACGGTATGCGCTGGCTGCAGCGCGTTGCTGCAAAACATTGATAACGCATGGTTTAAGAAAAACATTGCAGTCAA
Organism: Holosporaceae bacterium; assembly: GCA_049607645.1. Classification (GTDB taxonomy): domain Bacteria; phylum Pseudomonadota; class Alphaproteobacteria; order Holosporales; family Hepatobacteraceae; genus JBAJNL01. The sequence goes on along the minus strand of JBMYWS010000001.1, from coordinate 392,046 downwards.
TGCTGTCATAAATAGCTCAATATTTATATAATAAAGATAAAAAACAGGGAGATTTTATGTGGCGCAGGTATTGTTACCGCTTGAAAAGCTAATCAATGCGTTTTTTGGTATTGGTTTTAGCACCTTGTTGTGGGGAGGGTTTTCAGCTTATTGGCTACAGGCCCTTGATGACGAGCTTTTTTTGAACGAACGATCTTTCAACCGCAAAAGATTGCCAGAGAAGTGTGCTGAAGAGGGTGTGTTTCCAAAAGAAGGGCCAGCCGTTAAGAAAAAGAATGCTTTGGGTGTATCGGTGCGTTCCAGTTTATCGTGTGTTGAAGAAAACACTGCGGCCTTAAATTCATCGTCTTTTCCATGCTTTGAAACGCATCCTTGCGCTCAGATGGTAGAGATGAGGCGCTTGCCAAATGTGTGTGGTCAGCCATCAAAGGCACCTTGTCAGAAAACAGATTTATCTTTTTTGCCAAGACTTCCTAATGAGCTTTTATCCAAAATTTGTTGGTTTTTATTGGGTGCGCCGATTGCATTTGAAAAAGGGCGTCCGATTTTTAGCGCGTCATCCTTTCAAAAGCTTTGCGGTTTAAGGGCGGTCAATAAAAGACTGAAGGAGGTCATTGATTACTTGCCGATTCAAGTCAATCACGTGCGCAATGCTCATTTTCTTTGTACATCACATCTGGGGTACATGTGTTCGGCTTTGTATCACCAAAAACCTTTAAGTCTTCCAAAAGGGCATGTGATCAAACTTCATCTCAGTATTGCCAACACAAAGCGTTTTGACCGATTTGAACAACATATACGCCGCATGCCTTATTTGACCGATTGTATTGAAACAATTCAACTGTTTCATGCTTATGTCACCGGTGCACACTTGGCGCTTTTACGTCATTTGCGGACGGCCAGTTTGTTTCATTGTCCTTGTTTTACAACATCGTTTGGGTTGCAGCATGTGACCTCTTTATCTTTAACAGGGTGCGCTGGCGTTCAAACCATTGAAAACATACCATTGCTGCGCCAACTGGTGGTGCGTTTTTGTCACAACCTTGCATACATCGCCCACATGCCCGCTTTGTGTGATGTGACCGTTGAAGCTTGCCAGCGCTTTGTGTTGCTCTATAGCCTGCCCAAGCTGCAAACAGCCTCTTTTTCAACATGTCCTGTTTTGACACATCTTGGGGATTTGCCAAACTTAAGCACATGTCGTGTGGTTTTGTGTGATGTGTTTTTGCACATAGGCCCTTTGCATGCGCTTCAAAGTTTGCATATCAGTGCGTGCGACTGTTTTGAGGCCCTGACGCTTGAAAACGTCCCCAATCTGACTTCTCTTGAAATTTTGGGCTGTCAAAGCGTAACGCAGGTCAGTGGTTTGGCGCATCTAAAGTGCTTACAGCTTTTGCACTGCCATTATTTGACAGATGTTTTTGGGCTACCGCATCTCACTTCTTTGTATCTGAACAGCTGTCATGTGCTAAAAAGTGTTGCGGGTCTGCCATTGTTAAGAACACTGAAGGTAATCGGTTGCAAAGATCTAGAAACGGTACACACTTTGCCGCAGCTGCATGCATTGTTTGTGGACCATTGTGCGCAGATGCGCACCATTGAAAATTTTCCTCTTTTAGAACACCTGCTGATCAACACGTTATGTAAAAAAAAGACTGTGGCGTCGATACGGCTTTGGGAGAGTGAAACGACGTTATCCCTTAAAAGCGGGAGTGCGACGTCAGAAGATTTATCAACGGCACATTTTCTAGAATCGGGCAAAACGCGGATGCAGGCGCATCAAAACGAAACGATGCAGAGCATTCAAAATTTGCCATCCTTGTGCACGTTGGTGGCTTGCTACATGCCACGTCTTACATCCATCGCTGATTTGCCGGCTTTGATGTGTGTGATACTGCAAAGTTGTCCACACCTTAAAACAGTTGAACGTGTGGGGCCTGTGCCTTTTGTGGCGGTTGCGGGCATGCGTGCCAAGAGGGTGCAATCTCTTTTAAAAAGAGGGCGCTCTCAAGATGTCTAAGAGGGCTCTTGTTGTGCAGCTGGCAAGCACGTTATGATGTTTAAAATCCTTAGCCGTTTAAAGAGTTCTTATGTCTTCTGTTGCAACACCACGTTTAACTGCTGATACGCTTTTGTCTAACGACGCTTTTTTAAAAGTGCGTGATCAGAAAAAAGAAGAGATCTTTGAGCTGAAAAAGGCAAGGCGTGTGGCATGTGGGCCTTATGCTGTCTTTTATTTTGAGTGTTTTGAAACACTGTGGTGGCAAACCCAAGAGATGTTGCGTATTGAAGACGGCGGCGCCGAACAAATAGAGGACGAGCTGCAAGCTTATGCGCCTTTAGTGCCTTCGGGCAATGATTGGGTGGCAACCTTGATGCTTGAGATTCCTGATGCCGCACAGCGTCGGCAAATACTTGGCACCTTGGGGCACGTGGAAGAAAAAATCTCGATTCGCTTTGAGGGGCAATCTGTTCAGGCCGAGGCAACGGATGATATTGAGCGTACCACGCAAGATGGTAAAACGTCGGCTGTACACTTTTTGCGCTTTGCTTTTTCAGAGGCTCAGAAAAAAAGCCTGAAAGAGCAGGGAGACTCTGCGTGTGTTGAGCTGTGCATTGCACATCTACGCTACCAACAGACAACACAATTGGCACCTCAAACCCTTTGCGCTCTTTTGAAAGATTTTTCTTAACACTTCGCTGGTAGAGGTACAATGCTATGAAAACACCCGATGCCGCCCCCTCAACCATCAGAGATCGTGACTTTTTAAAAGATACTTGGACGCTTTTAAAGCTTTTTTGGCGTTCGTCCCAAAAGAAAACTGCTTTTGTTTTGTTGGGCATTGTGATCTTTTTGCTAGCCAGCCTCACAGCACTTGAGGCCATTTTTACGTACTGGCAGCGTGCCCTTTATGATGCCTTGCAGCAATATGATTGGGGGCAGTTTGCGTGGTTGCTTAAACTGTTTGTGCCGCTGGCCTCGTTGCTGATTGTGCTTTTTATTGGAAAGCATTTTGTTGAAGTGTTGCTGAAAACAAAGTGGCGACAGTTTTTAACACAGCAGTTTGTGCAAAAGTGGCTTACCGACAAGCGTTATTATCTTTTGCAATTTACCATGCTTAAAACCGACAACCCTGATCAACGTTTGGCTGAAGATCTTGAGCATATTACCTCAACAGGACTCAGTCTTTTCGTCAGTTTTGTGGGGGCCTTTTTTGCGCTGTTTGTCTTTTTAAATATTCTGTGGACGCTTTCGGGCACTTGCCCTGTCTCTTTGGGTGGCGTCTCTTTTAATATTCCCGGTCATCTTGTGTTGGCAGCTTTTGTGTACTCGGTGGTGGGCACTTATTTTACACGGCGCATTATGCGGCCTTTTCCGCCGCTTTATGTGGCGCTTGAGCGCACAGAAGGTTCGTTTCGTTATGCCTTGGCGCGCGTGCGTGAATATGGTGAAAGCGTTGCATTCTACCATGGCGAAGAACGCGAAGACACCAAATTGAAGGGGCTTTTTACCCATATATACAGCGCCACCATTGCCATTGCGCGCAAAATGATTGGGGTGAACTTGTGGCTGTCGTTTTATGGTCAACTGGCGATTGTGTTGCCCTTTTTACTAATGGCACCAAGGTATTTCAAAGAAAAACTGGCCATTGGCATTCTGATTCAGGTGGCCTCTAGTTTTAGCAATGTGCAAAACGCTTTCAGTGTTATCGTCAATAACTACCCAACCTTTATCGCACTAAAGGCCAGCATTCAACGTATCTTGGCTTTTGATGCCGCAATGGAGGCGCTTTCAAAAGCACGCACCCATCTTCAGCTGACAACGCATAAGCAAAAAACAGTGGTGCTTAAAAACCTGATCCTTCAGACGCCTGAGGGGAAAACGATTCTAAAAATTGCAGATAAAACGCTTGAAGAGGGTACCTCTGTTTTAATCAAAGGGGCATCAGGCGTTGGAAAAAGTACGCTGCTGCGCGCGCTTTCGGGCATGTGGCCCTTTGGTGAGGGGACCATCATCCGGCCTGAAAAGCGTCTTTTTTTCATTCCGCAAAAACCTTATCTGCCGCTGGGAACGCTAAGGGAAGCCTTGGCGTATCCTCAAGAAGCTGCATCATTCACTGATAAAGCGTTGTGCGATGTGCTAGACGCCTGCGGCCTTGCGCATCTGAAAGAGCGCCTTTCAACCCATGCATTTTGGACACAAATTTTATCAGGTGGCGAGGCGCAGCGCTTGGCGTTTGCACGCCTTTTGCTGTTTAAACCTGACTGGGCTTTTTTGGACGAGGCAACATCAGCGCTGGATGAAAAGGCAGAAGCACAGCTTTATCAGCTGGTTCAAAAGCGTTTGCCAAACCTGACCATGGTCAGCGTTGGCCACAAACCAACTCTTGACGCCTTTCACCAAAAAAGCTGGCACCTTGCTGCAGGTTAAGTGTCTTTGTGACCCTGATGTCCCTGGCGCTTTAAAGGGCGTTGAACACATTTTTTTCTTGATTTTTTGCCGCTTTTAAGGCATTTGTTAGGGGGGCTTTTGCAGCGTGGTAGCGCACAAAGGCCTGTTTTTGAAAAAAGGGATCGGCGGATGCTTAACCTTAAGGTTTGCTGATTTGCTAAAGGAGAGATGATGAGCAATAAAATTATTGGAATCGATCTTGGCACCACAAACTCGTGCGTGTCTGTGATGGAGGGCGGCAAAGCCAAAGTGATTGAAAACAACGAGGGTGGCCGGACAACCCCTTCGATTGTGGCGTTTACAAAGAGCGGTGAAAGACTGTGCGGCCAGGTGGCCAAGCGCCAAGGTGCCACAAACGCCAAAAACACATTTTACAGCATCAAGCGTTTGATCGGCAGGTCATTTGATGATCCGATCACCAAGCGCGATCAAGATCTTGTGCCTTATGACATTGTGAAAGGTGACAATGGGGATGCGTGGGTTGAAGCGCATGGGAAAAAGTATAGCCCCAGCCAGATTAGCTCGTACATTTTGCAAAAAATGAAAGAGACAGCCGAATCTTATTTGGGCTCAAAGGTTGACAAAGCCGTGATTACGGTGCCGGCCTATTTTGACGATGCCCAGCGTCAGGCCACTAAAGATGCAGGACGCATTGCCGGCCTTGATGTGCAACGTATTATTAACGAGCCTACAGCGGCGGCCCTGGCTTATGGTCTTGAAAAGAACAAAAGCGGCAAAGTAGCTGTTTATGACTTGGGTGGTGGTACGTTTGACGTGTCGATTCTTGAAATTGACAAAGGCGTCTTTGAAGTGCTGGCCACAAACGGCGATACCTTTTTGGGCGGTGAAGATTTTGATAAGGCCATCATCGATTATTTGGCCGATGAATTTAAAAAAGAAAATGCCATTGACCTGAAAGCAGATCCGCTGGCCTTGCAGCGCTTGAAAGAGGCAGCTGAAAAAGCAAAGATCGAGCTTTCCGCGCGCGCCGAAACAGACATCAACTTGCCCTTTATTTCGGCCCGTGATAACAACCCTGTGCACTTGCAAATCTCGTTAACGCGCGCCAAGTTCGAAAGCTTGGTCGACGATCTGGTCAAACGCACACTGACTCCTTGCGAAAAAGCCCTCAAAGATGCCAACCTTAACAAAAGCGACATCACAGAGGTGGTGCTTGTGGGCGGCATGACGCGTATGCCCAAAGTGCAAGAGGCCGTTAAAACATTCTTTGGCAAAGCACCTCACAAGGGCGTGAACCCCGATGAGGTGGTGGCCATTGGTGCCGCCATTCAAGGGGGCGTTTTGGCCGGTGATGTGAAAGACGTGGTGTTGCTGGATGTTACACCGTTGTCGCTGGGTATTGAAACGTTGGGCGGTGTGTTCACACGCCTTATCAAGCGCAACACAACCATCCCTTCAAAAGAAACGCAAGTGTTCTCAACGGCCGATGATAACCAGCCTGCCGTGACCATTCGCGTGTTCCAAGGTGAGCGCGAAATGGCAGCTGATAACAAGCTTTTGGGCCAGTTTGATTTGGTGGGCTTGCCTCCCGCGCCACGCGGCATGCCGCAAATTGAAGTGACCTTCGATATCGATGCCAACGGCTTGGTGCATGTGTCGGCCAAAGACAAGGCAACCAACAAAGAGCAAAAAATCGAAATCAAATCTTCGGGCGGCTTGTCGGAAGAAGAGATCGAAAAAATGGTCAAAGAGGCCGAAGAGCATGCCGATGCAGACAAAAAGAAAAAAGAATCTGTTGAGATAAAAAACCAAGCTGAAAGCCTTGCGCACACCACCGAAAAAAATCTAAAAGAACACGGTGACAAGCTTGAGGCAGCTGACAAAGAAGCCATTGACGCTGCGCTTAAAGCCTTGCAAGAAAACCTGAAAGGTGACGATGCAGAGGCCGTTAAAAAGAGCATGGAAGAGCTGGCGCAGAAATCGATGAAGCTGGGCGAAATCATGTACAAGGCCGAGCAAGAAAAGGCTGCCGCAGCGCAAAAAACCGATGCCGCGCCTGATTCCGCACCTGATTCCGCACCTGATGCTGCGTCATCTGATGAAGCCTCGGCTGCTTCAAAGAGTGGTGAAGAAGACGCCAAAGTGGTGGACGCCGAATTTGAGGATGTATCTAAAAAAGAGGACGATTCATCTAAAGGTCGCCAGCGCGGCTAACACATAGCATGGGCCATGGCCGATCGTGATCGCGACCGGCCATTCGCTTTTTCTCGTTACCATGACCGGACAGCGCGTCCTTCGTCATCGCGAACGGCCAAGCCCCCCCATCGTCATCGCGAAGGCGCAGCCTGTGGCGATCCGTATGCCGCGTACTTAAAGTGGCCAAAGCACACTGGATTGCCGCGTCGAAACATACGTTTCTCCTCGCAATGACAAATTTGGGCACGACACATCACATTGATCGTCATCGCGAAGGTGCACAGTATCCCGCGCGATTCACATCTCGGTCATCTAAAGTTGCTAGGAATAGATGGTATTTTTAACTTTACCCGCGCGCAAGGCATTCTCCATCATCCGCAAGTTTAGCAAATTTTTAATCAAAATCAACAGATTAAATGGATTTTTGTAAAACATTTGTGGTCAAGGCACACGATGGATTGCCGCGTCGGAAACTTGGTTTCCTTCTCGCCATGACATTTTTAAGGGGCACGTTGGAATCAGTTTGTAATGACAAACTGAGTGTTAACTGCCTTCATCTGGATCGGCGGCAGGGTCAAGGTCTTTGAGTTTATCTGCGGTGTCTTTTAAAGCATCGGCGTTTTTCATGGGTGCTTTTGCCTCGGTAATTTCGGGCCAAAGGGCCGCATACTTGCGGTTAAGGGGTAGCCACTTTTCGGCGCCTTCTTCGGTGTCGGCTTTAATGGCTTTGGCGGGGCACTCAATCACGCACACGCCGCAATCAATGCACACGTCGGGGTCAATCACCAGCATGTTCTTGCCGGCCTTAAAGCAGTTGACGGGGCAAACGGTCACGCATTCGGTGTATTTGCAGTTTACACAGGCATCGGTCACAACATGGGTCATAAAACAGCTTTCGTTTCAAAGAAGCTAATGAAAGTCATAAGGATCTATATCAATTTGCACGCGAATTGAAAAGGGCGGTTTTACAGCGGACAGCCATTTTTTCAGCAGCGCATGGGGATGTCCTTTAAGGGCGTGCAGCAAAAAGCGATAGCGATAGCGGTTTCTGATTTTGGGAATAGGCGCCGGAATGGGCCCCAGACACTTGATCGACTGCTGTTGTGCCATGTCATGGGGAATAAAGCTGGCCAGGTGGTTGGCAAACGCGCGGGTTGCCTGATCAGACGGGCCCTCTACAATCACCGCAGCCATGCGATTTTGTGGGGGCAGATGCGCATCGATGCGCTCTTTTAAGGCCTCTTGGCTCCACGTTGCATAAGGCTGTGTTTGAAAAGCTTTGATAAGGGGGTGATCAAGATGGCGTGTTTGCAGCATCACCTCGCCTGCAAGCGCACCACGTCCGGCGCGGCCCGCCACTTGTTCTAGCAGCTGGTAAAGGTGTTCGTGTGCTCTAAAGTCAAAGTGATGCAAGGCTTGGTCAATCTCAAGAATGCCTACAAAGGTCAGGCTTGGAAAGTGATGCCCTTTGGCCACCATTTGCGTGCCAACTAAAATATCGATTTGTTTGGTCTCGATGGCTAAAACGGTTTCTTCAAGGCGTTTGCGCGTCATGCCGTCACTGCTTAGCAGCTGAATGCGTGCTTTGGGCAATTGCTCTTGCACAAGATCACGCAGCTTTTCAATGCCGTAACCTGCAAGCGATAGCATGGTTTGGCTGTGGCATGTTTCGCACATAGGTGCGCTTTGAAAGCCGCACTGATGGCACAACAAAAAATCACTCTTTTGGTGAAACACAAGGCCTTTGTCGCACCGCGGACACAGCGCAACGCCGCCGCAGGTTTTGCATGACACAAAGGGCGCATAGCCGCGCCGGTTCAAAAAAAGCAGGCTTTGCTCGCCACGTGCCAAGGTGTCTTGCAGTTTTTCAAGCAAGGCTTCCGCAAGTGGCTCTTTGTGGGCGTTTTTGGTGGGAGCCTGTGTGGCGGTGATGCGAGGAGGCGTGGCCCTAAAGCGCGCCTGAAGGCGAACCTCGTTGTATTTTTGACACGTTACATTGTAAAGGGTTTCAAAAGAGGGGGTGGCGCTTGACAGCAAAACAGGGATTTGCGCAAGGGAGGCGCGCAAAACAGCCATGTCGCGTGCATGATAACGCACGCCGTCTGCCTGTTTAAAGGTGGTATCGTGTTCTTCATCCACAACAATGGCGGCAAGGTTTTGATAGGGCAAAAACAGCGCCGATCGCGCACCCACAATAACCCGTGCGTGCCCCTGCGTGATCTGTTGGTACGCTTTGCGGCGACCCGCAGGCGTTAAGGCCGAGTGCCAAAGCGTGGGTTCAAACCCAAAGCGTTTTTCAAATCGTCCACACCACTGAGGCGTCAGAGCGATTTCGGGCAAAAGCACTAAAGCTTGCGCGGCAGAACTTTTTTTCATGATCGCCTGAAGCCACTGCAGATAAACCTCGGTCTTGCCAGACCCTGTGGCCCCATAAAGCAAAAGAGGTTTTTTTTCGGGCGTTTGGGCCAGTAAAGACGTTAGCGCTTTCTCTTGCGCGTCAGACAACGTGGCCTGCTGTGGCGACCCGTTTTGTGGCGTAAAATCGGCAGGGGGTTTGTTAAAGGCATCGCTTGTGGGCATGGCCATTTTAAGCAAAGAGCCCAAAGGGGCCACCGTATAACGGGCCGCTTTTGTAAGAAAGGTTAAAAGGTCACGAGGCAGCACAAAGGGATGCACCGCAAGTAAGGGCTTTATCTCAAAAGGCGCGGCATTGCGTTTCTTTGGTGTTTTCGACTGTGTATCAGAGTGTGTTTCAGGAGGCGTAAAGGTTTCCGAGATCGCCCACACGGCGCCCCACAGCGTGCGTTTGCCAAAAGAAACTTGCACAATTTGGCCCACACATGGAAGAGGTGTGGCGGGCGTTGCTTGATAGGTGAAGGTTTGATCAAGGGCCGTTGGCAAAAGAACATGGCAAAACATGTGAGGTGCCCTAAAGTTGAAAGTGGCTTCCAAGGTAGGTGGCGCGCACCTTTTTGTCGGCAGCAATGGCTTTGGGGGTGCCTTCTTTAAAGACAACGCCGTTGTTTAGAATATAGGCGCGATCCACAACAGCCAAGGTTTCACGCACGTTGTGGTCGGTGATTAAAATGCCAATGTTGCGATCTTTAAGGTGCGTGATCAGTGATCGCACATCTTGAATCATTTTAGGGTCAATGCCGGCCAGTGGCTCGTCAAACAAGATAAAATGCGGGTCACCAATCAAACAGCGCGCAATCTCAACCCGCCGCCGCTCGCCACCCGAAAGCACCTTGGCACTTTGAAAACGAATGTGGTTCAGGTCAAACTCATCCAGCAGTTGCTGCAGGTGATTTTGTTGTGTGGCGCGATCTTTATAGAAAAGCTCTAAAATGGCCAGCAAGTTCTGTTCGACGGTCAGCCCGCGAAAGATCGAGGTGTCTTGCGGTAAATAGCGAATGCCAAAGCGCGCACGCATGTACATGGGCAGCTGGGTAAGGTCAAGGTGCCCTAAGAAAATTTGCCCGCCATCAACGGACGATAAGCCTGCAATCACACTAAAGCAGGTTGTTTTACCGGCACCGTTGGGGCCTAAAAGACCTACAATCTCACCACGTTTCACTTCAATGTTGACGTTGTTCAGAACCGAACGCCCCTTATAGTGCTTTTGCAGATTCCGTGCTGAAAGGGTAAGGGGGGTGTCAGACATAAAAACGCACTAAACTTTCTTGGAAGGTGCCGCTTGCTTTGCAAGAAAGGCTGGTTTTTTCAGGTAAACAACGCCCTTAATGGGGCTTTGCGGCATGGGTTTGAAGGGGCGGTTCAGGGCGGGCACGGGCTTTAAACTTAAACGTTGTGTTTTAAGATTATAAACCGCTTCCTCGGCCTCGACAATATGTTTGCCTTTTGTGCTTTGCACTGTTCCCTTTAAAAGAATGGTGTTTTTTTGATGATCATACACACCGCTTGCGGCTTTCAGCGTATAAAGGGGCGTTGCAAGCAGAATGTTGTGTTGAAGGTCAATGCGATCCAAAAGATCTCCCTCTGTGGTTGATGGCGTTTTGGGGGTTGCATTCAAAGGGGCTGCCTTTAAAAAATACTGCATATCATCGCAGATTAAGACAGCCTGATGAGAGGTAAACACAATGCGCGGATGCTGCGCGTGTCCTGCGCGCTTTGTGGTGTGAAAGGTGACGGGCGTGTGGCTTGTCAGCACAATATCTTGCATTTGCAAAAGGGGGTGGCCCTTAAGGGTGATCAACGCTTTCTTGGTATCATATAAAGCGTGTTCACCCTGGCCATACAGTGTTTCGTAATAAAACGCCACATGTCCTGCGGCGGCCAGGTTTTGCAGGCGTCCCTTTGATGGGGTGGTGTGGCCTTTTGATGCCCCTTTGGGCATGGCTTTTTGTTGCGCCAGCGCCAAGGCGGCAGGTTTACTGGCCTTGCGCAACGAGGCCTGACGCGGTGCGAAGTGGAGCGTCATCTTGTCAGCCGTGATACGAAACAGGTCTTTTTTAACATAAACCGTGTCTTTGGCTGTGCAAACGCCTTTTGACTGACTGCAGTGAATGGATCCCTTGGCCCGCACAAGCAAAGGAGACGCTTCTTTGGCACCACAAAGCGTTGTGGTGGCGCCCGCAAGCAGTATTATCGCAAGGCATCTTTGTATGACTTGTGTGGCTTTGGCGGCCTGTGTTGTGAGGGTGAGATTAGTTTTCATAGAACGTTAACTCGGCATTGCCTTGAAGGGTCAGCTCATCACCGCTTGCTTCAACCTTAAAGGCATCAGCGCGCAGCGTGCCTTTGGGGCCTTCGCCTTTAAGAGGCGTGTCGCCCTTTAATGATTTTTTTTCAGGGTCCAGGTGTACACGCTCGGTCACAAGGTGCGTACCATCGCTGGTGGTCAGCGTGACGGGGCCCTCAAGATCGATGGTTTTGTCAGAGCGATAAGTGGCTTTGGGGCTTTGCGCAGTCAGGGTTTGGTCTTTGTGATGCAGGTGATAGGAAAGGCCCGTTGCAACGTTTTGGGCGTCCTCTTTTTGGATCAGCGCTTCAGGCTCAAGAACTGTTTTAAGAGACCACGTGACAATCAAATAAAAAGCCAGCAGCACCCAAAAGGCCACCATGCCATAACGCAAAACCTTAAGCAGTTTACCATAGCGCTTGGGACAGTGCGCACGAGAAGGGCGTAAAGAGCGTTTCATCGCAGGGGCAACCAAGCAAGCCTTTCTTTTAAAGCTAAGAGGGGTTTAAAAACGGCACCTTGTTTTGGGGCGTGGCGCGGATGCAGTCTTGCCAATGCACAATGCCCTCAAGATGTCTCTGAGCATCCACAATGGCCAGCACGTGCACCGCTTTTTGTTGCATCAGGTGCAGTGCGCTTGAAAGCGACAAGTTGGCATGACAAGACAAAGGGTCGCGCGTCATAATGTTTTCAACCCGGGCATTAAGAAGCTCGGCATTCAAACAGCGCCTTAAATCGCCGTCTGTGACAATGCCTAAAAGATGGTTGTCTGTGTCCACAACAAGCAACGAGCCAAAGCGCTTGTGTGTCATCTCTAAAAGCGCCTCTTTCATCGGCGTTTTGGGCAAAACAAGGGGCAGGGCGTCCCCTTTGTGCATCACATCTTTTAAAGTGAGCAATTGAAAGCCCAAGCTGCCCGAGGGATGAAGCTCTTTGTAAACGGCAGACGTCAAATTCTTTGCCTCGGCCACAAGAGACAGCAACATATCACCCAAGGTCAGCATTAAAAGGGTCGATGTGGTGGGCGCCATGCCTAAAGGACAAATCTCGGGTGCTTGCGGCAAGGTTAAAACGTGTGTGGCTTTGGCGGCTAAGGGGCTTTGTCCGTTGCTTGTCATCGCCACAACAGGCAGCTGAAGACGCAAAGCATGTTGAATGAGGGGCGTCAGCTCTTCTGTGTGTCCTGAGTTCGACAAAACGAACAGCATATCCTGTTTGTCCACAAGACCCAGATCGCCGTGTGCGGCATCGGTTGGGTGAATAAAAACAGAAGGAAGGCCGATCGAGCTAAAAGATGCGGCGAGTTTCGTTGCAATGTGTCCGCTTTTGCCCACGCCTGAAAACAAAAGCTTCCCTTTAATTTGCTGCAAAGCCTTCACCAACACATCAAGCGTGTTCAGGTTTAAGGGCGCCAAATCCTCAAGGGCCGTGATATAGGTGTGCGTCATGCGTTTAAGACGGCTTTCAAGGGTTGTTTTGCGCGCAGATTTTTGCAAGAGTGTTGTGGGCAAGCTTTTGAACCCTTTGAAAGAATCTTACCACCAGTATAAGTGATGCTTTTCAAAGGTTCAATGCCAGAAAAACACCCAGCGCTTCAAAAGCACGACAATTCATTCTGTGCCTTAGCTGCCAACGTTTTGCAAAACTTTCTTTAACGCATTGATTTTAATTAATTTTAATTAAAAATTTGCTAAACTTGCGGATGGTGGATAATGCCCTGCGTGCGCCTAAAAAGGTAAAAACCGCAGCGTAAAAGGTGAAAGCAACGACCACACGCTAAAGCCTTTGCGATGACGAGCTAAACTGTCATCGCGATGACGACCAGTGTGACGCCACATGCCACAAAAACGTCATTGCGAGGAGAAACTTTGTTTCGACGCGGCAATCCAGTGTGCTTTGGCTGCTTAAGGGCGTGGCAAGTGGATCGCGCGGGATGCTTCGCATCTTCGCGATGGCGGTCGCGTGCGATGACAAAAAGGGGGGTGCGTTCAGGTGGCTAGGGGGAGTCGGTAAAATTTTGGGAAGATTCCTTTGAAAAAACCGCAAGGTCTTGCTCATCATCAAGATCTTTGGTGTCTTCAATCAAATCATCGGCGCTTAACGCATCATCTGTCAGCACACTGCCTTCAAGATCTTTTGTCACAAGATCGGGGGCGTTTTGGTCTGTGTGAAGCGGCGCGCTTTTTAAAAGAGCCTCTTCCGTCAGTTGGGCAACGGGCGCTTTGCACTTAGGGCAAACGGCCTTTTCTTGGTTCATATCGTAAAAACGTGAACAGCAAGCGGCGCAAAAATGTTTTTTTCCAAAATTCTCATGAGACATACTCACCCTCCAACCCCATACTTTCTCTGCCTTTTTTAAGCGGCACATACACGTTTTCGTCTTTTTTTGTGCATCACACTATAAATATATGTTGTTTTTTTCAAAAAAAGGTTATCTTTTTATAAACGCGCCCCAAAGTGGGCATAAGGATTTGATAAAAGCTGGGTGCTTTAAGAGGATTAAATGGCAGAAAATAAATTCGTTATAACCGATGAAACTGAAGACTTCGGTGCCCTTTTGGACGACTTTTTCAAAAGTCAAAAGGTGCTGGAGAGATGTCTCGCCAAGGGCTATATACGCTCGGTGGCTGATGATGATGTTTTGGTTGATGTGAGAACATCGGCGAATGCCTATATCTCGGAGGGAACCATCCCCCTTAAAGAGTTTAAGCAAGATGACGGCGCATTGCCCAAAGAGGGTGATGTGGTTGATGTTTATATCGAGCGCTTTGAGGGACGCAATGGCGAGCTGGTACTAAGTTATGAGCGTGCAAAGCGGGAAGCTGCTTGGGTTGAATTAGCACAGCTTTACGAAAAGGGTGAGCCCGTTGAGGGCGTGATTTTTGATCGCGTCAAGGGTGGCTTTACCGTGAATGTGAAAGGTATTGTGGCGTTTTTGCCCGGAAGTCAGATCGATGTGCGCCCCATTAAAGACCCAACACCTTTAATGCATATTAAACAAACTTTTAAGTTGCTTCGCATGGATCGCCAGCGCAGCAACATCGTGGTGTCGCGCCGGGCAATTATGGAAGAGTCGCGCTCTGAGTCAAGAGACGAGCTGATTTCGAAGCTTGAAGAAGGTCAAGTGATCAAGGGTGAGGTGAAAAACATCACAGATTACGGTGCCTTTATTGATCTTGGCGGCATTGACGGCTTGCTGCATGTGACAGACATGTCGTGGCAGCGGGTGCAGAATCCGCGCGATATGCTAAGCGTGGGGCAAATGGTTGAAGTGAAAATCATTCGCTTTAGCAAAGAGAACGGCCGCATCTCGTTGGGTATGAAGCAGCTTGAAGCTGATCCCTGGAGTGACGTTGAAAAGCAATTCCCACAAGGAACACGCATTAAGGGCGTGGTGACCAACATCACCGATTATGGTGCTTTTGTCGAACTGTCACCGGGTGTTGAAGGCCTGATTCACGTCTCTGAGATGTCATGGCAAAAGAAGCCTGTTGCGCCATCTAAGATTGTGTCATTGCAACAAAGCGTTGAGGTGGTTGTGCTTGAAGTAGATCCATCGCGCCGTCGCTTGTCGCTTGGCTTAAAGCAGTGCAGCTCGAACCCTTGGGAGACCATTCAAGAGAAGTTTGCCGCCGGCACTATTTTTGAGGGAGAGGTCAAAGACATCACGCACTTTGGTCTTTTTGTTGAGTTGGTTCAAGGCATTGACGGTATCGTGCATGCAAGTGACTTGTCGTGGGATCAAGACGATGCGCAGGCCCTGAGTGCTTACAAAAAGGGCGATCAGATTCGCGTTAAAGTGTTGCGTGTTGAAGTTGAAAAAGAGCAAGTAGTGCTTGGTGTGAAGCAGCTTTCTGAAGATCCTGCAGCTGAAGCCCGATCAGCCTTTAAAAAGGGTGATGTGGCCACCTGTGAAATTACAGCTCTGCAAGACGCTGGCCTTGACGTGACGTTTGCCAATGGCGCCTTAAAAGGCTTTATTAAAAAGGTTGATCTTTCACGTGATCGTGCCGAGCAGCGTGCAAACCGTTTTGCTGTGGGCGAAAAGATTGATGCCAAGATTATAATGCTTGATACCTCGCGCGTGTCGCTTTCGATCAAAGCGCGCGAACTTGAGGAAGAGCGGGACATCATGCAAAAGTACGGCTCGTCTGACAGTGGTGCCACGTTGGGTGAAATGCTGGGCTTGTCACTTGAAAAAACAACCAAAGGCAAAGAAGCGAAAGAAGGCACAGAAGAGAAGGCCAAGGCGGCCAAAACATCAAAAGCTGCCGATGCCACATCTGATGCCGCCGAAGCCAAGAAAGCAAAAGCTGACACCACCGAGAAGGCTTAACTCTAAAACCCGTCGGTGTAGGTGCATGGCAAGTGGATCGCCACAGGCTACGCCTTCGCGATGGCGAAGGGGCTGTGGCCATTCGTCATGACGACTAAAGTGACGCGGCATACCTCGAAACCATCAACGAATTATCTGACCTCTACAATTGCGAGGAGCCCTTTTGGGCGACGCGGCAATCCATGTGTGCTTTAGCCGCCAAAGCGTTCTTTAGGTGCCTTGCATGTGGATCGCGCGGGATGCTTTGCATCTTCGCGGTGACGGTCCAATGGCACGCCCGAAGGGATTCGAACCCCTGACCTTTGCCTCCGGAGGGCAACGCTCTATCCAGCTGAGCTACGGGCGCTGAAAGCTGACCTTTTAGGTTTTCTTTTCTCTTTTATTGTACCCTAAAAAGGTGCTTTGGTGAAGGATGTTGTCTTGACTGAAGCAAAGTGCAAGGACCCGTGTGGTAGGAAAAGACGCCAATGTTAAAAAGTAAAACGCGCATGTCTCAATACATTCCGTACTCGGCCAATGAAAAACACATTGATGTCATCAGCATTTATGATGACACCGTTTTTTGTTCTGGTGAGGACACCCTTGGGCATCCTGGTGTTTTTTTAGACCTTAGCAAAACAGGGCGCGCCGTGTGTCCTTATTGCAGCCAAATTTTTGAAAACATCAAACGCCTTGGCCAAGAAAAAAGCTGAGGTGCGCTTAGACGCTGATGATAGCTTTTTTACTGCTGCAGATGAAAAAACAATGCTGTATGCTTGAAAGAGAGCTTGAAAAAAGATAGAACAGGGGTATGTATATTAATACCTGCTATGATGATTTGCCCACATCTGTTGAAGGCAAGGCTTTGGCCATCGATACCGAGACCATGGGCCTTGAAACGGGGCGAGATCGATTGTGCGTGGTGCAAGTGACGGCCGGCACAGGGCAGGTGCATCTTGTGCAAATACGCAAAAGCAAGGCGCCGGCACCTTATCTGAAGCGGGTGTTGCAAGATCCGAAAATTGTAAAGATTTTTCACTTTGCACGCTTTGACATGGCAGCCTTGGCCGATGCCTTCGGCGTGATGCCCAAACCCGTTTTTTGTACCAAAATTGCCTCGAAACTGGCGCGCACTTACACCGATCGCCACGGTCTGCGCGAGCTGTGCCGCGAGCAATTGATGGTTGATCTGTCAAAGGCTGAACAAAGCTCGGACTGGGGACGTGATGTGTTGACCGAAGATCAAAAAAAATACGCTGCACGTGATGTGGTGTATTTGCACGCACTAAAAGATAAATTAGAGGCTCTTTTAAGGCGCGAAGATCGTTTTGCGTTAGCGCAGCAATGCTTTGATGCTTTGCCCATGCGCGTTGCCCTTGATTTGGCGAACTTTAAGGCTGATATCTTTCAACATGCTTAAAGTGCAACGCTTACACAGTGCAGTTGTAGCTTTGATATGTTGTTTTGTTGCGTCTTTGAATGCAAAGACAGCGAACGTTTCCAAGCAAAAAGAGGGCGTGAAAACAACCAAAGGCGCAGCATCTCAAAAGAGTTACACGGTATCGCCAAAGAAAAACCCGGCTGCACCACCCGCCGATAACACTTGGGTTGTATCCTCCAAACCGGCGTTGCAAGAAAAACCGCAAAAAATGACGCAGCAAGTTGATTTAGCAACATCACGCAAAAAGGCTGTTCAAAAATTTCAAGAACAAAAACGCCAGCTTGACGCTGCAAAACAAGAAGAAGAACGCCGTTTGTGGGAAATGGAACAAGAAACAACAAAAAACTCTTGGCCTTATAAGGGGCTAGAGGGGATTCAAGAAGAGACCCAAAGCAGGCGCAAAACAGTCAGCGAACAAAAGCGAACCTTCGGCATCGATTACCATCGCAGGTAAGAATGATTTCGTCATCGCGAAGGCGTTAGCCTGTGGTGGTTATCTTATGTTTTCTTTTTATTCGTGCGCAGGGCATTCTCAACCATCCGCAATCTGACCGTCATCGCGAAGGTGCGCAGCACCTGCGGCGATCCACTTGCCGGGCGCCTTAAGTGGCCAAAGCACACAGATGGATTGCCGCGTCGAAACAAAAGTTTCTCCTCGCAATGACGGTTTTGCGGCATGCCACGTCATGGTGGCCGTCACCATGGGGGCATTAGCTTGTGGTGGTTATTCTGATATTTTCTTTTTATCTGTACGCAGGACATTCTCCACCGTTCGCAAGTTTAGCAAATTTTTATGTAAAATAAATATATTAAATAGGTATGTGCAAACGACAACAGCCAAAGCACACAGATGGATTGCCAGGTCAAAATTACGATTTCTCCTCGCAATGACAATCTTGGTGAAAACCCTTTATGCCTTAGACAAAAAGCGGGTCATAATGCGGTGCGTTCCGGCTTCAAAGGCAATAGTGGCAATGGTGCCTTCAATGCCTTGCACCACACCTTTGCCAAAGGTGACATGCACCACGTGATCGCCGGGGCGAAAAGCGGCCGCCTCGTCAGCTTTTGGTGGCACAGAAAAGGCCGTACGCTTTTGAGAGTCGCGGGCCAGGGCCTGAAAGCGGCGCGTGCCAAAATCTCGGTTGGTCACGTCATGCGGCAGTTCGTCTAAAAAGCGCGAGGGAAACGATGGTTGCCAGCCGCCAAAAAAGCGCCTTGAGGCTGCTGTTGTGATCACCACCTTTTTGCGTGCACGGGTCAGGCCAACATAGGCAAGGCGTCGCTCTTCCTCAAGCCCGCGGTTTCCGTGCTCTTCAAGGGCTTTGGGGTGGGGAAAGACGCCTTCTTCCCAACCGGCCAAAAAGACCACATCAAACTCAAGCCCTTTGGCCATATGCAAGGTCATCACATTCACGCCCTGTTGGTTGGCCGATGACGAAAGGTCGGTCACAAGGCTGGCGTGCTCTAAAAAGTCATCTAACGTGTCAAAATCTTGCATGACCTTAAAAAGCTCTTTCAGGTTTTCAAGTCTTGTGGCTGCCTCTTCACCTTTGTGATCGCGCCACATGGCCATGTAGCCGGCTTTTTCTAAAAGGCCCGACAGGGCCTCGGCCGGTGCCAGTTCTAAAAAGGCCGTGCGCCAGGCATAAATATCTTGGGCATAGGCAAAAAGCTTTGTTTGTGCCCCTTTGTTCAGATCAAGCGGTTCCACCTTTAAAGGCTGCAGGGCTTGCTCAAGCGCTTCAAACAGCGAGATGTTATGGCCGCGGGCGAAGGTATAAAGCTTTTGCAACGTGGTGGGACCGATGCCACGTTTGGGGGTTTGCATCACACGCTCAAAAGCCAGGTTGTCTTTGGGGTTCACCAAAAGACGCAAGTACGCCAGGGCATCTTTGATTTCAAGGCGCTCGTAAAAGCGCGTTGAGCCCACCAAACGATAGGGAATGGCCATTGCAAGCAAACACTCTTCAATTTCACGCGTTTGAAAGCTAGCGCGCACCAAAATGGCAATGTTGTCGGCCGCAACAGAGTGGCTGATTAGATGATTGATTTCATGGCCAACAAAGCGCGCCTCGGCTTTGTCATCAGACAAACCCTTGATTGACAAGGCATCGCCTTGCTGCCCATCGGCCGCATAAAGTGTTTTGCCAAGTCGTCCTTGGTTGTTTGAAATTAAATGGCTTGAGGCTTTTAAAATGGCCGAGGTCGAGCGATAGTTTTCCTCAAGCTTAATCAAAACGGTGCCTTCAAAGTCTTTTTCAAACTTTAGGATATGATCAACCTCGGCGCCGCGCCAGCCGTAAATCGACTGGTCATCATCGCCAACGCAACAGATATTTTTATGTCCATCGGCCAAAAGGCGCAGCCACAAGTATTGCGCAACGTTGATGTCTTGATACTCATCCACCAAAATATAGCGAAAATGGTTTTGATAAAAAGCCAAAACTTCTGGGTTGTCGCGAAATAACTTAAGGCACAGCAAAATCAAATCGCCAAAGTCACACGCGCCCATTTCTAAAAGTGCCGCTTGATAGCTTGTATAAAGCTCTTTAAAAAGGGCGTGATGCGTGGTGGCCAGGCCAAGACGCGACAGCTCGGTTTCCGAGATTTGATGGGGCAAAAGCGCGCGATCTTTCATGCGACCAATGGCCCACAAGAAAAGGCGTGGCGGATGTTTTTTGTCGTCCAGCTGCTTTGCTTTCATCAGCTGTTTTAAAAGGCGCAGCTGATCATCGGTATCTAAAATCAAAAACCGCTGTGGCAATCCTAACAGGTCATGATGGCGGCGAATAATTTTGACACCAATGTGGTGAAAGGTGCCAAGCCACGTTGGTGCAAGGGTTTCGTCCTCTAACAGCTGAATCAAGCGGTTTTTCATTTCTTTGGCCGCTTTGTTGGTAAAGGTAACAGCCAAAATATGATAAAGCGGGCAGCGCCTCAGTGCCAAAAAAGCAATTTTGCAGGTCAAAACCGTTGTTTTGCCGGTTCCCGCACCTGCCAAAATCAACGCAGGACCACACGTGACCTCAACTGCTTTTTTCTGGGCCGGGTTAAGTCCTTGCAGTTTTTTGAGAAGTGTTTGAGGCAGATCAGCCGATGCTGTGTCTAAGGCTTTGGATGGCAAGGTTTCTTCTTTCATAAAGGTTCTGCAGAGGTTGGTGCATCAAAAGGTGTTTTGTCTTCAGCGCATGCAAAAGGCTTAAGCCAAAGCGCTAAGCTGGCATTGCCCAAGCTGTTCCAAAGGGCAATCAATGGGTCTTGCAAAATGTAAAGCGTGAAAAAAAGGCCTAAAAGTTCGGAAGAAAAGCCAAGACATTGCATTAAAAAGGGCGCAATCACAAAGGCGCCACCGCCGGGCACGCAAGCGCCAAAAAAGCGGCTAAGACAATAGCCTGCCACAAAAAGCAACAGAGCATCCACGGTTGGCAAGGTGGCATGTGCCATATAAAACAAACTAAGCGCCGTTAAAGGAATAGCGATGCTGTTGCCAATGGTGTGAATGTTGGTGGCCAAGGGCGCAATAAAGCGCGCATAGGGTGCGCTTTTTAAAAGGCGCTCGATGCCCTGTATTAAAAGCGGCATCGCTAGCAGCGTTGAAAAGGTGCTAAGGGCAGTCACAGTCATGGGAAGAAAGGCTGTGATGGTCTGGGTGAAAGGGTGTTTCAGCCTTTTTGATCCCGCATAAAGCGCAGTGCCGGTCAGCACAAAAAGGGTGAGGTGGATCACTAAAAACACCACACCATACGTGCGACACAAAGGCAACAAAGCACCTTGCGCTTGAATCTGCAAAGCTGTGCCAAAGACATAAAGTGGCAGCAACCTGATGAAAACTTGCTTCAGCACAAAGGTTGCCGCATCACGCAGCCAAAAAGCACTTTTTGCAAGAGAGGCGCTTTGTGTCACGATACCAAGAATGCCGATCAAAAAGGCGCCGAAAATGGCCAGGCGTTGATCAATGAGGCAACGCAAAGGCAAATGCCAAAAGGGTTGAATCACCAATGATGC
This sequence comes from Holosporaceae bacterium, assembly GCA_049607645.1. Taxonomy (GTDB): domain Bacteria; phylum Pseudomonadota; class Alphaproteobacteria; order Holosporales; family Hepatobacteraceae; genus JBAJNL01. The sequence goes on along the minus strand of JBMYWS010000001.1, from coordinate 370,973 downwards.
ATCATTTGGTGTGCCAGCCAAAAAAGTTTGTGGCGCATAAAAAGCAAAGCAGATAAAGGCAAGGCCACAGCTGAAGCATGCCATCAAAAAGTTTGAGATTGTTGCTGTGCCAAAAATCAGTGCCAGAAGGCGAAAACTTTGACGCTTCAGCGCCAGCATGGACGAGGTTAGATAAGCTGCAATAATGAAGGGCATACAAAGCACCAGCAAATCTTTAAACAGCCCGCTTGCCGTTACAAAAAAGCGCAGTGTGTGAAGGGACACCACATTGGCTAGCAACAAACCTAAAACAATAAAGAGCGCCAACTGCAGGGGCAGGCTTTTAAGCCAGGTCATGGTGCGGGTCTGATTCCAAACGCTTTATTGCTTCAGCATAGCTGAAAGACAACCTGGCTGAAAGGGGCTTTTTCAGCGTGTTCTGGACGCGTTTTTTCACAAGCGCAAAATAAAAAAAGAGGCCAGGTTGTCCTGACCCCTTTGCATTTCCTCAAAGCGTACGCTTTAAAGCAAGGCTTGATTAAAGGTGAAACGCTAGTTTCAAACGCACCGTGCTAAAATGGAACTTCGCGCCATCTTTTTCCGAATCAACAGTTTGCATTGCTTCAAAGCCCAAAACCATTTGAGGCGCCAACTTCGTGTCAATACCAAGTCCATAGGCAAAGCCGGAAACGTTTGTACTATTGACTTTATTCATCGCATAACCAAGGCGAATATAGGGCAATGCAACCTTGTTGATGTCCATGCCAAGGCGCAAAGCAATATCTGCACTGCTTTTGTACTTGATGTCGTCCATCTTTGCAAAAGGTAGCGTGTAGTTGCCATCAATACCTACATAGAATCCTGAAAGAACCATACCATAACCAAGGTAAAAACCAGCAGAACCACCGTTATTAGACAAGTATTGATTGCTTACCAGTGTGTTTTTCATGTGCAGGCCCGACATGCCCAACAAAGCACCGATTTGAAAACCTGTAAATTGTGTTGGGTCAGCTTTGGCTACCGAGGCTGTGCTAGCGAGCAATACCCCTGCTAGTCCAAGCACCTTGATCTTGTTCATAGAATTAAACTCCTTTTTTCTCGCCATGGTAAAGAAAAAGAGTAAAAAAAGAACAATCAGTATATAAATTTTTTTTTTTGCCTCTATTTGTTGTGTTTTTTTTTGTGTAAAACCTGCGGACAACATACAAAAATCTTGAACAGTTTGTGTGATGTGCTTTGACATCTTTTTTGCTAAACTGAGAGCATGCTTTTTCAAGATAAAACCGCTTACCGTGCTGCTATGCCCTTGAAAGGCCCTTTGCTAGGGCTGGATGTGGGGACCAAAACCTTGGGGCTTGCTGAATGTGACGCTTTGTGGCGTGTGGCATCGCCGCTTAAAACGCTGCATCGCACCAAGTGGAAAGCTGACATCCAAGTGCTTGAGAAAATTGTGCAAACACACGACATCCAAGGTTTTGTTGTGGGGTGGCCTTTGTTGATGAACGGTGACGAGGGTCCGCGTTGTCACAGCACGCTTCAAGTGGCGCGCAACCTTTTAGAGCATATTCCCAAGCCTTGCTTGTTATGGGATGAAAGGTTGTCAACGCAGGCGTGTGAAAATGTGCTTGAAAAAAAAGCGGACTTAACGCGGCAAAAGCGTGCCAAGGTGATTGACGCTGTGGCCGCCGCGTGGATTTTGGGCAGTGCGCTTGATGCCATGCGTTACCTTGAAAACGACTAGAGCGTTTTTTGCGTTTAAAACTGTTTCGGCGTAACGTATCAAAAGAAGATTGAAGGTCGGGGCAGGGCGTGCCACAACAACAAAAAAAAGCAACTCAAAAAGCACAACACGCGGTGTGTCAGGTGAAAGATGTGGGCTATGCCTATGGTGACGCCAAGCTGTTATGGGTTTTGCAGGGCGTGACGTTTCAGCTGAATGCACAAGAGCACGTGGCCTTAATGGGGGCCAGTGGTTCGGGCAAATCAACGCTTTTGCACCTTGTGGGCCTTTTAGATGTGCCGCGCAAGGGTGATATTTTACTGCCACTTCAAGGCAACAAGGCGCTTTCTGGGACAAATGCACTGAAAGACAGGCAAAAAACGCGACTGCGTTGCAATCTTTTAGGTTTGATTTACCAGTTCCATCACCTGCTGCCCGAGCTGACGGCCGAAGAAAACGTAATGTTTCCGCTGTTACTTGCTGGCATTAGGCGCCGTGAAGCTGCCATGCGTGCGGTTGCGCTTTTAAAACGGGTTGACCTTGCAAAGCGCTTGCTCCACAAACCTGCACAGCTTTCGGGCGGCGAACAACAACGCGTGGCCATTGCCCGTGCGCTGATTCGCGCCCCCAAAATGCTGCTGGCAGATGAGCCCACCGGTAGCCTTGACGAAAAAACAGGCCTTAAAGTCATGCAATTGATGAAAGAGATGACGCGCGAGACCGGTACAACGTTGCTGATGGCAACTCACAATGCAGCGCTGGCCTCTTTGTGTGATCGCACCCTAACGCTTAAAGATGGCCGCATTCTTTCAGACGAGAACAAGGCATCTTAAGACCGCTTATTCTTTATCAAGAAAAAGCCGCAGCAACTTTTTAATATCTTCAGGGCACTTTTGATCTTTTGCCTGTGTCATTTCATGCAATGCGTTTATGACAGCAATTTCTCTTTCTTGAAAATACGTAAGGTGCTGTGCAAGGCGGTCATTTTTCTGTTTGAGAAAACCATGCTTACGTTTTAAAAGGTCCATTTCTTTTGGATCCACGCATTGTTTTTGTACAGCGGCGAGTATTTTTGGTTTGGGCTGAGGTGTTTTAGCTGGTTGAACAGCACTTAAGAAGGCGCCCAAACCCAAGACAGTAGCCATGAAGATAAAGGTTCTAATGATCTGTTTCACTTTTGTTCCTCTCACGCTATTTTTATCTATTTTAGATATATTTAATGAAAGAGAGTCTTAAGGCGCCTCGGGCATGGGCTCGGTAAAGGCCACAAGAAAGCCGTTGTTATCGCGCACATAGGCAAGCAACCCTCCCCAAGACGCTTGCTGTGGTTTGCGCACAGCAACGGCGCCGGCATTCACGGCTTTATCAAAACTTTCTTCAACTTTAGGTGTGGCAAAACACAGCTCGCACCCAAAAGGTGTTTCTTGAGGCAGGGCAGTTTTGAACGAAAGGCTCAGTTCTTTGGCCACAAAGTCGGCCTGACAAAAAGCAATGGATACCTGGCTTTGTTGCACATCAATGGTTGCATAGTTGCCGCAGTCACTTTGAAAAGACAGCTTGAAGCCAAAAGCGCTTTCGTAAAATGCAAGGGTTTTGGCGACATCTTTGACGTATAAAATTGTTTGAACGTATTGCATAGAGTGCCCTTAAGGTGCGTCATTTACACAGTAAGATGAACAGTTTTTTGTGTGAAAACAAGTTTTTTATTGAAAAAAGTGACAAATTGGCGGCAATAAGGTCACAAGGTTGACTCTCACCGGCCAACGCCTTCGCGATGACGACTGCTGTGACGTGTCGTGCGCCCCAATTGTCATTGCGAGGAGCCCTTGAGGGCGACGCGGCAAAGCCTCCCAGCCGTCATTGCGAGGAGAAATCTTGATTTCGACGCGGCAATCCATGTGTGCCTTAGCTGCCATCGTTTTGTAACAATCCATTTAATGTGTTGATTTTTCTTAAAAATTTGCTAAACTTGCGGATGGTGGAGAATGCCTTGCGCGCACGTAAAAACACAGAACAAAAAAAACAAGGGCGACTGTCAAAAGTAAATACCTTCGCGATGACAAGATGAACGGTTTAAGAGACCTTCTCCCATGAGGTGCCACTTTTGCTGTCGATGCGCAGGGGCACTTGAAGCGCGGCAACGCTTTCCATGCACGCAACCAGTTTGGGTTTAAGGCGGGCAAGGGCGTCAGGTGGCCCTTCAAACAAAAGCTCGTCATGAATTTGTAACAGCAAAACAACAGAATGACTTCCTCTTTCTTTATCTGCCGCAGGCGTGGCGGGTTTCAGCACTTTTTGCACCTCAAGCATAGCCCGTTTTATCAGGTCAGCACTGGTGCCTTGCAAAGGGGCATTGATGGCCAGCCGCTCGGCAGCGCTGCGCCGTGCATAATTTGCATGACGAATGTCGCCGATATAACAGCGCCGCCCCCACAAGGTTTCGACGTATCCTGTCTTGATGGCCTGATCAATGCACTGCTGCATGTAATCTTCGATGCCTGCATACACCTTCAGATAGTGTTTGATGTAAGCTTCGGCCTTGGTGCGCGAAATGGCCAATCGTTCTGAAAGCCCATAGCCGCTCATGCCATAGATAATGCCAAAATTAATCATTTTGGCGGTACGCCGTTCGTCTTCGGTGACATCTTCGATCTTTTTTTCAAACATCTCAGAGGCCGTTTTTTTGTGGATATCATCGCCGTTTCGAAAAGCCTGTATCAAAGGCGCCACTTGCCCCATGTGCGCCAAAAGTCTTAGCTCGATCTGTGAATAATCAAGTGACAAAAAGTGACATCCCAGTGATGGAATGAAGGCGCCACGAATAGCGCGTCCTTGCGCGGTGCGCACGGGAATGTTTTGCAAATTGGGATTAATGGACGACAGGCGTCCTGTGGATGTTGACGTGCTTTGAAAGGTGGTGTGCACTTTGTGCGTTGAAGGGTGCATGTCTTGCAGCAAGCCATCAACATAGGTGCTTTTCAGTTTGGAAAGCTGCCGAATCTCAAGCAGTGGTGCAATGATGGGATGATCAATAGCTTCTAGCACATCGCTGCTGGTACTAAAAACGCCTGTTTTGCCCTTTTTTGTGGGCGGTTTTAGCGCCATGTGCGTGAACAAAATCTCACTCAACTGCTTGGGCGAGGCCACGTTAAACGTTTTGCCAGCAAGGCGCCACACATCTTGTGTACGCACATCAAGCGTTTTTTCAAAAGCAGCACCAAGATCTTTAAGGCGCTTTGGCTCTAAGCAAATACCTTGTTGCTCCATGCGCCTTAAAACGCCTGACAAAGGAAGGTCAAGCGTTTTATAAAGGGCAAACAGACATTTTTTCTTTAACGCTGCCTTGCCCAAAAGATAAGCGGTATGTGTTGCATCAGCTTTTAAGCATGCGGTCTGCAGGTCATCAACAGAAAGCTTGGTGTTTTCTAGAAAAGCTTTGGCAGCATCAAGGTTAAGTTGCACATCCTCGCCGCCCAGTCGTTTGTAAAGCGGTAAGCTGTCGTCATCCTTTAAAGGCCCAAACAGCAAATAGCCCATCAACGCTGTGTCTTCAAGAGGACAGGGCGTACGCTGCGGAAAAAGATCTAAAAGTGCGCTGCTTTTGTGTGCTATTTTTAGCACAAAAGGCGCTTGCATCAGTGTTTGAATGTCAGCAAGCATGTCAGGGGCTTGCAAGCTTTCAGCTGGTACAAAACCCAGCGATCCGTTCTTGGTTGCTAAAACGACCCCTTCAAAGGCAGGTGGAAAAGAGGTGGCGCGTTGACTAAAAAGCGAGTCTTTTGTATCGGGTGCGTTTTTTTGCTTGGTGGTTTTTGCCTGATACAAAGGGTGCACCGCACACAGGCCCGTTTGGTTAATCTTTTTTGCAAAAGCTTGCAAGGAAGCTTTGGTGTCCAACACACACAGGCGAAGGTTTTTTTGAGGGGGCGCGGTGTTTGTTTGGGCCAAAAAACGTCGCAACAGTGTTTCAAAGCCTTGCGCGCGCAAGAAAGCTGCACCCTTTTCTGTGTCAAGGCCCTGAAAGGCAAGTTGATCTAAGGGGACGCTAAGGGGGGCATCGGTTTTAAGAAGCGCCAGCGTGCGCGATAAAAAGGCATTCTCTTTGTGTTGAGCCAAAAGGGTGCGTAAACGCTCACGCTTCACATCAGCAATGTGATCGTAAAGCGTTTCAAGGGTTTTGTACGTTTGCACCAGTGCGGCAGCCGTTTTAGGACCCACGCCAGGAATGCCTGGAATATTATCTGAGGCATCGCCCATTAAAGCTTGCACTTGCAAAACATCTTTGGGAGGCACGCCAAATTTTTTGATGACATCGTCATCTGAAAGCCACTTTTCTTTCATGGGGTCAAACAGATGAATGGTGTCAGATAAAAGCTGCATCAAATCTTTATCGCTTGACACCAGTGCAACGTTTTGCCCTTTGTGTGACAGGGCGCATGCATAAGAGGCAAGCAGATCGTCAGCTTCAAGGCCTTCTTTTGCAATGCAGGGCAGGCCAAAGGCATCGCATGCTTGGCGCACCAAATCAAATTGCGGCACCAAGTCATCGGGTGGCACGGCGCGATTCGCTTTATAGGCATCAAAAAGCGTGTGGCGAAACGTGGGGGCTTTGCTGTCAAAGACAACGCCCAATCCTTCGGGTTTTTTTGTGCCCACCAGTTTCAACAGCATGGCAATAAAACCATAAAGAGCGCCCACCGGTGTGCCGTCCTCACGCGCAAGAGGAGGCAAGGCATGGTACGCTCTAAAGATGAAATGTGATGCGTCAATCAAGTAAAAATGTGACATTTTTGCCTATAAAATAGAAATGTAATGCTAAAAGACACGTAAGAGGTTTTTTTTCTGTGGTCTTTAGTAGAACTTTGGTTTAACATCCCCTTAACTTTTTATTAAGGCTAAAGAGGTTCACGCATGCGGTCAACAAACTTTTTCAAGATATCCCTTACCTTGGGAGTTGCCAGCATGATGTGGTCTTCTGTTTTAGGAGCCGCAACGGCTACCACCTCTGTTTCAAGTGCTAACCCAAAGGGTCCAACGCTGTCTATCACTGGTGCGTTAATGTTTAACAGCTATTTTGGCAGTCAAAAAAACAAAAACACGCTGTATTATGAAAAGGGCAGTGCCGGCAGTAATCCCGCAACAAACGATATCACGGTTGAATCACGCCAAGATGGCAATGCTTCTCAAGCGTTTGCCCTTGATAACGCCAAGATGGCTTTTCAAATCAAGGACAAGATTGATTTTGCAACCTTTCATGAATGGTTTTTGTCGATGATGCTGTCGGGCGATCGCTCGGCCAAAACGTATCGTATTGTGCCACAAGTGTATTTGGCCTTGTTTTCTAAGTTTGTCACCATGCACCTTGGTAACTATATCGGTGTCGAAGATTTGATGGCCTATGGTGGCGGTATGTTGATGGGGGCCTCGGGTGGTTTTGCCTCAAGCGGTCACCGCAACTTTGTGAACATCACAACGGGTGCGTATCCAAAGATCGAACTTGCGGGCGATTCAGATGATGCCACAAAAATGACATTGATCTCGCCACGTCTGTGGGGTTTTCAGATAGGTGCTAGCTATTCGCCAGATACAGGGCGCTTGGGGCGGCGCAACCGCAATGATGTCTCGCCATTGTCAACCTCAGATATTATGTACAACAAGAACTTCTGGGCCTTTGGTCTTAACTTTATGGAATTCTTAGCCACCGACATCCGGGTGGCACTCTCGGCAACAGCTGTCACGGGTACGCCTTATGCGTTGTCAAAAGACGGCAGGCCAGGGCATGACGGCGAGATTGTGAGTTTTTACAGAACCCAAGGTGTGGCCGTGGGCGGTGTGATGTATTGGGGCGATTTTGCCATTGGTTCAGAATACGGCTGGCAAGGGCAAACGGGTCAATTTAAAGGCACAAACAACGTCACGCCTGACCATCCAAATGGTGCAAAACCAACCTTAACGTATGTGGGAAGCAACGCACAGGGGCCACGCTTTGTGGATGTGGCGATTTCATACTTCTTTGACCCCGACGTTAAAGGCGTTCTGGGTTACTATTACAGCTGGCGCAAAACAGGCTTTTCAGACGCAAACGGCGCACACAAAGCGACTGCAAGCATTTGGAACGCCTCGCTTACGTATCAGGCGTGCCCTGGTCTTGAAGTATACGTTGAAGGCTTCTTGCACAACACCAAGAACCCCTCGGCCGCTTACGAGGCACAAAATCGCTTGATGTATGTTGATAACCTTAAAAAGTTTGATGCGGTTGAAAACCAAAAAGCGCAAACTATTTTGGTGGGTACAAAGGTCAGCTTCTAATGCTGGGCTGCCCCCTTTGTTAAAAAGGGGGCGGTGCCTTAGCTGTTTAAGCGCATTGTCTGTGGATCGCCGCAGGCTACGCCTTCGCGATGACAAGGGGGAGGCAGCCATTCGCGATGACGAAGCATGACACGAGAACGACGACATGCTTTATCTGCAATCGGGCGTCTTTTCAGATAGATCATCCTTTGATAAGATGGCGAGTATTGTTTTAAGTTGTTTGGTAAAATCAGTGGTGAGGCCTTCTTTGATGCATGCATCATCTAGTGACGCGTCGGTTGCTTCTTTGCTGCAGCAGTGCCAAAAGGCGCTGGATCTTCCGCCACCTTCGGCGTGCGGGCCTGTGGCCGTTGCCATGTCAGGCGGGGTTGACAGCAGCACCATTGCCGCCGTTTTAAAACATTTGGGCTACACCCCCTTGGGGTTAACCCTTAAACTTTATACCCCCAAGCAAACAACTGCTTCACAAGGCACGTGCTGTGCCGGGCGTGACATTCGCGATGCCAAAGCTGTGGCACAGCGTATGGGCTTTTCGCATTATGTGCTTGACTATGAAAGTCAGTTCAAAAAAGGCGTGATCGACCCCTTTGTGGGCGCGTATGCCAAAGGTGAAACACCTGTTCCGTGTGTGTTGTGCAATCAGACGGTGAAGTTTCATGACCTTTTAAAGCAGGCACAAACGCTGGGGTGTGTGGCCCTTGTCACGGGCCATTATGTACAGCGCATTCGTTATGGCGCGCACACCCATTTATTGCGTGGCATTGATGAAACCCGTGACCAAAGTTATTTTATGTTTGCCACCACAAAAGAAGAGCTGAAGATGGCTCGCTTTCCACTGGGCGGGCTGCGCAAAAGCCAAACGCGCACGTTAGCTGATCACTTTGAACTTGAAGTGGCGCAAAAGCAAGAAAGCCAGGACATTTGTTTTGTCGGCGGCGGCAAGTACACCGATGTGCTAAAAAGATTGGACCCTCACAGCTTTAAGCCAGGTGATATCGTTGATACAACCGGCAGGGTTTTAGGGCAACATCAAGGCATTGCAGCTTACACAGTGGGGCAGCGCAAGGGGTTGGGGCTTAGCTCCAAGGCACCTCTTTTTGTGTTAAAAGTAGATGCTGCAAAAAATCAGGTCGTTGTGGGGCCCAAAGAGGGGCTTTTGTGCAAACAACTGTCAGTTCAAGGTATGAACTGGCTTTTTGAGCCGCAATCGACTTTACCCTTAGAGATCTCTGTGCGTTTGCGTTCAACAGGGCCGTTTTCAAAAGCGCGGGTGTTGCTGGATACCCACGACAAAGCAGCTTTTGTGACGTTAGATGACGGACAGATGGGAATTGCCAAAGGGCAAGCGTGTGTTTTTTACCAGGGCCAGCGCGTTCTGGGAGGGGGATGGATCACACAGGCAGAAAACGTGGCGCTGCACACCAATACACATAAAAAATGGGAGGATCTATGGCGCACACGCAAAAGCCACACACACAACAGTGTCTTCACGAAGGTGCAAGCACCCCTTACACCCAACACACCTTTAAACGAGCACACACAACCAGCTGCGTAATGCTTGCTGTGTGCATGGGGTTGGCGTCGTTTGGCATGGCAGAAAATGGCGCAACAGAGAAAGCACTTGTGACAAAGCCGCAAAAGACTGTGGCCAAAGCTACAAAAACACCCCGATCTGACAAATCAGCGCTTGAATCGGTTGAGGTTGACACAGGCAATGACCTTGAAGTGATGTCACACAAAGATAAAATGGCGCTTTTGTACCGCATCCCCAAAAAAGTGCGTGATGAAGAAACGGCTATTACCTGCAAGCATTTGATTCGCAATCAATTAACCATGCCGCCCGATGGACGGGTAGATCGCATTTGTGGTGCGGCCATGCAGGCGTGCATTGTGTTTGAGTCGCTGAAATTTTTGGAAAAACACAAGCAAAGCCCGTTTTCGCCCGAAAAAACGCGCTATTTAAGAATGTTCTCTGAGGCGCAAACAAAAAGATGGCGCGCCTTTTGTCATGCCAGCCGCGTGGCCTTTAGAAACCCCAAGTTTCAAGAAGAGGTGTTTGATTGGAACAGAACCAGTGGCCGTGACGCTGAAAAACTTTGAGCGCTAAGGAAAGGCCATCACCACAAAAGGCTGCAAGGCGTTGCGCCAATAAATTCTTTAAGGCGACGATCTGTACCTGGTTGAATGTCTGCGGGCAGGGCATCCAGTGGAAAGAAGTCGCCTTGATCAATCTCGATCGAGCGAAACTTGGGCGCGTGTTGTGTGGCATCAATGCGCGTTTCGTAAAGAAAGACATAATCCAAGCGGTTTTGATAGGTTGATAAAAAGCATTGTCTTAAAGAGACGCCTTTTTTATCAAGTTTAAGGCCTGCTTCCTCAAAAGTTTCTCTGATGGCCGCATCAAGGGGATGCTCATACCGCGCAACGCCGCCGCCGGGAAAGACCCATTTTTTGGTGTCACGACGCCTGACAAGAAACACACGCTTTTGCTGATCAACAATCAGCATCTGTGAGCCAAGCGACAAAGGAACAAAAAACCGGCGCCACCATTTTCTTAAAAAGCGCGCAAAACGCAAGAGAAGCAGTTTAATCATTGCCGTTTCTTTGAGCCCCAAAACGTTGGTGTATTTTGAAGTGATTGCCTCAAAACTGTCAAGTCTTTTACGGCCTAAGGCATAGCGTGCGTTTGAAAAGAAAATGCTTTTCAAATGCTTGCGCTGCGGGCTTTTGAAAAAAGAAGCTGGTGCCAGGACATCTGTTGGCGTACCCTTTGGGTAGTTTATCTGAACATCAAAGGAGCCAGGATGACACAAACGCAGCAGACATCTCCCCTTAAAGTTGCACCAGAAGACAAAAAAGATGCACCTGTTGAAACAGTGTCGCCTCTTTTTAAACCAAACCCCATTTACAAGCCTTTTCGCTACCCTTGGGCTTTTGAGGCTTGGCAGACGCAGCAACGCATTCACTGGCTTCCGGACGAGGTGTCGATGGCGGATGACCTTAAAGACTGGAACAACAAGCTAACGGATGCCGAAAAAAACCTTTTGATGCAGATTTTTCGCTTTTTCACACAAATGGATATTGGTGTGAATAACTGTTATATGCAGTATTACGGACGCCTGTTTCAACCCATTGAAATCCGCATGATGTTGTCGGCTTTTTCAAACATCGAGACGGTGCACATTCAGGGGTATTCGTACCTGCTTGAAACACTGGGTATTCCCGACACCGAGTACCAGGCCTTTTTAAACTACAAGGCTATGAGCGAAAAGTGGGAATACATGCAAGAGTTTGGCGGTGATTCGCTTCAAGACATCGCGCTGACGCTGGCCTTTTTCTCGGGCTTTGGTGAGGGGGTTCAGCTCTTTGCCTCGTTTGTGATGCTGATGAACTTTCCACGGTTCAACAAAATGAAGGGTATGGGGCAGATTGTTTCGTGGTCGATTCGTGATGAAACGTTGCATGTGCACTCGATGACGCACCTGTTTCGCACGCTAATTGAAGAGCATCCCTTTTTGTGGACCGAGGCCCTGCGTGAGAAAATCAAACGTGTGTGCGAAAAAATTGTCTCGCTTGAGGACTCTTTTATTGACCTTGCGTTTGAGCTGGGGCCCATCGAGGGACTGACCGCGGAAAGCACCAAAAAGTATATCCGTTACATTGCCAACAGGCGTCTTTCGCAGTTGGGTTTGCCCGCTATGTATGATGTAAAAAAAGACCCTTTACCCTGGATGGAAGAGATGACAACGGGGCTTGAGTTTACAAACTTTTTTGAAAACCGCGCAACCGAGTATGCCAAAGCGTCCACCAAGGGCACCTGGAAAGATGCCTTCGCGTTGTTTGATGAACAGATGGCCAAACATCTGGTTAAAAAAGCAACGGACGATAAAGCGACAATTACAAGCTTAAAACCTGCGTCATAGCGTTTAGGGCGGGAGGGGCCTTGCCGCAACAGGGTGTAGGCCCCTTGAATCGATTCTCGTCATCGCAAAGGTGCGCAGTGCCCCGAGCGATCCACATGCCAGAAACTTAAGCTGCTAAAGAACAAAATGGATTGCCGCGTCGAAAACACGTTTCCTCCTCGCAATGACAACCTCAAAAATCCATTCTCTCGTCATCGCGAAGGTGCCAATGGCACCTGTGGCGATCCACATGCAACGCACTAAAGCGGCCAAGGCACACTGATTGCCGCGTCGCCCGAAGGCTCCTCGCAATGACGTTCTGGGGCATGCCGCGTCACGCTGATTGTCATCAAGAAGGCAATCGCGCTTGTTTTTTGCAGGTTTTGTTGGTCTGTCTTATAGATTTTCTTATTTTAGATGAGCGAAAAGCATTCTCCACCATCCGCAAGTTTAGCAAATTTTTACACAAAATCAATCAAATAAGCACTTTTTTTGTAAAGCAACGGTGGTAACCAAAGCACAGATGGATTGCCGCGTCGAAACATCAGTTTCTCCTCGCAATGACAAATAAGAGCGTCATCGCGAGCGGCCAAAGGCCGTGTGGCGATCCACATAAAGTACTGAATATTGCCATTTTTTATTGACAAAAAAGCATTTTTTATCAATAATATTATTAATTTTACTGTCTTTATTTGTGAGATCATGAAAGACATCGCTTTTTTCACCTTACTGTGTATGTGCTTTGGCAACCTGCCTCTTGCGGCCCTTAAAGGCAAAGACGACAACACACCTGAAAATCCAAAACCTGTGGCGGCTGCGGCAAACCCCAGCACATCGCAAGCCACAACGCCTGGTGTGGCCAAAGCGGCACCGCGCAAGGTGGTGATACTGCCCCCTGAACCATTTACCTTAGACGCCAAGGCCTTAGCAATACTGCAATCAAAAGCGCCAGAGCATGCCGAGAAAAAAGAGGACCTTTTAGCACATGCCGTACGTGCCGTCGAATTGAAGATCGAAGGTCCACTCGCTTTGCCCGATGACACAACCGCACTGATGGCGCTTTTTGTCAATGTAAAGGCTTTGCGTATGGGGGGAGCCGTGACCGCAAGCACTCTGCCTTTGTTGCCTTGCGGCGACAAGCTAGAGTCCCTTGCTCTGGGGTATCAGACAATTCACTACGACAACCCTGATAGTTTAGAAATCTCTTGGTTCACCACCCCACTTAAAACCCTAGAAGCCTGTTTTGCGATAAAACACTTGAAGCGTCTTCGTACGTTTGAATCTTGGGATTTGTTGACTTTAGACGGCAGCGCACCAGCAGAACAAGCGCTGTTTGAGCACATTGTGCAAAACAACCCTCAGCTCAGCAAAATAATTCTATCGGGATGCCTTTCGGAAGACGCTGTGCGCATCTTGGCAACCTTGCCTTTGAGTGAATTGGATTTGATTGAGAGCGAGATCAACGATACTCAGCTTGCGCTTTTGCCTTTTGACACACTAGAGGAGCTAAGACTGAGGGGCCCAAACACACTCACACACCTAACCCCTTTACGGAAATCACGCTTGCGTGTATTTGGGCTGCCTGAGAACACGTGTTTTAATGACGCGTTTTTTGAAGTGATTGATTCGATGCGAAATCTTGCATTTCTTGATCTGTATGATTGTATACTAAGTGACGCAGATGTTAAGCCACTTTTGCGGTTTGCATCACAACTTCAGACTTTGAAGCTTAGAAAACACAGGATTTCAAACGAGATGCGTCAACAATTGCGCGACGCGTTTGGCGACAAGGTGCAAATCTGGTAACCTGTATCAACATGATAGGTGTTTTAGCTAGCATAGACATGAAAAGATTCTTTTCTTTTGGCGCACTTGTGTGGCATAGTGAGCCTAAGTCAGCCTGTTAAACGATTGCATTTTGTGTGACGACCAAAACGTCCAAACCACCAACGCCTAAAGCTTCGGCTACCAAGGCCAAAAAAAAAGGCACAACGTCCAAGGGGCGCGCGCATAAAGCACGCCAAAAGCCGCGTCAAAAAGCAGCGGCGCCTAAAAAACAAGCGGCCGGCTCGTTAAAAAAAACACAAGCAGAAAAAGACGCACTGTTTCTTGCAGCCTTGAAAGGCGGTGTGGAGGTGGCGCAGAAAAATGAAGAAAAAGCCAAGACATCGCGATCCCTTAAAAAAACTGTTGGGCGCACACCAAGCACTGTCACGCCGCCCGCGTCTGACCCCATACCCCGCAATGCCTTGCCTCACAAAACATGGAAGCCACCTTTTGCCGAAAACAACATACCCACAAAGCGCTCTTTTAAAGAGCCAGACAACAGTTTAGACTTTTCTTTTGAAGACAACACACCATCGCACAATCAAGCAACACGACAAGAAGGCAAGATAAGGCGCGCAAGGCCCTTATCACCTCACTTAGGTGTTTATAAAGTGCAATTAACCTCTTTTTTGTCAATCACGCATCGTTTGACCGAGGTTGTTCTTTTTGGCGCTGCATTATTGTGGGCTGTCTTGCTGTTACTGACGCCGTCAGCGCTTGATAACTTGCTGCTCTCGCCCTTTGGCGGGATCTGTCTTGCCGGCTTTGTCAGTGTGCTGATTTACCATCTTTTAGGGCTTGTGCGACACTTTCTTTTATATGTGGGGATTGGTTTTTCGCTTAAAACTTTGTACATCATTGGAGTGCTGATGCTTGTGGTGTGGTCTTTTTCAGCCTTGTGGATAGCGGGTAAAATGTATGACGTTACACTTTAGAGGGAGCGTTTCGACTTACACGCAAAAACGTGCGTTGGCCACCTTACAAAAAGGGGGCACCTGGCATTGGATTTTGCATAAAATTGTTAGTTTTTGTTTTTTGCTTCTCTCATTTTGGTTTTTATTCATCATGTGGCCTTTTTTGTGGTGTCAAAAGGGCGCTTTGCAGACTTTGGTGACGTCAAAACCTGACGGCTGGATTTGCCTTGCGTGGTTTGTCTTTTTTTTATGGCACAGCGTTTTGAACATTGAAGTGATCATTGACGACTATGTGCATGACGTATCAGCACGCAAAGGCGCGAAACGGCTTTTGTGGGTGGGAGGCAGCGTTTTGGCATGCGCTGTTAGCTTGAAAATGATCTCGGTGCTTTCTGCGTGAAAATAAAAAGTGCTGCAACAAAATGAAAGATGAACTTTAATGTCTGCTTTTGAAAACCAACTGCCCCCCGTGATGTCGCACGCTTTTGATATTGTGGTGGTAGGCGCGGGTGGCGCTGGGTTGCGCGCAGCTTTGGGGATGGCGGACAAGGGGTTTTCGGTTGCTGTGCTTTCAAAGGTTTTTCCCACCCGCTCGCACACAGCGGCCGCGCAAGGGGGCATTAGCGCCGCTTTGGCCAACATGGGAGACGATGACACTTGGAAAAACCATGTGTACGACACCGTCAAAGGCAGTGACTGGCTGGGGGATCAAGATGCCATCGTTTACATGTGCCAACATGCCAAAGAAGCTGTGATTGAACTTGAGCATATGGGCGTGCCTTTTTCACGCACGGCCAATGGCCGCATTTACCAAAGAGCTTTTGGCGGGCATACGCTAAGCGACCGTCAAACCATGGCGAAACGGGCGTGCGCGGCCGCTGACAGAACCGGCCATGCCATTTTGCATACGCTTTACCAGCAGTGCTTGAAACACCGGGTGACCTTTTTTTCAGAGTACGTGGCTCTTGACCTTGTGATGGACGAGAAAAGCACCAAACCAGCATGCAAAGGCGTTGTGACCTGGAATTTAGCAGATGGCACACTGCACGCCTTTGCAGCCAATGAAACGGTTTTGGCTACGGGTGGTTATGGCCGCGCGTATGCAACGGCGACATCTGCCTATACCTGCACCGGTGATGGTGCGGGCATGGTGGTGCGGGCAGGGTTGCCGCTTGAAGATATGGAATTTGTGCAGTTTCACCCCACAGGCATTTACGGCGCAGGCTGCCTGATTACCGAGGGTGCCCGCGGCGAGGGCGGCTTTTTAACCAACGCAAAAGACGAGCGCTTTATGCAGCGCTATGCCCCCAAGGTTAAAGATTTGGCCTCACGCGATGTGGTCTCGCGCGCCATTGCCGTTGAGATCTTAGAGGGCAGGGGCGTTGGCCCCCAAAAAGATCACGTTCTTTTACATTTGCAACACATTAAGCCCGCCATTTTGGAAGAGCGCTTGCCGGGCATTTCAGAAACGGCACGCATTTTTGCAGGCGTTGATGTGCAAAAGCAGCCCATTCCCGTTTGTCCCACGGTGCATTATAACATGGGCGGTATTCCCACAACCATTGACGGCCGCGTGCGCGCCTTAACGCAAGACGGCAAAGCGTTACATGTTAAAGGCTTGATGTCTATTGGGGAAGCGGCCTGTGTATCGGTGCATGGCGCCAATCGCTTGGGCACCAACTCACTTTTAGACCTTGTGGTTTTTGGCCGCGCGGCTGCGCTGCATGCCGCCGATAAACATCAGCCCCAAAAACCGCCGCCTGTCTTAGAAAATGTAGAGATTCAAAAATACTTACAACGCTTTTGGGTGTTACACAAGGCCTCAGGCGTTTTGACCGTTGGGGCCGTTCGCGAGCGGATGCAAGCTGTGATGAGCCGCTATGGCGGCGTGTTTCGATCAGAGGAACATTTAAAGAAAGGCTTAGCTGAGCTTGACCATGTGGCCCAGCAGCTTCCCCTGATTGGTTTGCAAGACCAATCGCTTGTGTTTAACACCGAACTTGTGGACCTTTTAGAACTACACAATTTGTTTCCACAGGCACGTGCCACCTTAATCAGCGCGCTTGATAGACAAGAAAGCCGCGGCGCGCACGCCCGCAGTGACTACCCAGATCGTTGTGATCGGGCGCCTTATCACACACTTGTGACACTTTTGCTTAAACCTATTGATTTTTCTAAAAAATATTTTGATCTAAAACAAATAAAAAATATCTTGTTGCAAAAACGACCCGTACATATGCAGACTAGATCTGCTGAAATTGCGCCAATTCCCCCACAAAAAAGAATTTATTAAGCAAGAATTTCTGGCAATACGGTCTATTTTAGATAGGTTACCCTTTGACAAAGTTTAAAAATCCATGTTTAAAGAGAAGAACATTCACTACGAACGGGGATTTGTTGATGGCTAACCTTGCTTTTGATAACGCAAATCTTGCACCAAAACCGAATGCTTCAGCAATAAGAACACTTTCATTGCTAAGAGGGGTTCGCACGAATGTTCCTTTGGCGCCCTACACATGGTTTCGTGTGGGCGGTGTGGCTGATTATTTTTTCGAACCACCCACCCTTCAAGATTTACATCTGTTTTTAAAAGAGCGACCGCGCGCGCTGCCTTATGTGCTTTTGGGTGCGGGCTCTAACGTTCTTATACGTGATGGCGGCGTGCGTGGCGTTGTGATTTCGCTTAAATCCTCTTGCGAGACCATTATTTTTGGCCCCAACCACACGCTGGATGTGGGTGCCGCAGTTCTTGATAAAAAAGTTGCTAAAAGAGCCTATGAGGCAGGTATTGGCGGTTTGTCATTTCTTTACACCATTCCAGGCACCATTGGTGGTGCTTTGCGTATGAATGCCGGTGCCTTTGGCAAAGAAATGGCCGACGTGCTTGAATATGCCGTGGTCATGGACAACAAAGGTAATACGCACTATTTGTCGGCTGGTGACTTGCAGTTTTCGTATCGTCGATCACAACTGCCTGCTGACTGGATTTTTGTCAGCGCGCGCCTTAAAGGCAAACCACAAGCCAAAGAAAAAATTTTAGAAGAAATGGAAAGCCTGTCCGCCCAAAGGCGTGACAGCCAGCCCACAGGCCGTACAGGCGGCAGCACATTTAAAAACCCCTTACCGCACAAAGCATGGGAGCTGCTTGATGCCGCAGGCTTTCGTGGCCTGGCACAAGGTGATGCTCAGTTTTCGGAAAAACACTGTAACTTTATGCTGAACAAAGGCAATGCCACAGCAGATGATCTTGAAAAGTTGGGGCTGCTGGCACAAGAAAAAGTGGCGAAAACCTCGGGCGTGCAACTTGAATGGGAAATCCAACGCTTGGGCGAACCCCTTAAAAAATCTTAAAAACCCCTAGATCGTCATCGCGCAGACGTAGCCTGCGGTGATCCGCTTACCACGTACCCTGAGTTGGCTAAGGCACACTGGATTGCCGCGTCGAAATCAAAATTTCTCCTTGCAACAACAGTTTTGGTAGCAACGTAAGCAACGCAACTCATTGTATTTATTGTATTTTATTAAAAAACATGCCATCTTGACAGATGAAAAACTAACACTTTCAATTTAAAGGGCATTTTTTATGACAAAAACGTACGCACATCGTATCAGCCAAGCCTTTTTATGCAGTGCCTTTTTGGTTTCAGCACCCTGGGGGATGAAAGCGATTGATTTTCGCTCGCACAACACAAACTGCAGCATTGAAAGCCACGCAGTAACTTCGGCACCTGTTGCCTCTTCTGCAACAGCGTCAGCGTCCCCAACGTTTGAAGCCCACATCACAGACCCCAAAAAGCCCGAGCTAAAGCCGGCTTTGTGTGTCACGTACACGCTTTTAAATGACCAGCTAAGCATTACAGAGCTTGCCTTCCATGAAACAACGAAACGGCATCGCCCCTTGATGTACACCTTTCTTGAGCATTACGCGCGTCTTTACAAGATTGATGCGGTTTTGTCGTCAGACCTTCAAGATCGTGAAGTTTTCACCAACGTGACAGCCCAAAAGCTTTTAGAGTATGTGGGCTTTGAGCAACAAGACGACAAGCTTAAGCTTGTGAGCCAAGCACTGTCTTGGTTGCCGCAGCCAAAATAACTGGATTTAAGTGGATTTAAAAAGTGTGGGTGCGCCAAGATGATGCATTTTCGTGCACCTTTATCAAAAAACAGACTGCAGATGGTAAAAGGGGGGGCGATCATGTGTTTTCCACAGCCTTATCCACAAAACCAGTGAACAACTTTTAGAAAAAATTAATCATTTGAAACACCCTTGACAGGCGCCGCTGTTAAGCGTCATGATAGGGAACAGCTTTTGTTTGGAATGCTGTGTTTCGTGAAAAAAACTGTTGCAAATGAAGGGGTTCGCACACTTAAGGGTGCGCTTGATATTTTACCCCGCTCGCCAGGCGTTTACCAGATGTATGACGCGGGCAAGGCTTTTCTTTATATCGGAAAAGCTAAAAATATTGCCGCACGCGTGCAAAGTTATACACATCCCGACCGCTTGCCTGTGCGCTTAAAGCGCATGGTCTCTTGCATCCGGTCTATTGAGATTATTCAAACACGTACTGAGGCAGAAGCGCTGCTGCTTGAGGCGCACCTGATTCAAAAGCACCAGCCACCCTATAACGTTGTTTTTAAAGACAATAAGACGCTGCCTTACCTTTGTCTTTCATCCGAAACATGGCCAAGACTGCAGCGCTTAAGGGGCAATCCGCATCAGAAAGAAACGGTCTTTGGACCTTTTCCTTCAGTCAAAGAGGTGGCGCTGACGCAGAATGCGCTTCAGCGGGCTTTTCAGCTGCGCACATGCTCGGATCATGTGTTTGCAAGCCGCACACGCCCTTGCTTACAGTATGATATCAAACGGTGCACAGCCCCTTGCGTGGGTAAAATCAGTACCGCTGACTATAAAATGTGCGTTAAGGGCGTGAAGGCGGTTTTAGAAGGGCGATCACTCAAAATACAGCAAGACATGGCGCGCCAGATGGAGGATCTTTCAGCCAATCGTTCTTATGAACAGGCCGCCGCCTTGCGCGATCGTATAAAAGCACTTGCGGCCATTCAACAAAAGCAGGCGCTGTTTTTAAAAAATAAAAAAGCCGTTGATGTGGTGGCGTTTCACAGCTCGGGCGGCCTTGTGTGCGCTTATTTTTTATTTTTCAGAGGAGGGCAGTTGCTTGGCGGCAAAGCCTTTATGACCAACAGGTTTGATAAAAAAGTTAGTCAATGCACACCGGAATCTGCACAAGAGTCTGGGCACAAGGCTTGGATTTCAGAAAGCTATCCTTTGCTTTTAGCCCAGTTTTATGCCAAAAACCCCCGGCCATCTTTGTTGTTGCTTAAAGATATGCCGCTTGACGACGGGGTGCTTGAAAGCGCCCTGAATCAAAACACAACGCAGCCGCTGTGCATCAGGGCGCCACACAATGCGCAAGAAAACGATGTGTTTTTGCATGCACAAAAAAATGCGAAAGAGGCACTTTTAAGGCGCGCCTTTGATCTTCAAACGCAAGAGCAGCTTTTAAAAGACTTGCAGACCTTTTTGCACCTGCCAAATCTGCCCACCCGTATCGAGGTTTATGATAACAGCCATTTGTTTGGAACCAACGCCTATGGTGCCATGGTGGTGGCGGGCGAAGATGGCTTTGAAAAACAAAATTATCGGCTGTTTAAGGTGCCACCAGCGCTTGATGGGCAAGACGATTACGCCATGATGCGTTACGTTTTAAAAAGACGCTTTGTCGGAAAAAATGCCACAAAAGATGAAAAAGGGCGCCTTGATGTTGTAAAGCCGTCGTTACTTATTTTAGATGGCGGCAAAGGGCACATGTCGGCGGCGCGGGCTGTAATGCACGAGCTGGGTCTTCACGATATTCCTTTGCTCGCGATTGCAAAAGGGCCAAGCAGGGGACGTTTGGGGGAAACGTTTTATGATCAAACCGGTACTGAATTAGACCTTCAGGCACCGTCACCCATTTTCTTTTACCTTGAGCGCTTGCGAGACGAGGTCCACCGGTTTGCCATTGAGGGACATCGCAGACAGCGTCAGAAAAACGTGATGCGCTCACCGCTAGATGCCATTCAGGGTATTGGGCCCAAACGCAAGAAAGATTTGCTCAATGCCTTTGGGTCGTTAAGCGGCCTTAAAGAAGCCCGCCTTGAGCAATTGATGCAAGTGAAGGGCTTGTCAAAGGCTTTGGCCACAAAGATCTATGAATCGTTACAAAATCATGATTAAATAAGAGCCTAGATTTCTTTGGATAACGCCATACACATGACTTCTTCGCCGGAAGCACAAAAAGATTTACATGTGCCCTTAAGGGCAACAATGCGTTCGTTTTGGCTGTGGCCAAACTTACTGACAACCGCGCGTCTTGGCGCTGTGCCTTTAATTGTGGCCTTGTTTTATACAGATGCCCTGTGGGCCGTTTGGGCACGCAACAGCCTTTTTATTCTGGCCGCCGCCACCGATTTTTTAGATGGCTATATCGCACGCTTTTATAATCAGTCATCACGTTTGGGACAAATCTTAGATCCCTTGGCAGATAAGCTGCTTGTGGCGTCAGCCATTTTGGTTTTAACGGCTGTTGGCAAAATTGCAGGCTGGCTTTTGGTGCCAGCGTTGCTGATTGTGGCACGTGATCTGTGTGTGCCGGCCTTAAGAGAGCGGTATGTCGAGCTGTATGGTTCTCCGCTTAAAGTCAGCAATCTGGCGCGCTTTAAAACGGCGGCAGAAATGTTGGCTTTGGCCAGCATGATGGTAGGACAACCTTTTGGCAGTCCTCTTGCAGTGTGGATTTTTTTGATTGGATGCGTTTTGTTTGCCACCTCTGCCATACTCAGTGTGCTGAGCTTTTTTCTTTATCTAAGGCAGATGTTTTCGCAACACTAATGGAGTCACTTTGCTTTACATAAAGGCCATCATCGCTGGCGTTTTGGTCTCGGCACCCGTTGGACCCATTGCGCTTCTTATTGCAAATCTTGTTTTTGCACAGCAGCTGAAAAAGGCGATTGCCACAGCTTTGGGTGTTGCCTTTGCTGATGGACTTTGGGGATTGCTGGCCGCTTTGGGTGTGAAAGCTACCTTTCGGCTTGTGCCACTGGCCACAGAGTGGCTTTATTTAATAGGGGGTCTTTTGCTGGTCATTGCAGGCAAGGCGTTGCTGCAAAAAACAACCGTCAACCAAAAACAGCGCCTTGAAAATCACAAAACAAATCGCTTGGCCACGGCTTTTGCGTTTGGCTTTTCTCTGACTATTTTTAACCCCTTAACTCTGGCGGGTTTGCTGGCTTTATTTTCGGTTTTAGACATCTCCCCTGATGGCCATATGCTGCACAGCCTTTTGATTGCACTGGCTTTATTTATAGGTGCTTGCCTGTGGTGGGGCAGCTTGGTGGTGCTTTTTTATTTTATAAAACAGCGCGCACAAGAGCTTTTGATCAAGTATGCCAACGTTATCATGAGCCTTATTTTACTGGCCATGGGTTGTTTTGCCATTGCCAAGGGAACGCTTCTTTTGTACAGGCACATGTTTTAAAAACAAAAACCGTTATTGCAAGGAGAAAACGTGTTTTCGACGCAGCAATCCATCGTGTGCCTTACCGCTTCAGTATCTTGCATGTGGGTCGCGCGGGACGCTTCGCACCTTCGCGATGACGTTCTTTAGGTTTCACTCCACGTGCTTCAATTTGTGGCCGCGCGTCACAGCGTGCTGCGCCAGCAGGGCAATCTATTGGCTGATGCGACGGCGGGACAATCTATGTGGCTGTGATGCGTTATGACCGATGGGGATAGAGCCCCCTTGGCATCATGCAAAAGTAAAAGAATATATATTATGTAAAATGAAAATAAAACGTATGCAAGCGGATCATGCGAGATACTTAATGCACGTTTGGGGCTTTGGTCGTCATCGCGAACGGCCTTGGGCCGTGTGGCGATCCACTTGCCGCGCACCTGAGTTGGCTAAAGCACACTGGATTGCCGCGTCGAAAACACGTTTTCTCCTCGCAATGACGGTTTGAAAGGTATGCCGTATCATACACACCATCGTCACCGCGAAGGCATGTCATCAGCTAAGAAGCTTGGCGTTCACCCTCACGGTTTGAAGGCTTTAAAAAGCGTTTGGCTAAAACTTTGATACTTTCAACGGCGGGCTGGTCAAGCGGGTTAATGCCCATAAGCTCAGCCAAGACCAAAGTTTCAAGCATAAAATGCGCAAACAATGCACCGATTGATAGCTCGTTAAATGTTTTAACGCAAATCTCACGCACAGGACAATCGCGCGAGACTAAAACTTCTGCCGTTGCCCGCTGGTGCGCAAACAGCAAGTCTTCCAATGTATTTTCCGCTAAAAAGCTGACTTCTGGAAACGATGCCCACAAATCGGGTTTCACTTTTTCGCGAGGCTTATTTTTTTCGGTTAACAGTGTAAAAAACTTGTCCTTGGGACCATCAAGATACAGTTGCAATTGGCTGTGTTGATCGCAAGGACCAAGAGCGCTTAGGGGGGTGATCCCCTGCCCCTGCTTGCCTAAGCTTTCGGCAACCAGCTGACGACACCACTGCACAAATTGTGTAAACGCGTCGCCATAAGGAAACAACACATGAGAGGTCAGCTTTTTATTTTCATAAAGCGCGTGCAAAAGTGCCGCCCCTTCTAGGGGTGGCGAGGTGCGATCCGCAAAAAAGGACTTCACAACAGCGCTGCCACCTTGGCGTACCTTACGCGGATCGCCGCCTACCATAATCAAGGGCAACAGCCCCACCAGCGTAAAGCATGAAAAACGCCCGCCAATCGCCTGCGGATGCTCAAGAAAAGTCATTTGAAATTGACCCGTCAGACGCGCCAAAGCACTTTCTTTACGCGAGATAATGGTAAAGTGTGTGCCAATTTCTTGCGGTGTTAGGAACTCTTTCCAATATTCAAGGCAGCGCATGAACAGCGCAATGGTTTCGGTTGTCTCGCCTGACTTCGAAATCACCACAATGCCTGTTGTTTTGGGGTTTAAAACCGACATCAGCTCCCAAAAAATTTCAGGATCAAGGTTATCGAGAAAATAAATAAAGGGAAATGACGAGTCAGACATAATCCACGACTGATAAAGCGAGCACAAGGCCTTGCCCGACAGTGCCGCCCCCCCCATGCCAATCACCACAACACTGTGAAACCGCCGATAAAATGTGCCAATGGCACTGAAATTTGGAATGTCATCTTTCCAAAAAACAGACTCAAGCATTTCAAGCGAGCCATCTTTGCCCTTAGAGCGCAGTTTGTCTACCGCATCACGAGCAAGGGCCATCGATGTTTTGAGTTGTTTTTCATCCACAAGACCTTGCTTGAGTGTGCGCTCGAAAGATTGCTCATACAAACAAGAAGGCGTCAGCGCTTTTGAAGAGGACATAGGGCATAAGTCTCTAGGTTTTCTTTGGGGACTTGAGTTCTTTCAAAAAGGCCTCTTCACCCTTTGAAAGGGATGAAGGTTTTTCGGCAGAGGCAATGTGTGCTTCTTTGTTAGATTTTGCCGCAGCTTCTGCCTCAGGCGTTGGCAGTTGCGACATATGTGGTGGCACTTCAAGCCCCTTTTCATAAGGTGCGGCTGCAAATTCATCAGGTGCCTTTTTCTTCAGCCCCAGGGTTTCGCGCGTTGTATCGCATCCGCCAAGGCCTAACACCAAAAGTGTTGTTGAAAAAAGCATTACAAAAAGAGAGAAAAACGAACAAAACATGAGACGTCTTAGGATCCTTTTCTTAAGAAGAACGTATCATAGAGCAACAACAGTGCTCCGCCGGTAATTGCAATATCTGCTATATTAAAAGCAGGAAAATGCCAATTTTTCAAATGAAAATCAATAAAGTCGACAACGCCTAAGCGACAAAAACGGTCAAGAGTGTTCCCTAAGGCGCCTCCCACAATCAACACAAGCCCATACCTTAGCGCGAATGTGCGGGCTTTTTGGCACCACAGATAAAAGCCAAACGCAATAAAAAGCGTCAAAAAAGATAAAAAGTGCGGGTGTAAAGCATTCAAATCTTTTAACAGGCCAAAACTAACACCCGTATTTTGGACATAAGTCAGGTTCAAAAAAGATGTCACCCTTGTGCCTTGCCATCCCTGGTGCGCCCACATCACAATCACAAACTTGGTGATTTGATCTAAGGCCAAAACGCATAACAGTAAAATATCTTGGTTCTTAAACTTTAGACGGCGCATGCACGCTCCTTTAACAACAATTCAACACGATCACAACGCACGCACAAAAGATCAGGCGCTTCACTTGGCGTTTTGGCGGATGATACGTGCGGCACAAGGGTTTTCAACCGCCAACACCGGGGACATTTTCCCTCGGTTGCCTTCAAAGGCACAACCCATAAACCTTTTGCCTCGTCGCTTTGAAAAGCTTGCGCGTTAGCCGGTGGTTCGCCTTTGATAATCTTGCAAGCTGACGTAATACAAAGCTCGGCTAGAAGCGCTTCTCCGTAAGATTCGGCCGCTTCATGTAACTGATCATCGGCTATATAAAGGTGTGGTGCGGCCTCAAGAGACGCTTTGATGCGCCCTTCAGCCCGCTCTTTCTCAAGGGCGGCCAGCACACAGCGGCGGATGGTTTGCAATTTTTCAAACATGCTTTCAAGCTTAAGATCGCGCCAGCTTGCATCAGGGCACCACATATCCTGCAAGTGAACGCTTTGCCCGCAGGCGGCATCAGAGGATTGAAAGGCCTGAAAAGCTTCTTCAGTGGTAAAAGGCAGCAGTGGGGCAAGCCAGGTTAAAAGCGCTTGCAAAATAGCATCAAGGGTTTGTTGTGTTTCAAGGCGGGCCTTATCTTGCGGCGCATCGCAATAAAGACTGTCTTTTCTGATATCAAAATAAAAAGCCGACAATTCTTGGTTGCAAAAACGGTGTAACAACGTTGTGATGGCTGCAAAATCGTATTGCTGAAAGGCCTTTTGAAGCGCCTCAAAACAGGCCACAAGGCGCGACAACATAAAGCGCTCAAGCGGCGCCCACTCTTTTATGTCTGGCATTTTTTGCGCTGAAGGTTTTTTAAAGTCACTTAAATTTCCCAGCAAAAAGCGAAAGGTATTGCGAATGCGCCGATAGATATCCTGCACGCTTTTAAGGGCCTGCGGTCCCATTTTAATATCGTCATAGATATTGTTTGAGGCGACCCAGAGCCTTAACACATCCGCGCCATGCTGCTTAATGATTTCTGCAGGGGCCATGGCGTTGCCAAGGGATTTCGACAGCTTATACCCCTGATCATCCACTACAAACCCATGGGTCAACAGTTGTTCAAAGGGAGAATGCCCCCACAAGGCCGCGCTCAACACAAGGGATGACTGAAACCAGCCACGGTGTTGATCTGACCCTTCAAGGTAAAGGTCAGCTGGCTTTTCAAGCACAAAACGGTGCGTCATGCCTGACTCAAACCAGACATCCAAAATATCGGTTACTTTTTTATAACCCGTGAAGCCAAAAGGCTTTAAAAACGTATCCGGTTCGATTTGCCACCAAATGTCTGAGCCGCCCTCTTTTACCAGCTCAAGCAGTTTTTGGTTCACATGCGCATTCACCAAGAGGGCATCTGTTTTTTGATCCACAAACAGCATCAGTGGAATGCCCCAGGTGCGTTGGCGTGACAGACACCAGTCAGGCCTGTTTTGTACCATGCTCTCAAGGCGCGCACGGCCAGCCTTTGGGAAAAAACGAATACTGTCTAAAGCCTTTAAGGCTTTTGCACGCAAAGAGGGCGCTCTCTCGGCATCGTCCCCTGCCCCTTGTTGATCTAAGCCCAAAAACCACTGAGGCGTGGCGCGATAAATAAGCGGCGTGCGAGAGCGCCACGAATGAGGATAACTGTGCCGCAAAGAGTCTTTATAAAACAAAGCACCCGCTTCAGTTAGCGCTTCGGTCACCGGTTTTTCAGCCTTGTAGATATGCAAGCCTGCAAAAAATGGCACGGTCTCTTTAAAGGTGCCGCTGTCGTCGATTACATCGGCAACCTCAAGGTTATGCGCGCGGCCAAGCGCAAAGTCATCCACACCATAGGCAGGCGCCGTATGCACCAAGCCTGTGCCGGCCGTGTTGGTCACGTGTGTGCCAAAAAACAAAGGCACGTCAAAGGTGTAGCCCTTTTCTTTCAAGGGGTGTTGACACACAGCGCCCTCAAGGTCTTTGGGAGCCAGCTGTGCAACCACCTTCACCTCTTGCAGATCAGCGCTGTTTTTTAAAGCCGGCAAGCAATCTTTTGCAACAACAAAGCGCGTGCGCCCCTTTTGCATACCTTGTTGTATCTCACACACAAGGTAATCAAGGTTGCCGTAAGCGATGGCGCGGTTAGCGGGCAGCGTCCATGGTGTGGTGGTCCAAATCAAGGCGCTGGCGCCCTCAAGGGCCGGATGTGTTGTCTTGGCAAACGGAAAACACACATAAAGTGAAGGCGACGTTACGTCTTTGTATTCAACCTCAGCTTCAGCCAAAGCTGTTTGCTCAACCACTGACCAAAAAACCGGCTTCAGCCCTTTGTACACCAAGCCTTGTTGGCACAGATCAAAAAAACCCTTGATGATGGCCTCTTCAGCATTGCGGCTCATGGTTGTATAACAGGCACCTTCAAAACCCAAAAGGCCCATGCGTTGAAACTCGCCCTTTTGAATATCAATCCACTTTTGCGCAAAAGTGGCACAGGCCTTACGAAAAGCCAGCGGATCATCAGCGCCCTTTTTGCCTGAAGCTTCAAGCACTTTGGCTTCGATTGGCAAGCCATGGCAGTCCCATCCTGGCACATAGGGCGTTTGATGCCCTTGTGACCAATAAAAACGATTGACGATGTCTTTTGCAATTTTGTTGACCGCATGCCCCAAATGCAGGTGACCATTGGCATAAGGCGGACCATCGTGCAACACAAAACGGTGTGTGCCCTGACGGTTGGCTGCACGCTTGGCTTCAAGTTCAATCTCTTTCCAAAAAGCCAGCCATTTGGGTTCTTTTTCGGCAAGGCGGCCACGCATCTCAAAAGACGTTTTGGGCAACTGTAAGTGGTACGCCTTTTGGTTTTTCTCTTTGCTCATTGCCTTAATTGATACCTAAATGATCCTTATTTTCTTGTGGTCCACGCCCCTCTCAGCATCTATTACTTTGCCGCATAATACAAGAGATTTTGTGCATCTTAGCCGTTGCTCTTGGGCACAATAAAGTGCTGGTGATGTCATCGTTTTAAAACGTTTTTTGTGCTACGTTTGTTAAAACAACAGATATCCCAAAATAAGGACATGTTAAGGGCGCCATGAGGTTAACCGTTTTAGGATGTGGCGGATCGTCAGGCGTGCCGCTTGTGACAGGGCGTTGGGGCGCGTGCGATCCAAACGAGCCAAAAAACAGGCGTACACGCACGTCATTGGCGATTGAGCTTCCTGTCCCTTTGTCTAAGACGGGCATCGAAACATGGCTGATGGATGCAGGGCCCGATTTAAGGGCGCAGCTGCTGCGTGAAAACATTCAACGCGTACATGGACTTTTTATAACGCATGCACATGCAGATCACGTGCTGGGATTAAATGACTTGCGTGCCTTTTTTGGCCATTTTCGTGAGAAAATTCCGTTTTATGCCGATGCTGAGACACTCAAAGTGCTTAAACATCTTTTTGTTTTTTTGATTGATGACGCAAAGGCGCCACCTCCTCGTTTGCCCATTTACAAACCGTTTCTTGTGCCAAAAGCCTTAGAGCCAACTTTTAAGTGGCACAACTGGCAGGTGCAAACATTTGTGCAAGATCACGGCGGCATGAATACGATGGGCTATCGTTTTGATTGCCTTGCCCCCCAAGGTGAGTCAGGCAAGCAATCTTGGGCTTACTCAACAGATGTCAAAACGCTGTCAAATGACGCGCTTTGCTTGCTGCGCGGTGTCGACATTTGGTTTGTGGACTGTATGGATCTTGAGCCGCGTCCCACGCATGCGCACCTTGAGCAAACACTGGCATGGATTGACGCCGTTCGCCCCAAACACGCCATCTTGATTCACATGGGCGCAAAGCTTGACTATCAAACATTAACGCGGCAACTTAAAAACCACCCGTTGGTCACGCAAGGCGCTGTGCAAAGCATCGCACCTGCCTATGACGGCCTGTGTCTTTCAGTTTAAATCAACATTTTTTTGCCCAACGCGCGATGGTTTACGTTATGGCGAGAAGCCGTTTCCCTTACGCTGCCGCATCAAGAGACATACCTTGCGCAAACAAGGCACCATGACCATTTAGAAAATCCTTCAAACAAAGGGGCGCTTTCCCCTCACTTTGCAGGCGCTGTGGGCGCAGCGCGCCTTTGCCACAGGCAATCAAAAGCTTTGTGTCCAAAAGATCGCCAGGCTGCCCTGCACCTGCAGAAGTGATCGGTTTGTCTTCGACAGAGGCGTCTAAAATACGAAAACGTCTGCCCTGATGATAGAAAAAAACCTTGGGACACAGCGCACGAATCAAACGTTCAATGGCATCCGCAGGCTGCCGCCAATCAATACAGGCTTCTTCTCCAGTGATCTTGGGCGCATAGGTCACGCCCTCTTTGGGTTGTGCTGTGGCCTGAAGTTTTTCCTCTAGAATCAAGGGCAAGTTTTCAAGAAGACATGTTTTTGCAGCCATCGCCAACTTTTCAAACACAGTGTGACCTGTGTCATGCGGTGTGATCTCGACGCTTTGCTTGGCAAACATGCCACCTGTGTCCATCCCACGATCCATTTGCATAAGGGTAATGCCCGTTTGCGTATCACCTGCCATGATTGCTCTTTGAATAGGCGCCGCACCACGCCACCTTGGCAAAAGCGATGCATGCAAGTTTAAGCACCCAAAACGCGGCAATGACAGTACAGGCGGCGGCAACAAAAGGCCATAAGCTGCCACCACAATTAAACAAGGTGCAAGTTCTTTGAGGTTCTCAAAAATATGGGTATTGAACCGTTGTGGTGTGTCGACACAAAGCCCCAAGCGCTCGGCAGCTTGATGCACGGCAGATTTTTGCGCCTTCATGCCACGCCCCTTTGGCTTGGGTGCTTGCGTGAGTACGCCTAAAATCGGGTAACCCCTTTCTTTAAGGCCTTCAAGGGCTGGAACAGCAAATGCCGGTGTCCCCATAAAAATTAAAGGATAATCTTGTGGATTGTGGGCTTTCATGTGTTGTGTCATTCAAACAGTCCTTTCTTCATCGCCAAGCTAAACTTGCCGCCCCTTTAGGCACTCCTCTTGCTTTACCTTATAAGCACGATAGACAACACTTAAAAGATCAATTCACAGCTCTTCGATCTGCACTGACGAGGTTGCCGAGAAAAGAAAACGCCATCTTAAAGCAGGCACTCCCCCTAAAGAGAAGAGCAAGAGGACACAGACACTAAAAGCGGCAAAGCAAAAAAGAAGAATCAGTGCCACCACATAAAACGGCGACAAGACATAGGCAGCCACAAAAGCACCAACCGCGCTTGCAAATGTTTGTGCTACACCCAAAAATGACGACAGATTGCCAGAATAGCGCGGATAATGACGCTTCATAATATACGCCATCGAAATCGCATTAAAGGCCGACATGCTACCACCAAAAAACATCATACACCCAATATAAAAAACCGGATGCGGCGCAAAGTAAAGTAACCCAAGATTCAGCGCCAAAGAAAGCAAACTAATGACCCAGCACCAAAATGACACCTTAAGCGACGAAAAGCGCCACCCCCATGTTGATTGAAAAAAGCCGCCACAAAAGGTTCCAAAAGGAAACGCAAACAAGGCAATGGAAAGATCCAAGGCCTGCAGATCAAAAAACTGATAAAAAACCCATGGTGATGACGGAATAAAAATAAAAAAGCACATATAGATCATGGCACTGACAAATGAAAGCCACATGGTGATAGGGTCTTGCAAAAAAAGCCGACAGCTTGCCAAAACCGTCAAAAAAGAAATCCGTACGCGCGACTGCTTGTGCCCACGCAGAAAAAATGGCGTTGCCCCCAGCAACAACAGCGAGCAAATGGTTAGAAAAAGAAAGGGCATGTTCCAGCCAAATGATTGCACCAACACATCACCCAGCGAAGGCGCCACGCCAGCACTAAAGGGAATAACCGTTAAGACAAATGCAATCATACGGTTAAGATAAACACCATCATACAAGTCACGACACAGTGCGCGCACCACAATAAGCCCAGCGCCTGCCGAAAAACCTTGAAAAAAGCGCCCCACTAAAACGCTTTCGATGCTTGGTGCCAAATAGCACACAAACGATGAAACCGCAGCTAAAGCACAGCCCACATACAACGCATTTTTACGACCAAAGTGATCTGAAAAAGGCCCCCAAAAAAACTGACAAGCCATGGCGCCTAGCATGGCAGAGGTGACTGTCCAGCCAGACAAACTATAGGGGCAACCAAAGTATTCTGTCATTTGTGGCAACGAAGGAACAGATGCCATTGTCACCACAACCCCTAAAGAGGCCATGAGACCCAAATAAAGCTGAAAAGGAAATGAACGGTTATTCAATAGCACACCGGCGCTTCGCAGCCTCCCACCCTTTTTCTTCACAGCATAAAGAGTCTTTCATGCCACGTCTAGTCGAAAATAGATAAGTTTTACTTTTTATTGTTGTTAAATTTTATTTTTTGTGCAAAGGCTAAGACATCACGCGCAATAGGTGTTGCCCGAGGCGCCCCAAAACCGCCATGTTCAACCACAACACAAATGGCATAACGTGGTTTGTCATAAGGTGCATACCCTACAAACAAGGCATGGTCACGCGCTTCCCACAGGCGTTCTTCGTTTCTTTTTACACCTTGAGAACGTTCTTGAAGCGAAATGCGCGCCACTTGTGATGTGCCCGTTTTGCCAGCCATTGCACAAACTGGGTCTGTCAAACGCCATCGAAACGCTGTGCCTCTAAAAGAGTTGACCGTGTCAAAAAGCCCTTTACGCACAAAGGCTAAATTTGTTTGCGAAAAAGGCAGTGTTTCAAAGGTTGGTTGTTTTTCGGTGTAAAGGTAAGACGGACTGACTTTAAGGCCGCTGGCCAAACGCGCAATCATCGTTACAAGCTCAAGCGGTGTTGCCAGCATGTACCCCTGCCCAATGGACATCAAAACGTTATCTCCTGGTGTCCAGGCGCCTCCTTTAAACGTGCGCTTCCACACAGGATCAGGTACCAAACCCTTGCGCGCGCCCACAAAACCGTCAAGCGTGACCTCGCCCAGCCCCAGTGTCTTAAGCACCTTTTTCATACGGGCCACTTTGAGGCGCAGCCCTAAGTTGTACATAAAAACATCACACGAACGCATAACGGCCACATGCGCATTGACGCGTCCGTGTCCACCATGTTTATGCATCCAGCAATGAAAGGGATGCCTGCGCACCGTCATCAGGCCATCACAATAAAAAGAGGTGTGAGGCGTTAAAAGCCCCGCCTCAAGTCCAGCAAGAATAAGGGCGCTTTTAATGGTGGAACCGGGTGCATAAAGTCCCTGCAGCCCTTTATCAATTAAAGGCTTATGGATATTATCTCGCAAGGCAGTCCAGGCTTTGGTACTAATGCCCGAGCGAAACACATGCGGATCAAACGAAGGATGTGACACGTGGGCCAAAATGTCACCCGTTTGAATGTCCATCACCATAACGATAGCACTTTTTTCACCTTGAATGCGCTCGGCCACAAAGCGTTGCAAGTCAGCATCTAAAGACAAATAGACATCTTGTCCTGGCTCGGGCAAGCGGTTGTCAATCAAGCGCATCTTTTTCTGCCCCGCATTCACTTCAATCAGCTCGACACCCTCTTGTCCCTTCAAAGCTGGCTCTAACAAGCGTTCAACACCTTGTTTGCCCACTTGCACTTGCAATGTACGCGGCAACTGGTAACGTTCTTCCTCTTCTTCAGTTGGTGGTGCGGTATACCCCAAAAAATGCGTTGCTTTTTCTTTAAGCGGGTAAAGACGAATATAGCCAGGCATCACCGAAAGCGCCTCAAAGCTATCAGCCTTTAATTCAAACGCTGCCACTTCTTCCCACGAAAGATTTTTTTTGATCACAATCGAGTCAAAGTGAGATGAGCGCGCTTTAATGGCCCGTTGAATCGCTCTTTTGTTTAGCTTTGACAGATCAATGATGGATTTGACGTTGTCAATGGTTTGCCAAAAAGTTTTTTCGTTGCAAGGACTGCCCACCAAATGAAAACAGGCTTTGTTGAAAGCCAGTTTTTTACCTTTGCGATCAAAAAGTTGGCCGCGTTGGGCCAAAAGCGGCCGGGTCACAACGCGATTATTTTTAGACAGCGTTTCATAGCGCCCTCTGTGTAACACCTGCAATCGGTAAAGAGGCAAGCAAAGCAGCACAACAAAGCCAACTTGCAGCAAACCCAGCAACAGTGTGCGTGACGTAATGTGATAAAAGGGATCCTTCATCGCAGTTGAAAACTTTCTTCAGATCCAAGAGATGAAAGTGTGGCAAAGAGCAAAGGGTACGTCACAGCCACCCAAACACAGCTGGCCATCACCATTAAGAAAGACACCGACTCACCAAGACAAAGCGCAAAAAGTGAAAAGCATAGCGCAAGCCCTGTGGTGATAAAGGTAAAAAACAGCCACTGCATCCAAAATGGCCTGTGACGCAATAAAACAGCATAAGCCCGCATCATAAGCAACAGTAAACTTGTTTCGATAAAAGTAATCCCTACGAAGCGTCCCCACAAGACATCACATAGAAGGCCAACGCAAAACAACGTCAAAATCGAAAACGCATCATGGCGCCTTAAAGCCCAATAAAAAAGGACGCCGTGATACAAAGCAGGAAAAGGTGCCAGCGAAAAAACCAAGCAATCATGAACCCACAAGGCAAGCACAAATGTTAAAAAGGGCAACGCTGTATTCAGAACGGTTGCTGCGGCAACAAAGGCTCTGCGGAGTGAAGAAGAAGGCGCGGGCTCACTGAGCAGTATCGACATGACGCTTTTCCACAATCACCTGCACCGAATGCACACGGTCTAAAGGCGCCAGCATCAAAAAGGTTTGCTGTGCTTGAAATATGTGCGATGGCTGCGCTTTAAGATAGCCAACAGGCATGCCTTGGGTAAAAACACCACCATGGCTGGAGGTCACCCAAAAGCCCTGGGTGTTCTCTTTAGAGGGTGACTTTTGATACACCAACGTTGGTTGCGCTGAACCATTGCCCACCAAAATGGCATGTACATGAGAGGTAAAGTGCGTCACCGGTATACGCGATCTCACGTGCGTTAAAGGCATCACGCGGGCGGTCTCTTTGGACACCACATCAACACGCCCCAGCACACCACCTGCGGTGACAACGGGCTGGCCTTTCACAAGGCCATGCTTTTCACCTGCCCCAATTAAAAAACACTGATCATGTTTTGGCGCCGTTAAAACCGCGGCTGTCACAAACTGCGTTGCATGTGGTTGCACCGTGTTAAGCTGCCGCTTTAAAAGACGGTTTTCTTTGTGCACGATATAAAGATGCGCCAGTTGATTATGCAAACGCCTGTTATCGTTTTGCAGCTTTTCAAGCTGTGCTTTTTCGGGATACAAAAAATGCGGATTCACCAAGCTTAACAAATGGTCTTTTGCAGTCAACACGGCACCCAAAGTGCCCACAACGGCCGACTCAACCCAGGCTAAAACAGGCGTCCATTGCAAAAACGCAACACACAAACACAGTCCCGTAAAAAGAGAGAGGTTTTTATGTCGCACCACAAGACGCGCTGCTGTTTTTTTGTAAGACTTGTTATAAAGCGCCATGAACTTAGGTTTACCTCTCAAACAAAGACAGTCGCGTTAGCTGCCTTTTTATTCATGCTCTATTCCTATCAACAAAAACTTAAAAAGCCCCTTGCGCTTTTGTCTGAACGATCAGCCCCTTAAGCTGCAACTAAGACACTTTTCAAAGACATCATTCGCTCAAGCGCTTTACCCGTTCCCAATGCCACGCATGACAGCGGATCTTCAGCAATACTGACCGGCAAGCCTGTGGTTTTTTTAAGCACAACGTCTAGGTTGTTCAACAAGGCACCCCCACCTGTTAAAACAATACCACGCTCAACAATATCGGCCGACAATTCAGGTGGCGTTTTCTCAAGCGCCTGCTTCACGCCTTCAACAATCGCCAAAATAGGATCAGACAAGCTTTCAACAATCTGCAGTTCAGAAATGGTGATCTCTTTGGGCACGCCATTCATCAAGTCGCGACCTTTGATATTCAGCGAGCGACCTGATCCATTTTCGGTCATGACCGCAGAGCCGATCTCTTTTTTAATACGCTCGGCACTGGCCTCACCAATCAAAAGGTTGTTGTTCTTTTTGATATAGGCAATGATCGCGTCATCCATTTTGTCTCCGCCCACGCGCACCGACTGCGCATACACAATACCGCCCAATGAGATCACGGCCACCTCGGTGGTACCACCACCAATGTCCACAACCATTGAACCTGTGGGCTCGGTCACGGGCAAGCCTGCACCAATAGCTGCCGCCATGGGCTCTTCAATCAAAAAGACTTGCCTTGCACCGGCGCTTTCGGCCGAATCTTGAATGGCGCGTCTTTCAACGGCCGTTGAGCCCGAAGGCACGCAAACAACCACCTGAGGACTGGCAAACTTGCTATTCACTTTTTGAATGAAGTATTTGATCATTTCTTCAGCGACTTCAAAATCGGCAATCACACCATCGCGCAAAGGCCGAATCGCCTGAATGTTGCCCGGCGTGCGCCCAACCATCAACTTGGCTTCCTCGCCCACAGCAAGCACCTGACGCTTTCCCTTCGAGACATCTGTGGCCACAACAGACGGCTCGTTCAATACAATGCCCTTGCCCTTGGCATACACCAGGGTGTTCGCCGTTCCAAGATCAATCGACATGTCTGTCGACAAACAGCCCAGCAGCCTAAAAAACATGTTTGCGTCCTTTTCTTCTATCGTCTTTTTTGTTATACGGTAGATTTTCTTTAAAATCTATATCTTCTGTTTTTGCGCCTTCCATAACAGATGATTTGAACTTTTTGACTTCGGTTGTCAAAACGCTTTCAAAGGCCCACGCCAGCCACGGGATCACGCATGCTATATCCTCGGCCTCAACGGTGGGGCCTGTCCACAACCTAAAACAAGGTGGTGCCGCGCCGTGTCCCAAAATGTCAAAAGCCACCTGCTCTTTTTCAAGAAGCTGTGCCGTTTTTCTTAAAACGGTCCATTTGTGTTGTGTTGAAAGCGCAATAAAAGACTCATCTTTTATGGTCAAACACACCGAACTTTGACTGCGCCAAGCCGGCGCTTCGACCACAAAATCAAAAAGTGGCGCTAATGACAAAGCTTCATTGAGTGCCTGCGTATTCCGCGCAACGCGCTTCAAAATGCCTTGAAGGCCACCCTCTTTGTCAATCCAGTCAAGCGATAAACACACATCTTGCAGCGTTAAAAGCGACAAGGTGTTAAGCGTTTCGCCTTTAAAAATCAAGCCCTCATTCAAGCGCCCTTTTTGGGTTAAACACAACGCACGCGGAATGGGCCACGAGGGCACATACGTGCGCAAATGCTCAAGCGCCTTAGGGCTTAGCACCAAAACACCCAAACCCGCTTCACCGCCAAACCCTTTTTGAAAAGAAAAGGCCGTAACATCAAAAAGGCTCCAGGGCAAATCGCAGCACAGCACCGCTGACGTGGCATCACACAGCGTAAGGCCCGTGCGCTTTGAAGGGATCCAGTTTTGGTTTTGCAGCCAAAGACCTGACGTGGTGCCGTTCCAGACAAAAACTTGATCACGATCAAAATCAGCCTTTTCAAGCGGCGGAATCACGCCCATGGGCGTTTCAAAAAAACGGGCATTGCCAAGTTTTAGCGCATAGCGAATGTCCTCGGCCCATCGACTACCAAAGACATCAAAGGCCCATACATCCACGCCTGATAAACCCAAAAAATTCCACATGGCGGCGCTCATCGCGCCTGTTGCTGATCCGGGAATCAGCGCTATTTCATAATCTTGCGGCAACCGAAGCAGTGTGCGTATGCGTGTCAGCACATCTTGAATACACCCTTTGGCGGGCACCGATCTGTGCGATCGTCCCAAAAGCGGTGTTGCAAGACGTGCGGCATCCCAGCCTTTAAACTTGGCCACAGGCCCAGATGAAAAGTAAGGTCGCGCCGGCTTTGTGCGCGGTTTTTTGAAAGAAGACGTCATCACAACACAACATCAATCATTATTGCTACCTTGCAGTCTAAAGCACTCTTTTAAAAAAGTATGCCCCGATCCACACCTTTTATGCTGAACACGCAAACAAACGGGGTCTTTGATCTTTTTTTTACGATTGATTGATTAAAAAAGCCTTGATTCTGCTCCTTTATTTTAACAGAATCCGGCAGCAGGCGGTTAAGCCATACCCAACACCCCTAGCGCTTTTTGGCAGATGTTTTTTTAGCAGACGTTTTTGACGGCGCTGGCTTTTGGGCGCGCTTGACGGGCGCCTTGACTTCCTCTTTTACCTCTTCTGTGTTTTCAGAAGACGGGCGTTTCTTTTCTGTAGACACATAGCGCACAAACAAACGCTCAAGATTCTTAATTTGCTTTTCTTCAAACGCGCCAAGCGTCTTAGAGAGCCAGCCTTGCACCCGTGTTGCCGGCAAAAACACCCCCTCTGAGGCCGCGCGCACCACAAACGCCAAAGCCGTACCACACAAAATCCAAAGCGGCCATGTTGACCACTTGTGCCCTAAAAACCACCAGCCCAGCAACAGGCCATTTAACAGCAGGCAGTGCAGCAGATCTTTAAAAAAGCGCATCCGCTGTT
The DNA here is from genome assembly GCA_049607645.1 of Holosporaceae bacterium. Taxonomy (GTDB): domain Bacteria; phylum Pseudomonadota; class Alphaproteobacteria; order Holosporales; family Hepatobacteraceae; genus JBAJNL01. The sequence goes on along the minus strand of JBMYWS010000001.1, from coordinate 333,520 downwards.
CGCTCATTTTACCCCTTAATCCGTCTTGTTTGCCTTTCATGATGATAAGTCCTTTGCCCCAGTTTTATCGTTTTTGTATCTTGGGAGGTGATCGTTGACAAAAGGTTGACGCATCAGCACCCTTTGGTACGATAACAAAACGCCCATTGTCATAACAGACCACCTTAAAGCTTATGTTGCAAGACTTTTGTTGCAAGGGCGGTGCCTTTGCCTCGCCACACCACGGGCCCAAACGTCTGCAAACGCTTTATCTTGTGGTGCACTATACGCAAATCACACCACTGAACAACGTGCTGTCACACTTTCAACACGCACATAACAAAGTCAGTTGCCATTACATTATCGATGCCGATGGCGCATGTGTTGAGATGATTCCCCATGTCCTTACCGCTTGGCACGCCGGCAAAAGCGCTTGGGGGGGGCACACGCATCTTAACCAAACCAGTATCGGTATCGAGCTTGTTTATACGCCCTATCACAGAGGCGCCCCCTTTAAGCCTTTTCCTGCTGCACAAATGGCAACACTTATCCAGTTGCTTAAACATCTTTGCCAGCAATACAATCTGCCCCCCACTGCGATCATCGGTCACTCAGATATTGCTTTTGGGCGAAAAAAAGATCCAGGCCCCAGCTTTCCCTGGTCTGTTTTACGCCAAAAAGGCCTTGGGCTTTCAAGTGCCCTTTGCGCCCAAGATGAGGACCAGGCTTTTTTTGCGGAACACCCACCCTCTTACGAACAAGTGCGCACATGGCTTTGGCAGATTGGGTACCGCTTTGCGCCGTGGCAACTGTCTGATGCTTTGTGGGCTTTTCAATCACACTTTGCGGCGCCTTGGCCATCGGGCACCCTTGATGCGTTAACGGCTGCACGCCTTGACGCCCTTGCGCGAACACTTTAAACGCTGACGTCTTGAAGGGCTTGCTTCAACAGCGTCACCGTTTTTTGCTCTAAATCAACCTTTGACACACACGCTTTGTGAAAGCGCACAAAAACACGGCGCCCAAGCGCTTGCCCGCGCGCGCCATTTGCTTGCACTTTGTCCAGCGCTAGCGGCGTTTTAAACAGTTGAATATCCAAAAGATCACCAGCGTTAAAGTTTTGCACGCCTCGAACGCAGCCAATCACCAGCCCTTCCTCGTTCAAGGCCCACAAGCCTTCCAAGTCACAGTGATAATAAAGCGCCGCTTCAGAGGCCGGCAAAGCGGATCGCTTCATATAAAGTTTTTGCTTGCCAAAGGCTTCGGCGTCAGTGCGCGTGGTGCAGCCTTGTGGGCGCACCAAAAAGCAAGGATGCCCCTTGATGATGCCTTTAGATGTTGGCTTATTATCTGGCTCAAAGCAAAGCAGTGTCTGGCCATCTTGCGCCAACAAGGGGCCACAAGCAAAAAGCGCCCCCGGCTCTTGCCTATAGCTGTGCACGTTCAACAAGCCTTTCAAACCATGGGGACCTAAAATGGCACCCACGCACACAAGCGCTGGTGCATCTGTTTGGGGTGCTGACTTTTGTGGAGGTTGAGGCATAAAAAGACAAGAACATAGAGCGCATAAGGTGTTACGGCCAGTCTAACAAATTCTCCGCCTAAATGCTAAACCCGCGCTTTTAAAAAACGCTCAGGCTGCCCTGCGCTGTTGTGGCGATGTATAAGGTAGCGTCAATAGAACGCGCAAACCGCCAAGGACTGACGCTTTCGCTTCAACATGGCCACCCATTTGCTGCGCAAGATTCTGCACAATTGATAAGCCAAGACCGGTTTGACCGGTGACAAGATGTGGTTGCAAATGCCTTTCTGTATTGAGGCGCACAAACGGCTGAAAAATACGCTTCAAATCTTGGGTCGCCACCCCTTCACCATCATCTTCGATACAAACGTAAAACAGCGTTTTTTCTTGATGGATGGCCACGCGAATTTTGGTTTTGGCATAACACAAGGCATTGTGAAGCAGGTTTTGAAGACACCTTTCAAGCGCTTCCTCATCTAATAAAACAAAAAAGTTGCGCGGCACATCCAGCGTCACCTCTTTTGAGCGCTTGGCATCCAGCATTTTTAAGACACGAAACAATGTGCGCAGCGGCACAAAGCGCTTGGGGGCAGACAAGCGACCCTCTTGTATAAAAGCAATATAGCTTTTGACCATTTGCGTCATTTGCGCCACATCTTCTAACAACGGCTCAACACCCTCTTGTGTTTTGTCCATCAAAGAAAGTTGCAACTTCATACGTGTCAAGGGCGTTTGCATATCGTGCGACACCCCCATCAGCATATCTTTTTGGGCCTTGTTTTTCGCATGCAGCTGCCTGAAAACACTGGCCAACGTCTCACCTACCGCACGAATTTCAAGGGCACCACGTGGCCTGTAAAATCGGGCTTTAGCGCCACGAGCAAAAGATCGCGCCATCACAGCCAAAGAGCGCAAAGGGGCAATTTGCTGGTACAAAAACAAAGCCGCTAAAACAGCAAATAAAAGCGACGATCCCAAAGACCACAAAAACCAAATCAAGCTGGTGCGCGTTAAAACCCATTTGGTGGGAAACGAAAAGCATAAAATATCGGGACCAATTTTTTTCCACACAAAGGTCCAGTCTTCTTTCATTAGCAAGGTGTAAGGGCCTTTGAGGGCGCGATTGAGGGCGCGTTCAAAACGTGACTGAAAAAGGTGATGTCCGTGAGGCAGCTGGGGTAATTTTGAAACGCACGCAACGCGCATACCCACATGCTTTTTGACAAAACGCAGTTTTTCTTCTTTGGGCATAGGTAGGGTTTCAAAGAGAGCCATGCCGCTTTTCAGGCGATGGGCCGTGCTTTGGCTAAGGAAACGCGTGATGTGCTCCCAGTGACGCTCGAAAAAAATATAGCTTGAAACCAGTTGCACCAACAGCATGGGCACCATCACAATCAAAAGCGAGCGGCCCAAAAAGCTGCGCGGAAACAGCTGGCGCAATGCCCACGAGCGCTTGCCAGAGGCAGATTTGTTGGGTTCTTCAGGCATCCTGCTTTCCTCTGTAAGACAGCCTAAAACAACCTAAAGAAACAACAAGGTTGGACGTCTGTGCATGTAACATTTAGATCGCCTTCTGCATCACATAGCCAATACCGCGGACCGACTGCAGCATCAGGGGGGCGTTGGTCATGCGTTCAATTTTGGTGCGCAAGCGGGCCACCAACACATCAACCGACCTGGGGTTTAAGCGGTCAGACAAGGCCCTGGCAATGGCATCGCGCGAAAGGGTTTTGCCTTGATGTGCCAGCAAAAACGCCAGAAGTTTTGTCTCTTTGGATGTCAGTTTTTGTGGCGCTTGCCCTTCTTTTGTCAAAAGGCCGGGTGCCTCTAAAAAAGTCCAGCCTGCAAGGCAGGCCTCTTTTGTGTCCAGGGGATAGTGGCGCAAAATAGAGCGCATACGCAAGAAAAGCTCTTCGGGCTCAAAAGGCTTGGTAATATAATCGTGGGCGCCAAGCGACAGGCCCGACAGGCGATCTTCACGCGCACCACAGGCCGTTAAAAAAATCACGGGCGGCAGTTGTTTTTGAAAGCGCTTTACAAAGGCAAGCCCCGTCTCTTTAGGCAGCATCACATCAAGCAAGATGATCTGAAAACGAAACAGCGACAGCGCCGCCTCGGTCTCGTCAATATTCTGTGCCGTTGACACCAAAAAGCCTTTTTTTTGCAAAAACGACGACAGCAAGGTGCGCAGCTTGGCATCATCATCCACAACCAGCACATGACAACGCTTCATTTTAGTGGGCGATAACGGTTGCATGAAGGCTCTCTTGGCAGGGTTCAACGCACTTAAAGTGTACCAAAAAATCACTTTTTTTCAAAACACAACAACGCACAAGCAATGGCTTTTCTTGCAAGGCATACAAGAGGTTCTCGCACATCACCAAAGATGGCCCCATCAACCTTTTGAAGCGTTAAGACTTTTTTGTGAAAACAAAAATACGTTAACACCACAAAGCCATCACAACCTTTTTACACAGAACAGATCAAAAAATGCTTAACACACTCCCTGCAACAGTCTTGCGATGACAGACAAAGTGGCTCCCCTTAAAACCCTGTCGCGCACACATCGCCTGCTTGCACTGCATCTGGCCCAAAACAAGCAAAAAGAAGCCGCACAAAGCATTTGGCACCGTGAACCCAATACGTTTTGCCCCCTTAAGGCCGACATCGCTTGGATCAATGCCGTGACCGCACCAGCTTTTCTGGCGCAATCTCTCTTCGCTCAAAAATCAAAAGTTCTTGGTGATACTTTTGACCTTGATAAATCCCCGTCCTGTCCCTTGGGTATTAACGTTAGTTCTCTCTTAAGAAAGCATTCTGAGAGCCAAAAAAAAACTCAAGAAAGTTTTTTGAAGACCACCGAGGGACAGCTTTATCATGCCCTCACGCAAAGCGCACAAGACCCTCTTGTCCATTTATACCAGCACCCCTTTCATATGTTGCCTCATATTGACACGCCAAAAAGGGCCTCCCCCACGAAAGCCTTGCCCCAAACAGCGCATAAATCAGCACAGCATATCACGCCCCTTCTGATGAGCACCAACACCAGTGCTTTTAACTGGGGCGTTTTGGGCTTTTTGGGGCTTCAAGTGTCCGTTGAAGAGATGCGGGCGGTTCTTGCGGGCAAAAGCCTTTTGTACGAGATACCGCCTGTTTTGGGCATTTGCCTTAAGGGCACCCCGTCGCCTTTTTTAAGCGGTGTTGAAATTGCTTTGTTTGTTTTAGATTGGCTGGCACAAAGAAACATTCCTTTTAAAGCGCTTGAGTTTTTTGGCCCCAGCACAGCCCTTTTGACCCCTTACACCCGCCTTGAGGTCAATCGCTTTCTAGCCTATATGGAGGCATCCAGCCTTGTGTGGCCCATGGATCAGCAAACACTTGCCTTTTTTAGTCCGCCCTTTGTCGCCAGCACGTTTCAAAAAGATTTGCAAAAGCAAGCTTTAGAGCTTGGCTTGTGGCACGACACACAGCAGGCAAACCATGACTTTGCCATTTATGATGATGTGCTAGTGATCAACCTTGATCAACTGTCCATTGGGCGCAATCTTCAAAACACACCGCTTGAGAAAACCTTACACACACCCACACCCTTCTTTTTTAGCGCACCTTACAAGCCGCCTTGCGGCACGTTTTCCAAAGAGAACACACCTGCAGCACAGTTTCACCTGGCGCCTTTGGGTTTTTTAAATGAAAGCCCTGATTTTATCAAAGCTGCCCTGATGGTGAAAAACGCTGTCCAAAAAAAACTAACCCTTAAGACACCTGCCACCTTTAGCTTGCCGGCCGAAGACCCCTCAACAGATCTTTTTTTCAAGCATTTTGAAAAGGATTTTAAAGCGCTTGGGATCACACAAGCAGCGCACCAACAATCTTCGCAAGGCTCAGGCGTTTTAACCCAAAGCCAAGAAACCTTTTTGCTGTCATCCCCTTTTGCTCTGGCTTCGGGCTTATCGGGCACCTTGCACAAAACGGGCATTCCTGACATCGCACCACACTTAACCCTGAAAGACCTGTGGCCCAAAGAATCGGAAGAAAAATCCCTGCATGCTTTGCTTCACAAAGCCTTTAACGAAACATTACAACAAAAAAACCCCAGCTTTAAAACCGATCACAGCCATCCTCTTTTGCGCCACACATGGTCACCATGGCCCTTGCTTGACGTGCCCACCTCGTCTATTACGCACGCGTCCTTTGTGCCCGTTTTAAGAGATCACCAAATTGGCACCCACCTGCTGTCGCTGGACGACAGCGCACTGCTTGCCTCTGACACAAAAGATCAAAAGACCACAACAAACGACGTGCACTATCTTGATAATGATTTAAAGGAAGCGTTTAAGCCAAGCGCCCCCATTTCGTTTTATTTGGGCAATCCCACGATTTTGCGATCGGTCACGCGCCGCGCGTTGCTTAAATATGTGCCCACCCAGGCCGGTGCGCTTGAGCAGCTGTTTGCACAAAAGGCCCCCTTTTTTTTGATTGGCAACGCCCATTACGGCCGCGGCATTGACGCGGTGTGGCTGGCATCAGCCTTACGCCTTTTAAACGTGCGCGCCGTGATTGCAAAAAGTTTTACCCCACTTGTGCATCGCGCGCTGTTGTTTTGCGACATTTTACCTTTGCATTGGTGTTACCCCATGTCTTATGAAGATCTGCAGCTAAAAGGTGATGAAAAGCTGTCGCTTGAAGGCCTATCGTTTGACCAAACCCAAAGCCGCACGCTGACACTTGAGATCACCTCGGCGCAAAACACCCTGCACGTTGTGCCAATGGTGTTTGCCCCTTGTGGCCAATGGCGACCGCACAACACGCAGCGTTTGCAAAAAACAAAATGATCTTTTCTTTTTAAACAACCCATTATTGACAAAAGCTAACAAAAACAATAAGTTGACATAGTTTTATCAAAAGATCAGAGGGTAACAATGAAGAAAAAAGCAGCTTGTTTTGTGGCAGCGCTTGCCATTTTTGCACAAAACGGTGTGGCCATCACGCCCAAATTAGAACACATTCTTGAGGGGTCAAGCTTTTATATGGCCTGCATCACGAAAAAACCAGACGCCCAAACCACCGAAGAGGCTGAGGTTCCGGCCAACGCAGCTGATGCACAAGCTGACAATGCCGACGCTGTTGCAGCGCCAATAGCGGCCGCACAATCAGAAAATGAAGCACAAATCACAGCGCTTGAAGAAAAACTAAAAGAAGAGATCGTGCACATTTCACCAGCGATTTTCGTGAGTTGTGATGCACTGGCGGGTCACCTTAAACGCAAAGGTCAACACGCCTTGGCCCAAAAGTTTGAAGACTATGCGGAAAGGCTTTACAGCAGGAACCGCGCTAACATGCGTTTTGAGAAGATTTTTCACTTTGACCTGCCCGAAAACACTACTCCAGCCTCAGAAGTCGATCGTCATTTTATGGTCTGCGCCAAGGCCTTTCATGTACAAATTAAACAACAAGAAAAAGTCTGGAACATTGAAGCTCATAACAGCTTGTTTCACCAAGATCGCCCCATTTTCTTTTTTACGCGTTATCTGTTCAAAGGTTTTTTTGACAACGACATCGACGCCTTTAAAACGGCCTATGATCATGCAAAAGCCAAAGAAGCTTTTTATCGTGACCTTAAAGATGCACACAGCACGCTTTTAACAGACCCGGTGGACAGCATGTTACGGGAGACAGAAAAGGCTTCTCATGACGCGCTGAAAATTTGCAGAGATGCAATGCGCAAAAACGTTCAGGAAAACCGCAATGGCGACACTGTGAGCGCTGTCGAAAACAAACTGCAGGGCATCGATATGATCAACCCCTGTTATTACTATAACGTGCCACGTCTTCACACGCACCTTGAAGCAAAACTGACCAAATGGGAAAGCCGCCGCCAAGCTCTGAGTCAGCTTTGTGTTGAGTACAATATTCCGCTTGAATAAGCCTTGCCACTGAAGGTGCTGACTGTGGATCGCCCCAGGTGGACGCCTTCGCAATGACGGCCCAAGTGACGCGGCATGCCCCAAAACCCTCATTGCGAGGAGAAATCTTGATTTCGACGCGGCAATCCATGTGTGCTTTGGCCACCAAGGTTTCACAACAAGCCATCTAATTGATTGATTTTTCTTAAAAATTTTCTAAACTTACGAATGGTGAAGAATGCCTTTCGCGCGTATAAAAAAAAGAGAAACACAAGAAGAGCAACCGCCACAGATCATCCCAGCATCTTCGCGATGACGACCAAGAAACCGCCTAGCCTTCACGATGATGGCTAGATTGTCATTGCGAAGAGACACTTTTGTTTCGACGCGGCAATCCAATGTGCCTTAGCCACCAAGGTTTCACAACAAGCCATCTAATTGATTGATTTTTCTTAAAAATTTTCTAAACTTACGAATGGTGAAGAATGCCCTGCGCGCGCTTAAAAAAACAAACGACACCCACAAAGGTAAGGATTGCCGACACAAATGTCGCACACGTGCGCGCTAACGATACCGATGTGGCGCCCTTTTGATGACGGCCGCAGAGTCAACGTGCGTGTTTTAAGCAGCCACATCAAGCGTTAAAAAGGAACGGCCGCGGCGCTTGTAGAAAAGCACCTTGCCTTCTTTAAGCGCAAAAAGAGTGTGATCTTTGCCCATGCCCACGTGCTCACCAGGGTAAACGCGCGTGCCCCGCTGACGGATTAAAATCCAGCCAGGATAAACTTGCTGGCCGCCAAAGGCTTTCACGCCTAAGCGGCGACCCGCGGAATCGCGACCATTGCGCGAGCTACCACCCGCCTTCTTTTGTGCCATCTTTTACGCGTCCTTTGTTGGTTGAGAGGCAGCCTTTTTTGCAGCATCTGCTTTAACAGTTTTTGCAGCATCTGCGCCCTTTTGAGTTGTGGTTTCTTTTTTTGTAACAGGCTTTTTAGCAGCTTCAGCTTCTGGCTTTGGCGATGCTTTTTTTGCCGCAGATTTTGCTGCAGACTTTACTGCAAGATCACCCAACAGCGACTTGCCATCCAGCGTAATGTCTTTCACACGCAGCAAAAGACCCTCTTGCCTGTGCCCATTTAAACGCCTGTAGTTGTTGCGACGCTTCTTTTTAAAGATTAAAACTTTTTTTGAACGCACATCATCAATCACCTCGGCCGTGACTGACGCTTTGTCAAGCAAAGGCTTGCCAAAATGTGTTTTGTCTTTTGACGCCACGCACAAAATTTCTTTAAACACATGCGTTCGTTGCGCTGATTGCTTTTCATCGCCTTTATCGCTGACGCCTGCGATCTTTTCTGCGACAAAAACTTCACCGGGGGCCACTCGATACTGCTTTCCACCAGTTTTTAAAACTGCAAACACTGTTCTATCCTCTCGTTGATAGATTTCATTCTCGCTAACCTGTCTATCTCTGTCAAGTCCGTTTTTTTCTGATCTTTCAGTCTCTCAAACCATCACAGCCGTTTGCTAACATTAGGTGCGATACATACCACCATTTACATGCAGTGTGGTGCCCGTGATATACGATGCGGCCTCTGAGGCCAAAAACAAGGCTGCGGATGCAATTTCTTCGCCGCGGCCCATACGCCCTAAAGGAATCGTTTTGATCAGCGCTTCTTTATGCGCTTCGGGCAAGACCTGTGTCATGGGTGTTTCGATAAAGCCAGGGGCAATGGCATTCACACGAATACCGCGCGCGCCTACCTCGGCCGCTAAGGCACGTGAAAAACCCTCAAGCGCTGCTTTTGACGCCACATAGTTGCATTGGCCGGGGTTGCCAGTTGAAGCCACAACAGAAGATACATTAATAATGTTGCCCGAGCGTTGCTTCATCATGCCCTTAATGGCCGAACGCGCCAAACGCATCGCTGCCAACAGGTTAAGCTGCAACACATCACTGATATCTTCATCAGACATGCGCATAAAAAGACCATCTTTGGTAATGCCCGCATTATTGATCAGCACATCCAGATGCCCCAAATGCTGCAGCGCCTGATCCACAAGCACTTGTGCAGCGCCCTCTTCACCCAAAGCTGCTGGCACACAAAAAAGGTGCTGTTCTGCCGAAAGGTCACTTTCAAGTTCCTTTTGAAGCGCCTCAAGCTTGGGCAAACGCGTTCCCGACAACACAACGCTGGCGCCCGCTTTGACAAAACAACGCGCAAAGCATGCACCAATGCCGCCTGTGGCCCCTGTAATCAGCACAGTTTTATTTTTCATCGTGGCTTGTGGCATTTTTTTGGCTCTCCTTTTCAAACGCTTTCTTTAAAAAGCACTTTAAAAGGAGGTGCAAGAGAACACAAGGGTGAAAAAAGTCTATTCATCTTGTGACAAGGCATTGGTGACAGCGTCCTTAATTGTCTCATGCAATGTCACCACCCCAACTGCAAAAACAAACACTGCAATGGGCAAAAAAGTATGCTTGATTTTCAAAAAGTTCAAAAGATTCATTCTGATAAACCCTAAGTTTGCCCCCACCAAACCATAGGGTTGAAAGGAAAAATCAATGCGTTGCAGGCGCGGCAAATAGCGCGAATCCACAGTGTGCCCCAACGCTGTATCATTTAAAATAAGCGTATGCAGTCTTTTAAGGTTACGCGCCACCACCAAGTCATGCACGTTGGTTCCCGACAAATCAATATACTCTAGAACAGAAAATTTGTTACTCCACGCCAAACGTTCATCCCAAGAGGCGGACGGATCAAAGGTTTTATCAATTTGTGCCTGCAGCAGCGATTCAAGTACACTGGACGAGACCGGCCGACGCCCAAAATCAATCGCTGTCACTGAGTTTTGGCCAAAAAACTCAATTTTTATAAAATGATTCGCGATCGGCATGGTAGAAAAAAAACGCTGTGTTCGATCAGCCAGATAGTTTGCAATACCAAAATTATCAAATAACAGAGGATGAGAGCCGGCCGGCACCGCTGTATAACCATTAACGCGCTTTGCATACAAAGGCCCCACAATCACCTTGCGCTTTGTGTCTTCAAGGTTATTGCCTGGATAGTTTTTGACGATACTTTGATAGTCACGCACAAAAAGCTTGCTATCATAAGACAAATAAAGATAATGCAGGTGGTCAAAATTAGAAAATGTTAGCTGAAGCGGCTCTTCCAAAGGTGGAAAACCCTTATTAAAGACACACAATCGCTGCACACCTGAGAACAAAAACAACAAAGGCGCCACCATTTCATAGTCAATGCCGATCAGCTCGATGGTATGAAACACATTATAAGGGCCCGGATTCATCAGCGGATTTTGATAATCAAGGTAGAAAAACGATCCAGATAACTGACGCTCTCGTAACAAAGGTTGCCAAAATGGCGTTCTATGGTCGTCTACCTCTGCTTCAATTTCTTCCTCAGCACGCTTTTTTTCAAGTTGCTGCAACAAAGTACCTTTTTCATCGGGATCTGCACTATAGAGTGGAAAATGCTCTAAAGACGATTGCTGTATTTTTTTCCACCCCTGTTTTGCAAAAAAGGCCCTTTTGATTGCAATGTCCTCGACATCATCTGTGGTAAAAGGTGCGCTGGCATCTTGCTGTGCTTCATAATCTAACGAGATTTCAAGGGCATGCTCTTTCAGCTGTTTGATCACTTGCTTGACGGCAAAACGCCAGCGCTCAATAGGCAAAGTGCACTCTTTAAAAAGACATCGGCTTAAATAAGAGAGTTTTCGTTGCGTTTTTTTCTCACGGTTAATCAGCAATCTCAATGTTTCGGCCGCTTTTTCATTCTTTGCTTTAATGCGTAGCCATTGTTGCACAGTTTGTTTTTTAACAGATGATCTTAACTGATCAACAAAACTATAAAAAGTCGTCCGCTGACTCACTGGTATCACAAAGCTGATATTACCTGTTTCTGCAAGAGATTCTGTGCTCCCTGCTTCGTTCACATCCATCTGCATGGCAAACATGCGTCTTGCGTGATCTCTTTTTGGAAGCTCTTGCTTTTGAACAATAATTTCTAAAACCGGCTCATCGGGTAATGCCGGCGCAAAAGGTGAGCGTATGCCAAAGGCTTGCAACACACACAAACACAACGCCACAAATAAAACAATACAAAAAGGAGCTCGCTTACACACCATAAAAAAATCTAAAATAGATAAAAATACTATCTTTTTTAGATAATTTTTTATTTAAAAGCAAGCACTTAGATGCTTTTTATGCGGCACCCTCTAAAAGGTAGCTCAAAACGGGCACACAGCGCGCTTTGCTTGAGTCAGTGCATCAAAGTATGTCACTCCATCAGTCATAGCCTGTGCAGCTGAGTCGTTATTTTGAGAGCGTGCACTTTGCATAATCGTCTCTGCCACGTGCACAAGGTCTATCAATCACGCCAGCGTGCCCCAAATGACATAAACTGTGTCAACGCGATACACCTTTTACTTTGGACACAACTGTTGTTGCGACACTGTCCAATCTCTTCACCGCCAGGCGGCAGAGGAATGACAGCGGATTATCTCCAAGTGTGATACGTTGTAACCCTTCTGTTGTAGGAAGTGCATCTAGCTTTTTGGTGGCAGCTTCTATCCACGGTTGATAACGATCCAATTCAACAAAGAAAAAATTTTCATAGCATCTATAGTTCAAAAGGTACCCTGCACCCTTAAAGAGTTGCTTGTACATCTCTTTCTCTTCTTTTGTAAACCGCTTAAACAGTGCGCAGTCCATGCGGCACAAACGATCCAACAATTCTTGATCTTCACACGCGACATCAAAAGATATAATGGACTGATGTTGCGGAAAGATTGCACACAACTGCTTAAGCAGACCTGCAACAGCTGCTTTAGCAGCTTCTTTCTCACGTCCCTGTAGGCAGGCACGATATAAGTTGGCGCGATTTTTTGGGTTGTAAAAAAAACGCTTGTTACTTATTTCCGCCCATTTCTTTTTAATAACAGAAGGGTGTAGGCCTCTAAAAACTCCAACCGCTTCTCCAGCATCATTGATAAGCGGCGAACCGCTATCACCAGGAATACCATAAACAAGCAAAACACACTCGGTGCTTTTGGTTTGACGTATCGGTTCTTGTGAACCCCCCCATAGACTCTTCTTCGCCTTAATATAACCTGCAATGCCCATATACCGCGTATGATACAAACGTGGTATATTCACCTCTTTAGACAACATGTATTCATAAAATGTGATTTATGTCTTAAGGTCGCTGACTCTGTCTTAACAACGCCTATTTTAAAAGGCACAACTTGGTTGGGCCGCTTCTCCCCCAATGTTGCAACAGCAAGATCAAATCCGTCCCGTACAAGTTCAAAAAATGGACCATCCCACACCTTATGCACACAAAAAGCAGTGAGGGGGTATTCTTCTCCCTTAATCACAACAGAAGCGCTAGGTTTTCCTTCTAGCACATGCGCTGCCGTCATAACATATTGCCTTACCGTGGCATCTTCGATCATAAAACCGCTGCCAAAGCCTGTATTGGTACGAATTTCAAAAACGTCTCCCAGTCCTGCTGCTGCGTCAGCATGACACTTGAGCATCGGTTCGCGAAGGTATTCTGTGTCAAAAATACCCAGCGCCCCTAGCACAGTAAAATTCAAAGAAGACAAAAATAAAATGACAAAAAAAGACTTTTTTAACACTGTATCACCTAAAAAAACTATTGAAGAACAAAAAACGTAATATATAACCAGTTTTTGTTTCTATTTTTAATTAAATAAATTGTAAATAAGGGTGTTTCTAAAATCAGGTGGTGATAAAATGTCTTTTAGACATATAAATAATTGAGCCCGTATTTTAAATACGTTACACACTCACGCCCTTTAAGCCCTACGTCCTCAGCGTTACGAAGAATGGTTTCATGATACGGCGGATGCCGTTTTATGATCTGGCTGATAAAGGGTGGCTTTGCCCTGGCTCATCACGTGCCACAGACGCTGCGCCAGCTCAGAACGATTGTGTGTTGTACGCGTTGAAACGGGTGTATGAAAAAGAATGTCAATGTCAAACGTCCCCAAACGACACAGCATCCATAAGTGGGGCACAAGCGCCACGTCTCCGCGCCAGCTATAAAGCTTTTTAGCAAACGTGGTGGCTTTTAAACCATTCAAACGACTGACGTGTAATGAGACGGGTTGAACGTGTGCCGGCGCTTCTTCTCCAAGTGGTACAGCCTGAAACAGCGCTCGTTTAAAGGCGTATAATGAAACGCCGTCACCTGATGTACCCTCGGCAAACAAAAGAAAGGGGTATTCCGCTGTTAGAATGCGCTGCCGCAGTGCTTTTAGCTCTTTTAACAGTTCGCGCTGTGTGCGTGAGACAAAAAAAGTATTCATTTTTTTGGCAACACCACCTATCAAAGGCCAGCGCCCTACTGCTGTTTTCGAAATAAACGAGGTACGCAAGAATCCGCCCAAAATTAAAATATCAAAATACGAAACATGGTTGGCCACAAACAGGTCTGCTTTGTCGAAAGGTTTGCCGTGGTAATGCAAACGCAGTCCTGCAAGATGACACAGTGACCGGTACACAAAACGCGTTGTCGCCTGACCTTGTGCACGCGAAAAAAGAAAAATTGTAAAAATGCAAAGGTACCCTGCTACAATCCCAAGCAAAAGGGCCACAAGGCGCAAAGCCGCAAAAGGAATCGATCGTACCATGGATGTTTAGCCCGCATTGACGGTAAAGCGCCTCTCTTGCTCGGTTTGCGTGTTATAGTGATTGGCAAATCTTGGCGTCAAATACTCACTGTTGACCACCACACACACGTCTGTCGTGTTAAAGCCATGATCCACAAAAATGCCATCTCCGATACCGCCGCCCAGGCGAATGTATCCGCGCAGCAAAGGCGGCATTTGTTGAAAGGCGAGCTTTTCATCCACCTGCTCTTTGGGCAAGCGATTCAAAGATTCAAAATGCTCGGGCAACACCACAGGACGATGGCTTTTGTCCACCAAACGATGGTGATAAAGGTACGACAAAGCGTGCTCAAAAGGTTTGGGATCTGTGCCATGAAAGCTGCCAAGACCAAAAAGATACGTGATATTGTAATGCAAAATATATTCGGCCAAACCACGCAACAAAAGCTGCATCACGCTTTGAGTGCGGTACCCGCTGCCAACGCACGCGCGTGAAAGCTCAAGAATTTCGCCTTTAGTGGCCTTGAGTTTTGAGACATCAAACTCGGTTTCAGTATAATAGCTGCCATGGCGCTGCGCGCCGTCTCGACGCAATAAGCGATAGGTACCCACCACCCGCTGCGTTTCCACATCTTTTACAATCAGATGCTCGCAAACCCGATCGAACGAATTAACATCGCGTGCCTTTTCTTGGCTTTGCGAGGCTTTCGCGCCCAATTCGGTATAGAAGACATCATAGCGCAGACGCTGCGCATCTTGAATCTCTGAGGGGCTGTTGGTGATATAAATGTGAAATTTGCCCGACCTGATCACAAAGGGCGCATCGGCCCCATCTAAAGCTGTCACGACGATTTTTTCTCCTGCAGCGAACGCTGACTCTTTAAAGACATACCATACAGTTCTAAACGATGTCCAACAAGTTGATAGCCCAGTTTTTTTGCAATTTTGTGCTTTAAGGCCTCAATATCGGGATCAGAAAATTCGATCACTTCATCTGTTTCAAGGTCAACAAGGTGGTCATGTTGTTCTTTGGTGGCCGTTTCATAGCGCGCGTGCGAGCGCCCAAACGTGTGCTTTTCCAAAAGTCCCAGCTCTTCAAACAACTTAAGCGCACGATACACCGTTGGCACACTAACCGAGCTTTCAAGCACCGATGCACGCTGACACAGGGTTGTAACATCTGGATGATCATCTGAAGCATCCAAAGCCCGCGCAATGGCTTTGCGCGCTTTGGTCATTTGCACGCCCTTTTCCGCAAGACGTTGTTCAAGTGAGGGATGCTTAGACATTGTGTGCAATCATGTTAGCGACAGATTGTGCTTTCACGCCCTTTACCATTTGTCTGTTTCCCTTCTATGCCTACCGTTTCTTTTTCTTCTGCACTAATGTCTGTTGTGCGGCCATGCGCCCAATCATCCACTGTTGCGCCATTGATAACAGGTTATTCCAGGTCCAATAAATAACAACGCCTGCTGAAAAACCACTAAACATGTAAGTAAAGATAATCGGCATGCCGTACGTAAACATGATGCGCTGTGTGGGGTCAGCCGGCGGCGGGCTCATCCTTTGCTGCAACAGCATGGAAAGACCCATAATCAACGGCCACAGCCCTAAGGTTAAAAAGCCTGGCAGCTCAAGCGGAATCAGACCACACAAGGTAAAGATATTAGTAGGATCTGGCGCCGACAAATCAACAATCCAGCCAAAAAATGGCGCATGTCGTGCATCAACACTAATAAGCAACACCTTATAAAGTGCAAAAAAGAAAGGCATCTGCAGCAACATAGGCAAGCAGCCCGAAACAGGGTTGACCTTTTCTCTTTTATAAAACGCCATCAGCTCTTGGCTCATGCGCTGTTGATCGTCTTTATAGCGCTCTTTTAACCGCTCAAGCTCGGGCCCCAGCAATTTCATTTTCGCCATCGAGCGATAGGACTTGTTCGCCAGCGGAAAAAACAGCAATTTCAGCAAAACTGTAAAAACCAAAATGGCCAGGCCAAAATTACCTGTTAAGCCCTTAAGCCACGACAGCGTATAAAAAATAGGTTTCGTTAAAAAATAGAACCAGCCAAAATCGATGGCTTTATCAAAATGCAAAATATTTTCGCTTGTCTCGTAAAAATCAAGCACATGCAGATCTTTTGCGCCAGCATAGAGCCGCGTTTTCACTTGAGCCACACCATGGGCCGGCACCTGAATGCCGCGATCCATAAACGCCACGTGATAAGGCGTTTTGGCGGCTCTGCCCGAGGCGTTGGCTTTATAGGAAAATGAGCTGACAAAAGGTTTCTCGGGCGCAAACGCAACCAGCCAGTATTTGTCTGCAATTCCAAGCCAACCGGTGGTGGCCTCTTCAACCACCTGCCCCTTCTTTTGCAGATCATCATACGACAGCTCTTTAAGCGCGCCGTTGATAAAGCCAACCGGCCCCTCGTAAACCAGCATTTGCGACGACATGTCGGGCTTTGCGCGCCGCACACTGCCCCGCAGCGCAAGGTTAAGCGCTTGGGATGTTTTGTTAAGCACACGCTCGGTAATGAAAAACATGCCTTTTTCATCAAGCACAATGTGCCTTTCAAAACGCACGCCTGCTGGATGCTGCCAAAACAAGATAAAGGCGCCATTATCACCCCTGCCGCCATTTTGCCACAAGGCATCGGGTGGCGGCACCAGGCCTGACTGACTCTCAAGATCATGCCATCTTAAAAAAACTTCATAAGGATGCGCGGCCGTTACCGGCTGCAAAAGGGCCACCGGCTGCCGCGCCTCGTTCTTGGTGCCCGCCGTTTCAAAATGCTGTGTTAAAAACAAAAGGTTCAGCAAAGGGCCCTTTGTGTTCAGCTTGCCTTTCAGTGTTTTGGTTTCAAACGGAATCGCCGGTGCTTCAGGCATCAAAGGCATCGCTTCTTCGCTTGCACTGAAGGCGGCTGTCTTTGGTGCGCCATCAGGTGTTTGGCCATTTTGCAACAGGACGCGCTCGTTTTGAAGATCGTCCTCGCTGTCAAACCCATCTTTTGGCAACGCCTTTTCTGACACAGCCGTTGTCAAAGTGGCGCTTTCTTGTTTTGCCGGCGTTTGCGGGCGCAGCCACTTCATCAAATAGTCCCCCCCCACCAAAATGGCAAGGCACAACACAAAGACGGTTAGCAGATTTTTTTGATCTTCTTTCATAAAGCCCTTACATTTTTGGCACAAAACAAAAGGATACCAAGAACCACGCCCGAAGAAAAGTCTTGCCGGCGTTTGAGCGTCCTTGGCACGCTATCTTAAAAACGCCCGCGAAAGCGGCACCAAAGGCACACCCATCTTTTTTACAAACTGCTGAATGTGCTTTAAGTGGTGCGCTGACGCGCCCGCGGCCCTTATGGCAACGACAATATTTTTCTTACGCAGCAGGCGTTTCTTTAACAACACCAAGGCGTTTTGATAGCCGGCGTTTGATGTGTTTTGATCCACCGTCGCACTTTCCTCAAAACTGTCAAGATCAAGCACCGCATCGCACACGCCGTTTAACACCGCCTGGTCGGTGGCCACATCAGCTGCCCGCGAATTGGGCGTTTGCATGGTTTCTAAAAACAAGGCGCCCTTTGCGCACAGCTGGCTGCAAAGCAACGACAGCGGACCATCTTCTTGTGTAAAGCGACTGCCTGTCACGTGCGTTAGGCCCATGGCCAAAGGCAACGCCTTAAAGGCGGCATCAAGTTTCTTTCGCATACCCTCTTGGGTATCTGAGCTTAAAAGCGCCCCCTGAAGCACCTCTTCCTGTGATTCAAGCGGCATCAACACCAAGATCTCACACCCTTTTTGGTGCAACGCTTTCGAGGTTTTTTTCGCATGCGGCGCATCAGACGCCAACGCCACCGTTGTATAGGTTGGCATCAAGTGCATGATGTTTTGTGCTTCTTTTGAAGAAGGTTTGTGGTTTTCAAAGGCACGGGGAAGGCCTAAGAAAATCACCGAGACACTGCCCCGCTTTAAGGGCTTGTTAAAGGGAACCAGGTTGCGATAAAAAACGCCGTCTTCTTTGGCACAGGCCTCGCGCACGGTGTTTTCATGGCGCACATCAAGCAAAATTGTTTGCCCTTTGGCTGTGGTTTGTGTTTGTGCCTCGGGCGCCTCTTCGGCGTCAATGGTGGGCACACGCAACAGGTGTTCTTTTGAAAACGCTTTATCCACTTGCGCCCTTTGATCCATCCAGCGCAACGCCAAAGCGCCCAAGAAGGCGCCAATGAGTGCAAGAACCAGCATAATAGCAAACCGTTTGATGCGTTTTATAAACTGATTGAAAAAGCCTGCAACTTTAGAAGGCTTAGCAGACTTTCCCTTGAGCTCTTCTAAAGAGTCATCCTCGGCGCCTTCATGCGCCTCTTCGTCAGCCTTGTGCTCACGCTTTTTTTCAGGCTTTTCTTTGGGATCGTTTTTTTTACGCATCTTTGTCACCTATTGTTTCTTTTGGCATCATAGCAACAAACAATTTGTTTTTAAAAGATTTTAAAACGACAAAGCATGCGTGATGTCGCGCAGCTGGCCTTTTTTAAGGTCACCCAGTTTAAAAGGCCCAAAGGCGACGCGCTTTAAACGCAACACCTTTAAACCCCAAAACGCAAAGACGCGGCGAATCTCGCGGTTTTTCCCCTCACGCAAGGTCACGCGACACCAGCCAAAAGAAGCCTCAGCCGATGCCAAGCGTTCAATCACAATAGGTGCATAAATTATCTTGTCGATCGTCAGGCCTTTGAAGGCGCTTTCAAGATGTGCCTTGGTTAAAACACCCTGAAAGCGAACCTTATAAACCCGTTCGATGCCCTGTGCTGGCAACTCTAAAAAACGTTTTAAGGCGCCGCTGTTGGTTAGCAAAAGCAAACCTTCCGAGTTTTGATCAAGTCGCCCCACCGTTAGCAAGGCCTGGCTTTGCATCACATCTTGATGCCCATGCACTTTTTCCATCACCGTTTGGCGCCCCAAAGGGTCATGATGCGTTGTCAGTGTTCCAACCGCTTTGTGATACATAAAAAGACGCACCTCTGCCAGCGCCCGCTGTGCTTTTTGCCCCTCACACACAATACTATCTTTGTCTGTCACCGGCATGGCAGGGTCAAAAACACGCGTGCCATTCACCAGAACGCCCTTGTGGCCAATCAAGCGATCAAGGCCGCGCTTGGTGCCAAAATCACGCTGCGCCAAGTATTTTGCAAGACGCATCGGCTGTGCGTCTGTTTGTGACGGCCGCAACAAGTCCTTGAGTTTTCGAAAAATATCTGGTTCAGCCTTGCCTGTGGCCTTTTGCGTTTTTGCTGTCTTCTGTATTATTGTGCGTCTACCATCTTTGTTTTTTTGCTAACCCATTGTATAAAACATTTTTCAAAAGCGAAAAAAGACTTGTGTGTTGAGATGTTCTTTTTTACCATGGTCACTTGTGCTTGAGCGAACGCGCAACCACAGTGAGGTTTATTTAGAAGATAAAAAGTCGACGTAAGCAGTTGGGGTTTGAAAATGACAGCTCAAAAATTTCCGATGACAACCGATGGCCATGAGAAACTTGTCGAAGAACTTGCAGAACTCAAAAAGAACGAGCGCCCGCGCCTGATTGCGGCCATTGCTGATGCCCGGCGTCACGGCGACCTTTCAGAGAACGCCGAATACCACGCTGCCAAAGAAAAGCAAAAGCATGTTGAAGGACGCATCAGCGACATTGAAACAAAGCTGGCATCAGCCGAGGTGATTAGCTTGCCGCCCGCCTCGCATGACACCATTGTGTTTGGGGCCACCGTTACACTTGAAGATGACGATACCGAGGCACAACGCACTTACCGCATTGTGGGCGAAGATGAGGCGAATATTGAAAAAGGCCTCCTGTCAGTACGCTCGCCCCTTGCCCGCGGCCTTGTGGGCAAAGGTGTGGATGATGATATCGAAATTCAAACGCCCAGCGGCCAAAAAACCTATACAGTCTTGTCTATTGCGTACAAGTAACAAAGTGGCCAAGGCACAGATGGATTGCCGCGTCATTTGGCTCGTCATCGCGAAGGCGCAGCCTGCGGCGATCCACTTAACGTGCACCTGGGTTGGCCAAGGCTCACTGGATTGCCGCGTCGCCCAAAAGGGGCTCCTCGCCATGACATGATGGCAGCGTTCATCCTTTTTGTGACCGTGTTCTTTTAGTCTTACTTATCCTGGCACAGGCGCAAGGCATTCTCCACCATTCAAAAGTTTAGCAAATGTTTAAGCAAAATCAATTAAACACTTATTCTTATTATAGAAAAAGCTAGGCGATCCTTTGATCGCCGCGCCGCCCATACGTTAGCGCATCATTTTGATCTTAAGATCAGATCTTTTGACAACATAGGGCTGAAAATGCCCTCCCAAAAGCTGGGCAATCAAAGGGTTTGATGGCAGATGTGCTAACGACTTCATCAGCGTGCCTGCAAGGTTAATACCCTCTACAATTTTGTTGACCTCGTCGTTATCAGCCGCTACCCACGTTGTCGTGCATAATGCTTTGTAGGCATCCAACAACGCGTTCGCATGAGCCGTTTTTGTTGAGGGTTGATGATGCTCGTTTATCAACTCTTGGTTAAGTTCAACCAGATTCGGCATTGTAAGCAATGATGGCATCCGCCGCTGTGCATAAAGTGACGACACCCAGCCACCCGCACCGCACAAAGATAGGCCGCAGAAAAAAAGGCAAGCCACAAAACGCTTGAACGTTATATTTTGCATCAGAAGATCTCCTCAAAACACTTAATATATCCATAAAAGATAAAGCAAGTTAACAGAACATAAAGATGAGTCTTTTTTGAAACACGCAACGAGGCCGGCAGCAAAGATCCAGATGATACTCACCCACACAATGACTCTTGCACGTCCATCACACTGGATGCTTTACATCTTTGCGATGACGAAAGGGCGCTGTGGCCTTTCGCGATGACGGTCCGGGGTTGTCATTGCGAGGAGAAACTTGGTTTCGACGCGGCAATCCAGTGTGCTTTGGCCGCTTCAGTTTCTGGCAAGTGGATCGCCACAGCCTGCGCCTTCGCGATGACGGGGGCGGCCATTTGCTTGATTTTACTTAAAAACTTGCTAAACTTGCGAAGGGTGGAGAATGCCTTGCGCACGTCTAGAAGAGAAAGAACCCAGGGGAAAAATAGAAAAGAAGGGTCGCCACCGATACCTCAACATCTGCTCAATGATGAATAGAAGGCGTTGGCCGTTTGCGATGGCAACAAAACAGCCGACAGGCGTTCACAAAAACAAACAACTTTCATGCAAATAATTGATTTTACTTGTTTTTTACCGTATAAACATTGTCAAATGAGCATTTTTTTTTGAATCATTGTCATGCATCGCAGGTTTTTGGTTTTTCTTTTGTCCTTTTTACTGGCACACACACCGTTGGTTTTTGCACCACAAGATCACGATTCAGGTGACAAAACAGTGCCCGCCTGCGCCCCTCGCAAGCCCATGGCACAGGCAACACGCACAACATCTGACAGCCAGCGCGTCACTAAAAAACAACGTCTTAACCCTGAAGAGCATCACACCCTGGCCATCCCAACACCTCAAGCCCAGGCGGCCCCTTTATCAAGCGCATCCCTTGTCGCCGCAAGCACTTCATCAGCTGACATCATACCACCCAAAACTATACTGCATTTGCCCGACGAGCTGTTGGCGACTGTTTTAGAGTTTTGGTGTGAAACACTCACTGATAAAACAGAGTTTGTGAATCAAAGGGCTCTTAAATGGCGGCAAGTGTGTACGCGCTTTAGACGTGTCTATGATCAACACGGCTTTTTGAAACGCACACGCGTTTTCTTGAACAGCCCTCAGGCCCTAACGGCTTTTATCACGCCCGGCCCCCTGCACAGAAAACCGATGGACCTTTTCTCTGGCGCAATCAATCTTCATACAAACCTGGTGACAGAACTTTTAAAAAAACCCATCAAAGCCAAAAAACAGCTTCAACAACAATGCTCACCACACAATCGAACGCAAGAAAAAATTTCTGAGGCCATGCAAGCCTATCAGCAACTTGATGGCCAAATCGCACTAGAGATTATAGGTTTAAAGCATAGCACATTGCGCACACTGAAAAAGCTAGCAGGTGTTGGCGTCACATCTTTATCGATCGGATGCTACACAAAATTAGCTGACATAACGGCCATTAACCATTTTACACACCTCGAAACAGTCCACATATATAGATGCAACGCGCTGGCTGATCTTAAGGGAATAGGTCAATGTACAAACCTGCATACGGTTTCTTTAGATTTTAATTCGCTTCAAAGTCTTGAAGGGTTAGAGGGGTGCAAAAATTTAAACAATCTCTCCATCGTGAGCCGCGACACATTAACAGACATCAGTGCTTTAAAGCATTGCACAAATCTGCACAGGATATATATTTTCGGATGCTTCGCTTTGAAAGACATTTCAGCGCTGGGTGCCTGTGCAGCACTTCATGATGTTACCCTCAGCGGCCCGGCTATACAAAACAGCGATGTGCTACTTGCCTGCACGCAACTAAGAAAACTTGTGTTGTCCTGTAACGCAGTTGACTTAGCAACTCTTTTCACCCAACTTACAAAGCTAGAAGAGCTCACCATTGGTAGGTGTGATACTTTGCGTGGCACACTTAACATTGCAGCACCCAACTTGAAAAAACTCAAATTGGACTCATGTAAAGAAGTGACAGGGATCTTGTTTGACGATCAACCTCATGCCCTTCACACGCTGGACATAATAAGTTGCTCCAAACTTCAAAGCCTGCTTTTGCTGAATCACTGTGAGAAGCTTAAACGTTTGTCTTTATACCATTGTCCCAAGCTTGATTCACTCAGCACATGCGATGCACTGACGTTTCTGTCGTTTCATCGGTGTCCGAAATTAACAGTTTTAGGCACATACAACAACTTAAAACGCCTAGCTGTTAAAGGTGACTCTGTCATAACGGATGTCACTGAACTGGCAAAATCCCCGAACCTTGTGCATCTTGACCTTAAGGGCCAGTCCACGGGTGATGCGGACCTTCTCACAAAAATACAAGCATTCTGTTCCTTAACAAGATTGACCCTTAACTGGAGACTAATCTCGCAGCCTCAGATCCTAGAAGCCATCAAAGCGTACTGCGCAGAGCAAAATATTAAAGTGGTGCTGCCTTCAGCGTAAGCGAGCACCTTTACTTTTGCTTAAGTCTTAAAGTTTATCCTAAAAAGATATAAAAGAGTCTCGAAGGTGCCAGTTATGATTTGTTACTTATGCGTTGTGTTGTCGCTTGTTTGCTGTACGCTGCATGCACAACAAAAAAGCAGCCGCGCCACGTATCAAGCATGCCGTACACAATGCATGCAAGACTTTGATGATGAACAAGGGCGCGCGAACGATTTGCATATGTGTCTTAAGGCATGCTGGAAAAATCATTACCAAAGAGATGATTATGGCCAAAGAAAAGCAAGGGTTAGGGTTGTTCTTTGATCTGCTTAAACACATGGGGCGCATAACACACATCGTGCACAAGGCGCATCGAGAGTGGCAGCACTTTTTGGGGCATGCACACGTACCACTCACCCTGTTGGCGCGCGCTCCATAACGTGTCTTCAAATTCTTGTTCCACAGCTTGCTGCAACAGTTTTTCTTGCAACTGGGCTAAAGTGTCGTTACGCGCAAAAGCTTCAGGGTCTTGGCTTTGCAGCGATAACAGCGCACAGTCTTCAAGCGGCATCTCTGTCAAAAAAGAACCAAGGGTTGTTTGATAGGCCCTTAAAAGGTCTGCCTGCAGGGCCAAAACCGGTTTTGCCTGATGGCTAAGAGCATGCAGTTTAACGCACGTATGCGGGTGCTTTGTGGCAAGCTGCTGCATAAAATGCTCAAAAGGCGTTGAAGCCGGCAAATCTTGAAACACACACCACCCCTTTGTGGCTGCCATCAAAAAGGGGGCATCATCAAGCAAGGCCGTTGGTTTTAGCCATGTGCCCTGCCCCGCTTCTGGGTTAGACGCCATGGGCGCTACATTGTTGGCAGGCTCGGGGTCTGCAAAGCTTGAGCGCACCAGCAAAGGAATATGGTGCGCCTTGGCGTACAAAATGGATTTGGGATGCAGAACGAACGCCCCTTTTTCGGCCATGTGATACATGGTGTCATAATCAATCACATCAAGCTTTTTGGCGTGCGGCACCAAACGCGGATCAGCCACAAAGACACCATGTACGTCGGTGTAAATATGGCACGACACATCTTGTAACCCTTCGTTTTTTTTCAAAAATGCCGCAAGCGCCAAAGCCGTAATGTCTGAGCCGCCGCGCCCCAGCGTTGACAGCCGCCCGTCTGATGTAACCCCCTGAAAGCCGGCCACAACGGCGATACCGCCTTCATCCATTAGGCGCTTTAAAGGCGCAGTATCAATGTGCTGAATCATCGCTTGGCCGTGCGCTGTATCGGTCACAACAGGCAACTGCCACGATAAAAATGAGCGACTTTTCACGCCCTGCTGCTGCAAACAAAGCGCCATTAAGCTGGCCGTTACTTGTTCACCCGAGGCAAGCAGCGCGTCGTGCTCTGCCGTGCCCGTTTGCTGACAGGGCGCCGCCAGCTTGCACAATTGATCGGTGGCCAACGCCATGGCAGATGTGACCACAACCACTTGGTGCCCACGCTGCCTTTCACACAGGGCGCGTTGGGCGGCGCGCTGAATTGCTTCAAGCCCCTCCAAAGAGGTGCCACCAAACTTTTGCACAATCACAGCCATGGGCCCAACCTTGATGCACCCCAAACAATAGCCACCTTGAAAGGATTGTTGCGCGCGCAAATCTGTTGTTTTTTTAAAACTTTAAGCTAGCATGGCGAAAGAACAAACGAAGGGCAAGCCTTTTATGCGCTGTAAAACCGCCACAACGTCGCCAGAAAAGATGATTGGTGAAAGCGCTTTTAAGGCAACAGCCGGCGCCTTTTGGGATGAAGACGGCCCCTATCGTCTTTTACATCGCATCACGCCTGTTCGCCTTTTTTGGCTCCTTTCAACGCTTTGCAACGCAGAGCTTGCCAAATCAACGCATAAAACAGCAACGCCAAACGCAACGTCAGCCAACCCTGCACAAAAATTACCCGAATCATTAAAAGGATTGCGTATTTTGGATGTGGGCTGTGGTGGCGGCCTTGTGTGCGAGCCCTTGGCGTTAAAAGGTGCCCACGTTGTTGGCATTGACACCACACAAGAGGCCATTGACGCTGCACAACAGCATGCACGCCTACAGTGCGCAAAGACCGTTGAAACGCTTGATCTTACGTATCAATGCACCGATCTTAAAGCTTTTGCGTCACACAAAGCCAATCAGCACGCCTTTGATGTGGTGGTTGCGTTTGAGGTGATCGAGCATAACACCACGCCCCTTGCTTTTTTTCAAGATGTCAAAAGCCTTTTAAAACCGGGAGGGCTTTTTGCCCTTTCAACGCCTAATCGCACCTTAACATCTTATTTGACAGTTGTGCTGGGCGCCGAAATGATGGGGTGGATTCCCAAAGGCGCTCACCTGTGGTCTGCCTTTTTAACACCACAAGAATTAAAGGCGCTGGCGGCCTTTTGCAACTTTAAAAACATTGGTGAGAAAGGATTGTCCTTTGATTGGACACACCAAAGGTGGTCACTGACAAAGGACCTGTCTATTAATTATTTTATGTCATTTTTAAATAAAAGTTAAAAAAAAACAAAAAGCCGCGGGAGGTTAAATTTTTTTATTGACGCACGCGGTTGCAAAGCGTGTGGTTTTTCGGTAAAAAAGTAGGGATAGCCCTTAAGGCTAAGCTGCAGTTTTTTTTCGAACACTTCCGAGATGCGCTCGAGGCGTTCGTTTTGGGTCTTTGGACAAAGGAAACACATGACATCACCGTCTTCGTACACGTTGCCCCGTTTTAATTTTGCGCGCGCTAAAGAAACCGCGCCTCTTCCCAATCTTATTGATCTTCAAAAAACATCTTATGATGACTTTTTGCAAAAAGATGTCGATCCGCACAAGCGTAAAAAGCAAGGTCTGCAAGAAATCTTTGAAGATTTTTTTCCTGTTAAAGATTTTGCCGGTACAGCACAGCTTGAATTTAGTCATTACGTCTTGGAAGAGCCAAAATACGACGCAACAGAAGCGCGCGTTCGCGGCACCACACACGCGGCCCCTTTAAGGGTGACCTTTCGTTTGGTGGTTTGGGATGTGGACAGCGATTCTGACAGTCGCTCGGTACGCCATATTAAAGAGCAAAATGTCTATATGGGCGACATTCCCCTGATGACAGACAAAGCAACCTTTGTCATCAACGGCGTTGAGCGTGTTGTGGTGTCACAAATGCACCGTTCGCCCGGTGTGTTTTTTGATCACGACCGCGGCCGCACCCACGTTTCGGGCAAGTTTTTGTTCTCGGCCAGTGTGCGCCCTGCACGCGGCTCGTGGTTTGATGTTGAATTTGACGGCAAAGACCTGCTTTACGTGCGCATTGACCGCAAACGCAAGTTTTTGGCCTCGACTCTTTTGATGGCCCTGCCGACCGAATCGAAAAAAGACGATCACTTTACGCCCGAAGGCATGTCGCGTGAAGAAATTTTGACCACCTTCTATGAAACCTATACTTATTATTTGGATGGAAAAGATGGTCAGCTGGCGATGGATTTTGTGCCCAACATGTGGCGTGGTCACAAGCTGACCAAACCTTTGGTTGATGCCGACAGCGGTAAGGATTTGCTTGAAAAAGGTAAAAAAATCACAAAAGCTGTTTTAAAAACACTTGCCAAGACAAAACGCGTTCACACAACGCTTGAAGATCTTTTGGATCGTTATCTGGCCCAAGACTGCGTGAATCCCAAAACGGGCGAGGTTTATGCCGAAGCCGGCGATGCCATCACTGACGAGCTGTATGAAAAGTTGGTCAAAGATGGCGTCACCTCAATTTCTGTTTTGCAAATTGACCACATTACAACGGGCAGCTATTTAAGAGACACGTTGGCCGCTGACCGTCACAACAGCCGCCAAGAGGCGCTTTTTGACATCTACCGCTTGCTAAGGCCGGGTGATCCCCCCACTTTTGAAGCTGCCTCGGATCTGTTTTATGGCTCGTTCTTTGATCCCGATCGCTATGACTTGTCGCCCGTTGGCCGCATGAAAACAAGCGCGCGCCTTAAAACCGAAATGTCTGAAGATAAATGTGTTTTGACCCGCGACGATCTTTTAAGCATCATCCGCGTCATGCTTGATCTGCGTGACAGCAAAGGGTCAGTCGACGATATCGACAGCCTTGCCAACAGGCGCGTGCGCGCTGTGGGCGAAATGCTTGCAGGACAATACCAGGCGGGCCTGTTGCGCCTTGAGCGGTCGATCAAAGAGCGCATGAGCAACGTTGAAAAAGATGAGCTGATGCCGCAAGCTGTTTTGAACGCCAAGCCGCTAACGGCTGTACTGCGTGACTTTTTTGGCAGCTCGCAATTGTCACAGTTTATGGACCAAACCAACCCTCTGTCCGAGCTAACGCACAAAAGGCGTCTTTCGGCCTTGGGCCCTGGCGGTCTGGCCAAAGACCGCGCCAGCATCGAGGTGCGCGACGTGCACCCCACACACTATGGTCGCGTGTGCCCTGTGGAAACACCTGAAGGTCAAAGCATTGGTCTGATTAACTCGATGGCGTGCTATGCGCGGGTCAATCGTTATGGCTTTATGGAAACCCCTTATGCGCGCGTTCAAGATGGCCGCGTGACAGATGAGGTTGTGTATCTTTCTGCCATTGATGAAGGCAACTACTACATTGCCCAGGGCAACGCGCCATTGGACGACAAAGACCTGTTTACAGAAGACATGGTCAGCTGTCGTAAAGAAGGCGAATACGTTTTGGTCAAGCCTTCTGAGGTCGATTTTATTGATGTTTCGCCTAAACAAATTTTATCAGTCGCTGCGTCGCTGATTCCCTTTGTTGAAAACGACGACGCTAGCCGTGCTTTGATGGGTGCCAACATGCAACGCCAAGCTGTGCCACTTTTGTTGCCACAAGCCCCTCTTGTGGGTACGGGCCTTGAAAGCGTTGTAGCACGTGATTCAGGCAGCACCGTTGTGGCCAAGCAAGCTGGCATGGTCAGCTATGTGGATGCGGCTCGCGTTGTGGTGGTGTCAGACCCCAAGGATATGGAGGCCTCTCAAGCCAAAGCCGCGAAAGACGATGTCACAACGTCGGTAGCCAAAGACAAAACACCTTCAAACGTGACCATTTATCCCTTTTTGAAGTTTCAAAAAACCAACCATGGTACATGCTTTAACCAGCGTCCTTTGGTGGCTGTGGGTGACCGCGTGGAAGCGGGTCAAATGATCGCTGACGGCCCTGCCACTGATCGAGGCGAGCTGGCTTTGGGTCACAACGTGACTGTTGCCTTTATGTTGTGGCACGGTTATGGCTTTGAGGACTCGATCATCGTTTCGGAACGTTTGGTGCAAGATGATGCCTATACCTCGGTTCACATTGATGAATTTGAAATTTCGGCCCGAGACACAAAATTGGGCAGTGAGGAAATCACCCGTGATATTCCTGGCGTAAGCGAAGAACAGCTAAGGCGCCTTGATGAATCGGGCATTGTGTACACAGGCGCTGAAGTCAA
Source organism: Holosporaceae bacterium (assembly GCA_049607645.1). GTDB lineage: Bacteria > Pseudomonadota > Alphaproteobacteria > Holosporales > Hepatobacteraceae > JBAJNL01. Next base: position 304,842 of record JBMYWS010000001.1, on the reverse strand, counting down.
AGCAGGCGATATCTTGGTGGGTAAGGTCACGCCCAAGGGCGACAATCCCATGACGTCGGAAGAAAAGTTGCTGCGCGCCATCTTTGGCGAAAAAGCCGTTGACATGCGCGACACCTCTTTGAAACTGCCACCGGGGGTTAGAGGAACGGTCATTGATGTGCGCGTGTTCTCGCGTCGTGGGCTTGAAAAAGACGAGCGCTCGGTCGCCATTGAACGCCAAGAGGTGCAAAAATTAACACGCGAGCGTGATCTTGAGAAAGAGATTTTAGAGCGCGGCGTGGCCACCCGCATCAAAACGCTGCTTGAAGGCTGCAAATTGAAAGCCGCTTTAGGTAAGCTTGAAAAAGGCGCCGAGCTGACAAAAGAGCTTTTGGCCCCCATGACCTTTCAGTCGCTTGAAAAGGCATCCGTTACAGACACAAAAGTGACAACGCAGCTTAAAGATATGGTGACGCAGCTTAAAGGCCGCCTAAGTGATGTGGATCAGCTGTTTGAAAAGCGCATCGAGCGTTTGTGCCGCGGCGATGACCTGCCCTCGGGTGTTTTGAAAACCGTGCGCGTTTTTGTGGCCATTAAGCGCAAGCTACAAACAGGCGACAAAATGGCTGGTCGTCACGGCAACAAGGGCGTTGTCTCACGCATCTTGCCTGTTGAGGACATGCCTCACCTGGCCGACGGCACACCCGTCGACATGGTGCTGAACCCTTTGGGTGTCCCCTCGCGCATGAATGTGGGTCAGGTGCTTGAAACCCATTTGGGCTGGGCTGCCAAGGGCCTTGGTAAAAAAGTGCGGCGTTATCTTGAAAGCCTTTCGCAAAAAGAAACGCCTGACCTTAAAGACATGAAGGCCTTTTTGGGTGATTTGTACAAGAAAGCATCAGACAACAAAAAAGTACGCAAGGCCATCGAGGACCTGTCGGAAGAAGAAACATTGTCTTGGACCATGGGCCTTTCCAAAGGTCTTCCAATGAAAGCACCGGTTTTTGAGGGCGCAAAAGCCACAGAAATCAACCACGCCCTGAAAGATGCCGATCTTGACACATCAGGTCAGGTAACGCTTTATGACGGCCGCACGGGCTTGCCGTTTGATCGCAAAATCACTGTGGGCGTGATGTACATGATTAAACTGCACCACTTAGTTGACGAAAAAATCCACGCACGTTCAGTGGGCCCCTATAGTTTGATTACCCAGCAACCTTTGGGTGGTAAAGCCCAGTTTGGTGGCCAGCGCTTGGGTGAAATGGAGGTATGGGCGCTGCAAGGCTATGGCGCAGCACATGCATTACGCGAAATGCTGACCATTAAATCAGACGACACCGAAGGTCGCACCAGCGCTTATGAATCGATCATAAGAGGTGACAACCGCTTCCAAAGCGGTGTGCCTGCTTCATTTAACGTGTTGGTCAAAGAGCTGCGTGCTTTAGGACTTAATGTGGAATTTTTGAATCAAAACGCTTTAGAAGAAGCTCCGTCAGAAGACGAAGACTTGTCAGACGCGTAACTTAAAAGGGTAAACACTTTCAATGACACAAGCAAAAAGAGCCCCACGACTTACAGCACAAGACGTTACCTCTGATTTTGATGCTTTGCGCATTTCGATTGCGCCGCCTGAGCAAATTCGCTCGTGGTCTTTTGGGGAAGTTAAGCGCCCTGAAACCATTAACTATCGAACCTTTAAGCCTGAAAAAGATGGCCTTTTCTGCATGCGCATTTTTGGGCCCGTTAAAGACTATGAATGTGGCTGCGGCAAATACAAGCGCATTAAGTTTAAAGGCATTGTGTGTGAAAAATGCGGCGTTGAGGTCACCCTTTCCAAGGTGCGTCGCGAACGCATGGGCCACATCGAGCTTGCCTCGCCTGTGGCGCACATTTGGTTTACAAAATCACTGCCCAGCCGCATCGGCACCCTGCTTGAGTTGTCGACAAAAGAGCTAGACCGCATTCTTTATTACGAATCTTACATTGTGGTTGACCCGGGCCTTACCTCTTTGCAAGAGCGCCAAATCTTGTCGGAAGAAGAATTTGTAGACGCTCAAGACACCTATGGCGAGGGACAATTTGAGGCCGTTACCGGTGCCTTGGCTTTGAAAAAGCTTTTATCACAAATTGACCTTAAAAAACAAAAAGAAGAGCTGACGGAAGAGCTAAAAGACTTAACGTCGGAAGTGCGCCGCAAAAAGGTGGTCAAACGCCTTAAACTTGTCAGTGCCTTTTTGGCGTCGAACACGCGCCCCGAATGGATGGTTTTGGATGTGGTCCCTGTGATTCCGCCCGAGCTGCGCCCTTTGGTACCCCTTGATGGCGGCCGCTTTGCAACAGCCGACCTGAACGATCTTTACAGGCGTCTGATTAACCGTAACAACCGCTTAAAGCGCCTTTACGAGCTGAAAGCACCGCAAATCATCATTCGCAACGAGGAGCGCATGCTGCAAGAAGTGGCTGACGCTTTATTTGATAACTCGCGCCGTGGTCGCCCCGTTTTGGGCGCCAACAAACGCCCCTTGAAATCGCTTTCGGATGCGCTTAAAGGCAAACAAGGCCGCTTTAGGCAAAACCTTTTGGGTAAGCGTGTTGACTACTCGGGTCGCTCGGTGATCGTTGTGGGCCCACAGCTGAAGCTTCATCAATGTGGTTTGCCCAAAAAGATGGCGCTTGAGCTGTTTAGGCCTTTTGTGTACCATCGACTTGAAAAATACGGCCTTGCGCCGACTTTGAAAGCCGCCAAACGCTTTGTAGAAAAAGAACGGCCCGAGGTCTGGGGCCTGCTTGAGGAAGTGGTGAAAGAGCACCCCGTGATGCTGAACCGCGCGCCTACACTGCACCGTTTGGGCATTCAGGCGTTTGAACCTTTGTTGATTGAAGGCAAAGCCATTCAGCTGCACCCCTTGGTGTGTAAAGCTTTTAACGCTGACTTTGACGGTGACACGATGTCAGTTCACGTGCCTATCTCGGTTGAAGCACAGGTTGAAGCCCGCGTGTTGATGATGTCAACAAACAACATTTTAAGCCCTGCAGACGGCAGCCCTGTGATTATCCCATCCAAAGACATGGTTTTGGGCCTTTATTATCTCACGCTTGCACGAGAAACTGAAGGTGATAAAGAGCCTGTGGCGTTTGCGAACATGCATGAGATCGAGCATGCTCTTTTCCACAAAAAAGTAGCACTGCACCAAGCTGTGCGCATCCGTATGTGTGATGCCGAGGGTCAAAGCCATATTGAAACCACCACGCCGGGGCGTCTTTTGTTGAAGCAAATTTTGCCCACACATAAAGAGCTCCCCTTCTCTTTGATCAACAAACCGCTGACCTCAGGCGATGTCAGCCAATTGATCAGCCTTGTGTATCGCTTTTGTGGCCAAGACACCACGGTGACCTTTGCAGACCAACTGATGACGCTTGGGTTTAAATATTCCACACTTTCGGGTGTGTCGTTTGGTAAAGACGACCTGGTGGTGCCTGAGGAAAAATCAACCTTTGTGGATGACACCTGGAAGATGGTCAAAACCTATCGCCAGCAATATCTTGACGGTTTGATTACCCAAGGTGAGCGCGCAAACAAGGTGACCGACGCCTGGGGTAACTGTACCGATAAGGTTGTGGGCGCGATGCTGAAGAAGTTGTCGCAAAAAACCGATCCGCTTGATATGAACGCCATTTACATGATGGCTCACTCGGGCGCGCGTGGCTCGGTGGCGCAGATGCGTCAGCTTGCGGCGATGCGTGGTTTGATTGGTAAGCACTCGGGTGAGATTTTGGAATACCCCATTATTTCAAACTTCTCTGAAGGCCTTAAAGCTTTTGAGTACTTCAACTCGACCCACGGCTCACGCAAGGGACTTTCAGACATGGCCCTTAAGACGGCCAACTCGGGTTATCTGACCCGTCGTCTGGTGGACGTGGCCCAAGATTCCATTATTGCAGCTGAAGATTGCGGCACCTCTGACGGCATTGAAGCTGCGGCAATCATTGAAGGTGGCGAAGTGTTGTCTTCCCTTGAAGAGCGTATTTTTGGACGCACCTTGGCCGAGACCATCAAAGATGAAAACGACAACACCCTTTTGGCGGCCGGCACGCTGGTTGATGAAGAGGTACTGTCGACCATTGTGAAGTTGGGTCTTAAAACTGTTCGCATTCGCTCGGTTTTGGCCTGCAAACTTGAAAAAGGTATTTGTGCACAGTGCTATGGCCTGGATATCGCGCGTGGTGAGCGCGTCAACTTGGGCGAAGCTGTGGGCGTCATTGCGGCGCAATCTATTGGTGAACCCGGAACCCAGCTGACTTTGCGCACATTCCACTTAGGGGGCGCGGCGCAAAAAACAGCACAAGAATCCTCGGTTAAAGCCGCAGAAAACGGCACTGTCAGTTTTGATGAAACGTCTCTTGTCACAAACTCGCAAGGACAAGCCATCTTTATTGGCCGTACAATGGAGATGACCTTAAAGAACAAGAAAGAAACGTTGGCCACTTACGAGCTGGCCCACGGTGCGCACATTCTGGTGAAAAACGGTTCCACCGTGAAAAAAGACACTAAACTTGCTGAGTGGGATCCCTACAACACGCCTGTTGTCACCGAAAAAACAGGCTTTGTGCACTTTGTGGATCTTGTGGAAGGCGTGTCGTTTAAAGAAGTTGTCGATGAAGCCACCGGTATTCCAAAGCGCATTGTGCTTGACTGGCGTCAAAGCCACCGAGGCAGCGGCTTAAGGCCTCGCCTTGTGGTGCGTGACGAAAACAACAATCCCGTGTTGTTAGCCAACGGCCTTGAGGCACGCTATTTCTTGTCGGTGGATGCACAAATTGATGTGGCCAATGGTGCCGAGGTTGTGGCGGGCGATGTCTTGGCACAGTTGCCCCGTGAGTCTTCAAAAATTCGTGACATCACCGGTGGTTTGCCCCGCATTGCCGAGCTTTTTGAGGCACGTCATCCGAAAGATCCCGCCATTATCAGCGAGATTGACGGTCATATCGAATTTGGCAAGGACTATAAAACAAAACGCGCCATTTTGGTTGTGCCCGAAGACAAAGAAGAGCCCGCGCGTGAATACTTTGTGCCTCGCGGCAAGCATGTTCTGATCCAAGAAGGCGACAAAGTCAAAAAAGGTGACTTTATTGCTGGCGGCAGCCCCGTTTTGCAAGATATTTTGCGTATTTTAGGCGTGGAAGTTCTGGCAAACCACTTGATCAAAGAGGTGCAAGAAGTTTATCGCTTCCAAGGTGTGAAAATTAGCGACAAGCACATTGAAATCATTGTGCGTCAGTTGATGCAAAAAGTTGAGATCACAAACCCTGGCGACACGCTTTTCTTGACGGGTGATCAGATTGACAGGCAAGAGCTAACCAGAACGAACCAGCGTCTTTTGGCTGAAAAACGCACGCCAGCACAGGCTGTGCCAGTTCTGCAGGGTATGACAAAAGCCTCGTTGCAGACGTCATCGTTTATCTCGGCTGCGTCTTTCCAAGACACGACCCGTGTGCTGACCGAGGCTGCTGTAAAAGGAAAAATCGATAAGCTGATTGGCCTAAAAGAAAGCGTCATTGTGGGCCGCTTGATTTCGGCTGGTACGGGCTGGATGGTGAATAATCTTAAAAAGCAGGCACGCACTGCACAACAAACGGCCGTGGCCGAGGAAACTGCAGCCCCTGTTGTGGAAGCTGTGCCACCAAAAGCTGACACCACACCTGAAGAGACAACACCAACTGAGGGGGGCTAGCCCCCTCTTTGGTTGTCGTTGAGAACCGTAGCAACTACCGTCATGGTGATGGTCTTTTTGCGTCATCGCGAAGGCGTAACCTGCAGCGATCCACTTGCCAGAAACTAAAGCGGCTAAAGCACACTGGATTGCCGCGTCGAAACAAAGTTTCTCCTCGCAATGACGGTTTTTGGTTATACCCTGTCAGTCAATCGTCACGACGAATGGCTGCAGCCCCCATCGTCATCGCGAAGGCGTAACCTGCAGCGATCCACTTGCCAGAAACTAAAGCGGCTAAAGCACACTGGATTGCCGCGTCGAAACAAAGTTTCTCCTCGCAATAACAATCTAACGTTACTCGCGGCGCTTTGAAGAGCGTCCTGGGCATAACACCTATGACAACCTTCACAAATTATTTGAGAGGGTCCCTAGACAGTGGCGTTTGTTCGTTTTATTCTAGGAAGATCCCAACGGAGGGGTGGCCGAGCGGTCAATGGCAACAGACTGTAAATCTGTCGACGAATGTCTACGTAGGTTCGAATCCTACTCCCTCCACCACCTTAAACTTTCTGACAAAAAGACTTATTTCTTAGCAGGCTTGCCAGAGGCTGCCTTAGCTTCTTTCTGTAAGGCAGTGTGCTGTTTTTGCAGCCTATCAAACCTTTCTTGCAAGTCTTTGCGATCTGATTCTAGCTGCGCTTGGCCTAGACGCAATCTCTCCGCTTTTGCTTCTGCAGCGCTTAATTTTTCAGCCATTGCGCTATGCAACTGCGCCCACACACGCAATACTTTAGGTGCCGACTCACCTGCGATGGTCATTTTACCTCATCAGGCATTTTTGCCTCAGCCAAAGCGCTTGGTGACATTCGTTTAAGCGCAAGCACGCCTTGATTAACTTCTAATAAATTACGCATCATCACTTTCGCATCGTTTTCATCTAAGGCATGTAAGTCTTTAAACAGTCCATTATAACGATCCGCAATACCGAACCGCAAAACATCTGCGGGTGATGTGACTTTTCTTATATCTTGCATGAACTTCAAAACATCATCATGTGTTGTGACCGCGTCAAGCGTCGCTGATGCGGCACCATAAAAAGCCAACGCACTGATCGCCGACTGTTAAAATCTTTTTCATGAGCCTGTTATGCCTTATTTAAACGAGCCAACATTTTTCTTTTAGCCCGGTTTTCGTCTGCTTTTTTTATTTCCTGACGTGGACCCATATGTTTTTGATTTTTCTTGCGCACCATCGTTTTCTTTTTAACGACTGGGTGCTGCCACGTGCCACCAGGCCCCAGCAACTGTTTGGCCGATGGCGCAGGCGTCGCAGCGCAAAGAATCAATAAACTGGTTGAGACAGTTAAAAATTTTTTCATGAGCCTGTTATCCCTTGTTTAAACTCTCGACGTTGTTCTACGCAGCTTTTGGCGTGCTTTTTGGATCGCATCAAGCGACACATCCATTTGTCTTGAATCTTTCTTGCGCACCGTCTTTTTCTTTGGGGTATTTGGATGCTTCCACATTCCCCCATGCCCCCCCAGCAAATGTTGCGCTGATGGCGGAGGTGGTGGCAACGGCGTACCCTTTCGCGCCGTGGACCCACCTTTGCGCAAACGCTTGTTTTCTTCTTGTAAAAACCTGTGTGCTTTTTTTAAGTGTTCATGCTCTTCTTTAAGACGCTGAAATTCTTGAAAATCAGGCGGTGTCGGCACAATAGCTTGCAGCGCACATGCGGCCACACATCCCATCAACGCAGCCGCCACAAAAGATTTTAAAAACACATAACGCATTGTAAATAATCCTTTTCAACATCAATTATATCTATTATAGATAATTATTTGTTAAAAAAGGGTTGGCGCTTGCTTGTCTTAACCACTTGTTTTGTTTGCAAACAAGATCAAGATGCTTTAAAATGAATTTATGACAAAACGTTCAAAAAAAAGCGCTAAGGCCAAGCACTTGTTGATCACAGGCGGCACGGGATTTATTGGCAAACCCCTTCTGTTGCTTTTGCACCATAAGGGCTATCGTTTAACGCTTTTGGTGCACCGCGCGCGCACGGTTGACCCTGTGCTGAAAAAGGCGCGTACCTTTAAAATGGTTGACAGGTTGCAAGACATTCCTGATGATGCATCGATTGACGGCATCATTAACTTGGCCGGCACCACCGTTGCAAAGCGTTGGACAAAAACCTATAAAGAGGTTCTTTTTAAAAGCCGCCTTGAAACGACAGAGAACGTTATTGCGCTGATCAGACGCCTTGAGAAAAAACCCGCATTTTTGCTGAACGCTTCAGGCATTTATGACCACACCAAGCCCACCAAAGATTTTGCGCATGAGTTGTGCGCCGCGTGGGAGCTGTGCGCCAAAAAAGCAGAGAACCTTGGCCTGCGTGTAGCTTTGATGCGCTTTGGTGTGGTGCTGGGCCATGGCGGGGGCGCTCTGGCTAAAATGCTGCCGCTGTTTCGCCTGGGCCTTGGTGGCCGCCTTGGGTCTGGAACGCAAGTGTTCTCATGGATTCATCTTAAAGACGCTCTTAGAACCATTGTCTATTTAGCCGAGCATGCCTCTTTGCACGGCGCCTTTAATGTGGTGGCACCCCAAGTTGTGTCAAACGCCAGCTTTACAGCGCAACTAGCAAACGCCCTTCACCGACCTGCTTTTTGTCACATGCCCGCTTTTGTGGTGCGTTTACTGTTTGGCGAAATGGGCAACGCCCTTTTGCTAAAAGGCCACCCTGCGGTGCCCAAAAAGTTGCTTGAAGCTGACTTCTCTTTTCAGTTCAGCACTCTTGCTGAGGCCCTTCAAGATCTTTTTCCTGATCGCTAAAGCCCCCCACCTGTAGCGATCCCATGCCAGAAACTGAAGCGGCCAAAGCACACTGAACTGCCACGTCGCCCTAAAGAGGCTGCTCGCAATAACAACCCAAAGGCGTTATTTAAAAAGGTCGTTGTCGCGCTGCTGATTTTTTGATGACGACCTCTTTTATCTTGCTGTGCAAGGCAGCCAAGGCGACTTGGCTAACGTTTACGCCATCACTGAAGCAAAGATAGCGCAACGCCGGAAAGGCACCAGGGGTAAGCAAATCCGTTATAACAACTTGATTACAGTTTTCAAGAGACAGGTGGCTTAAGCTCGGGAGATCTTTTAAGGGGCGAAGATCTTTTAGAAGGACAGATACCTGAACACAAACCGTATGAAGTTTTTGACAACGGCCAAAAGCTTTTAGGTTGTAAAACAGAGTGTCTGCTATATAAACAGACTCAAGGTTCTCCAGACCCCCAAAAGGACTAGCCGTTTTATGACCGGCAAACATAATTCGCAGCATGCGCAACGTGTCTTTACAGTTTATAAGAAGTTGGGGGTCTCGTGCAGGCATGCGTTCCCATGTTTCGAAGTACGTGATGGGCAACTGAAAAAGCTGCTCGTCGTTTTTTTTTCCCTTATATGTGTCACCGCGATCACACAGGTGTAAGTCACGTTTCGTGCTATTGCAATAATCCTTTAAGCGCTGCAAAAGTTCGGCTTGCTGAGGTTCGAGAACCTGCCATATAAGATTGCCCTTTATCGTGAAGCCGTTGCAGCAAAGAGGTGTTTCTTGCGCAAAAGGATCATTTTCTGCATCAACCGCGTCTAAGAATGCCTTTAGTTTTCCGATGTTGTCAAACGAGAGGTGCTTTTCATTGTGAGAATGCTTGAATGTCCCATCAAAGGTGTGACACAAGTCTGTCCTGTCTAAGGGGTCGAAGTTTTTTTTGAGTGCGCATGCCTCAGGTACCGGCGCTGCGCTTGCAGATATGTTGTTTGCAGGCACATCATTAGGGGAGGCTGTGGGTGTGGCAACGACTGGTGTTTCAGCTGTTTCAGGGTCCATCGCCAAAAGGCGGGTCCAACCACCCATAAACAAACCATAAAACACCAAAGAGAGAGATAAAGCGAAATATCTGCTAACTACTGTCATCATAAGGCTGACCTTAAAGGCAAAATACTTGACACAAGTGTTTATAAAAAAAGATAAAAGTCAATAAAAAAAACAGATTGTCTTTTATTTGACAACTGTAATGACAGTTGAGCACAAGAAGAGCACCTAAAAAACATCTTTGGCGGCTAAAGCACACTGGATTGCCGCGTCGCCCAAAAGAGCTCCTTGCAATGACAAACATGACCGTTATCAAAAGATGTGCATGCAGGGGGCGAAAACAGATCATGCCCTGGCGTAAAGGCTTCTTGTCAGCAATCTAGCTGGTCGGGGTGAGAGGATTTGAACCTCCGACACCCTGCTCCCAAAGCAGGTGCGCTACCAGGCTGCGCTACACCCCGCCCTTTTTTTCTTGGTTGTCAACGCAACCAAGTCTTATGCCCATGATCCTACCCTCTCTAGCCCTTTATTTCAATCACTCGCATGGGTTTTAAACAAAAAAAAGAAAAAAAATTCTCAAACAAAGCGTTTGCCTTCAAATTTTTCAATAAAAGTTTGCTAAGGGCAAGGCTCTCACAATGCCTTCACTAGCTCACAAGCCAATTAGAAAGGCGCTCGGTGAATCCGGGTCGTTGCTTTGTAGATTTGGCACTTAAATGTTTCGCGTGATCATGCATGACATGAGTTAAAAAGGTATCTGTCAGTTTTTCCATCGCAAATTTTTCTTTAAACACCTGGTGCGTGGCCCATGCTTTGGCTTTGGCAGCCTCAGGATTGTTTTGAGCCCACTGAAGATGCTGGTTCACTTGCCTGTACATGGTGAGCGGATCTTGCGTTTGGTCAATATAAAGGGCGTTATCGCCAAAATAATGACGGGCAAAGGGGTTTTTATCGGTAATAATGAGCACACCGGCAGCCGATGCCTCCATCAAACGCGCACTGGTTGTGCCATAACGCAGATGTGCCGGTGAGTGTAGGCAAAGAGCAATACCTGCTTTGCGCATTTTTTTCAAAAATGTTTGTTGCCGATCAAAGGGGATAAAACCTTGATAGCACGGCTTTGCAAAGGCTAACTCAGGCCTTTGCCATGTTGTGTTAAGCCCATAAATCACTACCTGCTTTTTGGCACACAATTTTTCAAACAAAGGCTTATAAGTCACACGCCGTGTTTTATCCCACATCTTGCCACACCAAAAGATTTTTCGCGGCTCTGCAGGCCCCTTAAGCGCAATGCTGTGCACAGAAGGAGGAAAGAACAACTGCTTAGGCTTGTTGGCATGGTATATCGTATTAAGTCTTTCATGAAGCCAGCTTTGATCCACACCGCCGCATAAGTATCCTGAAAACTCTCTAAAAAAAAGTGTCTCTAAACCGTGAATATCTTCTACGTTAAAAGCTGATATGTAATGCCGGCGGGCACGAATCAGCCCACGATCAGCCGAACGCGCAAAAAGCACCACGGCTGTGTCGGTATTAAGTGCCCAGTTAAGCCACCGCTGAACGCGCTTCACTTTTCTAGCCTTTTGGCGAGGTGCATCAGGTGAAATAAGACATTCATAAACCGAAATATTGCGTGCACGCAAAGCACGCACAAAAGATTGCGCTACATTCGCCTCACCAGGAAAGTCCTTCGGATACACAACAGCAATGCGCAAGCGCGCCTTGTTGGCTGTACTGGGCAGCCACCCCCCAAGCGTTCGTAACTCGCCATGAAAGTGAAAGCGTTGATACAAAACGCACGCATGATCAACCACAAAATAACAACCATAAACTGCAAAAAGCAGAAGAATCCATTTTAAAAAGCGACGCAGACTCATATCGAAGGCAATATCAACAGTGTACTTCTTATCTAGCACACTTAAACCAGAAATCAATCCAATAGACTCCGAAAAGAACAGATAACAAGATGGTGGCAAACAACTATTTTGCTGTCAACAAAAAACACTTGTTTTACAATCCATTAATTAACTTATCTGTGTCGCCTGCTAAAGCGCCATGCGCATCACTTCTTGATAGGCGCTGGTGGTGGCGTGCAAAAGCGCTGTAAACTGCTGCAGCGTCGCGCGGGTTTCCACAGTGGTGGTGGCAACCAATTGTGGATCGGCTTTGCCGGCAGCTGCGGCCTTTGCAACCGCCTCGCTTTTAACAAGCGCATCACGGGTGCTTTTGGCCATATTTTCAAGCAACTGGGCAAACGGCGCTAAAGGCTCGCCATTTGACGATAAGGTTCCAACCCCCTTAAGGCCAGTCTCAATAGGCGTGATACCTGGTGCCACACCCGGTGGTTTTGTCTCGGGCGGTAACATTTGAAGCTGCGCAGAAGAAAGAGGCGTCACGGTCATTAGGCTTGCCTCATCAGGTTATGGGTGCGTTCAAGCATGGTGGTGGCAAGCTCGTAAAGACGGGCACAGCCCGCCATAGCCAGGTTAGACTGCTGGTAGTCCGAGGCTTCAAAATAACGGTTCACGTGCGGAAACTTCACCATTCCTCTGGCGTCAGCCGCGGGATGACCCGGCACATAGTGCTGTTTTGGCGGCAAGGGATCATCTTTAATGGCACGCAAACGGGGCGTCACCACCCCGGTTAAACGATCTGTTTCGGCACCAATGATCACCTGTTTGCGGGTGTAAGGATCTTCATCGGGTGTTTTGCCGGTACTGTCAGCGTTAACAAAGTTTTGCGCTGCGATGCTTGCCCGTGTTGTTTGATTTTTCATGCCTTCTGCCAGCACGTACCAACTTTGATAAAGGGGAGACGTGGGAATTGCTGTAGTCATCTTAATCTTCCTTTGCGTTTGGTTACGATTTCAGCGCCGTTGTCAGCAAAGACAGGTGCGCCTCCCATAAATTGGTCATTTGCTTGTGGTTTTGGCCGGCTGCGTTTGACTTTTGCAGCTCGTGCATGTGCGAGACTGTATTACCTGTAATGGTTTCTTGGCCTTCAGGGTCTTGAACAATTTTAAAGTTCCCCTGCAGCCCATTAGGGGGCAAGTGATTGCTGTGGGTTTTGCGCAACGCCAAAGGATGCAAGGCATCGTCAAAGGTCAGCTCGGTGGGCATACGCGCTTTATAGTTAGGCGTGTGCAAATTCGCCATGTTTTCACCAGATAGGCGCAAACTTTGTGTTTCGTAAGCCATGCGCGCTTTCATCATGCCAAAAACATTCATTGTCTTGATCCAATCTTTTTAAGATGTTTTCAACTGTAAAGCGTTTTTGTTAAGAAGATCTAAAGCATTTTCAGTAAATTTGTCTTTAAAAACAATGTTGAAAGGGCAAATGCATGGAATCGGATGAGCTGTTGAAAAAGATTTTTGAGCACCAGCTTTTGCTTTCTGAAGAAATCAAAAAACGATTAGGCGATCAGCTCAGTGACACGCTTAAAAAAACATTTGAGGGTAACGAGCGTTATTTAAAAGAACTGCTCGCCAAGGATGTTGTTAGCCCCAAAGATCTTGAACAGCTACAACAGCTGTGGGAGAACCTAACCAATGAAATCAACGCCGTTAAAACGCAATCGACCAACACGCTTGAAACAGTCAATACGCAAGAAGCCATTTCAAAACTTTATCCTGATGCACTTTAGATCCGCCTCCTCCCTTCTCTTTTTTAACCCCTCAACTGATCTTGCACGAGAGGCATAAGATGGACATAGCACACTTAACCTCATTTTTGCATGAAGCACCTATTGTGAAAGCCCTTTTGGGACTTTTTTTTGTCATCTTGCTCATTGGTCTTTTGCGCTTTTTACTCAAGCGCTTTTACGGCACCGCTTTTCATCATGATCATGGCAAAATGACACGCATTCTTGACGTGTGCCCGCTTGAAGGGGATCGTAAGATCCTTCTTTTTGCCTGCCCCTTTAGTCAGGGCCTTATTTTATTATCTCCTAAAGGGGATCAGGTGGTTCTTTTTGATGGCAGCAAAGATGGCACAGACACAGGTTAGTCCCATCAAAGCTTTTTTGGGCATCACCCTTCCTTTAGCGCTTTTGCCAATCGTTTTGGCACCCGCCCCCCTTGTGGCCGAAAGCTTAACACTTGATTTAGGCAGCGGTGCTTTTTCGGCACGCATTTTAACACTGATTGCACTTTTGTCCGTTTTATCACTAGCACCCTCGCTTTTGATAATGGTGACATCGTTTACGCGCATTGTGGTGGTGATGGCTTTTTTGCGCCAAGCGTTGGGCTTGGGGCAATCGCCGCCTACCAGTATTTTAATCAGCCTTGCGCTTTTTCTAACGTTTTTCGTGATGCAACCCACATTAGAAAAAGCCTATGAAGCAGGCCTTAAACCCTATCTTGATGCCAAAGTTTCTGAAGAGGTGGCGCTTGAGCGCATTGCGGATCCCTTTAAAAAATTCATGCTAAAACATTGCGGCAAACAAGAAATAGCTATTTTTTTAGACATCGCCCGCACACAAAACGTTGCATCGCCTGAAGAGGTTCCCTGGCGTGTTCTGATTCCCGCTTTTATGGTCTCTGAACTAAAACGCGCCTTTGAGATTGGCTTTTTAATCTTTATCCCTTTTTTGATCATCGATCTGGTGGTGGCCTCGATTGTGATGTCTATGGGTATGATGATGCTGCCGCCGATGATGCTATCGTTGCCGTTTAAGGTGATCTTTTTTGTGTTGACCGATGGCTGGTCTTTGCTTGCAGGAAGCTTGGTGCGCAGCTATAGTTAGGGCATGAACGATGTCACCCCGGTGCTTGCCGACCAACACCTTGTCCCCTTTGATGGCCCTTTTGTTGATTCACACGCACACCTTGATTTTGATGCCTTTAAGGGCCGCCATCATGACGTTTTAAAAAAGGCCCACCAGGCCGGCGTGAAAACCATTGTGTCCATTGGCACCACGCTTAAAAGCTGGGATCCTATTCTTACAATTGCAGAAAAACATCCACCCGTTTATGCAACAGTGGGTATTCATCCCTGTGATGCCAAGGATGTTGCCGCCAAAGGCTTAAAAGAGCTGTTGCTTGAAAAAGCCAAGCACCCCAAGGTGGTGGGTTTTGGCGAAACGGGTCTTGATTTTTTTCACAAACCTTTTGATGCCACGCACCAAGAGGCCATGTTGTGGCAACATATCGAAGCTGGTCATAAAGCCGATCTTCCGCTTGTGATTCACTCTCGTGCTGCCGAAGAGGCCACCCTTTCTGTTCTCAAAGAGGCGGCCCTTCAAGGCACGCGCTGCGTGATGCACTGTTTTTCGGGCACCAAGGCGTTTGCGTCAGCTTGTTTGGATTTGGGTTTTTACCTTTCTTTTTCAGGCATTCTTACCTTTAAAAACGCCAAAGAGCTGCAAGACATCGCACAGTTTGCCCCTCTTGATCGCGTTTTGGTTGAAACCGATGCACCTTACCTGGCCCCGCATCCTTTGCGTGGCAAAACCAACGAGCCTGCCTTTGTGCAACACACGGCGCGCAAGCTGGCCGACTTAAAAAGCCTGTCACTTCAGGCGATCGCAACGCAAACAACGCAAAATTTTTACCGCCTTTTTTCAAAGGCCGCACCCTGATCAGTAGGCTATCCTGCCAAAACGGTGGGCTGCGGTGGGGCCACAGGGGTGATCTTGCCATTCCACATGCAGTTTAAGCACGAATCCATGGTGAGCACGTTGTTTTTCATCGCCTTCACCGTTTTGCTAAATTTTTTCCAAGGCCCCATGGGCGCCGGTATGCAAGGCGCAAAATTAATGGCACCCAAACTTGCCGCCTTCGCCGCAATCACCATTGGATTTGTAGGTGACTTGCACATCCCAAAAGGCACAATATTCACAAAAGGAATCATATCAATTTTGATCGCCGTTGGCCTTTTGGCAGTAAACGTGCGCGGCAACGGTAAAACACCCAAAGGCGTTGGCATTTTCGGGATCAACGATTGCGTGCACGACAGCATCGTGCCCAACGTCAGAACCTGCGAGCCCATTTATGCTTCCTCTGCTTTCATCTCGTTACCTTTTTTGTCGTAATGGGTGGGACCTTCAAGCAGAACACCCTGGCTATAGGTTGCCACCGACATTGTGGGGCCGCCATCGTAGTACTGAAAAACCTGTCCTTCTTCAAGCCCCTGATCATAGGTAATCTCTTGCAACACATACCCTGACGCATAATAAACCGTTGACAGGCCATGCTTTAAATCATTTTTATACAGCAAAACCTGCTGCAGCAGACCTTTTTCGTCATAAATAAGATAGACGCCGTCTAACTTGCCTGCTTTGTAAGAGGCACGCATCGAAGGCAAGCCATTGTCGTTGTAAAAAATAGACGCACCTTCTTGCAAACCCTCTTTGTAAAATCCATGAAAAGACAGGCGGCCGTCTTCAAAAAACTCACACAAGCCGTCAAGGCGCCCTTTGCGGTAAGACATCTTCTGCGACAGATGCCCTTCCTCATCATAAAGACGCGTCTCGCCATCAAGCAGACCATCTTTATAGCACGACACGCGCTTAAGACGACCCTCCTCATACTCTTCAAAAGGGCCGTCAACAGCGCCCTCTTCTTGATCTTCTTCTACACTCTTTTGGGGCGCAGCAGATTCAGCGTTTGGCGCTTGCGGTGCTTTGGGCTTTTCAACCGATGCATCCGCCCCGCTCTCACTTTCTTTTGCACCAGCGCCACCCAAATTTATGTTGGGGGCGTGCTCTTTGATTTTCTTAACATCTTCCATACCCTCGGCCACATCCTTCACATGCTCTAAACTCTCTTGAAAGCTGTCGCTGCCTTCTGTGAAGAATTCTGCACCCGATTCGGCGCCATGCAAGGCTTTTGCTGCATGCATCGCTGTTTTCAGGCCTTTTACAAAACTCATTGCTAAACCTCCCCTAGTTTAGATTGACTGTGGCTCCTTTGATGGTCACAGGTCCCGAACCTTGAACGGTTGCTTTTGACCCCTTGAGTGTTGCGCCCGAGCTTGAAAGATCAAGTGAGGCACTTGCCTTGATTGTGGCAGACTTGCTGGCTTTGACTGTAAAATCTTTGCAGTCAACCTTAAATTCTTTATCTGTTTTAAAAGAGATGCCTTTTGTGGCGGTGCACTTTAGTTCACCATCCACCTTAATTGTCCAACCACCCTTAATGGTTAATTTGTCGTCTTTTTTAACCTCTGTGGTGCGGTTTTTACCAATGGTGATTGTTTGACTGCCCGCATCAATGGTAAACGTTTGATCGCCTTTGGTAATCTTGAAAGTCTCATTCCCCTCACCAAGGGTTGTACTTAAGTGGCCTTTTTTGAGCTCAATGGTGCGGTTGCCCTTTTCAAGCGTGAGGCTGTCGTGTCCTGTGCCTTCTTTTTTGTCCTTTGTTTTATCGGCTTTCAAAATGGTTTTTCTGTCGCCCGAGACAAGGGTTGTTTCAAAGTTGCTATCCTCAATGGTAACGGTTTTCTTGTTCTTAATCAGGGTGACCGTATCTTTTTCAGCCTGCAAAAAGATTTCTTCTTCGCCTTTAGCATCATTAAAGCGCAGCTCGTTAAAGTTATCTTTTGTGCTTTTTTCACCTTTTTTGGTCGAGCGCGTCTTAAAGCTGCTCATGGTTTTGGTGTTCTTGTCATAAGGCGGCTTGTTATCGCCGTTATACAAGCAACCAATCACAATGGGGCGCTCGATATCGCCCTCTTCAAAGTGCACCAAAACCTCTTGACCCACACGTGGCAACACAAAGCTTCCCCAGCCATTGCCGGCAAGCGAGGTTAAAACCCTGACCCAGCAAGAAGTTGTATCGTCATTTTTTTCATTCTTATCCCAATGAAATTTGATTTTGATGCGGCCAAACTCATCACACCAAATCTCTTCCTTTTCAGGTCCCGTGACGGTAGCCGTTAAAGGGCCTTCTGCTTTGGGACGCTCGCGTTGCAAAGGTGCTCGGTACGGCACATCCATGGGCAAGGCTGTGAACATATTGCCTTGCAAGACATCCTCACCCACCACACCGTAACTATGCCGCGCGCGCACCACAAGATACTTGGTATTCAATGCCTTGTCAGGACATTTTTGTGTTTCGATAATGGTGCCCGGTGACGACTCTAAACACGTGCTGTGTCCATACATTAAAACCGCGGGCCATTCAAGAGATTGAATGCGGTTTTCGGCAAGCGTTTTTCCTTGTTTTTCTTCACAGAAAAACGCCGTATGTATGTAATGTTTCAGCGCATGTTTGAAAGCCAGCAACTTGCTTTTCTTTCCCGGCCGTGGCGTCATCAGCTTTTGGGTGGGCTTGTCGGCTGCGTAATCATTCAGCGCCACTTCTGTGGCCACCGGCTGTGTGCGTTTTTCAAAAGACCACAAAACATCAGGATCTGTTTTTTCAAAGCGCGCCGAAGCTTCTTTATAAACAAAGAGCGTTTTAGCCGACTCACCCTGATCATTTTTATCAAAAAGCACCATGGTGTGCTCTTTTTCAGCATGCGCAAAATAATATCCAATGCCTTCTTCCTCTAAAAGGCGTGAGATAAAATCAAAATAGCTTTCTTTATACTGCACACAAAAAAGACGCTTTGTGGTGTAGGCGCTTTTTGTGGCGTCCTTGATTTTAACGTCGTACTCTTTAAGCAGTTTCTTTGCGATATCAAACGCCGTTTCATTTTGAAAAATCAGGCTATCGCGCGTGTTTTTTAAAAACCAAAAATGTGGCCGCAGCTCGATCTGTAAAATCTTGTAACGCTTGCCGTTATCTTTATCGCTAGCCGGCTGCGTAAGCTCGCGCATATCAGATACAAAGCCATGAAAAAAGCGCCGCGGCTTGTCTGGCTTAGGCGGGTTGCCCTTGGCGCCCAAAAAAGTAAGTGACGCCGGTGTGCCTAAGATATCTTTGGGGATCTTTTTATCGGCTTCTTGCCGCACAAGCAGTGTAAACAAAAAAGGGGTCGAGAGTTCCTCTTCCCCTTCAAGGCGAATGACATCATGAAGCTCAAGCCCCTTGATATCGATCTTGATCCACAGCACCTTTTCAACAAGAGCAAAAGAACCTGATCTGTCATAGGTTGCGCCTTCACGCCCTAAACGTTGTGATAAAAGTGCCCGCACCCCCACCGTTTATGCTCCTTGCAACTTATTTTGTCACGCCACCTTCAGAAAAACTAAAATTATCAATAACATCTGTGTTGCCTTTAGGATCACCTGTTTCTTCATCAATAAGGCCGCTTTGCGCCTGGACCGCTTCATACTCACATACAATGGCCTTACAGTTATCCGTAAAGGGTATGGGGTGTGTCACAAACGAGCAACCCTTATACACAAAGCCTTTTCTTGTCGACTTCGTGTCATTCACATTATGGGGATCAATCACCGCAAGATCAAAAAGAAGTCCTTTCACAAACATTGTGGTGTATTCAACCTCTAAAAGATCACGCGCATCTACATACACCACCACAACGCCACCTTTGATTGTCTTACCTGCGCTTGGCCCTGCAGAGGTTCTACTTACCGGCATATGAAAGTAAAATGAACGTCCAAAAATCTCATAGCCTTCAAGGTCCGAGCTTGTCAGATCCTTTTTATCCATATTTATGTTAAAAACATAAGGTGGAAAACCTGTACGTGGCCCTGTTGTTGCCGATTTGACCGAACTATCAAAAATCGACTCGACCTGATCTTCTAACGCAACAATCTTCTCAAAATCCACAATACACCTCCTTTAACAACATCAACCCTTCACACACATCATCATCCAGCCGATCCCTTAGCAAAATCATACTCCACAGCATCTTTTGCACCGCCAGGATTTCCTGTTTCGGGATCAGCTTTTGTGTTTTTGGTCTCGAACTTATTGTATTCAAAGGCAACAAGCATCGTGCTTTCCCCTAATTTTTCTGGGTGCGCAATAATCTCACAATCCTTTAAAGTAAATACTTTACGCTCTGATGCCACGTCGTTGACATTTTGCGTTTCAACAATCTGCAGCTCAAAAATAAATCCTTTAAACGTGATCGTTGTATATTCAAGCTTAACCAGTGCATCGGCGTTTGCGTAAAGAAGGCCTGATCCACCTTGAAGAATTTTTTTACTCGATACACCATCTGATCCACGACGCATGGGTAGAAAGTAATAAAACGCTTCCGCATGCTCCTTGAACTTTTCAATAGACGATTCGGTTTTGACTTTTCCATCCACAGTGACCTTAAACATCACCTTGGGCAGAGCTTCCTTTTCTCCCTCAACAATTTCGCGAACGTATTTATCAAAACGTCCGCGGGCATTGTCAAGAAACTTTTCTAAAGCACCTTGCTCCACAATTCACCTCCTAACCAACAGACTCGGGTATCTTGGCCACAAGACGCAGCGATACCGTTAGCTCTTCAAGTTGGAAGTGCGGGCGTAAGAACAAAACAGCTTTGTATGATCCGGGCTTGCCAGGCTCATCAACCACCACAACCTTACCCTCTCTTAGGGGGTATTTGGATTTGGCGTTTTGGTCGGCCATATCCGAAAGCAACACATATTGCGCAAGCCAGGTTTGAAGATAACGCTGCACATCGGCGCGCTCCATAAAGCTGCCCACCTTATCACGCATAATGGATTTGACATAGTGCGCAAAGCGTGAGGCATTCAAAACATAAGGCAGACGCGCTGAAATCAATGCGTTGGCATTGGCATCATCTGTATTATACTTTTTGGGCTTTTGAACGGATTGCCCGCCAAAGAAAGCCGCATAGTCTGTACCTTTACAGTGGCATAAGGCTAAAAAACCCAAGTCGCTTAGCTCTTTTTCACGCCGATCTGTGATAATCACCTCGGTGGGGCACTTAAGCTCGGTATCACCGCTGTTGGTTTTAAAGGTGTAAGCCGGCAAATCTTCTACCAGGCCACCGCCTTCAACGCCGCGAATCGCCGCTGTCCAGCTGTGAAGCGCAAAGGCTTTTGTAATGCGCTCGGCCAACACAAACGCCGGATTACCCCAGCAGAATTTTTCGTTGGTTGCGCCATCAACTTGCTCTTCATAATCGAACTCGTCAATAGGCCACGAGCTTTTACCATAAGGCGGACGCATTAAAACGCGCGGCAGCACAAAGGTTGTATAGCGTGAATCTGGGCTGTCTCTAAAACTGTTCCATTTAATGAACTCAGAGCTTTCAAAAATCTTAGCCATGTCACGGGGCGTGCACACGTCACGGAAAGACTCTAAACCAAACAACGACGGATGCGCTGGAATCAAAGCTGGCGCATGGGCTGCCGCCGCCACACCTGCAAACTTGGCCAAAACATCCATGTCTTTGGCTGTACGCTCGAATGCAAAGTCCAGAACCAAGCATGAGTAAGGATGGCCGCCAAAAGTGCCATATTCTTCCTCATAGATCTTTTTGAACAGGCGACTTTGATCAAACTCAACGGCCTTTTGCAAGTCATCGCCAAACTCTTTGTATGAAATTTGTAGAAGACGCAACTTAAGACGCGTGCTTGTTTCTGTTTTTGACACAAGGTAGTGCAAGCCACGCCAGCTGCCCTCAAGGGCCTGAAAGTCTGGATGATGCAAGATTTCATCTAACTGCAAGGAAAGCTGCTTGTCAAAAGCCGCCACACGCTGCAAAACAAAGAAGTACACATCACCTTGCGGTGGCTGACTCAAAAGACTTAACTCGGCAGCAAACACCTGTACCAAGCGCCTTAAGTGCGCTTTTTCCTCTTCGGTGGCGCGTGCCAAAAGGCGTCCTGACTCTAAGATTTTATCGGTTTCTGCGGGATTGGCACCCTCTTTCGCCTCTTCAGCAACTTTTTTGGCCAGTGCGCCATCATCAATGATTGTTTGCAAACCTGCCACAAAATCATCGTTACCATCCACGCGCCCTACAAGGTCGTTTAATTTAACACGCTTGTCATAGGCTTCGGCCAAAACAGGAACTTTTTTGGCCACTTCAATGGGCGTAAAATCGTCAAAGGATGAAAAGACAAGCTCGATGCCCAGCATATCGCCACTGTCGGCCGCAGATTCTTTTGCATCACCCTCTTTAGCGTCGGCTTTTGCATCTTTTTTGGCATCAGCTTTTGCATCTTTTTTAGGTGCTTCTTTTTTATCGCCAGAGGCTGCTGCACTTGCGCCCATGACATTTTTCACCGAAAACGCAAGACGTGGTGACAACGCTTCCATCACGTTGTTAAAGTTGTCTCGATCAATTTCAACAAACTTGCGCTCTTTTAAAGGAAGCTGCTTTTTTTCACTTTTCGCTGCAAGATCTGCAATAATCCCCACAACAAAGGGGAGCTCTTTTTTCTCGATCGCGTCGCCTATTTCAACGTCGTACGTAATCTGTACACGCGGCTTGCGTACACGCGAGAGAACATGTTGGATGCTTTCAACCATTAAACAAAACCTATTCTTCCCTTTCTAAGAGCTTTCACAGTAAAACATTTGTGCCTTTAATTTTCTGTAAATCTGACTTAATTACTTTAAGCCTGTCTTGCAAAAAGAATAAAATTTTGTATTGTTTTGGTTTATTGTGCCTTAAAAGCAAGCGTTACAGCCAAACAAGACACACAAAAAATCGAAGATTGAATGTCGTCCAATGTGCCGCGGTGGAAACCACGGTTGCTTTAGCGCGTATCATATTGCAAACATGTCTAAGAAGGTCAGACAGATGCGCTTTTTAAGTCATCGCTTTAAGGGAATTTTTTGCCTTAGCCTCTTTGGCTTTAAGCTGGGCGTGTGCCTTTAAAAGATTATCGATCAAAAGATCCATAGCAAAATGCTGGTTAAAAATCTGATGCGCCCGCCACGCTTTCTCTTTCGCAAGGTCGGGATGCTTTTGAATCCAGGCAAGATGTGCTTGGATTTGCTGATACATCTCAAGCGGTGACTTGGTTTGATCCACATAAAGCACCGAGTCTTTAAAGTGCTTCATCACAAAAGGATGTTTGTCCGAAATCACAAGGCAACCAGAAGCCGCCCCTTCCATTACACGATTGGTTGTTGTCTTCATTAAAATAAACTCGGGCGCATGCAGTGACAACACAATGCCCGCATCACGCATTTTTTGTACAAACAAGTCGGGCTGGCCAAAAGGCAGAAAACCTTTATAGCACCCACGTGCAAAACGCCACTGCTTTCTGCGCCATACATGCTTGGGGCCATAAATGTTAATCTGATTGTTTTGAACCAACTTTTTCCAAAAAGGTAAGTAAGTCTTCGCACGCGCGTTATCCCACGCCCCACCACACCAAAAGATCTTACGGGGCGTTGCAGGTTCTTTTACACCTGTTCTGTTAACTGACAGCGGTACAAACACAAAAGCTTTAGGGTCTTGCGGTGCCAGTATCTTAAGGCGCTCTTTAACCCAACCCACTTCGCCGCCATGCAAATAGCCGCTGTAGTGTTGATAAAAATTTGTATTCAAA
Organism: Holosporaceae bacterium; assembly: GCA_049607645.1. Taxonomy (GTDB): domain Bacteria; phylum Pseudomonadota; class Alphaproteobacteria; order Holosporales; family Hepatobacteraceae; genus JBAJNL01. Next base: position 281,907 of record JBMYWS010000001.1, on the reverse strand, counting down.
CGCAAATGCTTCAGATTATTCACGGCCCACGTGCCCACATAACGATAAGAGCCACCCAAACAATCTGGATCCTGTGTGTCTAAAGTTAAAAAAACAAGAAACTCTGTTTGAAGCCAGGCGTTCACCCACTTTGCCAGTTTATAAACAGGCCTGTGCGATTTTCGATTGTAAGATGGGTCAACATTGCAAGTTACAACACTCACCCCCTTTTTTGCAAAAGCGCGCTGCATGTAATGAGCCGTGTTTTCATCCCCACACCAGCCATAGGGAAAAACAAGCATGACGCGTTTTTTGTGTGCATTTTGGTTGCCTGGCATCCACGTACTTATCTGTTGCAAGGGGCCATAAAAACGAAAGTGCGTGAAAAAAATATAGGTATAGTGAGTCACCACATACGTGCTATAAAGCAACAAAGTCACAGCCAAAGCGCGCACCACACGACGGACATTTAGATTAAAATGTAACGGAATCGTTTTATCAAAAAAGGAAGACGCTTTTTGCACGCAAAAAAAAAACCTGTTTTACAATATTGTATCCACCATATCAGTAAAACAAAGGCAAATTCAATTCTTTATTTGTCTTCTTTGGGTTTTTGACGACCTTTTTTGACTTTTTTACAATATCTTGCGCTAATGATCTTCATTCCACCACGCGCCCGCACTTTGTGGACGAGTGTTTATTTTATAACCAATCGGGCGGGGGCGGCAGATCATCGTCTGCTGCCTTCACCGGTTTGGGCTTCTCTTGCGGTTTCGGCGGCAATGGTGGCTTTTTCAGCTCTTGCGCTCTTTCCTTTCTGCGCTGTGTTGTGTAATGTGTGGATCGTTGCTTTGGATCCATATTCGCATCGCCCGAGCTTATCCCTGAGTCACTTTTACGCCCTGTATCCTTCGCATCACTTTCATCATCCGAATCACTCCAATCGCTCCTGTCAGTTTCACTATCGCTGAGAGCAACACTGGGGCGCCGATCATCCATAGCTTGTGCCATCATCCCAGCCAACCCCTCAGGCTTTTCAGGCGGTGGCTTTTGCTGATCCTGGTCTACTTTCTTTAATTCAGCACTGCCCGATTGAATCTCCTTCATCAAGTCATCTCGTGGATTTGTCTTAGCGGGCGCGCTGTCGCTAGGAGCCTTTTTCAACTGAACGTTCCCAAGCTCGGCTGCCAACCCACCAGCACCTGTTGTCTTAGCTTGCCCAGCACCCGACAATGGTGGCGGAGGCGCCGTTGGTGGTGGCGGCGGCGGCATACCACCAGGCGGAGGAGGAGGCGCTGCCGGCGGTATGGATGACGCACTGCCCGTGGTGCTCTGTGGTAATGGTTGCTCGGTTTTTCTTGCATCTTGCGGGTGTGACTTCAAACCAGCATCTCTTTTTTGTTTCCACTGATCCTCCCTTGTCTTTGTGTCTGCCGCCTTTTGTTTGGTCTTTTTCTTATAAGATGAAGAAAACCACCCACGCATCTTTTGCCCTGCTCTTTTCCCCTTCTTTTTCCCTTTGCTGGCCCCTTTGCGCAGCTGGCGTCCTAAGTTTTTAGATAAGCTTTTGCTGGGATCAACTCCTAAGAAACGCCTCGTTTTTTTGAAAACAGCAACACATGTCTCTTTTTTAGCATATTTATTATCAGGACCGGTTGTACAGCTTGATAGCTCTTTTTTAAGCTGTTCTCCCGTAATTTTTCCAGCTTCATGAACAATCATGCTGTCTTTATCACGCTTTTGCTCCGCTTGAAGACGTGATTGCTCATGTTCATTGATGGCGTTTTCAACTTGTCGCATCAATTGATCAGCCGTCTGTTGAAAAGAAGAAGCAGAAAACAAATGGTCAGAGAAGGTAAGCCACAGTAAAAAGCTTAACAGTGTGTATTGCATACAAAGAACAACGCAGCATTTTTGAAACCTGTTGCAAAAGACATGCCTGCACACAATCTTTGCTTGTTAGGCACACAATCCCCAGGCACGCGCCATCAGCACAATGGGATGCTCGAACGTTTGCCCCGCCTTTGAAAGCGTGTGGCAAGACGACCCCTGACAAGGCGTGCCACTTGCACACGATGTGCCACCCCCTGGCACGGGCTGCGTCACCGGCTGAGAGGTCTGCTGGCCTGTCTTCTTATTCTCAGACAGCAGATCAACGCCCTGCTTTAAATGCGCCGCCGCCAAGGGGCATTCCGACACAACGCGTGTCTTGTTGTCTTTTGTAATACCGCGCATCACGGGCTTGCCCACATCAAGCGCATCTTGAAAATTCTCTTTAAAGATGCCCCACGAGCCGCCGTGACCCGAGCAACGCTCAAGCGTGTTAAGCGATGTATTCGGCAGATGCCGCAGCAACAACTCGGCCTGACGCCCTTTGTTCTGCGCACGGGCATGACATGGAATGTGCAACGTAACACCTTCCTCAACAGACTTTAATCCTTCAGAAAGTCCTTTGCGCTTTGAAAGCGCAACCAAAAATGTAGTGATATCCTGCGTCGATTCTGCCACTTTTTGAATCACCAGATCCTTTGGGTGCAGCAGGGGCCACTCGTGCGTGATCATCAACGTACACGAAGGTACCAAGGTTATAATCGGCAGGCCTTTTTCGGCGAAGACATGCAATTGTTGCGACAAACGCTTGGCTTTAAGCGCCACTTCTTCAACGCAACCTTGCTCAAGGCGCGGCATGCCACAACATCCCGGGTAAAACACCTCAACATCAATGCCATTATGCGCTAAAACCTTAAGCGCCGCTTGCCCAATGGCTGCATTATGATAGTTAACAAAGCACGTGGTGTACAACACGGCTTTTTCGCCAAACCCGGGCGCTTTGGGGTTTGGCTTTGCAGTCACAGCTTCCTTATCAAAAGTTTTCTTCTCAAAATGAGGCAAGTCCGCCCTTTGATCCACACCCGTCACTTTTTCCATGATTGGCCGCGTCAATTTGTTGCTTGTTTTGGTCGCCCAGTTCGCCAAGCCTGAGGCCTTACACCCCAAAGAGCCATTACGATCGGTTTTGGTGAGCTGATTTTTTGCAAAGCCAATGCCTTTTTTACGCGCTTCAATAGCACGTGCACGCAGCATCAGCTTGGGAAAGTCAATATTGAAGGGATGCGGCGGCACATAAGGGCATTTAACCATAAAGCACATATCGCATAATGTGCAGGCATCAATGGCGGGCTGAAAATCTTCACGCGTTAAGCTGTCGACCTCGCCTGTTTTCGAGGTATCAAACGCATCAAAAAGCTTTGGAAAGCTTTTACACAAATTAAAACAGCGCCGACAGGTGTGACAAATGTCCGCCACGCGACGCAGCTCTTTTTCAAAATCGGCTTCGTCATAGTAAAGCGGATCTTCAAAAGGAATGGGCGCGCGCTGAGGCGCTTTGAGACCACCCTCTTTGTGCGTGGCATCTTTTTGAGTTGGCGCTTTTTCGCTATCTGACGATGGCGTCTTGTTCGCATTCATGAAAGGGCCTGCTTTTTAAAGCGATGTACTTAACTTTAGATGGTGCACCTTTTGAACACCTTGTAAAGACTCTTCCTTGATGCAAGCCACTTGGCACCTATTTTGCTGGCAAAAAAGGAATCACACTTTTTACTCAGAAGCTTAGCTCGTGCAAACAAGTCTTTTTCGACCAATCGTTTTTTTGTTATGTCTGAGCGTGTTGCTCATGACTGTTTTCTGCCTGCAGGCTGCTTCAGACCCTGGCAGAACACTATCAAAAGACGAACGAGGCAAATTATTAAACAAGGTTGCACAAGCGCTTGGTCGCTTAGAAACACTGAAAGACAAAAAAAAAATTAACAAAGAAGATTATCAAAACATATCGCAGCGTTTACAGGCAGATCAACAAACCCTGGACAAGCCAGAAGAAGAAATAAGCGCAGCACAAAAAAAAGCAATCCAAAAAAACGTCGACGCAGTGAGTAGGCGTTACTCAAAGCTCAAAAGAATAGCCCTTAGGGTAAGAAGCGCATGGAAAGGCACAAACAACAAACTCGGGCTTCGCAAAACCATACCGCAAGAAGCAAAAGCTGCTGGTGCAACTGTTGGCACCGCTTCTGTTGCCGATGTAGCTCACCACGAAGAAAACTCTCAAACACAAGCCAGCACAGCAGACCCAAAACTGCAAGACGCAAGCGAGTCGACCAAGTCTATCGACACCACTGATGCCACAGCGGATCAAGGCATGATGGCCGCCTTTGGTGCCTACATTGACAGTTGGATGCCGAGCACCCCCACAGAGACGCCAGCGCCCAAACAAGAAACCACAACAAAGCCAGAGAAAAAAGCTGAAGACCCCCCACAACAACCACCTTCCAGCACATCAGATAAATTAGGAACCGCTGACGCACCAGAGGCGCAAGAGACACCCAAGAAAGTAAGTGACTTGGATGCTGCTGTGGTTGAAGAAGATAAAGAGTCGCAAGAAGAAGACACACCATCTGCCAAGCCTGAAGAAAACAAACAACAGCAATCTTGGACAGATTGGCTCTTAGGGCGACCATAGAAACACGCACCAGCCTGTTCGCAACAGTCAAAAAAAGACTTAAAACTTATTTTTACCAAATAAAGATAAAAACTGTTTAGCTGCGCGATGTCTTATAATGTCTTTTTGCATTGACTCACACAAAAATTGTGACCATGTCTTGCGTACCAAGTAGAGGTCTTGCCTTACAGGCGTTTTTAAGTCATTGTTGGTGTTACGTGTTTATGCTGAAGAGAGACGCACATGGTACGTTATCATCTGAAAGAGGCTCTTTTGAAATCAAAATCAACGCCGCAGCAACCCTTGCAACAAACGGCTGCCAAAAAAGCCGTTGCGCCCAATACGGCAACTTTAAAAAGATTGTTAGAGCAAATGCTGCTGATTCGGCGTTTTGAGGAACGTGCAGGCCAACTTTATGGCCAAGGCCACATCGGCGGCTTTTGTCACCTTTATATTGGCCAAGAGGCTATTGCCGTTGGCGCCGTTGAAGCCAAACAAGAACAAGATACGTTTGTGACCGCCTATCGTGATCACGGCCACATGCTGGCCACGGGTATGGATCCCAAACGCGTGATGGCCGAGCTTACGGGCCGCTTTGAGGGTAGCTCGAAAGGCAAAGGCGGCTCGATGCACATGTTTGACCCTGAAAAAGGCTTTTTGGGCGGTCATGGCATTGTGGGCGCACAGGTGCCTTTGGGCACGGGCGTGGCCTTTTCACACAAATACAAAGAAGATAACGGTGTTTGCCTGACTTTTATGGGCGATGGCGCCGCCAACCAAGGCCAAGTCTATGAATCGTTTAACATGGCCAGTCTTTGGAACTTGCCCGTTATTTATGTGATCGAAAATAACGGCTATGGCATGGGCACTTCTACAAAGCGCGCATGCGCCCGATCGGAAGACCTGTGGCGTCGCGGCGAGCCTTTTGGCATTTGGGGTGAAAAAGTGGATGGCATGGACATTATCGCCGTCATCTCGGCCTTTGAGCGCGCCCTTAAAACGGCCCGCAAAGGACATCCCGTTTTGCTTGAGATGACAACATACCGCTACCGCGGCCATTCGATGTCTGATCCGGCCCTTTATCGCAGCAAAGAGGAAGTGGATGGTGTTAAAACCAACAGTGACCCCATTACACTGTTGCAACAGCGTTTGAAGGCAGAACACAAGGTGCCAGAAGATGAATTGAAAGCGCTCGACACCCGCGCGAAAGATATTGTGAAAGAAGCGGTGGCTTTTGCAAAGGATGCACCCCTTCCACCAGAAAGCGAGCTTTATACTGATATTTTGCGTGATGGAGAGGGACAATGACACAAGTTGCTTTACGTGATGCCCTTCGTGATGCCATGGCTGAGGAAATGCGGCGCGATGAGACCGTCTTTTTAATGGGCGAAGAAGTCGCCGAATACCAAGGCGCTTACAAGGTAAGCCGCGATTTGTTACAAGAATTTGGCGCCAAGCGTGTGGTGGACACCCCCATCACCGAAAGCGGTTTTGCAGGCCTTGGTGTGGGTGCGGCCATTGGTGGCCTTAAACCCATTGTTGAGTTTATGACGTTTAACTTTGCCATGCAGGGCATCGACCACATTATAAACTCGGCAGCAAAAACACACTATATGTCAGGCGGTCTGATGACCTGCCCTATTGTTTTCAGAGGCCCCAATGGCTTTGCCGTTCAAGTGGGCGCGCAGCATTCGCAATGCTTTGCCAACTGGTACGCCAGCTGCCCGGGCCTTAAAGTGATTGCACCTTATGATGCAGCCAGCGCCAAAGGCCTTTTAAAAGCCGCCATTCGTGACCTGAACCCTGTGGTCTTTTTAGAGCACGAGTGCCTTTATGGCGAGATGTTTGATATGCACACAGCCGCCGCTAACAGCGATGAGGCCGTTGACGTCATCGGCAAAGCCCATGTGGTGCGTGAGGGCAGTGATGTGACCTTAGTGGCCTTTTCATATGGTATGGTGCACGCCCTACAAGCCGCCGATGCGCTGGCTGAAAAAGGCGTGAAAGCCGAGGTTATCGACTTGCGCACCCTGCGCCCCTTAGACAAGCAAACAATCTTAACATCAGTTAGAAAGACCAACCGCTTGGTTAGCGTTGAAACGGGCTGGCCCTTTGGTGGCATTGGCGCCGAGATCATAGCTGTTTTGAACGAAGAGGCTTTTTTTGACTTGGATGCCGCCCCCCTTCGCGTGACCGGCGCGGATGTGCCCATGCCTTATGCGGCAAACCTTGAAAAGCTGGCGTTGCCCCAAACAAAACAAGTTGTTGAGGCCTGCCTTCAGGTATGCTACAAAACATAAAGGTTGCCTTCTGCTGCCGCAACCAACGTATCTTTTGCAAAGGATGTTAACACGATGCCCATCTCGATTTTGATGCCTGCTCTTTCACCCACGATGAAAGAGGGAAACCTTGTAAAATGGCACAAAAAAAAGGGCGACACGGTTGAAGCAGGCGACATGCTGGCCGACATTGAAACCGACAAAGCCACCATGGAGGTTGAGGCCGTTGACGAAGGAACGGTGGGCGCCTTGCTGCTTGAGGAAGGCGCGCAAAATGTGGCCGTTAACACGCCCATTGCTGTTTTGCTTGAAGATGGCGAAGACGAAAGCGCCCTTGCGCCCTTTTTAGAAACCATCGGTAGCACCGCAACGCCAGCGGCAGGCAACACGCAAGCGCCTGCCAAAGAGACTGACGCACAACCGCAAGCAAGCACCCCACAAACAGATGATGTTCCTGCGGCTGCCAATACATCGGCGCCCTCAAAAGCGTCGCCCCTGGCACGCAAACTGGCCGAATCGCACAATCTGGCCTTAGAGACCATCAAAGGTTCGGGCCCTTACGGCCGCGTGGTCAAACGTGATATTGAAGCCGCTTTGCAACAAGGCACCCCTCAAACCACTTCTCAAGCCGCCTCTCAAACCACAGCCGCAAGCGCCCCCGCCATGGCGCCGCCGCGTGTACAGGGCACAGCTGAAGAGAACTTTTCGGGCTACGAGCCGCCCTTTCAGCTTGAGCCCATCACAGGCATGCGTCAGGTCATTGGCGATCGGTTGTGCCTTTCAAAAACAACACAGCCCCATTTTTATCTGTCGCTTGATGTGTCGATGGATGCCGTTTTGCGCTTGCGCCAGACCATTCTGAAAAAGATGGATGTCAAACTTTCAATCAACGACTTTGTACTGAAGGCCACGGCCCAGGCATTGAAGGAAATCCCTTCTTGCAACAGCGCCTGGTCTTCAAAAGGCATTCGCCTTTATGAAACGGTTGACTTGGCCGTTGCTGTGTCGCTTGACAAAGGCTTGATCACGCCTGTCATTCGATCGGCCGAGACAAAAAATATCCGTACACTTTCAAAAGAAATGAAAACACTGGCCAAAGACGCACGCGAAGGCGGCTTAAAGCCCGATGCGTTTCAGGGCGGCACCTTCACGGTCTCAAGCCTGGGCATGTTTGGCATCAATGTGTTTTCGGCCATTATTAACCCCCCACAAAGCGGCATTTTGGCGGTGGGTGCCATGCGAAAGGTTCCTGCTTTTGACGCGAATAATGCAGTGGTTGCCCAACAACAAGCCACTTTAACCCTTTCGGTTGATCACCGTCTTGTAGACGGCGTGCAAGCGGCTTTGTTTTTAAACAAAATCAAAGACTTTATCGAAGACCCCTCGATGATGGTGGTGTAACCGCTTTGTTGTGATAGGCTGTGTTTGTGATGTGGTACGGTAATGTTAAACAACGCTTTCAAACAAACCCCCTGTTAAAAGGCAAAAAGCCTTGGCATGTTGTGTGCTTGCTGATGGCTTTAAGCGCTTTTCCACTCAATGTTTTAGCCGACAACGAAACCGATGACCTTGAAACATTGCAGGCCCTTTATGATGAAAGCAGCGAGGCACGCTGGGCTTTTAAAAAGCGCATCGAAGAAAAGCGTAGCGCCTTAAAACAACTGCGCAATACCTGCTCGCGCTGGACCGCTTTGTTGTACCTTTTGAACAACCATTTGCACTACCAAAACGCACATGGGGGGGCGCTTAAAGAAAAGTATAATCTTGATTGTACGCTGATCGCTGTCATCGATAATCTGCTGCGCACCATTCAAACAGAAGAGCGGCAACTGCAGCGCATGCGCAAAACCTATATGCGCCTACGCCAACAAGTTTTTTCACTAAGTTATAAACTTTGCGCTCGCAAGCAAGAAGAGAATAACTAAACTTGCTCAATGTTTTTTGTCTTTTTTAGTTAAAAACTGATATCTCTACAGGGTAACTTTTACCAAAAAACTTCTTGTGTTGAAAACCAGCTTGCTTTTTCTTTGTATGGTTCACTGCCTGTCGCTGATCGCAACAGCGCATCGGGACGGTTGTTACCAATGGTACTTTGAAGAACCACCCCCGAATGTGACGGAATACGCGTGCAATGAGCCCGTGCTTTATATGTTGCAAAACAAGAACAAGCTTTTTACCTACAAGTTGCCGTCTTTATGCTTTATTGGAAAGCGTGCGGCTCTTATGGACCCATCTGAAGTGTTTTTAAACACAAACCAAACGGTTGCAAGCTTAGGTGCGCGACAACCGTTACTGTGCACCCCACAAAAAAACTATGCAGCTCACACAGCTTTTTGCTCTTTTACCTGTCCCAAAGCCCTTACAAGCAGGAAAAACATTGCGCATCACTGGGAGCTGGCTGTACAACAAGCGCAGCATCACAACAAAACACCACAACTTTTTTTTTGTCTTTGTTTTAAAAAAAAGATTCCACGTGTTCTACGCAAACAAGGCGGCCAAACCCTTTTATCAGCCACACACATTAAGCACTTTGTGGCTAACGTTTATGCATTTTTTGGATATCAAATCAAGCAAGATAGGAAGCACCTTAGGCAACAGTGCACTTTAAGGCCGCGCGCCGCAAAAAATAAAGAGAACACCCAAACAAAACGCAGAAAATCTGGCAAGAAGTCGTCACACAAAAAAGAACGTCACGTTTTACATCAAACGCACACCTTGCAAATAAACGAGGTGACATCAACCACTATACCGGATGCCTTGCCCCCGTTGCCCGAATCCAGCACACATGCCTTGGATAATCAAAAGGCTTTGGACATCGATGCCGAGATGGTGCTATCACTGCATGTTCCCAAACATCTTTGTCATATTCCTCATCTTAAAGCCCTTAGAGAGCGCTATGAGGCCTTGGTGCAACAGGCAACCCCCTGAAGCCATCACTGCCCCCACCACACGCTGCCGTTCTTGGCATCTTTAAAAGAATAGACAAAAACGCTACATCTTTTTTTTAGTTTTAAAAATTGCCTGATTTTTGATGCATATACCACTCTGTCAAGAGAAAAAAATGGCAACGTGTCAAAAAAGAACAAAATACTCACCCAATAAAACTTTTCTATGCGCGCTTATTTACTATGTATTTTCTGTCTTGTGCACTGTTTTTACTTGACAGCCAGCCCTTTTGTTGGCAAATACTACCAGTGGAATTTTAACAAACTCTCCTCCCATTTGTCTGAAGCCGCTCATCCCGATAAGTCCCTTCACATCACCTATGAAGATGATCAGGTGGCCTCTCTACCATTATCTTGTCTAACATTTATTGGAAAACGCACAGCCGTTACGGATCTATCCAAAATATTTTTAAGCAAGGATAAAAAGATCAGGGAGCTAGGGCAACTGAAACCCGTTCTTCGCACCTCTCATGGAAATTATTTTGCAAACAAAGCTTTTTGCTCCTTTTCATGCTCTCCAAAATTCACAACAGAAAACGAGACAGAAGCAGAATGGGAAAAAGTGATACGCCACGCACACAACTATACACAGGACACAAAACCTTTGTTCTATCTATGCTTTACCAAAGATGTGCCAGACGCATTACGTCAACAAGGTGCACCCAAAGCCTCGCTGCAGCACAACATCAAAACTTCTTTAGCAGACATTGAAAAACATTTTAGACACAAAATCGTGCAAGATACGCAAGCACTTCAGAAGGGCCATGCTGATTACAAAACGCCACGTGATGCCGTGCCTGCCCACCGAAAGCGGCCGGCTGCTGAACACACAACCGATCCGGTTAAAAAAACAAAACAGGAAAACGGTGTACAAGAAGCGCTCAAGTCACATACGACGAACGGCAACCCAAAGAACAAAAAGGCTTCCGCCGTCAAGCCACAAAACAACGTCAAACCCGCAACACCTAAAAAGGTCTTCTTAGCTAAGCGGGCCCATGATCCCTCATACCGCAAACTGTCCAGAAAGAAGCTGCGTGACGCACAGGGCGCAGTCATCGAAGATCAGGACATTTTGTCATTTTATGTACCAAAACACCTTGCGCAGATCACAAAAGATCCAGAGCAAAAAAAGCAATACCTCGATCAAAGGAAACAATACGAAGCACTTATCGCCGCAAATAATATCTGAGGCAAACGCTTTCTAAAACAAAGGCGAATGAAAACATGACCCTGGCAAACACGCGGTTGTCCCCCTGGCAACCGCAGGGTGCTTTATGCAAAGCGCTTGCAAACGCTACATATAATTAACATTGCGCTGCATAGCCGTTTGACCTAAGCCATTTAACTTGGCCAAGGTGCTGCGCTTTTTGGCATAATTGGGCGCAACCATGGGATAATCCACAGGCAGGCTCCACCGTTCGCGATATTGCTCTGGCGTCAAATCATACGCAGCCTTGAGGTGGCGTTTGAGCATTTTCAGCTTCTTGCCATCCTCAAGACACACCAGATAATCATCCGTCACCGACTCGGACACCGGCACGGCAGGTTCAAGCACACCGTGCTGCATGGGCAGCTTATGCTGCTTTAAATGGTTAAGCGTTCTATACACTTGGTATAAAAGCTCGGGCACTTCCTCTGCGCTTACATTATTATTGGACACATAGGCAGCCACTACCTCACTTGCCAAGTTCAAAACTGTACCCGGCGCCTGTTCTTTTTCCTCTAAATCTAACAAATTTTCCAACTAAATTACCTCACCAAATCACCTATTAAACACATGAAGCCTTCTGTATTATACTTCTTTTTCAGCTATCTATAGCCGTTTTTCCTTACCTGTTCAAGATAAAAAATATAGCGTACACAAAAATTAAATAAAATTATAGCAAAATATCAAGAGATTTTTTCAATCCTCTTCTGCAAAATATCTTTATGCGAAGATAACATCTTTGCGGTACAGGATGTGATATTTTTCAAAACCATATCCTTTACAAAACCTTTGATGACACCAAGGTGTGTTTCTTCACCGAACAGGGTTGTCACGTGATGCGTTTTTAAGGCCGCTGGTAAATCTTGACAGGCAACTGTTTGACGTGACACGTTTGTTGACTGATCAAAAACAGACAACAAAAGCGAGCCATTATAAAGATCAACGCAAAACCCATAAGGCTGTGCACCCGTGGCAATAGTGCACCACACATCTATGAGATCAACGCCATAAACAGAAATTTGCGGTGCGGCCACTTGCAAAGCCTTTGCAATCGTTTGCTGAAGACGCAAACGCGTCAACGAGCCCGGCCCCTGCGTGATCCAAACGGCTTCAAGATCATGCAACGATAACTGGTTGTCAGATAAAAAGCGCTGCAAAGCAGGTACCACAAACGCAGACAACTCAAGAGGGAGGCCCTTGCAGGGCACTTCGAAAACGTTAGCTTTTTTGCCACGCGTTACCGCCCACGATAACACATGGGTTGTAAGATGCAGATAAAGTGTCGTCAAAACGCCTCTTTCTATCCCAGCACACGCACCAAAGGCCCAGGCGCGTTTTTCGCAGCGATCAAAGAGAACACCTAAAGCACACCTCTAGGTTTTCATTTAACCTTCAGCCGCTTTGTCTTTGGACGTTTCAGCTTTTGCAGAAGCCTCTTCTTTCGGCGCCTCTGCGGCAGCTTTCGCTTCTTTTTTGGCTTCTGCGGCAGCTTCTTTTTTGGCTTTGGCCTCGGCCTCTTTCGCCTCTTTTAATGCTTTTTCTTTGTCAGCCTTTTCAAGCGCACGCTCTTGCGCTTTTTTCTTTGGCTTTGACTTCATGGGACGGTTGGGCTGTTCTGGCATTGGCGCCAGCTTTGCCTGCCCCAACAAAAGGGCCACACGCTCGGTTGGTTTGGTTCCAACCGAAAGCCAATACTTGATGCGCTCATCTTTCAATGTGACACGGGCAGCGTTATCTTTGGGCAAACGTGGATCGTACGTGCCCACTTTTTCGACAAAACGCCCATCACGAGGCGCTGTTGCCTCGGCAACAACAAGACGATAAAAGGGACGTTTTTTTGTGCCGGCACGTGCAAGCCGTATTTTCAAAGCCATTTGATTGCGTGGACCTATTTTAAATCATTCGAACATTTGCGTTTGAGTATACCCAAAAACACACAACTCCCAAAGGAAAAAAATGCGCCACAAGAAAAAACCGCAAATTACACAGCAGAAGTGTTGGTTGCATGACACAACGACAGCATAGATTGCTGCATCTGTTCGCTAAGAGACACGTTATCTTGCAACAGACAAAGCCCCTTCAACAAAGGGGCAAGAACGAAGCGCATTGTCGCCTTGTTGCGTTTCTCTGCACGAAAAAAAAGGGCCAGGCGTACACAGGCGCTTGAGACCACAGCTTCTTTGTCGCACCAAAAAGGCCCCTTTTTCCAAGCATCTTCCGCAGGTTTGCCCAAAAACTCACAAGGCATGACATGAAAAGACTCAGGTGCCGCACCCACCTCATAAAACAGCTGTGCAATCAAAGAAGTCATGCTTGTTAACGTTTGTCTTTGCTCTAAATGCAAACTGAATTGGTCTTGCAAACAGTGCGCAAGCCGAAAACCATCAAGCAAAGTCTGCATTGAGAAGCCTTTAAAGCATTGCTCGGCCAAGTTTTCTATCGAAAGGTCGGCTTTTCTTTTCATCCAAAGGGGAAACAAAAGCTTGAGGCAAAAATCACAATGCTGCACGCGCTTTTCAATAAAGCTTTGCAAGTTTTTGATCACTTTGGGATCTTGTTGGTAACAAGACAGCGCGAAAGCTGCAAGGGGCTGGTCATCAAAACACACACCATCAAAAAACAGAACATTTTGTTGTGGAGGCGCTGTTGCGGCACACTCATCAGCTGGCCACAAAGCCGATGAAGTATCTTGCACGAAAGGCGCGACTGGTGCGTCGTTAAAACATATGCTCTCAAGCAACGACACATCTATTGTCTCTAAGTCGTCGTTTTCAAGAACGTTCTCTTGCAACACAGTCGTGTTTTGTGCATTTTCAAGTGCATGTATGCTTTCTTCGGGTGTCGCACGCAAAAAGCCACAAGGCACGCTCCACACACAAAGCAAGCATGTCACGGCACAAAAAAAAATTTTACTCGACAGCATCAACCCCTCCCCTTTTTTGCTCTATACAGATTTATTTATAAGAGAAATGGTGCTTATTTTGTACTGATTCGATTCAAAAAAATAGCTCTTTAAAAACAGCAATCTTTTTACAAAGCCAAATGAATCCTCAAAGAACTTAACCGAAAAAGAGACAAAAAACACCCTGCGCTGCGCTGATTAATCAAAAATTATATCTTTTAGATAAAAATAAATTACGCCCCTTTGCAAAGGAAACCGCTGTGTTTGATGCAAAAAAGATGACCGGTGCTTATCTTTTTTATTGTTGCTCCTTGATAGCGCCACAGGGTTTGTCGGCCGGCGCGCTGCAGCAGCTTGAACACGCCAAGCAGCTGGCACAAGATCTTACAAAATCTTGCTCAGCTTTATCAGCTCACAACCAGGCGTTACAGCAAGAGATTGTTGCACTAGAGAAAAAGACACACCATTTAGACGCTATAGAAAAGAAGCTCCATTTTGAAACCCTCCTGATGCAAATAAAATTTCAGTATTGGAACAAGAAAGCCGCAAAAGTGCTTAAGCACATTGAGCAAAAGATTCATGCCCACAACAATTGATAAGCACGCATACATTCTTTGAAAGGCACACAAATGAGACGCTCTTTTCTACCGGCCTTCTGTAGCCTCTTTTGGCTAACAAACCCTGTAAGGGCTGACAGCACAGAAGAAGCGCGCCAACAGCTTAAAAACTTTCAACAAGCGTACACCAATCTGGCCGCACACTGTGCCGACGTGGCCGCAACAAACAGCACCCTTACGCAACAACTGCAAGAACGCAAAGCTGCGCATGCACAGCTTTATGATCGCATTCATCAGATGGATCAACAGCATGCTGATTTAGAGGAGCGCCTTCAGAACGCACAAAAGCAACACACACGTCATACAAAAGCTTTGCACACAAAATCACAATGGGCCCTTGGGCGGTATCTTTACAATCAAACACGAAAAGCGAACGCACCCCTTTAAAAGGGGTTTAAAAGCTCAAGAAACGCTTTTTCGGTTAAAACACTGACCTTCAAGGCGTCGGCTTTTTTCAACTTGCTGCCAGCCGATGCGCCCGCGATTAAAAAATCTGTTTTGGATGAGATAGCCGTTGTGACCCAGGCGCCGGCACGCTCGGCACGCTCTTTAAGCTGTTTTCGTGGCAGTGATAGCGTGCCTGTGAACACAAGGGTTTTGCCTGACAACGCATGATTTTCAGGCTTTTCTTCAACAGCAAAAGGCTGCACAGTCACATGCTGCGTCATGTTTGTGATCATTGTTTGATTCGCCGGGCTGGCCACAAAAGCCACAATGTCTTGCGCCATCACGTCCCCCACGCCATAAAGCGATTTAAGCGCCGCCAACGCCGGATGATCACACGGCACACCTGCGTCATCGGTGTGGCTTGATGCAGCCTTTTGCATGGCCTCTAAAAAGGCAGGCAAGCTTGTATATTCTTTGGCCAACACTTTGGCTGTTGCCACCCCCACGCCGGGGATGCCTAAGGCATGCAAAAAGCGATCAAGGGCAAGGCTGCGACGTGCATTGATAGCCTGCCACAAATTTTGCACAGACAGCGGCCCCCAGCCTGGGCAATTTTCAAGCAGCGGCTCTGGTGCACGTTCAAACAACGTGTCCGAAAGCACCGCTTGCTTTTGTGTGTTCGCCTGTTTGTTTTGCGCATTGCGTGCTTCAAGGGTAAAAAGATCGGCCGGCATCTTGACCCAGCCCTGTTCAAGAAAAAAGGCCAAGTGCTTAACCGACAACCCTTCGATATCAAAGGCCGCGCGTGACACAAAATGCTTAAGGCGCGCCAATTTTTGCGCAGCACAGGTCCATCCGCCGGTACACCGCACGGCCACCTCGCCTTCAACCTGCGCCACCTTAGCATCGCAAACAGGACAACGGTCTGGAAACACAAAGGGTTTAGCCTCTTTGGGCCTTTGATCAAGATGCACCGCCACCACCTGTGGAATCACATCGCCCGCCCTTTTCACCGTGACCGTATCGCCTGCGCGCACATCTTTGCGCTGCAGCTCGTCTTGATTATGCAGCGAGGCCCGCGTGACCAAAACGCCGCCCACATTCACAGGCTCAAGATGGGCAACGGGCGTCAGCGTGCCCAAGCGCCCCACCTGAAGTTTGATGTCCAAAAGCTGCGTTATGGCCTCTTCAGCCGAAAACTTAAACGCAAAGGCAAACCGCGGCGCTTTGTGGCTGTGCCCCAATTTTGCCCACAGCTGCAGATCATTGATTTTGTACACAGCGCCATCAATATCAAAAGGCAGTTGCGCGCGCTGTTGTTCCAGGGCATGGTGATGTGCATTCAGCGCCTCAAGTGATTCGCACAAAGGCGGCGTTTCCACCTGAAAGCCCCAAGCCTTAAAGTAGTTAATGGCCTCTACATAGGTGGCAACGGGCCAAGCTGGCGCCTCAAAACCATGGGGCCGAAAGGCAAGCGGTCGCAGGGCCGTCACTCTGGCATCCAGTTGTCTTAACGAGCCCGCTGCTGCATTGCGCGGGTTGGCAAACGGTGCTTCTTTGGCCGCTTCACGCTTTTGGTTTAACTCCAAAAAGGCCTGTTTTTCAATATACACCTCGCCACGCACTTCAATCACCGGCGGCACGCCCGGCCCTTGCAGTGTTTTGGGCACATTGCCAATGGTTTTCACGTTATCGGTAATCTTTTCACCCCAAACGCCATCACCACGCGTGGCTGCCCGTACCAGATGGCCCTTTTCATAAAGCAACGCCACCGACAGGCCATCCATTTTAGGCTCGGCCACAAACACATGGTTTGGGTTCGCCGCACCCAAAAAGCGATTGATTTTGGCGACAAAGTCTGCGGCCTCGTCACCATCAAACACATTGTCAAGCGAGTGTAGCGGCGCTAGATGCCGCACCTTTTCAAAGCGTCCCGAAGGCGCTGCACCCACGGGATTCAAACTGCTTTCGGCCTTTAAGGCGGGCCACTTGTCGATGAGGGCATCGCGCTCTTTTTTCAGCTGATCATAAACGGCATCGGTGACCAAGGGCGCATCATCGTTGTAATAGGCTTTGTTATAGCGCGCAAGCTGGGCATCAAGGGTTTTAAGATGCTCCTTGGCTGCTTTTTGGGTCACAACAACAGGTGCCTGGCTCATCCGGTGTGCACATTTTTCAAAATTATTCGCCAAAGCATAGCACACGCATCAAAGGCCGCCCACCCTGCTTTTAAAGGGACAGGCCTTCTTGCAAGACAGTCTTTTGTTTAACTAAAGGACGCCGTGCGGCAATACTCCCCGGCTGGAATGTTTTCGGTTTTGTGCCCACGCAGGCCATACGGCATGAAAGAAAAAACCTTGTGACGCAAACGCTGTCTTACTGATGTTTTCACATGCACGCAAACCTTGCATGTTTGATCGTCTTGCTTTTCATACCGAAACGTCTCGGGCGGCATCTCGCACAGGCCACCATAGCAAGAACCTTTGCTCAAGGCGTGTTGAGCAAGCGTTTTAAATGAATCAGGCAACGCCTTTTTATCTGCATAAAAAACCCGCAACCCCATTTCAGCATTCCCTAAAAAGTTAATAGCTTTTTGGTCCTTTTTTGCCGCCTGCACCAAAAAAGGCGACGCATAGTGAAATGTGAATGCAACCGAAGCCACACAAAGGGATAGAATGCTAAGGTCTGATAAAACAGCCGCCGTTTTTGAGATGATAAAAGAACGCGAGTTTTTTGCAAAAAACACAACCGCAAAACCCGTTAAAATAATCACAAGTGACAAGGCTGTCTCTAAAAGCATTGTCCATGACGGGTTGGTGCCTGACAACACGCGATATCCGTCATACGAAAGAATCCAAAACAACCACCCCAGCAAGCCAAATCGCCCGATATTCACATACAAAAGGCGCGAAGGTGATTCGAAAATGGCGGGATTGTTGCGCAGCAACAAGCGCTCGTGCCGCAGGCAAAACAACAAAAAAAGTCCTGAAACCAGAAGACTAGATGTTGTCATTGCATAGCTGTCGATCATCACAGCCAGTGTATAAGGTTTTAGACTCAGAAAATCTTCAATGGCAAGATTTAAAAGGCTTTTAAGTGCCGTTAAAAACACCGCTATGATCAAAAAATAGCCCGCAAAAAAAAGTTTAACCGACGATGTGATCGCTTTTGATTTATTCATGACAGCAGCCTTTCACAGCATTTTTCTTTATCTTTATCTAAAAAAGATAATTTTAGGTAAAGCGCCCTGCGCGTGACCCATCGTCATCGCTGTAAGGGTTAGGTCATCCGCCCGTAAAACGATCCTGCCATCAACGAAAGGCGCGCAGCGCCTGTGGCGGTTATTCTTATGTTTTCTTTTTGTCCGTGCACAGGGCATTCCCCACCGTTTGTAAGCTTTAGTCGTCATCGCGAAGGTGCGAAACATCCCGCGCGATCCACTTGCAAGAAACTGAGGCGGCGAAGGCACACGATGGATTGCCGCGTCGCCCAAAGGGCTCCTCGCAATGACGGTTGGGAGGCAAGCCGCGTCACACCGTGCGTCATCGCGAAGGCTGTAGTCTCTGACAACCGCTCCCACTTTTCTTTCCTTCTAACTGAGCGAAAGGCATTATCCACCATTCGTAAGTTTAGCAAAATTTTAAGCAAAATCAATATATTAAATGAATTTTTGTAAAGTACTGGTAGCCAAAGCACAATGGATTGCCGCGTCGCGGTAACCCGCTCCTCGCAATGACGTGTTTGGACAGACGTCGCCTTAAAAGGCTCCTGGCAATGACGTTCGGGAAGATTTGCCGTGTTGGAAACAAGTTTCCTCATCACAATGACACTTGAGCACATAAGCGCAAACGCCTGAAAGTATCCCTGCAAGAAAGCCATTTTGACACAAACAATGTGCCTTTTTTGAAAAAAACCTTATTAAAAGATTGAAATTAAAAAGATAAATGATATAAATGTCGATAATATTGACATTAAATATCTAAAATTATGAATAAAAATCATTTCCTCCTCGGCAGCGTTATCACCTGTGCCTTGTCTCTTTCTTTGCTGGAAGCGTATCCTGGCGATCGCACATCTGTTAATTCGGACTTTCGGACAAACCCTGCCCTTAAGCGCACCAAGGCGCAGTCTAAATCTAAAGCCCCTAAAATTCAGCGTCCTCAGGATTCATCAAAGCCGTTGAGCACACCCCAGAAAGCGGCTTTGCACGAAGCAAATCAGGCGTACACCCTCACACCAAACTCATGGAAAAGCGGGCAAAGACAAATGTTTGGCGAGCTTGCAGGAACAGTGCGCGGTTTAACGCCCCGTTCACTCTCACAAAAGCGCAAAAAAGCTGCGGAATTTGGCATTCACATTACCAATGACCGTATATTGCAAATCACTGGCCACAGCCCGAAGGCCGGTGATCTGGCAGTCCACACAGCACAAGAAGATTCCACCACATTGCAAAAGGATGCCCACAGCCAAAGCGCGGGGGATCTTGCCATCAGCTTTAGAGCGATGACCCTTCAACCAGACAGCATGTATGATCCTTTGACCCCTCTTCATCCGGCGCAAGAGAAAAGGCTTCACGAGAACTGTGCTGCCTTTAACAGCCCAACATTCACGTCCATGAATCCTAACGCGTTAGGCGCATCGCCCTTACCTGAACAGGCGAAAAAACAGCTTCAAAGCCCGCGCAGCCTGCTGCGTAGAAAGATGAAACCGAAGGCCGCCGCCTCTCCCTTAACACAGAACGATTCCCCTCGACGCTCAAGCGACGAATTTTACGCACAGGTATGCAAAGAAGCAGAACAAGAAGAAATCACAACAAATCGTCTAAAGATCAAAGAGCATCGCCGTCTGACTCAAACAAAACTGTGGCCCTTTTCTAAGTAAATTTTGTCATTTTTTTCTTGCGTCAGAGGGCGCTGACATGATGTTGGCGACCTAAACTGACTCTTTAACAGGCATGGCAAAAAAGCGCAGCACCTGGTCGCGGCGTTCTAAAATGTGTTGCAGCAAGTCAGCAAATAGCGCTTTGCCATAGACCTTTTCGGCATCCTCTGGAAAGAAAGACCGCACCACCTTGGCATTAAGGTTTTGCAATGCCTTGCACAGGCGGGGCGTGATGGCATCGCTGTAGGCCTTAAAAAACAACAGATCTTCCTCACCATCGGCCGCATGAAATTGGCGCCACAACAATTTTTGATGCACCACATAATGCAAAGGCTTTTTGTAAAACGACATTTTTTTTAAAAAGCCAGTCCCAGCCTCACTGACCCCTGCCCGCTTCAGCCGCGCTTTAAGACTTTGGTATGTTGGCTTTTCCAACACCTCAACCTTAAACGAAAAATCTTTGATCTCACCCCGAAAGGGACTTAAACACACAAAGGGAAGCTGGCCATAATGCACGCGCTGTGCGTTGGCTATGCCGGCATTATCAATGGCCAACACATGTGTCACACCATCACACTTTAAGGCCAGCAAATTATGCGCGCCGGTATCCCACTGCCCCAGCACAAAATAAAAAATCTTAAGATCAGCAAGCATGTCTTTTGGAACTTCCTGAAGCGTTTTTTGAAACACACCGTCCTCTAAAAGGTCACGCGTTGTGTTGACGTAAAGCTGCACCGATCCTGTCATGACCTTTCCCTCAAGACACAAGGTGCGCAAAACAGTCGGCGGCACAAAAGACAAATCAAGATACTGTGAAGCTCTAAAGGCAGCGACTTCGGCATAGCTGTCGCGCAAGGCAGCTGGCTCTAAGGCGGGCTTAAACACACCGCGCACGCCGCCTTTGAGCTGCAGCAAGTAAACAGTGTTTTCAAAATCAACCCGTTTTTTTTGCGTGGCTAAAAAAGCGTCCATGCTTTCATAACCATGAACGGGCCCCTTTTCTAGACAAGCCACGATCGCGGCACACGTTTTGTCATGGCACCAGGCATCTGGACACTCAAAAGAAGGCTGCACGCCACAATAGCCGCGCCATAACAGAAGACCAAAACACAAAAGCAGACCAAGACGCAAAAACCAACGGACCCAAACAACCATCACCGTCCAACCTTATAAACTCTTTTAGGGCTTGCCCGAAAAGGGCCAAAAATGTTGCATCATTTTAAGAAAAGGCAGGTCCTTTAAAGGGCTGTCTTTTAAGGTTTTAAGGGCCTCTAGCGGATTGACCGCTTTGGCCTTTTGTAGCCACAAAACGTTTTCGATGCGACTTTCTAAAAACTTCCAGGTTTTGTGATGTTCGGGCGAGGTGTCTTTGAGCCAATACAAAAACGTTGCCACGTAAACACCGGCCAACAAAAGCCGCTTGGTATAAAAGTTGTAGTCTGTTGACGTGTCGCCCGCCGCCACCCACATGTGGTGCGTTGTTTCATACAAAAGCGGCGGCACACAGGGCACGTTTAAGGGATAACACAAAAAAGAAAACGCAGCTTTGGCAGCCTCTTTGTGCGCCTCTAGCAATGAAAGGCGCACTCTGACACCCCAAAAAATACGCTCTCTTATCTTCATCTTTTCAAGATCAAGCTTTTGCAGTTTGGCCACCATGGCTTCATCCAGAGCACGCGACCATACCTCGAGCACCTCTTTTTCTTTTTGCACAAACAGCGCAAGCGCCATGGCTTCGGGCTGCTTTAACACTTTGGCTGCCTCAAAAAGCGCTTTGTCAGACCACCCATGGGCAGGCACTTGTTTTAAGAAGGCGTTCAAAAAGTCTTCTTTAAGGCGTGCACTTTCAGCCACCTTGGCAACCATTTTCTGCCCTTTAGCCGCTTTTTGAGTGACCTTCTTGGGCGCTTTTGGGGTGTCTTTGGGCGGTGTCACAGGGCGTCTCCTTCCAAAAGAAGCGAGGCCGGCATCGCGATAACCTCTTTCACATGTTTTAAAAAGCCCACGGCGTCCTTGCCATCAATTAAGCGATGATCGTACGACAGCGCCAAATTCATCACAGGCCTTGCCAAGATGGCGCCATCCACCACAACGGGCCTTTCTTGAATCGCGTGCAAGCCCAAAATGGCCGATTGCGGCGGGTTCAGCAACGGCGTCGACAAAAGCGACCCATAAACGCCGCCATTGGTAATGGTAAACGTGCCGTCGGCCAAATCTTTGGGCACCAGCTTTTGCGTGCGTGCTTTGGCCGCAAGATCAGCAATGCCCTTTTCAATGCCCGCAAAACTAAGCTGCTGGGCATGGCGCAGCGTTGGCACCACAAGCCCTTTCTCGGTGCCAACCGCCACACCGATGTGATAATAGTTTTTAAACACCACCTCTTTACCGGCCGTTGGATCATCGGGCGTATGATCAAGCAACTGCGCGTTGATGATCGGAAAGCGCTTCAGCCCACTGACCACAGCCTTTACAAAAAACGACATAAAACCCAGCTTTGCCCCGTGCGTGGCCTCAAAAGAGGTTTTATGTTGTTTGCGCAGCGCCATGACTTGCGTCATGTCCACCTCGTTAAAGGTGGTTAAAATGGCAGCGGTGTTTTGCGCCGCCTTTAATTGCTGCGCAATTTTCATACGCAGACGCGACATGGGTTTGCGCTCTTCCTCTTCGCTTAACGGCGCAGATGCTTTGGCGGCTGGTGTTTTCTCACCCAACAACTGATCAAGCAGTGCTTCCTTTGGCGCCCGCAGTGACGATGCAGGCACTGCTTCAAAAGGTTTGCCAGCGGGCTTGGCTTCTGCCACAGGCGCTTTTGGTTTTTCTTTTGGTGGCGTGGCGCCCTCTTTTAAGGGCTCTAGCGTTGCCAGCAAGGCGCCCACATCAACGGTGGCACCCTCTTTGGCATGCTGTTTTTGCAAAACGGAGGCGCTGGGCGCTGTGACCTCAAGCGTAATTTTATCGGTTTCAAGTTCGGCCAAAAGATCATCGGCAGCCACGGTATCGCCTTCATTTTTAAGCCAACGGGCCAGTGTTGCATTGCTAATCGACTCGCCCAAAGGGGGAACAGAAACGGTGATTTTTTTTGCGCTCATAAAGGCTCTTTAAGGGTTTGTGTTCAAAGACTCTTTTGAAAGATCTGCTGCATCATAGCGTGCATTTCTTTTGTATGACAAGCAAAAAAGCCCGTTGCCGGCGACGCCGCTTTGTCGCGTCCACCGTAAAAAGGCCCCTTCACGCCAAGCTTTTGCGCCACCGTTTGCAACAAAGGCCACACAAAACTCATGGCCCCCATATTGCGCGGCTCTTCTTGCGCCCAGATAAGCGCTGCTTGAGGCGTGGCATAAGCACGCAATCGCTCTAGAAGCGTTTTTTCAGGAAAAGGATACAACTGCTCGATCGCCACAATCAGTGCCTCTTCGGTTGCAGGGTTTTGTTTTTTGGCTTGCTGATAGAAAGCCACAAGATCGTAAAAGACTTTACCAGAACACAGCACAAGACGTTTGGGTTTTTGCGGTTTGGGTTTTTGCCCATCAAAGGCCGCCACCACCAAGGGGTCAAAAGCAGCCTCTAAGGCATCGATTGAAGATGTGGCGCTTGGCAGCCTTAAAAGCGATTTGGGTGTTAGCAGCACCAGCGGACAGAAAGGCGTTTCATAAACCTGACGGCGCAGCAAATGAAACAAGCTGGCTGGCTTTGCAGGCATGGCAACACGCAGGTTGTTTTGGGCGGCCAGCTGCAAAAAGCGCTCAAGCCGCGCGGACGAATGCTCGGGCCCCTGGCCTTCGTATCCATGGGGCAATAGCAGCGTGATGTTCGAGCTTAAGCCCCATTTTGCACGCGAGGACGCAAGATATTGATCAATCTGAATTTGGGCGCCGTTGGCAAAATCACCAAACTGCGCCTCCCACAACGTCAGTGCTTTAAAGGCGCTGTCTTGCGTGCCAAGCCCATGGTGCGTGCGCCAACTATAGCCGATTTCAAAGCCCAAACAGGCCGCTTCAGACAACGGCGTGTTCAGCAGTTGAAAATGCTTCGGCGTAGGTGCCAAAGCGCTAAACGGTGTGTAACGTGCCTCGGTTGTTTGATCAACCCACACGCCATGACGCTGGGTAAACGTGCCGCGTGCACTGTCTTGCCCGGCAAGGCGCAGCGCCGCACCTTCGTCCAACAAGCTTGCAAACGCCAACGCTTCGGCCGTGCTAAAATCAAGGGCGTCGCCCTTTTCAAGCATGGCCGCGCGCGCCGCAATAAAGCGTTTGACCTTTGCGTGCAAATCAAAGTTTTGAGGGTGCGCAACCAGCTTTTTGCCCAACGCCAGCAGCGCTTTCTTGGAAGGTGGTTTTGGCCCAGACGGCGTTTTGGGCACAGACCAAGGAGACGCCAAAAGGTTTTTGGGTGCCTTGGGCGCCTCAAAGGCGCTTTGCAGTGTTTGCTGAAAACTGGCTTTTTTCTGATCAAGCCAGGTGTCATCCACCAAGCCTTGGCCCTGAAGGGTTTGGGCATAAACTTTGTAAGCCGGCGGCAACGCGTCAATGCGCCGATACAATGCGGGGTTGGTAAAGCGCGGCTCGTCCATTTCGTTGTGGCCATGACGACGATAGCACAGCAAGCGAATCACAATGTCTTTGGCAAACTTTTGCCTAAAATCAAACGCCAGCGCAAAGGCCCGCAACACCGCGTCTGCGTCTTGGCCATTGACGTGCAAAATGGGCGCCGCCACACTGTGCGCCGGCCCCGTGGCATGGTTATCGGCCGTTTCATGGGGAGACGCCGTAAAGCCAACCTGATTATCCAAAATCACATGCAGCGTGCCGCCAATGCTGTAGTGGTTCAAGCGCCCCAGCAGCAAGCTTTCAGCCACCACGCCCTGGCCTGCAAAGGCGGCATCACCATGCACCAAAACCGACAACGGCGGCACATTGGTTTTTGCAAACTGCGCTTCAGCTTTAGCATAGCCCATCACCACGGGGTTAATCGATTCAAGGTGCGATGGGTTCGGCAACAACGTCATATGAAGCGGCGCGTCTTTGGCTGCAAACACCTTGGTGCACGTGGCGCCCAGGTGATAAGGCACGTCCGAAAAGCCTGACTGCTTTGACGCTGGAACACTGTTGCCTTCAAAACAATCAGTCTCCTTAACAATCTTAAGCAGCGCAATCAGCGGGGTGTCAAACAGCAAAGCTTTCAGCGTCAGGCGCCCGCGATGCGCCATGCCCATCACAAAATGTGCAATCTGTTGCTGGGCCGCCTTGGCCGCCAGCATCTGCAGCGCAGGCAACAACACCTCGGCCCCTTCGATACTAAAACGTTTAAGGCCCTGAAACTGTTTTCCCAAAAAGGTTTCAAAAAGATGCGCCCTTAGCAAATGGTCAAGGCAGTCTTGACGCTGCGCCGTCGTTGGCTGGTACGCTTGTGGCGCTTCAAGGCCTTGATACAAAAAAGAACGCGCCGCATCAGACACCCCCAAAGGTATTTCAAGCGCCAAAGGGCCTGTATAGACCGACTTTAAACGCTGCCATTCAGCCCTTAGCGCTCCATCCAAAATTTGAACTTTTTCAGACAACTCTTGCGGTAAAGAAGGTGCCGCTTTAAGCGGATTCAGATCTGCAAAACGAAAGCCCTTTTCACGCAAAGTGTCATGTAACACGTTAATGATACTGGTTGAGCGCGATTCCTTTTCAGCAATTGTTTTAGCGTCTTTTTGTGCAGATTTCTTCGCTTCATCCTGACCCACTTCTTCTGATGACAGGGGTGCCCACGAGGGACGCGGTGCTAACTCTTCTTTATCTAATGCGCCTAAAAAAGCATGCCATTCGATGGGCACTTGCGCGGGGTCGGCATCAAACAACGCGCGCAACGCTTCCACAAAGGCGGCATCTTTTTGCTGAAAGTCTGGCAAGCGATCTTTGGGCTGATTTTTGTGTGTGGACATGTTAAAAAGGCCGCGTTTTGGTTACCATCCTATGCTTACCTTAGCTTTTTCCTAAAAGAGCGCAAGCACCTTTTCAAAGCACATTTTAAGCCTGTCTGTTAAAAAAAGTGTGCACAGGCCATGTCTTAGCCTGCCTTGCGCTGCCAATCCTCAAGCTCTAGCTTTTGCATCATCTCGCCCCATTCGCGCTTTGAAAGGTTGGTGTCTTCACGCTTGACCTCTTCACCCCGAATCAGTTTTTTGATCACTGCAAGACTGCTTTTAGAGAACGATGCACCTTCTTTGCGATATTCACGAAAGGCCTCTGTGGCCATGGGTACCCAGGCTTCGCACATATCAAGCATCACATTGGCAAAGGCTTGAATTTCCCACTGTGCATGCGGATCGGCCCTTAGGCTTAAAAAATGGAACAGGTTGTGCAAATCAACCTTCCAGTACATTTCGGTATAATAGTTCAGCGTTAGGTTCATGCGCGCAAGCTCACGCGACAGCCCCTCTTTTTGGGGGTCCAGCACACCACCATCCTCGCTCATGTTCATGTGCGCCATGTAGGTATCATAACATTGCAGCGAATCACGCCTTAAAAGCGACAAAAGCGCCTCGACATCCTTGGGCGGCAACGCTTTTTCGGCACGCCCTTGGTTGTTTGAAAGCGATTGAGCAGCCATGTGATGGGGCTCGGGCATGTAAAACTCTTTGCTTAAAATTGAATAACGCGCCGAGTATTCATTAATGTTGGCCGTACGGTGCCGCACCCACTGGCGCGCCACAAAGATGGGCATTTTGATGTGAAATTTAATCTCGCACATTTCAAAAGGCGTTGTGTGCCGATGCCGCATCAGATAAAAAATTAAACCCTTGTCTTCGCTTGTTTTTTTTGTGCCTTTTCCGTACGAAACCCGCGCAGCCTGCACAATGGACGCATCGCTGCCCATATAATCAACAAGGCGCACAAAACCATGGTCTAAAACCTTAACGGGCTTCTCCATATAAGCTTCAAGGGCATTCACTGTAACACGCTTTGTGGCCATGGGCTCGTCGGCCGTTGTGGGTTGAGGCGAGGCAAGAGAAGGGTTTGTTTTTGTCATGAAAGAGAGTGTACTATAACGATGAATCAGGATTGAGCCCATTAGAACACAACTTTCTTGCAATGTGTACACCCACAAATCAGACACCTTTTCAGACACATAAAAAACTGATGCAGCAGGCCCTTACCCAAGCACGCACAGCTTTTGATTGCGATGAAACACCTGTTGGCGCGCTGTTATTTGACACAAAAAGACAAAAAATAATTGCCACAGCACACAACAAAAGTCAAAGTGGCCAAAACCCGCTTCAACACGCTGAAATGCTTGTGATTCAAAAAGCGATTACACAAAACAGAGCCCCTTATCTTGAAGCGCACACCCTGTATGTAACGCTTGAACCCTGCTGCTTGTGCGCGGCAGCTATGTCGATGGCGCGCGTTGAAACCTTGGTTTTTGGTGCGTATAACCCCAAAGGCGGCGCCGTTGTGCACGGCCCACATCTTTTTGAAAACGCAGCCCTTTCCTTTAAACCACAAGTCATTGGCGGTGTTTTAGAGCAAGAAGCATCTAAGCTTTTACAGGCATTTTTTAAACAAAAAAGACCAAATACTGTCTTTTAGACACATTTTGCGCTATACTAAAGATGAGCACTTTAAAAGGAGACATCCCATGATTTCATCTATCAGTGTTGTGTCCATTTACGTAAAAGATCAGGCGAAAGCCGAGACGTTTTGGTGCGACAAAATTGGTTTTGAGGTTGTACGCAAAGCACCCTTTGAGGGGCATTTTTGGATCCAGGTTGCCCCCCATAAAGATGCTGAGGAGATGGAGCAAACCACGTTGTCACTGTTTCCGCGTGCGCTTGATAAAGAGTGGAAAGAGAAAAGATCGTCCATTGTGTTTCAATGTGATGATATCGCGGCAATGCACAAACGCCTTCAAGACAAAGGCGTTCGGATTACACAGCCCGAGGCCATGCCGTGGGGAACGTTTTGCACGTTTAAAGACGACGACGGCAACGCCTTTTTGTTAAAAGAATAAAGGGCGCCCCACTCGCAGCACGTTGCGAGGAGGCATCCGTTGTGTACTTTAGCCGCTTCAGTATCTGGCAAGTGGATCGCCGCAGGCTACGCCTTCGCGATGACAGTTAAATATTTGATTTTACTTAAAAATTTGCTAAACTTGCGAATGGTGGATAATGTCCTTCGTTCGGATAAAAAGAAAAATATAAGAATAAGTACCACAGGCTAATGCCTTCGCGAGGATGAAGAAAAGCCGTTGGCCGTTAGCGATGATGACTGAAAAACGACAGACCTTCGCAATGACTGGCAATTTTCCAATAAAAACTTAATTTTATTTTGTTTTTGATGTAAAAAATTGCCTAAAAAGCATGTTTTTAAATCGTCATTCTGAACCGCAAGTTTTTTACCTATCTTCTTTCGTTTTTACTGGCACACGCGCCTTTGGCCTTTGCGCCACAAGGTCACGACTTAGATAACGAAACGCAGGACGAAGGCCGCCAGTCGCCCGCCCCGCGTGCAAATGGTGACGACAATCCATCACAGACACAAGCTTTAGCCACAGTCACCCCTGTGACAGGTGAAACACCTTTCGACAAACCTATGATCTTGCGCGAGATCCTGCAGTTTTTAAGCATCGAACAGCTTAAAACGTGTAAACTTGTCTCTAAAAAATGGTATCGTGCAGCCAAGCATGCTTTAAGCCTTAAACCTGGCTTCAGATTCAAGTTGCCGCCGCCCCTGCCGCCAATTAACACGTCCCCCTTACCGACCATGACAGGGTGAAAATCTTTCTAGAAAATCTTTGCAGAGGTGCCTCAAGGGATGCCTGGCAGGCACACAACCCTTTGAGATTAGAGCTAACAGGCGAAACAGCAAGCATGATTGAGAGCCTTAAACCTGCAGCAGTGTCTGCGCCTAGGGCTACACTGTCTAAGGATAGCGCCATTATCCCCCCCCAACTTACAGCACGTGCACCACTTATACCTGCACGCACAACGCATACCAGCAAAAGATTTTGAAGCACTTGCAACGGCCACACTGTACACCCTGGATTTGTCTAATGCCACACTTTTAACCAAACCCGAAAAGCAGGACCAAGCCTATAACGCTTTTTTTCATCTGCACAAACTCACAACGTTAACCGATCTTAACCTTGCACGCTTTACAGTACTTGCTGGGAATCCAGACCGCAGGATCGGCACCCTTATTGATGAAAAAACACGTAGGTAATCTGCGTTGTACAGCTTTTCAGAAGAGTTACGAACCAGGCCAGCAAGGCGGATCGCTAACAATCCCATCTCTTTTCTTGTGAACTTAAAAAACTTAACCTTGAGGGCGCTGGCTTTTCGCACGGTGATTTTTTAGCAAAATGCCCTGCTCTGAAAGTGCTCTACTTAAAGAACGCATTACTCAGTTGTAGGGACAACGCCTTTTTAAACGCATTGCCACACCTTGAAGAGCTCACCCCCCACTCGCTTATTTGTTTAGTTGGTGACGACGCATCAAACACGCCCGCCCGGATACACACTTTACCAAATCTGCGCAGATTGAATCTTGCGGCACACAAAGTGACCAACGCCCACTTAAAATGTCTTGCTGACTTGCACGCCTGGCAGCATATGACCAACCTGCAACAGCTACGTACTTTGGTTTTTTCACAAAAACGTTACGCATGCGAGTATGACGACCAGTCCCGCGCAGACTGCATAAACGTTCTGACACAAAACACATATCTTAACACGCTTAATCTGAATGGACACCCCATTGGACCCACAGTGGCCGACGCTTTAGCAAATAAATATCACCTGCGCATACTGCATTTAGGAAGATGTCGCTTGGGTGATGATGGCTTTCAAAAAATTCCGCTTTTAAACCTTGAAGAACTGGATGTGAGCACTAATGAGCTGACAGCACAAAGCGTGCAACACCTTTGTCACACATTGCGGCAAGTGGACACACCACACCTAAGATACCTTAATCTTCAAAGCAATGTGCTGGGCGATGACGTGATGTTAGACCTTGCAAACCTCACCTTTCTTAAGGAACTGTTTCTGAATGGCACGCAAATGACAGAACAAGGCGCACGGCACTTGGCACCCTTGGTTTTGAAGCTGCATAAGCATGATTGCGAAGAGTTTGCGTTTATTTTCATACAACAGCATCATTCTCTTGGACAAGACGCTACACACTGAGGCGCCCCTTTTTGTGGGTCGCGCGGGGGTGCTTCGCACCTTCGCGGTGACGGTCTAAAATGTCATTGCGAGGAGCCTTTTAAGGCGACGCGGCAATCCATCGTGTGCTTTAGCCGCTTCAGTGCACGGCAAGTGGATCGCCACAGGTGCTGCGCACCTTCGCGATGACGATGGGGGGCTTTGGCCGTTCGCGATGACGCCACAAGCTACAGGCGCCTTTTAGGCACACTGCGCCGCATCAAAAAGCGAAGACAGCTTGGCTAAACCATCGGTTGCTGAGATTTTGGCCATTAACGCCTCTTTAGACAAACAAATGAGTTTGCCGGTGGCGCGCTCTTTTAGCTCGACATGGCCTTTGGCCGCATTTTTAGGCCCAAGGATGATTTGATAGGGCAAACCCGCAAGATCCATATCGTTGAGCTTAAAACCAGCTGGCCGATCACGGTCATCATAAAGCACATCAATGCCTGCCGCTTTTAGCTTGGTATAAAGCGCGTCGGCCATGGCCGTGCACGCCTCATCGCCTATTTTAAGATTCACAAGGCCCACGTCAAATGGTGCAACACTTTGAGGCCACACCATGCCCTTGTCGTCAGAGAAAATCTCGATCAAGGCCGCCAGCACCCGCGACACACCAATACCGTAAGAGCCCATATGAACGGGGGTCAACTCACCCTTATCGTCCATCACACTGGCCCCCAAAGGCGCTGAATACTTTGTACCAAAGTAGAACACATGTCCCACCTCGATCCCCTTGCTTGTTTTAAGCTGGTCGGCTTTAAGCGGGCACGTTGCAGGGTTATGCTGATCATCGGTTACGGCGTAAACGTTGTGAATGTCATCAAGCGTTAAAGGCGTTCCGGGCTTAAAGGTGGCATCATAAAGCAGCGTGCTTTCACCACTTGGCGCAAGCACAATAAATTCGTGCGACAGGTCACCACCAATGGGCCCCGTATCGGCACGCACGGCCAGCGCTTTAAGATTCATCCGCTCAAAAATTTTATAGTAAGCCCCCAAAACCGCTTCATATGATTGCAATGATGCCGCTTTGTTCAAATCGAACGAGTATAAATCCTTCATCAAAAATTCGCGACCGCGCATCACGCCAAAACGT
Organism: Holosporaceae bacterium; assembly: GCA_049607645.1. GTDB lineage: Bacteria > Pseudomonadota > Alphaproteobacteria > Holosporales > Hepatobacteraceae > JBAJNL01. The sequence goes on along the minus strand of JBMYWS010000001.1, from coordinate 250,933 downwards.
GGGCGAATTTCGTCACGAAATTTAAGTTGAATTTGGTAAAGCCTTTGGGGCAAGTCTTTATAGCTTTTGATGTGCGTCTTAAAGAACTGCGTGAACATTTCTTCACAGGTGGGCCCGTACAAAAGCTCGACCTCGTGACGGTCTTTAAAGCGCAAAAGCTCTTTGCCATAGTCTTCATAGCGGCCGCTTTCTTTCCACAGGGCCGCAGGCTGAATGGTGGGCATGTGCACTTCAAGTGCATCGATGGCGGCGTGCTCTTCGCGAATGATCGCCTCGATTTTTTGCAGCACTTTCAGCCCAAGCGGCGCCCAGGCATAAAGTCCTGCTGCCACCTGATGAATCATGCAACAACGCAGCATCAGCTGGTGCGATACAAGGTGCGCCTCTTGTGGCACCTCTTTAAGCGTTGGCAAAAAATAACGCGAGAATCTCATAATGCTTTCACGAAAGCGCCTTCAAAGCGCCGCCCCTTTTTTAGTCACTGGCGCCATCATAAAACGGGCATTAAAAAAACAAAAGACCTTTTGCGCCTTTTATGACCAACAAAAAAGAAGATTTGGTGGAGCCAGGCGGGATCGAACCGCCGACCTCTACAATGCCATTGTAGCGCTCTCCCAGCTGAGCTATGACCCCAAAGCACTTGCCCACGACAAGTGCACACTCTAAGGCTACAAAGAAAGTTGGCTTTACGCAAGCACAAAACCGCCCTTTGACGTCCCTTAGTTCACATCATAACACAGCATGTCTCTTAAGTTGTCACAGCAAGAGGAAGCGTTATTTTAAATGTTGTGTCTGCCTTTTGACTTTGAAAAGAGAAAGTGCCGTTATACTGCTGGATCAACGCCTGACTAAGGGATGTCCATAACGCACTTTCACCCCCCTCTTTGCCGCCTGTGCGTTGGGGCAACTCATTAAAAAAATCGCCCTCCATGGCATCGGGAACTTGTGGCCCGTTGTCTTGAATCATGATGTCGATCATTCTTTTTTTATGATGCAACACAAGACGTACACGCGGCATGTCTAGCTTGTGATCTGCGTCGTCCTTGTGCGTGCCGTTTTTTTGACCATCAAGCCACTGATCGCACGACACCTGAAACGCTTGAAACAAAAAAGAGGTCAAAAGTGCGCCAAAGTGATAAGGCGGCATGGGCAGATAAAGATCCTCGGGCGGCAAGCAAATGTCAAAATGCAGGGGACACGGTGGATAAAGAGAGAAAAAGCTTTCAAGTGTCAGTTTTGTATAGCGTTTAACCACCTCGGTAGCTTGACAGGTGTGCACCGTATAGTCAGGCTGCGCGTGAATTTCTTTGTGCCAGAAAAGCAGTTTTTTCAGCTCATCTTTGTTGTGCTTGTTTTGCACAAAAAGTGTCTCAAGATACGGCAGCAGCTTGGGTGAGGCGCTTTGTAACTGAAACAATTGTTCTTTGGGTATGCCCTTTATATCTTCTAATAATCGCTGAAGTTGCGTGTGTGCCGTGTGCATCTTTTGGTACGTTCTGTAAGAAAAGCCGGTGGCAATCACACCAACACTGGCCAGTTTTTCGCGCACAAACAGCTGCCGCTGTGTTTGACGTAGATACGTAAGCGTGGTAGACAGCTGGCTTTCATAGCTTTTCAGCGAACGATCAAGCATCACAATGTTGCCACGCTTTTCTTGAAAGGCCGCCGAGAGAATCCGCCCCCAATCTTGCCACATGCCCTTTAGTTGAGCGGGTGTTGTTTTTAAATTGAGTCTTTCATGATTAATGTGATTCATAAACTGCTTTAAAGGCTGCATAAACACGTAACGAATCAAAACCCACATGCAAAGCGCCAACATGGCAAAACAAATCACGATCCAATAAAGTTCTTTGGCAAGACGTTTAAGATCGCTCCAAAAAAGCTGGCGCGTGTCGATGACGAAAACAAACTTCCAGGGCCCTTCGGTTAAAGGTAGCGTGTATGAGATATAGCGGCTAAAAGGAATACTGGTAAACTTTGTTTGCGTTTCAAATTTAAAGGTTGTACGCGGCACATAATTGCTTAGCATCTGTATGTTCGAGGTCATCTCGGTGGGCGTTTTATGGGCCAAGATACGCCTTTGCTTATCCACCAAAAACAAATGCCCAAAAGAAAAATCAACCTTCGAAATCATGTGAGCAAAGAACTCTTGCGGCATGTTGAACACAAAAAAACCAAGCAACAGATTTTGCTGATAGCAAGGATGCACATAACGAATGTGCCAGTCGTTGATGTTGCCCTGAATGCCGCTCCACCCTTTAAAAAGGCGGGCAAGACGCTTAAGCACTGGGTAGGCATACCGGTGCAGTTCACCTTGCGTCATCAGATGATAGGGATCAAAAGCAATTTGCTTGGGATAGGTAAGAAAAAAATCCTCTTCAATAAAATAAAAGCTTTCAACAAAAGGATTGTGCTTCAAAAAGCGCCCCAACATCGATGGCCCGTGCGCCATCACACGATCCATCAACTGTTGACTGAAAGGGGTTAAGGGCGGCTTTTCACGAATGGTTAAAATGGCACCGTTTGGATTGTTATGAACAGGCAGTGGTATAAACGTATCTTTTTTATAATCCAGTGGTTTAAACGGACGAACGAAAAGATTCTCTAGCTCGCGCACCTGGCTTTTAAGCTGATAGAGTGAAAAGTCAACGCGTATATGCTGCTGTTGAATACGTGCCTTCAGCACCTCAAGGTGAATACCCACCTTTTGACGCCAAAAAAGACCAAAGGTTAAAAAAAGGCTGAGAACAAAAAAAAGCAGAATCAAAAAGAACAGCCTTTGCGCCGACATGTTCTTTAAAAAGCTGATCAAGCTAAGGCTTGGTACACGCAGCTTTATCATGAGGTGAGCATTTTTTGAACATCTGCCCTAAAATCTTTATTCGCATCAAGCGCTTTATTCATGGCCTTTTGCGTTGTGGGCAGCGCAATCTTTTTGCTGTCTAACAGCGTTTTCACAAAAGAGGTGGGCGCAACGTTCAACTGCCGCATAATGTGCTTGATGTAAGGCAAGTCGCCCCTTGTTTGTAAAAGGCTGGCTAACATATCAAGGTACTCGGGGTTTTTGGTTTCTTTCAGCAAGAACTCGATGACCTTTAGCGCTTTGTTCCACTTTTTCATCTCTACAAAAGCCGGCAGCACAATTTCGGCCTCGGTCACGGTATTGGGAAACTCTTCTAAAAGATCCAACGCCTCTTGAGGTCTGTCTAAGCGTGCAAGCGCCAACGCACGATAGCGGCGCCATAAAAGCTTGTGCGATCCCGGCGGTATGCTTTTGTGCAACAGCTCTAGTGCTTTTGCGCTTTCGTCTTGCTTAAAATAATACCCCACACAATGCAACAACAAATCAGCTTTCTTGCCAGGATTGGTAAAGTGTGCCGCGGTTAAAATAGGGATAATATGGTCGGTTAAACCATTGTCAGCAAACATCAGCGTAAAGGTGGTGATGATCTCATCCCCTTTGATGCCCTTGGGCAACAAGGACTGAAACCGCTTGAAGAAGGCGCACCTTTTAAAGGCGCTCCACTCTTTTTGATAAAGACCTTTCAGATAAAGCTTTTGTGCATGCTGACGCAAAAACGCGCGCAACGGATGCATGGGCGGTGCATAGCGAAAAAAACGACGATAGGTATCAAGCGCCTTGACCAGGTCGTGCTTTTTCTCATACAGCTTGGCAAGCGACTGCAAAACTTCGGCCTCGATGGTGCCGCCTCGCCCCTCTTGTGCCACCATCTCAAGCTTTAAAATTGCTTGATCAAGCCCCAGCGTGCGATGATTCATCTTTAGCAAAATGTTTTGATATTTTTGCGCCACCTGCTGGTGATAAGCCAGCCAAAATGGATTAGACGCAATAGTGTCTGACAACCAAAACCCTGATTCAATATCACTTTTGGTTTGCGATGAAGGCGGCGCTTGCAGCAATCCTAAAAAGCTTTGTTGTGCGGCTGACAACGTATCTTTTTTAAGCGTATGCAAGAACAGCGCTCTTTTTTTGGGCGCGCCCATCACAAGGGCGCTTTGCGCACCCAGCAACAACAAGTCTCCCTTAAAGGGCTGCGGCAAGCGCGTAATGGATGGGAAAAAGCTGTTCAGCACACTTAAGGCTTTTGAAAAATCCCGATTGCGGGCATAAAGCAGCGCATGAAACGGCATGCTGGACCTTAAAAGGCCTTTGCTGGTGGCAAAGGCGGCCATAGCTTCGGCTTTTCGCCCCAAAAACGCCAACGCGATGCCCTTTAAGGCATTAAAATCTTCGCTTAGCGCCATATTAGCATTCAGAACCTCTAACTTCTGAAGCGCCTCTAACGTTGCGTGATATTTCTTTTGAAACAAAAGGCGCTTGGCCTTTGCAAACAAGTAAGACATGGTGCCCACCTGTTTAAGGTCGCCAAAGTTTTTGGGCTTTGCTTGCGGCATCAACAGCATACTTAGGTCATAAGTTGGTGTGGCCGAGGCCTTTTTGACATGAAAAGGCCGTGCAAACTTTTTTTTATGCACAAGGGCCGCTGCGTTTACACTGACATCAGGCGATGAAAGCTGAAAAAAAAGGCCTTGCTGTGTGGGAAGCGCACGCCATTCTTTTTGCCTGACTTGCGCGGCCAATCCCTTGCCTTTGTTGCGCGTTAACAAAACGGCATACCTTTTATCTGAACCCACCAACTTAAAAGAAAGCGTTTGATAGCTGTTGGTTTGAATGCCAATGGTGCGCGCCGTTTGTTGCTGAAACACATCGGGATAAACCAAAGATGGCTCAAGCTCAACCGACAAAGGCTTTTCGGTTAGAACAATACGCGTTTTGGCGGGGGCTTCTTTTTGATTGGCCACGGCCCTAAACGCCGGAAAAACCGCCGGCGGCACGGCAATCGAAAGCAGCTTTCCGCCTTTCACATCTTTAACCCACGACAGTTTATAACCCCTTGGCAGCCTTTTAGGCAACGTGATATCCACATCATCGGGCATGCCAATAAAAACGTTGTGCCGCCATTTAAAAAGCGCCAGCGGCATGTCATCAGACGACAACACCACTGTTAAGCCCTTTTTTTTGGCCAGAACGGTGATTTTTTCAGAGGGATTGTCAGAAGCATCACGCGCCACAAGGGCACTAATACACACAAGCATGCTGTATACAAGTGTGCACGATAAAAAGAATCGCAAGACCAAGCACGAGAGAAAGTGCCGCATCAAAGCCGCTTTCAAGACATCACAACGAGTTGGTTAAAACTTACGGGGTTATTCTTTAAAAAAACGTATAGAACAAGGGGTTAAACGGGCACGCCCCCAAAAGCCCACAACATAAAAGGCGTCAAAAGAGAAAGGCGCCCAAAATAAAAAAAGCGCAGCACCTTAAAGATGCCGCGCAGAAAAGACCTGTTAAAAGTCTTTAAGAGAGGTTAGCTCGACTGTTACTCAATATCAAAACCCATCAGGTTGACTGTATCGCCGTGCGCAACATCTACAGCATCCGAGGATGTTCGTATACCGCATCCTTCAGAAGATCTTTCAAAGAGCGGTATTGGTTAGCGGCTGCTACAGGATCGTTTTTGTATGCGTCGTTTTTCAGACCCTCTTCCACGCTTGCCAATACCGACTTCAGCTCCTCAGTGTTGCGTTCTGGTATTTGAGCGATCTTCTTAGCCAAACCAAAAGCCTGCCGCATATCATCATGTGAGGCATTACCTGTTACAGTTCTATCTAGCTCTTTCAGTTGTTCTGCAGCCTGTCTGGCGCCTTCTATGACCTGCTGACCCACGTACTGAGATGGCGATCTGGTTAAAGAGGATGCCGCATGAGGGGCGGTGCCAAAGGGAGGAGTTGCAACAGGTTCCATCATGATAGATACGCCTTGTCCGGAGGTGTTTGAACCAGAAGCGCTTGGCACAAAACCTCTTCCACGAGGATGCGGAGTAGGCGCTGACACTACAGGATGCCAGTTGTGAGTGACAAGCTCACCAAAGTGACCTGAAGGGCTGGCTGTCACCGTTCTAGGAAGCGGATGCGGTGGTGTCGCTTGGTGCTGCTGTTGGTGCGGTGGTGTCACTTGCTGCTGTTGCTGCTGCTGTAGCTGTTGTTGCTGCTGTAGCCTCTGTTGTTGCTGTAGCCTCTGTTGTTGTTGCTGCTGTTGCTGCTGCTGTAGCTGTTGCTGCAGTTGCCTCTGTTGTTGCTGTTGCGGCTGTTGCGGCTGTTGCTGCAGTAGCCTCTGTTGCTGCAGTTGCTGTTGCTGTTGCTGCAGTTGCTGCTGTTGCTGCTGTTGCTGCAGTTGCTGCTGTTGTTGCCGCTGTGCAGGTGCCGAAGCGGATGCAGAGGCTGCAGAAGCGCTGCTTTGTTGCAAGGAGTCAGAGAGCTTTTTAAAAGCACCGAGCACGACGGAATTCTGGGAAAGACCTGACTGCTGCATGTTGTATGCTATCCATCCCAGCAATCGCTTTGGCTCCTGCGCCTTAGCGTTGCTGACTGTTTGAGCAATTTTAGCAAGCTCAAACAGCGCTTTCCGAACAAGCAAGCTGGCGTAATGATAGTCTATGTCATCCATCGCATCCTTAGAAATCTCTCCCAGTACACGCTGCACCTCATCCTCGCTAACATCCTTGACATCTTTAAAATTTCCAGACGCCATAGCAGACAGACCAGCTTTAAGAGGCGATGAAGAGTTATCATTAGCATTCAAAAGCTCACCAATCTCATCCTGCAACACCCCGAACGCCCAGTTAAAATTTGAATTGAAAGTGCTACACTGCTGAACCAAGTTTTGATTCTTCAAGGGGGATTCTTCAGCCAGCACCCAATCCATCCCTATTGCAGCAATTTGGTCACTGTATGGTTTTATGGCCGCTGCATCAAGCATCTCCACACCAGTATAGCTTACATTGCAGGGGTGCTCAGCACCTATCTCATCTTCCAAGCCCGCGTGGCCTGTTTGCTTTAGCAAAGCGATAGATAAACACAGCACGCTTGCTTTCAAAAGGCGCATGTTCTTTGTTTGCATAAAAAGTCTCCTTAGTAAAAAACTGCCCTTAGTAAGAGAAAAAAAAACATTTATTACAAATCGATTGATCCTTTTGTTTGAAATAAAAAAGAAAAGACACAAAATACGATCTAAATTTTGTTTCAATAGTTTATTTTTTTTAGGAGTTATACTTGCAATGCGACAGATAGTTAGAAAATCCGCTCTTTTCTTGTGCACCGGTGCTGCCTTGATGACAACCACTGCAGTTTGGGCAGATGATGTCAAACAAAAAGTATCTTTAGGCGTTTTTGGTGCATACCAGAATATTAGCTCTAAAGATAAAAACAGTGCTCGCGTCACCGCCACCGGAAGAACTAGTTCTGTGTTAAAGGACAAAAAAACTGCTCATGGTGCAAAAGTTGGTGCAGCTTTTTTATATGATTTTGTTTTTGAATCCCTGTCAGTTGGCTTTGGGCTTGACGCCGCTTATGCCTTTGGTTGCGAAAAAAGCGAGGAAAGAGGTCGGACATACGTTCTAAAAAACGTTTTAAAACCCGGATTTCAAGGTGCTGCCACCGTTCGCTTGGCTTTGCCCAACGAAACCTATGATCTTGGTTTTACACCCTATGTGCGTTTTGGTGTGTCCGTTGCACAGTTTAAAACAAACTTCTCATTTTTGAACAACCCTGGCACACCTGCCGCAACCTATGACAGCAAGAAAGCCACAAAGTGGAAAGTTGGACCAACAGCAGGTCTGGGTATCTCAAAAGACTTTGGCCCCTGCGCCGTTCAGTTTGGGTACGATTTTGCCTATTACGGCAAGATGCAACAAAAACACACAAGCGGCGCTTTGAACTTTGCCCTGAAAAAAGAGCGCTTGATGACGCACACAGTGTCTTTGGGTGTGATGTTTCCGCTTTAAAGCGAAACCATGACGGCATCATCAAGATGCATAAGCTTAAGGGGTGGGCCCTGGCGCCTGCCCCTTTGGCACACTAAAAATCTTTTTCAATGCGCGAGGCATAGCTTAAGCTAAAATCGTTTTTTTTAGCTGCATCATCGTCCCCGTCCCATTCTTCATCGACCTCTTCGTCGTCATCATCGTCTTTATCTGATGCGTCGTCTTTTTTCTTATCATCGCCCTTTTTGTCGTCCTCTTCGACTTCTTCTTCCTCAGATTCCTCCTCTTCGTCAGATTCTTTTTTAGAATCTTTATCGTCCTTTTTGTCTGATTCTTTTTTGTCTTTATCAGAAGACGTTTTCTCGTCTTTCTCTTTTTCGTCTTTTTCTACAGACTCTTTATCAGATTTTTCTTTGTCGTCTTTTTTCTCATCTGATGATTTCTCTTCTGATTTTTCTTCAGACTCTTCTTCCGATTCCTCTTTTGACTCGTCTTTTGAGGACGCTTTCTCATCCGATGGTTCTTCTGTGCTTTCTTCAGCCTCTGTTTCCGCTGCAGGCAGAACGCCACACGAAAGCCCCAAACATGACAAACTGACAAACAAAAAACCGATCACCTGATCTTTATCAAAACGCATCACACAAAACACCTGAACCCTTATGTTTTTTCTGACATTCAAGAAGAGGGCCAAAAAAAGACAGACACAACGGGGCACATTAAAAACACGCCAGCTCTGGCCACCCAGAAAGACATTTGCTAGTCTTAGGCTGTGCGGGTGTAGCTCAATGGTAGAGCCCCAGCCTTCCAAGCTGGTAGTGTGGGTTCGATCCCCATCACCCGCTCCAAGGGTGACACACATTTGAACACAAACAATACATGGTGCGCATGAGCCATAAACGTCTCTTTCAAAAACAAATAAGAGTGTTGCACGTTGTGCCGGCCCTTAAGGCGGGTGGCGTTGAAAAAGATGTTTTGCAGCTAACGGCCTTTTTAGCACAACAGCCTTTTGTGCGCGTTTATCTTGCATCAAGCACCCACCACAAAGAGTGTGCGACCTGTGTGCCGTCAAGACAGTATGCGCACCTACCACTGCACCACAAAAATCCCTTGAGATTGCTGTTAAACAGTTTGGCGCTTAAACGCTTTGTTCAAGAACATGATATCAATCTTATACACACGCACTCACGCGGACCTGCATGGTCGTGCTATTTGGCCAGCTTTTTAACAGGCATCCCCTGGATTGCCACCTATCACGCTTTGTACGGTCACCAAAACGCCTTGAAGCGCTTTTATAACAAGGTGATGTTAAAGGCCAATGCCACCATTGCCATTTCAAAAACCGTTTTACAACACATCCAAACCGTTTATCGTCGCACCACTTGCCTTGAACGGGCCTGCCTTAAGTGCATTCCACGCGGCATTAACACCTCTTTTTTTAACCCAGACGCTGGTTTTAAACCCCTTGACGTTCAAAAGACTTTAGGGCTTCCAGCAAAAACGCAGGTGCTGCTGGTGCCAGGGCGCGCCTCTTTTATCAAAGGCCAGCTGCAGGTTTTAAAAGCGCTTAACCAGCTGAACATACAAAAAATGCATCCAAATTTGAAGGTCATTTTGCTGGGTGCGCAAACAGACAACCAATACACACAGAAACTGAAAGCCTATTGCCAGCAACACCATTTGGCGAAAACGGTTCTTTTGTTGCCTTTTGCGCAAGACCCACGGCCTTTTTACCAGCTGGCCGATCTCATGGCTGTGCCCACACAAAAACCCGAAGGCTTTGGCCGTGTGATTGCCGAAGCCGGCGCCATGCAGCTGCCCGTTTTAGCCTTTAACGAGGGTGGCGCGCAAGAGATTCTTTTGCACGCACAAACGGGTTTGCTGGTGCCCCCTTCCGAGCTGGTGCAAGGTTTGCGCAGCTTGATCGCCCTTTCACACACACAGCGTTCGCGCATGGGGCAAAAGGCCCAAAAACGCATCCAGACACATTTTAATGAAGAGGCCTGCCACCAAAGAACGCTAGCGCTTTACCAAACCGTTTTGCGCACGGCAAAAAAATCTGCAGCCAAAACATAAAGCCAACGCCTTATTTTTGGGGATGCGCCTTGGCGTAAGTTGTGGCCAGCTGATGGGTTGTAACATCGGTGTAAATTTGGGTTGAGCTTAAGGAGGCATGCCCTAGAAGCTCTTGAATATGGCGCAGCCCCACCCCTTGAGACAGCAAATGCGTTGCAAAGCTATGGCGCAGCGTGTGCGGCGACACATTCGATTTAAGCCCCAGCGCCCCTCTTAAGGCCGCCATGATCTGATCAGCCTTTGTGGGATGCAGGCGTTTGCCGCGCACACCTAAAAACAGCGGTGAATCGTTGGTAAGCAAATGCGGGATTTTGCCTTGATACAAACGAATGGCACGATGCACGCTTTCAATCAGCGGCACAAAACGCTCTTTATTGCCCTTGCCCACAAAACGCAACCCAAGCCCCTTTGACCATGTGGTGGGAATTTCTTGTTGCGTTAAAGAAAGGGCCTCTCGCAAACGCATGCCTGTGCCATAAAGCAACAAAAAAAGCGCCTTATCGCGCGCCTCAACCCAGGTATTGTCGGGCAATTGTGTAAAGCGCAGGGCTTCTTCTGTGGCCAAAGCTTTGGGCAACAGCTTATCGCGCTTGGGCAGCTGCAGGTTAGCAAAGGTTTCAAGGGGCTTGCACCACTTTTCCCCTTCATCATGCTTGGCCAAAAACCGAAAAAAAGATCGCAAAGCCGAAACCCACCGGGCATTACGGCGCTTGCCAATCCCTTGTGTTAAGCTTTGTGCCAAAAACGAACGCACATCACGCGTTTCAAGTTGTTGCAAGGCTTCAAGGCCGGGCAATGCTTCTTGATAGTCTTTTAAAAACAAAAAAAGCTGTTTGATATCGGCCAGATAGGTTGCCACCGTAAGAGGCGACAAAGCACGCTCGACGGCAAGATGCCGCTCAAACGCCCTGACCTTGGGCAAAAGTGCAGGGTGCGCATGTAACATCACCCCCTCAACCGTTAGCGGTGTGCGCGCTGTTTTGATCATCCGCCACGTGCCTTTCTTTTTCTCTTGCGCCCTTTTTAGCGCGCATGCCATCAAAGGTAAAGCGTTGCCTCACAAAACGGCCAACACCCTGCCCTTGTTTGAATATCTTATCTTAACATTTTTTTTTGGCATCTTGGTTTAGCGCACAAAACATGTCACGCTGTCTTTAAGCGCTTTTGATTTCTTTACGCAAAGCATGCACGTTCGGGTTTTAACCCTTTACCCTTCTATGTTCCCAGGGCCCCTGGGGCACGGCGTTTTAGAAAAAGCGCGTTTGAAAGGCCTTTGGCAGTTGTCACTTTTGAACATACGTGACTTTGCAAAGGACGCACATCAAACCGTTGACGACCAAGCTTTTGGCGGCGGCGCTGGCATGGTTTTGATGCCTGAGGTGGTCGATGCGGCCTTAAAAGATGCGGTGCGTGATCTTAAAAACCCACAATTGATCTATTTATCACCCAAAGGCGCTGTGTTTAACCAAGCCATGGCCAAAACATTCACACACACCAGCGCTGCATCTTGCAACGCCAGACCGTTGGTTTTGTTGTGTGGACGCTTTGAGGGCGTTGATCAGCGGGTGCTGGACCATTGGTCCGTTCAAGAGGTTTCAATCGGAGATTTTATCTTAATGGGTGGCGAAGTGGCGGCCATGACCCTGATTGAAACCTGCGTCAGGTTATTACCAGGGGTTTTGGGAAACCAAGATTCTTTAGACGAAGAAAGTTTTGAAGACGGTCTTTTGGAATATCCGCACTTTACGCGTCCGCGCGTGTGGCAAGAGCGCCCCGTGCCCGATGTGCTGTTATCAGGGCATCACGAAAAAATTCGCGCCTGGCGGACCGAACAACGCCTTTTGCTGACAAAAAAAACGCGTCCCGACCTTTGGAAAAGCTTTACGGATCGCAAGGGCTGTGCTAAAAAGGATGAAGGTGCCCTTTTGAAAAAGGGCGACGATAAATCAGGAGAAACGACATGAGCCGCTCTATGAGTGTGTTGCAAGAATTTGAGCAAGATGTTTTAAAAAACTTGCCCACAACTGACAAGGTTCCACCCTTTAGAGCAGGTGACACGGTAAAGGTCAGCATTAAAATTACCGAGGGCAACAAAGAGCGCTATCAAGATTTTGAAGGCGTGTGCATTGCGCGCAAGAATCGTGGTCTTCACTCGTCTTTTCGCGTGCGCAAAATTTTGGCCGGCGAAGGCGTTGAGCGCCAGTTTCCGCTGTATTCTCCGCTGATTAAGATTGAACGTGTGCGCCAAGGTGTGGTCAGACGCGCCAAGCTTTATTATCTGCGTGATCGCCAAGGCAAACGCGCGCGCATTAAAGAAAAGTATGTGCACGTTAAAAAGCAACCTGTCGCGCCCAAGCCAGCTGCCCCGGCCGAAGCCCCTGCGCCCAAGTCGTAAAGGCTTTGTTTGGCCAAACGGTTTTGGGGCACAGCAAGGTAAGCTTGACCTCTGTGCGTTGACACATCAAAGAAGGCTGTAACAAAGACGTCCCCGTGAAAGCATGTTGTTTATGACAAAGCCATTAACTGTTTTGCTTGTGGGCGCGCCCAATGTGGGCAAATCAACCTTTTTCAATCGCCTGACGTTAAAAGACAAAGCCTTGGTGGCCTCGCTAAGCGGTACAACGCGCGATGCCAAAGAAGGTTTGTTTCAGCCCCATGGCCTGTCACGCAAAAAAGCAGACGCCCAAGAGGCCCCCATTCATGTGTATGACACGCCCGGCGTTGACGCCGACAACGTTTTGTTTACAAAGGGTGACCAAAAGGCCCCTCTTTACGTTTCAAGGCTGATCAAAAAAGCCGATCTTTTAATCTGGCTTGTGGATGGCGCGCGCGAGCTTACCGGCGCCGAGCTTGATTTGGTGCCCTTTTTACGCCAAAGCAAAACGCCCGTTTGGCTTGTGATTAACAAATGCGACGGCGGCGCCCTTAAAGAGGGTTTTGATGCCCCTTATCGCCTGGGCTTTCAAACCTTTTTTCACATCTCGGCCCTGCATGGCGACGGCATGCATGACATTGTGGGCGCCCTTCAAGACTTTGCTACCAAACGCAAAAACCCTGAGCCAGCACCCAGCCAATCGACAAGCCCTGAAGCAGACGAGCCCACAGAAGAAACACAAGGTCCCTTACGCATTGCGTTGGTGGGACGTGTGAATGTGGGCAAATCCACACTGATGAACAGCCTTTTAGGCTATGAGCGCATGCAGACGGGATCCAAAGCGCACTTAACGCGCGATGCGATTAAAGAGCCGTTTCAAATCGGCACACACGATTGTTTGTTGTGGGACACCGCAGGCCTTGCGCCCAAGCAAGCGTCAAGGCGCCACAAAGGCAAAGGCGCCTTGAAAGATGACAAAAAGACCACCTTTGCCGTTGATCAGGCGGCACAAGACGAAACGCGCCGAGCCATTCAATTTGCCCATGTGGTGGTGCTGGTGGTGTCAGCCGACACTTTGCTTGAGCGACCCGATTTGATGATCGCCGAACATATCTTGCGCGAGGGCCGCGCCGTGGTGGTGGCCGTTAACAAGTGGGATCAGGTAAAAGACCCTGCGGCGTTTGAGCGCAATCTGCGTTATGACATCGACAAGGCCTTCTTTAAAGCCAAAGGCGTGATATGGGTGGCGCTGTCGGCCAAAGAGTCCAAAGGGCTTGCCCGCCTTAAAAAAACGATTTTGCAGGCGTTTGCTTTATGGAACACAAAAGTGCCCACGGCGCCGCTGAACACGCTGCTGCAACAACTGCAACAGCGCAAGGCACCACCTCTTGAGGGAGGTTTTCGTCCACGCCTTAAATACATCACCCAAATCAAAACGCGGCCGCCCACCTTTTGCGTTTTTGGCACCTCGCTGAAACGCCTGCCACAAAGTTATGAGGCCTATCTTTTAAACGCCATTCGCCAGCAGTTTAACTTAAAAGGCATCCCCTTGCGCCTTCAACTGAAAACTACCAAAAACCCCTATCAGTCGACATCCTAGCAGCCTGAGGCGGCTAGGGCACACTGGATTGCCGCGTCGAAATCAAGATTTCTCCTCGCAATGACGTGTTTGGACAGACGTCGCCCTAAAAGGCTCCTCGCAATGACGGTTTTAAGCCATTCTCCCGACACAAACAAGCAATGACTTTAATGATTCCCCCCTTCACCACCTGCCAGCTGTGCACGCAGACGGTTTATTTCGGCACGGCACTGCGCTTTTAAACGCTGCACCGAACGCTGGCAATCCTCATGAATCTTTGCGAGGTTCACAATCTGCCCAGAAGACAACTTAAGGCCATCTTTCAGTTGCGCGACATGTTTTTTCAACAAAAAGATTTCTGTATTTTTCTGTGTGATCTCGGCACTTGGCGGAACAGCACTAAGTGTGCTGACACCTTGCAACAAAACCACAAGCGCTAACATCGTTTTTTTCATGACATCACCTTTTCACAACAACTCTTACACATGTCTTTATTTTGCAAAAAAAAACAAAAAAGCGTTAAATCAATGCACTTTACACAAAAAATCGTGCTTTAACGACCAAAGAACGGTTCAACTTTCATCATAACAAGAGCCAGCATTTGATTGCTTTTGCTTAAAAATTTGCTAAACTTGCGAATGGTGGAGAATACCCTGCGGCCGAGCAAAAAAAAACAACCACAGTCAAAGCAAGAAAACAAGGATTGCTCACAAAACGCTAAAACTTTGGCAATCCATACGTGCTGGCCATAACAAAACACACCGCCTTACGCAGCCATTAGATGCAATAAAAGTGGATGCAACACCTTTGCGATAACAACCTGCCGGCCATCAGCAAGCAGCCAAAAAACCGCAGCCCGTTGCTAGACAACAGCCAACATGTCTTTTAAAAGGTGTGCGATGATGTCTTGAACCGGCTCTTCGGCTTTGACCAGCCCCACGCTTTGACCTGCCATCAGCGAGCCGTGCTCGATATCCCCCTCGCATACAGCGCGTCTTAGGGCGCCGGCCCAAAAATGCTCGATCTCAAGCTGCCCTTCAGCCAACGAGACCTGGTTCTGCGCAACGCGTGCGATGACTTCTTTTTGCTTGTCGATAAACTGGCTCATGCCTTTGTTTTTTAACGCACGCACAGGAATCACAGGCAAACGCGCATCTAGCTGCACCGAAACCGTTGCATCGCGCGCCGATGCTCTGATAAACGCCTTTTTAAAATCAGGATGTGCGGGCGACTCTTTAGCGCACACAAACCGTGTTCCCATTTGACAGCCCGCCGCACCCAAGCGCAAATAATTGACCACCATGGCACCATGACCAATGCCGCCTGCAATAAAAATCGGTGCCTCAGGAGGTTCATCGCCCCCTTTTTGCGCGTCTTGATTCAAAGGATGCAGGGGTAAAATTTCTTGCGCCAACACACTGGTTGACACAGGGCCAATGTGGCCACCCGCCTCAGCGCCTTCGATAATAAAGGCATCGGCGCCCTGCCGTTTTAGGCGCTTTAGTACGATCGCCGATGGCGTAAACACCAAGGTTTTGCCACCATAGTCTTTGACAAACGCCAAATGCGCAGCCGTGGGCATGCCACCGGCAAAAACAACATGACTGACGGAATGTTGCTGGCAAACTTGAAGCAGCTCTTGCAGCTGCGGATGCATCACAATGACGTTGACCCCAAAAGGCTGCTTTGTTTTTCGCTTGGTTTCGGTGATTTTTTCAGACAGCATCACGGGCGTCATGGCCCCTGACGCCAAAACGCCAAAACTGCCAGCCTCGGCCATCGCGGCCACAAGATCAGGCGTTGACACCCACGTCATGGCCCCACCCAAAATGCCAAGCGGCACGCCCAAAAAGGATGTGCCCTGCTTCCACATGTGAGACAGCTTTTCAAAAGCCTGTGGGTGGTCGTTTAAAAAAGGATAAAGCGCCTTTAGAGCAAGCGGCATTGACACTCAAAAAATCTTCCTGATTGCCGCACACCCTAACACAGAAACCTTTTTCTTGAAACCCCTTTGATGTGATTCGTGCGCGATAACGACATGGGCATAAAGCTTACAGCGATGACAATTTAAAAGCATCTCGTGCGCTGCAAATGGGTTTTTTACATTGACAAAAAACGTTAAATATCAACAATACACTTGACACAATTTGACCACTTTATGCGCGCATGAAAAAGATCATACTTTGCACGTTTTATCTGTTTTGTCTTGGTAGCATGCCCCTTTTGGCCCTTAAAAGCAAAGACGACGACACAGCTGAAAGCCCCAAACCTGTGGTGGCTGCGGCAAACCCCACGGCATCCCAAGCAAGGCCCAAGCCCAAGGCTGCACCACGCAAGGTGCCATCACGTCCCGAGCCATTTATCTTAAACTCTAATGCCTTAAATACTGCAATCAACGGCACCCGCGGCCGCCGAAGAAAAAGAAGCCCTTTTAGAACACGCCACCCGTGCCTTTGAGCTAAGGATCAACGGTCCACTCACTTTGCCCGATGACACAACCGAATTGATGGCGCCCTTTGTGAATGTGGATTCTTTGCTTATGACCTCCGTGACCGCAAGCAATCTACCTTTGTTGCCTTGTAGCAAAAAGCTGAAATCTTTGACGGTGAGTGATGGTCTAAACCAGACACTGCAGAATATAAGGCACTACATCAATCTTGAGGATTTGGGACTCAATGGGCCTTTGCACAACGGCACAAACCCAAACAGAAACCTAGAAAACTATTTAGAAATTACACATTTAACGCACCTTCGTACGTTTTACGCTTCGGGTTTTTTGACTTTAGACGGCAGCGCACCCGCAGAGGAAGGGCTCTTTGAGCGCATTTTGCAAAACAACCCTCAAATCAATAGAATGCACCTATTCGGACGCCTTTCAGAAGCCGCTGTGCGCAGCGTGGCAACCTTGCCTTTGAAGAGATTGTTTCTGTATGATCGCGAAGTCAGCGGTGCCACGCTTGCGTGTGTTGCAAGTGGGGCTGGGCACGCTTTTTGATGATGTGTTTTTTGAAGTGATTTGCGCGATGCCGGATCTTGAAGTTCTTCATCTATGCGGTTGTCGTTTAACAGATGCACAAGCTGAGCCACTTTTGCAACTTGCACAACACCTTCAGCAGTTGGACCTTAGAAGAATTTACGGCATTTCAAACGAGATGCGTCAAAAACTGCAAGAAGCGTTTGGCGACAAGGTGATACTTGATAGCTCCTTTTGAGCAGCACGTCATTGCGAGGAGAAACCTTGGTTTCGACGCGGCAATCCAGTGTGCCTTGGCCACCAAAAATGTTCTTTAGGTGCCCGGCAAGTGGATCGCCACAGGCTGCGCCTTCGCGATGACGGGGTTTTTAGTTACTTGATTTTAGCTAAAAATTTGCTAAACTTGCGGATGGTGGAGAATGCCTTTCGCGCGCCTGGGAAAAAGAAAAACCTTAGAGTAAAAGGGAAAAGCAAGCAGCACAAACTGACGGTTTCGCGATGACGACCGATGCAACGTTGCATGACCCTTACAGCAATGACGAGGGTGACTTTAAATCTTTTGTCCGCACGTTTTGAAAGAGAATCGAAAACCCTAAAAACAGTTTGTCAAAAGTGGTTTTTTTTCTAAACTAAGGTTCTATGAACACACACGCTTTTAAAACGCCCGCTAAAATGCCTTTAAGGCCATCGCAACAGCGCATGATAGCATTGTTTTTAGAAGCACTGGCCAGTGAAAAAGGCCTGGCCACGTTAACACTGCAGGCCTACCAGGACGACTTGCTGTCTTTTTTTCATTTTCTAAATCACACAGCCAGCAGCACAAACGCCGGCGCCGATGACCATCTGCTGCGCACAACACAAGCGCACCTTAAAGACTATCTTTTTTCGCTGAACCAACGCGGCCTAAAGGCCGTCTCGCTTGCGCGCCACTTGTCATGCCTTAAAAGCGCCTATGCTTTTTGGGTCAAAGATGGCTTGCTGCAAGAGAATCCGACGCTGAACCTGTCGTCTCCCAAGCGCCCCAAACGCCTGCCCAAAAGCCTGACCTTTGAGAATGTCACGCGCCTGCTGACAGAGGCCGAAAAAGACAAAACGGCGCATGGATACCGTTTACATACCTGCCTCAGCCTTTTGTACGCAACGGGCATGCGCGTTTCAGAGTTGTTGAATCTAACGCTTAAAGAAGCCCTGTCACTGCCACAGTCTTTAAACGCCTCAACCCGCAAAGGTGGCAGCACACAAGAAACCATGCCTTCAGTTTTTAGCCTTTTGATTAAAGGCAAGGGCCAGAAAGAGCGCCTTGTGTTACTGAACGAAGCCTGTTTTGAAAGCCTGCAGCGTTACTTGGCACACCGCAACACTTTTGCGCGCAACGCGCCCCAGAGCGCACAGCGGTTTCTGTTTCCCTCAACCAAGGGCCCCCTTACGCGCCAGCACCTTTTTGGCCTGCTCAAAAAACTGGCACAACACTGCAACTTGCCTTTAGAGAGCATCTCGCCTCACGTTTTGCGTCACGCCTTTGCTACACACCTTTTGCAAGGTGGCGCTGATTTGGTGACCCTGCAACGCCTTTTGGGACACAGTGACCTGCAAACCACACAAATTTATACCAGCCTTTTAAAAGACCACCTTGTGGACGCCCTTTTGGCAAACCACCCACTTGCCTGATATCAGAAGGTGTTACACCCTTTCTTTGACACATAAAGACGTATCAGATCAGCGGCAGGCACCACATCTAGTCATAAAAGAGATGGTTTGCAGCATTCATTATTTTTTATGCAAATGAAACAAGGTTAAATCTTAACATTCTTTAATAGTTATCTAAAACTTTACATCTTTAGTCTATGCCAATGAGAAGAGATAAGAGGGATTCGTTTGAAAACAGGCGCCATGAGTCAGCAGTTAACCCAAACAAAAATTCCTTTTCTGCTGAAGTTTTTTCAAGACTTTTATAAGGACCTTTTAAACTTGAAGGCCTCTGTGTTGCTGAAATCAACACGGACTGTCAAAAAAGTTGTGAACAAAAGAAGTGAATCACTTTTAAAAACTGCCGAGCACAAAGATGCCGCCGATGTGCTGGACACGCTGGCCTATAAACTTGAAGAGCAAGCACTGGATGCCAAGCGCTTTGGGGGCGTTTTGGGCGAGTCGATCTATAAAGAGGCGCAGTACATTATGGCGGCTTTGGCTGATG
Source organism: Holosporaceae bacterium (assembly GCA_049607645.1). GTDB lineage: Bacteria > Pseudomonadota > Alphaproteobacteria > Holosporales > Hepatobacteraceae > JBAJNL01. Next base: position 231,895 of record JBMYWS010000001.1, on the reverse strand, counting down.
AGATTTTTCTGGGTCTTTCAATGTGGGACGGCCGACACTATTGGGAGATGAATCTTTTAGAGCAACGACTTTTTGGCACACACGTTGCGGGTGAAAAGTTTTTTAAAAACCTTGATAGCTTTTTAACACTGAACGAGCCTTTGCGCAAAGATCTTGGGTTTTTGTATTTAACCGCCCTGGGCCTTGGTTTTAGGGGCCAGTTTCGCGGTGAGAACGACAAAGGCAAACTTGCAAACTATAAAGAAAAGCTGTTCTTTTATCTGTATCAAGAAAAACCCACGCTGGGCAAAGATCCTGAGGCGCTTTTATTTCCTGAAACGGTGCGCGCCACCATCACGCAACCCCTTTTAAGCACACACCTGCGCGAGGCCAAACGGTGGCTTTTGGTGTTTCTTGGCATCTTGGGCACTTATTTCATCTTGGCGTACGGCGTTTGGTATGGCGTCACCCACACATTAAAGCGGTCAACCGATATGATTTTAGAGGATGCCGCTTTTGCAATCACTGAATAACCTGGTGTTTTGACATGTCTGTTACTGATTTTTTGTTCTCTATTGCCTTTTGGGGTTTTGTCCCCGTCTTGCTTTTTTCGCTGCTTTTAACAGTTGCGCTGGCTTTTGTTGTGCGCTTTATCATCAAGCGCCGCTTTGACAAAAAAGAAGAAAAAGAAGAAGAGCCTGAAGAAGAGTCCTCGGAAAACTCGCTTAAAAAACGCCTTGGACGTTTTTTGGGGCGCTTTTTTGCACGCTATGGCTATTCACCGCAAGAATCTTTGGGGCGCACCTTTTCAGAGGCGTTTCAGATTTTAAAACTTTATACAGGCTCGAAAAATTATCGCTATCACCTGCCTTTTTATGTGATGATTGGCGCGCAAGGCACTGGTAAAAAAGAGGTGTTGCGTAACCTTAAAATCCCATTGCCTGTTGAACGCCTTGAAAGCCGTGAGGACGATACCCCTTGTGACTTTTGGTTTTTTGACAACGCCGTTGTGTTGAATATTCAGGGATCGTTGTTGATTGAGAAAGAGGCCACCTTATCACGCGACGAAGAATGGCGGTTGTTTTTAAACCTGCTGCTTAATGCACGCCCTGGCAAACCAACTGATGGTTTGATTTTGTGCATCTCGGTTGAGGAACTTTTAAGCTGCACCGAACAAGATCTTGTGTTGCGCGCCAACTATGTGCATGAAAAAATTCAAGAGGCGCAGCTGGTTTGGGGCCTTAAACTGCCCGTTTATATTTTGGTCACACAAACAGATCGCATTGCGGGTTTTAGCAGCTTTTGTCACGAAATTCCACCCGACAACCGCGATGACATTTTTGGCTGGTCCACCCCTTATGCCCTTGAACTGCCCTTTAACGACACATGGATTGACGAGATTTTTGATGATGTATCAAACCAGCTGATTCGCCTACAGCAAAGCATTTTTACAACCGGCAAAATGAACGCCGAAAAAGAAGGCATGACGCTTTTTCCACAAGAATTTCAGCGCCTAAAACAACCTTTGGGCACATACCTTACGTGCCTCTTTCAAAAAGCTAAGATCAATGAGGGGCTCTTTTTGCGCGGCGTTTTCTTTACCGGCAACGGTGATGTCAACTATGCCGAAGCCCACAACGCCATTCAAGAGCGCCTTCAGGGCAATCTGTTGCAAGCTCTGCCTGCCGAGCAAGAAGAGGCGCAAGATATCCAACAAAAAGTGCGCCCCCTTAGGCAAACGCACAAGAAAACGATTTACTTTGTCAGCGCGTTGTTTAAAGACAAGATTTTTGTGGAGCAAGGCTTAACAGCTCCTTTTCACACGCAACTTTTATCACGCAACAATGTGGTGAAGCTAACGCAGGTGAGCTCGATTGTCTTGGCTGTTGGTGGATCGCTGGGCATTTTTTACGCCTACAATCATCTTTCAGAAGTGAAACGCAGCATGATGCCACGCCTTGACGATGTGGGGCATGTGATTCAACGCGCGCTGACACAAAACCGCTATGAAATGCTTGAGCAAACCTTTTTTCAAAAACAGGCGCAAGCCCTGCTGCCAGCCATTGCGTCGCTTAGTGTTGAACGCTTGAATTCGTGGCTGATCCCCTTTTCATGGATGAGCCCCCTTGAGACAAAAATCTATCGCGTGATCGAGATCGCTTATCAGCAGGTTATCTTTAAAGCGATTTTTCAAAAAATTAACCACGATATTGGCCTTTTGGTCAAAGGTCAAATGTCAGAAGGCAAGGTGCGCGCTTACGACCCTTCGCTGACGCTTAATCCCCTTAAAACACGCTTTTTTACACAACTTTATCATTACGTCACGCAACTTGCTTTGTACCAAAGCATGGCTGAAAAGTTTAACAACCTTAAAAACAGCAATGACATGAGCGATTTTGGCTTTTTGGTACACAAGCTTTTTGGCTATAAGCTTCCCCAATCAACCGCAGAAAGCACCGGCGCCAGTTACACCGCCTTTTTAAACAGCGCACAGGCCGCACCACTTATCGGATTTTATGCCTTTGAAGATGCAGCGCAAAAACAATTTAATCGCTTAAAGGCGCGCTTTTTAAGTGAAAGCTTTCAAATACGCAACATGGTGCCTGTTTTAGACCAGCTGACAGGGCAGCTTAAAAACTTTTCAACAGCAGGCAAGCATTATACGTTTGCCGAGCTGCGTAAGCTTGCCAAAACGCTTTCACAAAGCGCGAACCTTTTTCTGTCACCGCAGGCAAAGTGGCTGTCGCAACATGTTTTTAACCCGGGCCCTTCCTATAAAAAGCTGGTGAAAGATATCGCCTTTTTAAACTTCTTTTCTATCGCAACGGCCGACCGCTTTGAAACCGATTGCCAAGCAGCCTTTAACCAATTGCGCGGCATCTTAATGGCATATAGCTCACCTGTGACGGGGCGCTTTTTTGTGCAAGGTGAAGACGGCACGTTAACGATTTCAGCTTCTGTTTTGAATTTTCAAGGTTTGTTGAACCTTTTGCTGTCACAATCCTTTATGAAATCATCTGCCGAAGAGCTTCCTCTTTTGCAAGCACAAGCACGCCAGCTGCTGATTTGGCACCCCAAAATCTTTCAACAAGCAGCTGTGATGATTCAAGAGTTTGACACCTTTTTCGAATCACGGCTTGGCTCTTTGTCAGAAGAAGTGCGCTTAACCTTAAAGCGCGTTTGTCTTTCGGCCTTGCGCAAAACAGTGCGTGACATCATTCGCAAAGCGCAAGAGATTGTGCCGCAAGATCAGCACGTGACCACCATTGCGCCTGAAGAAACCTATCTTGCCGAGGTACAAAACTTGCGCGGCCTGTTGCCAAAGGTCACACCACTGCTGGCCTCCCTTAAACACGCAGGCTTAAATGATCTTTATACCGAGCTGCGCGATATCTTGCATGTACAGTCTTTGGCCATGCTTGAAAAAATTAACGCCATTTACGAAAGCGAAGGCCCTTACGATGTGCGTGCTGACCTTGTGGCGCGTTGGACAGGGAATGCACAACAGATTTTTGCCGCCTTTGGTGCGTCAAGCTTGCAAGATTTGAAAAATTATTTAGCCCTGCAGCGCGAACGCCTGCGCTATCTTGCAAAAGAATTTGCCGAGCCAGCCGTTGAAATTTTGAAAAAGCTTTATGCAAGCGATGCCTCATCGATGCCTACCTTGATGCTGAAGTGGTCGGATGTCCTCACACAGCTTGATGCTTATGCACGCAACCGCCCCAACACGCTGCAGATGCTTGAGTCGTTCATTTTAACCACACTGCCCGAAATGACACTTGAAGGCTGCCCCGTTGTGCTGCATTTGGCCAAAGGCCCATCCGGCATTGACTATTTTATTGACCGCCTGAATGGCCTGCGGTCAATCTTTGAACGGCAATGTTTGCAAATCAATGAGAAGGCATCGCTTGCAGCTTACAACCGTATTGCGCGCTTCTTTAACACGCACCTGGCCGGGCGCTATCCTTTTGTGCCCAATCAATTTGAAAAAGCAGATGAGGCCACCATTGAGTCCATCAAAGCCTTTTTCACCCTTTTCGATCGTGAGGGCCCTTATGTCAAAGAGCTTTTGCGCAAAGAAATCTCCCGCAAACCCCATTATCAGAAGGCGCTAGCGTTTATCATGCAGCTTGAAAGAGTACGTCCCTTCTTCCGTATCTTTACAGCACCTGCCGGAGAAGATGCTGATCCCGCAGCACCTTTAGAGGTGACATTCCGCACCAACAAGGATGAGGAAAAAAATGCAGCCCACATTATTGCCTGGCAACTTATGTCAGGCGATGAAACACGCACCTTCAAAGATGAAGACGCGAAGCTTTGGTGGCATTATGACACAGACCTTAAAATCAACTTTAGATGGGCCTCGGGCAGCATGTATCGCCCCTCGCCCTCACCCCAGCAACCTGCTATGAAAGTTGAACCACTGCAGGTTAGTTTTGTGTATGAAGGCCCCTGGGCCCTGATCAAAATGCTGCAGGCGCATAAAGCAGCCAGTCAGCCAGAGGATATGGATGGCCTGCGCCTTAAGTTCCAGATCCCCACAACGGGCAAAGGACATGTATACCCCAACCACTGTGGTGGTGACGTGTTACCAGCACCCCAGTCATCAGAACTTCTTGTTTTCATGGATGTGAAACTGAACGACGGCCCTGCCGCCTCTTCTCTTGAGGTGCCCTTGCTTTTTCCAACCGCAGCGCCCACTTTGTCCGAGCTTGAACTTGCGGTGCGCAAAAAAGCCAGACGTGCTGCACAAAACAAAAAAGCTATTTGTAACATTCCTCGAACACCCAAATCATGATCTTTAAAGCGCGTGTTGCCTCTCTTTTAAAGCCCATTGACAAAAAAGAGCCTTGTGGCACCAACATAAGATATAAAAAAATTTTTGATGATATCAAAAAAATGCGCACGGTGGATGATGAGACGCTGCCAACAGGCGTGTGGCAAGAGGCAAACACCACCCAACTTGATCGCAAGCAGATTATCACGCTTTGCACAGAGGTGCTGTGCACACAATCAAAAGACTTGCAGGTCATTTGCTGGCTTGCCGAATCGTTGTGCTATGAAGCGGGCTTGCAGGGGCTTTTAGAAGGTGTTCTGGTGCTGAAAGGCTGTGCCGAAAAGTTTTGGGACGCGCTTTATCCCCGCATTGAAGACGATGACACAGAAGAGCGCCTGCACATTCTTGCGTGGTTTTCAAAAACCATGGCCGATGCACTGTTGCGTATCGAGATCACCCAGCCAGAAAACCCAGGCCTTTTAATGGTCTCGTTTGAACGCTATCTGCAGGTCAAACGCGTTTTACAAAAAACCAAAACGGGCAAAACAGGCAAGGATGACGCGGATATCTTGGCCTATGCCGAAGAAATGCGCAAAAGTGCCAAAGCCACCTATGTTTCTTTTTACGATGGTCTTGAGCAGCATATTCAAACCCTGAAAGATCAACTTGATGCCCTACAAGCTTTCTTAATCGGGCCCCTTAAAGATGACGCACAAGGCATTTTTTACGATATCCACCAAAGACTCGACGGCATACTTGAGGCGTCGCTAAGCCTTAAAAAAGGCGCTCGTGCCCACAAAATAGGGGCGCGCCTTAAAGAAAAAGCGCTATCCCTTGTAAAACGCCCCACGCAAAACAAAAGTCAGCCCACAAAAGCACAGGGACACGGTGATGCGGTTGCGATTGCACACAGGGATGCACCCTTGACGCAAGAGCCGTTGAACGTTCTGTTAGACAGTGAGACCACAGGGGCCGACCCAGAGCTTGTTTTAAACCGCGACAATGCCTATGACGTGCTTGAAAAGCTGACCACCTTCTTGGTTAAAGAAGACGCGCAAAGTCCACTGCCACTTTTGCTAGAAGCTGTTTGTAATCTGCGTAAGAAATCCTTCACCGACATTATGAAAAGCTTTGATTCAACCCAAGAAGCCACGGCATTCTTTGAGCAAATCAACAAGCTTTCCAAAAAGTAACGCGCCTCTTTCTTGTTTACGATGCCTGCCTTAGCTCTTGCACAAGGCGACACACATAAGCCACGAACAGCACCTTAAAAGCTTCTAAGAACAAAAAGAGCTTAACGCCCACTTGAAACGCCACATCAACGCCCACAAAGCGCGAAAGCCAAAGCATACCCATTAGCAACACTGTAAGGGCGCCCAGCATCGCCAACGCAAGAAGGCCTAGGAAGTTTGTTATCTGAAAGCGCTCACGCAATGAGGCCATAAAAAAAGCTGCAACCGCCAGCCCCCCAAGGTACCCCCCTGTTGGCCCAAAAAAGTAAGCAGCGCCACCTTGGCCTTGGGCAAAAACAGGCGCGCCCATCAAACCCAAGGTCAGAAAGCCAAAAAGGGTTGCAAGCACCATGGTGCGATCATAGGTAAGGCCTAACCACAAAACCACCAATGTTTGGAATGTAAGCGGCACCGGCGCCAGCGGCAACGACAGCTGTCCCGACAAACAAAGCGCGACAACGCCCACAAAAATCCAGGCCGCTTGCCGCAAAAACTGCGCAAGCTTTGCACTTTGCATCACGCGCCATAGCGTGTCATCAAACAAGGCAACTTTCATCGCCCCAGAAAATTTTTGCTTTGTCCTAATCAATTTGGTCTCCCCTTAGATTTGCTTTGCTTAAAGGATTCAAAGAAGCAACAGACAAAAAGACATCACTGCCTGGAAAAAGACACCATCTATTTTTTTTGCATCTAAGTCAAGAGCCCTGCCCCAAAAACGACGATCCTTTAAGTGCTTTAAAGGCAACAGGTTAGGTTTGTAAAAATCAAGATAATTTTGCAGGAAATTTAAAAAATATTTTGCAGTTTTTTATCTAAAAGAGTATAAAAAACAAAACGATAAAGGGAGATACGCTGTGAGACACATCATACGCTTTTTTTGCCTGGGCCTTTTAGCACCTTTGGCGCTTTATGCAGGCGGTGCCAGCAGCACCGATAAAGAGCCTACCAGTACTCCTTACGTGGTTGTTGGCGTCAGCAACTTTTTATTTGAAACAACCATGCAAGTTGACCCCCAGCAGTACGGCTTTCCACTGGCCGCAGAAGGCCTGGATGAGTCCACCTTTGAGCAAGCCCAATTGCTTGCCGATCACGTGCCGCACTTACATCGTTTGTCAGGCAGCATTTTTCAAGCCCTTTTGGCCATGAAGAATGCCTTTTCTGAAAAAGATCCCGATTACAGCTTGCAACTTTTCGGCGTGGCCGGATCGCACACCTCGTTTGTAAAAAATTGGCTTGAGGCCACAGGCATTGTGTGGAAAGGACAAAAAAAAGAAGGCAAAACAGGCTGCTGTTTCACCTTTGTGCACAACGACGCCAGTCACTTTCTTGTGTATCCTGGTGTGTCATGCGAGCTTGACCTTGCCCACCTTGAAGGCGTCTTGTGCCAAGAGAACATCCGGGCCTGCTTTATCTCGGGCTTTTTGTGCAAACAAAATGCCTCGTTTGGACGCGAAAACCTGTTGAATGTCGTGGTCAAAAAAGAACTGCAAGATCAAACCATCTTTTTTCTGCCCGATCGCAGTTTTATGGAAAAAAACGATAAATCTTTTTTTCAAAGCGCTATGATGCGTGTAGGCTATGTTGCCGGCCGCGTTGAAGACATTGGTGTTTTGTTTGTGGAAAACAGAAATCTTTTTGAACAACTGAACCCTTTTGCAAGCCGGCACAAAACAACCTTTTTGCTGACCGAAAAAGGCAAAGGCTCTTATACCGTAACGCCCCAGAAAACCTATCACCACAAGCCCCTTAAGGTGCCGCCTTCAACAAAACGTATCGAGCCCCTGATGGCGGCCGCCGCCTACACCGGCGCCTATCAAGCGGGCAAACTGAAGGGCGAAAGTATTGATCAGTGCGGCAAAAAAGGCCTGCAAGCTGCGCTTCACACGGCTTCATCGTTTAAAGACGTTCTATACTAGACTTTGCTTGCAATGACGGTTGGGGGGCATGCCGCGTCACTTTGGTCGTCATCGCGAAGGTACAAAGTACCTGTGGCGATCCACTTGCAGAGCAATTGAGTTGGCCAAAGCACACTGGATTGCCACGTCGAAACAAAGGTTTCTCCTCGCAATGACGGTTGGGGGGCATGCCGCGGCACTTTGGTCGTCATCGCGAAGGTACAAAGTACCTGTGGCGATCCACTTGCAGGGCTCCTCGCAATGACAATCTGTTCGTTATCGCCCCATTTTTCGCAATGACAACTTTTTTGAGCCATCCCCTTGCATTTCTGTTTGTTTTGTGATTTTTTTATCTAAAATAGATAATTTTTGGGAGCAAACGTTGTTAAAAGCACCGCAAACAAAAAGACCAAGATGGGGGGCATGGGCCCTTGCGTGGATTGGCTTGCTGGCCTTTGGCGCGAAAGCACCTTGCCTTTTGGCCATGAACAACCTTGCGTATGCCAAAATTTGGCATTCCATAGATTTACAAAGCCGGAACCAGATTGTCACGATGAGGAATCAGGCCGCAGCTGCCTACCCACATAGGCTACCTGAAGGCACAAGCGCTTTTGATGTTTATACAAGGCAAATTGCGGCTGGTGCCCCTAATATACACGATATTCCATCGGCCATTCAGAAGGTGGCTCGTTTAATAGACGAAGATGACGCAGATGACAGTTTTGAGACAGACACTGCGGGCAACAAAGTTGCAAACAATGACCTGTATCGCAAAATTCAACAACAGCTCGAGCGCCTTGCACCTGAGCCAGGTAATTGGTCACTCGATAAAATAATAACGCCAGTAAACTATATGGTCTCAGGAATCTGGAACGATGCGACTCCACTAAACACATTGTTGTTAGAAGAAAATAAGCGCTTGGGCAAACCCGCAAAGATCAAAGACGCTAGCTTTTTTAAACGCCTTGAATATATTCAGGGCCGGCCTTACAAAAACACGGTTGATGGAGTTACAACAACCACCGTAAAGGGTGGGTTGATTGGCAGCGGCAATGACGCATTAGACACACAGACCAATTGCCATGACAAAGTGCAGAAAATCACCTGTCTAATCAATATAACAATGGGTCTCCTTATAAGTGATGATGACACTTTAGCAAAATCTGTTTTGGTATTGGGTCAAAAAGTGGATTGCAGCGTTTTTGCCAAGCAAATTGATGCCCGCACGCCCCTTAAAACCATCCCTAAGGCCGTTGAGTCTGTGGTGGGTGACTTTAACAGCGCAAGCGGCACGAACCCTTATGGCCTGATTGGCTTTTTATCGAGTGACGGTTATCCGGTGACCACAAAAGATATTTATCGGCGTTTGAACAATGCCTTAACACAGCTGGATGACGCACTCGACAACAAGTTTGGCACCTACAACAAATCGGACACAACCCCAACGTTGCAACGCATTATCGAAAAACTTTTCAATGTGCCTCTCCCCACCCCTGAAGGCTAAGGATCTACAACATGACACGCTTCACCCTTTATACAGCAATGATCACAGGGCAACTGGCGTTTGCCGCTTCCACTTTGTGGCTGCAAGCCCAACCAAACATGGATGAAAAAAATTACCTAGATTATTGGTACAACATACCAAAAACAGAAAGAGATGATATTGTGGCCATGATTAACAGCGCGCCCCTTAGAACCAATGCCTTTGACTATTATAAAAACCTTATTGATCGTAACGCCGATGACATTCCTGCTGCCATCCAAAGTGTGGGTAAGCTGGTAAATGAGACGCCAACGATCACAAACAGTCTTTACCAACAAATCACTGTTGCACGTCAACGTATTCAAGCAGATCACGAGGGAATCTATTCTCTCACTGACTCTATTAAACGTGCTGAAGATATTCTGAAGAAAGACACGTCGTATCCACTGCCAAACACTATGTGGTATGCTGTTCCGCAAGCAAAACAATTCACAGCTCACCATGTGTCCTTTTCTTTGCGTGTCAACATAGACCTCTTGCTAAAGCAAATTGGCGATGTTGGAGTTTTTTACCATAAAAAAACGGTTTATGACAAGCTTGCGTTGGCGCTTGAAAAACTTAATGAAAAAACGGGACAACCCAAGTCAACCATTACACAGGCGCTGGCCGAGCTAGACAGAATGTCGCTGAACTGCCAGCAACATAAGGGGCTAGTGGACAAACGCAGCAGCACCCAAACACTGCAAGAGGCCATTAATGCCGTAAACGGGCAGCCGGCCAACAAAACCTATGGCCTTTTGGGCAACCTTAAAACAACGGCAACCGCAAATGGAACGCCCTTGGCCGAACATGACATTTATCGCCGCCTTGCAAAGGGTATCGCTCACCTGAACGAGCTGCTGGATAGTCGTATTACCGGCTGGCCTTCTCCTGACCCAGCAAACATAGGCGAGATTACCCAAGAAATTATAGCCAAAACCCCAACAACACTGTCTCCCAGCAACCCAGAAGATACCGGTGCAGGTGAAGATGAAGGTGCAGGCGGATAATCTGCGGCAGCATGCCCACCAAACGTCATTGCAAGGAGTTTTTTAAGGCGACGCGGCAAATCTTCCCGAACGTCATTGCGAGGAGAAACCTTAGTTTCGACGCGGCAATCCATCGTGTGCTTTGGCCACCTCAGTCTCTGGCAAGTGGATCGCCACAGGCGCTGCGCACCTTCGCGATGACGGCTAGAATGTCATTGCGAGGAGAAACCTTAGTTTCGACGCGGCAATCCATCGTGTGCTTTGGCCACCTCAGTCTCTGGCAAGTGGATCGCCAC
>JBMYWS010000001.1:170414-221197 GCA_049607645.1 Holosporaceae bacterium | reverse complement strand
ACGCGGCAATCCATCGTGTGCTTTGGCCACCTCAGTCTCTGGCAAGTGGATCGCCGCAGGTACTTCGTACCTTCGCGATGACGGCTAGAATGTCATTGCGAGGAGAAACTTTAGTTTCGACGCGGCAATCCACGTGTGCTTTAGCCGCCGCCGTTTTGTAAAACCCCATTTAATAGGTTGATTTTGCGTAAAAATTTGCTAAACTTACGGATGGTGGATAATGCCCTGTGCGCACTTAAAAAGAGACAAAACATAAGTATCGACACCATAAACTTGCGCCTGCACGATAACAAGAACACCTTTTCGCTTGACCTTGGGGGCAAAGAATTGCAAACGCATGCATCGTCACACGCACGCTCTTTTGCCTTGACCTTTGGGGCCAAGCCTTTTTAGAGTTGATCTTCTGGTCTTAAACACATCGAAAGGCTGCCCTGATGCGTCGCTTTTTGTCTTTAGGCCCTGCCACTCAGCGCGCCACCAAGCACAACACCAAGCGCGCCGCTGTTTTGTGTGCGGCTGGCTTTTTTGATCACTATGACACGGCCCTTTACAGCTTTTTGGCCCCCTTGATGGCGCCTGTCTTTTTTCCTTCGGTTGACCCTTTTGTGCAGTTGTTGCTGTCATACAGTGTGTTTGCAACGGGCATCGTCTTTCGTCCATTGGGCGTTTGGTGCGCCTTTTATCTGGCGCATCAGGGCTCACATCGGCCGCTTGCGCTGGCCATGAGCCTTTTGGGCGTTGCGATGCTGGGTATGGCCTTGCTGCCCGGTGCGCACACTTTGGGTTATCTTGCGCCCTTGGGCCTTTGTTTGCTAAGAGGTCTTTTGGATTTTGCCGCGGCTCTTGAACGCAGCGTGATCAAGTTTACGCTGATCACACCACTGGACGCCCCCAAAGCTCTTCAGTGGTCAAGCGTGTTTGAAATCGCCTCGCTGGGCGGCTTATTTGCGGCATCTCTTGCGCCCTTGTGCCTGGCCACCTTGTTTGACCCTGCCCATCTTGCATGGGCCTGGCGTCTGTTTTTTGCCTTGGGCGGTGTGTGTGCGCTTGCCTTAACCTTTGTGCGCCACGTTGTCTTGCGCGCCGACAAAGCACCTTGCCACCCCACAAAGCCACCGGCAGCAAGCGCGCTGCTGGGGTTGCTGTGGCAACAAAAACGAACGCTTGTGCGCCTTGCGTGCGTGCACAGTTTTTCTTATGGCACCTACAGCTTTGCCTTTATACTACTGGGCCTGTTGGCTCCTCTTGTGTGCCGCACCACACAGCCCCTGTTTTTTGTCAGCACACCCGTTTTTTGGCTGTTTGATGTAGTCTGCCTTCTGGCCGTTGCGCGTTTTTGCACGCACCTTGCGCCCGCACGCCTGATGCGTGGAGCTTGCTGCGTGATGGTGCTGACCCTTTTGCCACTGTTTGCGCTGTGGCATTTTGAAACCCAATTTGTGGCCATTGGCCTGCGCCTTTGGATTATTGGTGCTGGCGTTGTGTTTGCGGCCCCTCTTGTGCTGTGGGAAAAGGCCATCACACCCAACAATCCCCAGCGCTTTTTGATCACCGGCATCGGCAAAACTCTGGGAAACAGCCTTTTAGGGCGCAATCTTGTGGCCATCACGCTGTTTTGCACCAACCTGTGGCCTTATCCTACCACCCCCGCTTTTATTTTGACGGCGCTGGCCCTTTTGGCCCTTTGGGCACTGCAAGACAAAACACCCGCGCACACCACGTTAGCTTAAGCCTGAAATAGAAAACATCTTCTTGATTTTGCTTAAAAATTTTCTAAACTTGCGAATGGTGGAGAATGCCCTGCGCGCGTTTAAAAGAGAAAAAAACAAGACAACACCAGCCAAGGATAACCATGGCCTCCTCACAATCACGTCATTGCGAGGAGAAATCTTGATTTCGACGCGGCAATCCATCGTGTGCCTTAGCCACTTAAGCTTCTGGCAAGTGGATCGCGCGGGGCGCTGCGCACCTTCGCGATGACGCTCTTATTTGTCATTGCGAGGAGAAACTTTAGTTTCGACGCGGCAATCTATCTGCTAGCGTGCAGAGAAGAAAAACCTTTCAAGCGCGCGGTCTTTAACCCTTTTAAAAGCTTTGTGCGCGTAATGTTCGGCCTTTGAAACAACAGAGCTCATCTTTGTCCAGCAACGCCCCAAAAAGCTTTTTGCGTGAAAAGCAGGTTGTGCTTCGTTCAAGTCTGCCCGATAACCATCCAGTTTATGGGGCACTCTGTTGCTTGCTGGAAGCGTGACCACATTACCTACATGCTGGGCTGTCTGCAACGTCGTCAAGGCACCTGACACCACAGGGCCACCCACATAGCCAAGAACTCCCCTTAAAGGCGAGATTGGCTGTGCTGCTGGCACAGGATCAAGGGCTTGTTGCATGTTTTCAACACGGCCCGCAAACTTGTCGTCAAAATTTTCTTTTGTCTGGTGATCAAGCACTTTAGGCGAGCCCACAAGATTAATCGTTTGAATGCCTAAAAGATCTTTCAACTCGTCCGCCGCAATGGTAGCGGTCGCTGCACCAAGGCTGTGCCCTTCCAAGGAAAGTGGCAGCTGATAAAGCTCTTTACCTTGCCGCTTTGCAATTCCTTCCAAAATGTTTAAAACCGGATTTTTAACGGCACGCCAATGCAAAAGCATACCATTGTGCACACGCCCGCCCGATGCGCGGTTGATCGCCCAGTTGGCATGCAGGTTTGTTTTCCAGTTCTCAAGCGAGTTGGTTCCCTTAAAAACCAAAACAGTACTGCCGTCAGGCTTTTCTAACACATATCCCGATTGTGCTTCGTAATCTGTGCCAAACCAGTGCACTTTGCCTGCATCAGAACTGACAAGGCCATGAAAGGCATCAGAATTTGGTGCTTTATAGGCAGCCTGCGTGCGATTAATGACATCTTGGCGCTTCTTTTTGGTCTCTGCAGCTGTTGGCACCAAGGCAAACTCCCCATCCATTGTCAATGAATCGAACGCTCCTTTCGCTGGCAAAGGCGGCGGCACCTCAACAAATGACTCAAAACCGTCTCCAGACAAGGATTTAAAACCCCCTTCAGAAAGGGACGCAAAACCAGAATCACCACCCCAGCCTATGGCAGAGGTCATAGAAGCATCCGCAAACAGCGAAGATACGCTGACAAAACAAAGTGCCAATGCAGACAATGCATACTTTTGAGACATCATAAAAATCCTTGCCATCTCATGATCTTTTTAACCTAGCCTTAATATTTGACATAAAACAGACCAGAGGAAACATGAGTTCTCTTAATGCTTGTTTTTATTTGACATTATTTAAAAGAGCAAAATATGTCAATTAAAGAAATGTTTTTTTTATCATAAAAAGATTTTAATGTCGTTTTAGATTCATATTAACCAGAACGGCCCTTGCGGCTACGGCCCTTTATAGCCAAAACGCACCTGGATTTTCTGTGTGTCGCAATAATCCTGCAAAGCCTGTTGCTTGTCAGGCGCGCAGTCAAGCGTTAACCTTTTCACAGAAGGCAGTTTTTGCAGTGTTGGCAACAGATTGGGGTCACGTGCGGACGACCCTTTAAGTGCAAGATGCACAAAATCTTCTAACCCCGAAAGCTCACCAAGAGGTGCCACCGGGATATCAACAAGCGTGACACGCATTAGGTTTGTGGACAAAGCCAATGCGCCTATGTGGACCAGTTTTTCGCATTTCTCAAGGTGCACATGGGTAAGGGACTCACAAGGGCTTAGCGATTCCAGCGTGTGATTTTGACTTAAAAACAGATTTTTAAGGCTGTGACACTGGGTTAAAAAAAGAGTGTCCGCTAAATATTGACAGCTTGTGATACGCAGTGTGTGCAAGGAGTCGTGTGGCTTTTTACACAAGATGTCTTGTATATTACAATCATGCAAGGTTAGTTTTTTCAAAGCAGGCAATTGGGTCAAAATAATCTTTGATATTGTAAGATCGTAACTGATGGTTAACTCTTTTAGTGGCGGAATGCAGGGAACAGCTGCGATTTTCAAGTGCTCAAGCCTCAACTTTTTAAGGGCTGGCAGCTTCGCAAGTACGTTTATATCCTCTAGACTCTCCAGGCATTCCATCCTTAAGACCTCTAACGCTTGGCACTGCTCAAGCCCTGCCAACGTTGTCAGTTGAGAACTCTTGCCGAGGTCAAGAACCTTTAGGTGTTTGCAGTGGCCAAGCGCCTTAATGTTTTGCAGTTGATCACAGTAATTCAGGTAAAGATTGGTTAGTTCGGTAAAGCCTTTAAACGCATCGTCATTCAGCACTTTCACCCCAAACCCACCATTCAAGGAGGTAACAGGCAGTGCCGTAAAAAGCCCGACCTCTGCAAATGTTTTGCCGTCATCTATGTAAGGAAAGCAAAGCTCAAAGGCACCTCCTTTGTTGTGATGCTGCCAAAGCATTTTTTCACGCGGTGTTTGCTTCATACTTACGGGTGACACCCCTTTTGCGATAGAGCGCTCAATTTGTTTCTTTTTTTGGCACAAAAAATTTTTGACGATCTTTGGGCCCAAGCGAAGATCACCAGAAAAAAGATCTATCGGCTTTAAGCCCGCTGGGTTGCGGGTAAAGCGGGTGAACTGACTTGGCGTTAAAAGCCGAACGCCTGTACGCTTTAAAAAGCCCCCAGTGTCATAGACTTTCTTAAATCTTCGGCACACGGCGCGCCACTTCACTGCTTCACTCGACAGACTATTTTTGCGCCAAAAGTCTTCAGTATCACAACATAGCCTGCTGCAAAACTCTAAGATCATCCCTAAAATCTCATCGGGCAAATCAAGTATCGTTAAAACACGGGTGGGCATGCCGCCTTCAGAGGTGTTGCGCACAGCAAGTGTTCTGTTTGTCGAGGCAGCTTCTGTGGTGGCGTTGTACCCTTCAGCTTTGGGGCCAGCATCAAGGTCACTTTCAAGACGTCTTTTTTTGGTGGGCCGCTGCGTGTCGTGTGCGCTGGGCTTACGGGGTGCGTAGGCTG
The DNA here is from genome assembly GCA_049607645.1 of Holosporaceae bacterium. Taxonomy (GTDB): domain Bacteria; phylum Pseudomonadota; class Alphaproteobacteria; order Holosporales; family Hepatobacteraceae; genus JBAJNL01. Next base: position 216,219 of record JBMYWS010000001.1, on the reverse strand, counting down.
GAGCCGCCTCATCACCTGACGCCTGCGATGGCTGGGTTCCCCAAAGCATGGCACAGGGCAAGCCGTGACCACACAGCAAAAAAACAAAAAGAACAAAAAAACGGCAAATCATTGAATACAAAAAATTATAAGAAAACCAGTTGACAAAAACGTATCACAAAAAATCAAAAAAAACAATATATTGGCATATTTTGACAGTCGTCACGGTTGGAAAGGGGCGACTTTTTGTCATTTTTATTTTTTCAACACATCAAAAGAAAAGGCTTTTTGAATAGGCAAGCCGCCGTGTGAAAGATCTGGCTTTTTGGTGCGAAAAAAGGTATAAGAAAAATTGGGTCCCCTTGGGCAGTCGTGTTGCCTTAACCTTAGGTCAGGTTCGAAAGAAAGCAGCCGCAGGCAATAACCGCTGGGTCAAGGTGTGGCCCTTAAAGCAACAGTTTGGGCGCGCCCTTCAAGGCCCGTGGCTGCACGTGTTGCGTTGTAAGAGATCAAACTTAAGGAAGCAAGCGTTGTCGTATCAATATATTTATGTCATGAAAAATCTGATGAAAGGCCTGCCGCAGGGGCGCACGCTTTTTAAAGACATCACGCTTTCTTTTTTGCCGGGCGCCAAAATTGGCGTTGTGGGTGTCAACGGCACCGGTAAAAGCACGCTTTTAAAGGTAATGGCAGGGCTTGATACCGATTTTTCGGGCGAAGCCTTTGCGGCCGATGGCGTGCGTGTGGGCTATTTGCCGCAAGAGCCGCAACTTGACCCCAAGCTGACGGTGGGCGAACACATTGAAAACGCCTTTAAAGAGATTAAAGAGCTAAGGGCCGCTTTTGACGCCGTGAGTGCACGCTTTGCTGACCCTTTGTCAGATGATGAGATGCAAAAGCTGCTTGAAGAGCAAGCGGCTTTGCAAGAAAAAATTGATGCGCAAGATGGCTGGGACCTTGAGCGGCGCGTGCAAATGGCATCGGAAGCGTTGCGCTGCCCTGCCCCTGATACCCAAGTGCAAACGCTGTCAGGCGGTGAAAAGCGGCGCGTTGCGTTGTGCAAGCTTTTGCTAGAGGCGCCAGATATCTTGCTTTTGGACGAGCCAACCAACCACCTTGACGCGGAATCGGTGGCCTGGCTGCAGCGCTTTTTGCAAGATTATAAAGGCACGGTTATTTTGGTGACGCACGATCGGTACTTTTTGGATCAGGTGGTCGAGTGGATTTTAGAGCTTGACCGCGGCACCGGCATTCCCTTTAAGGGCAACTACTCGGTGTGGCTTGAGGCCAAACAAAAGCGCCTACAGCACGAAGCCGCCAGCGAGGCACAGCGCCAAAAAACCCTGAGCCGCGAGCTTGACTGGATCAGGGCCAACCCCAAAGGCCGCCAAACCAAAAACAAGGCCCGCACCAAAGCCTATGAAGAGCTGCTGGCCAACGCACGCAAAGGCACCGAGGGCAGCCACCAGATTATGATTCCCACGCCTTCGCGCTTGGGCGATACGGTGCTTGAAGTAACGAACCTTCAAAAGGCCTTTCAGAACAAGCTGCTTTTTGAAAACTTGTCATTTACGCTGCCGCGCGGCGCGCTTGTGGGTATTGTGGGGGCCAACGGCGCCGGCAAGACAACGCTTTTTCGCTTGCTGATGGAGCTTGAGGCACCACAATCGGGCGCCATTAAAGTGGGTGACACGGTTGCCATGGGCTATGTCGACCAATCACGCGCCAATTTAAAAGACGACGCCACCGTTTGGGAAGAAATCGCCGAAGGTCAAGACCTTGTCGAGCTGGGCCACAAAACCATGCAAAGCCGTGCCTATGTCAGCCAGTTTGGCTTTAAGGGACCTGACCAGCAAAAGAAGGTGGGCGCGCTGTCAGGCGGTGAGCGCAACCGCTTACATTTGGCCAAATTGCTTAAAAAAGGCGCCAACTTGTTGCTTTTGGACGAGCCAACCAACGACCTTGATATCGACACGCTGCGCGCCCTTGAGGATGCGCTGCTTGACTATGCTGGCTGCGCCATGATCATTAGCCACGATCGCTGGTTTTTAGATCGCCTGGCCACGCATCTTTTGGCCTTTGAGGGCGATGGCCGCGTGGTGTGGTTTGAAGGCAACTATGCCGATTATGAAGAAGACAAAAAGCGCCGCCTTGGTGACGCTGCTGTGAAACCCTTTCGCTATAAACCCCTGGCCTGCTAAAAGCTTTCGCTGCCCTTGAAAGGCGACGTACCTTGCAAGTGGATCGCACGGGATGCTGCGCACCTTCGCGGTGACGGCCAAAGTGACGCGTCATGCCCAAAATTGTCATTGCGAGGAGCCCTTTTGGGCGACGCGGCAATCCACGTGTGCTTTAGCCACCATCGTTTTGCGACAGGGCAATGATTTGATTGATTTTGCTTAAAAATTTGCTAAACTTGCGAATGGTGGAGGATGTCTTTCGCGCGCTTAAAAAGAGAAAGCGAGAGCAAGAGAGTGGTCGTCACCGGCGAAAGTGTGCGCGATAGCAGCGCAAGGGTTTTACAGTCTTCACGATGACGTGATTCAAAAAAGGCCCCACATGTGAGGCCTTCTGTTGTCATGTGTGCCAACAGACCTTATGAGGCTGGTGTCGCTGGCACCTCACCCATAATCGCGATAATCGCGGCATCAACATTTGTTTCGCCACTTTTTAAAGCACCTGCAATAGCTGTTATTTTAGGTGCTAAACCCACCGCATCACCAAGCACATCTCCTGATGCGCCCCCAATGGTTCCATAGGTTGGCACACCTGAATCACCAATCACGCTTATTAAAGAGTTTGTAATGGTGTTAGGCGTGGTCGTACTACCATCATAGTTAGAATCACTGTCAAGAAGAACCTTTAAAGCAATCAGTTTGCTTAAAATGTCGGGCTCGTCTTTAACAGACCCGCTATCTGCACCAATAATGCCATATGTCTTGGCAGGCTCAGTATCGTAATTCGTGTTGCCTGCAACCTCTTGAATACCTGCAACAATGGTCAACGAAGGCGAAGTGCTGGCATCAATAAGGTCACGCACTGCAGAAAGTTTACCATAAATCGTTGTCGCATTATCCACAGGACCAGGCTGATTACCCTCATCAGTCCCAATAATGCCGCCTGTGGCAAACAAGCTGCTAGCACTGGCACAAAGCACAAAGGCAAAAGTCAGGCCCCTTAGGCGCCGCAGCTTTGAGCGCACCTCTTGGGGCAACAACGAACCAACGGCCGCATTACGCACCAACGTCAGCCTGCCATAACGCGACGCATTGACCTTGTTCACGTTGGTGGGACGCAATGATGAGGCCATCAGAACCCGTTGCTCCCAATTTCTCTTTTTGCTGATCCTGTTTTTTGTGCCCATTGCCTGCGTGCCTTTTGTGTGAACCTTGAAACCAAAAGCAACCAAAAAAACTTTTTGAAAACAAAAGCCTTAGCGGTATAAATATCTATAATCGATAATTTTTGTTAACAAAATGTTGTTTTTAAGCGTGTTTTGTGTATTTCTTATCTAAAAAAGATACAAATGTGGGCGGCGGTGTGTGTACGTTTTTTTAGGTATGAAACCGCTTGTTTTTGCAACAGCCGGCCGACGGACTGTGGTGCGTTGGGTCACCGTGCGCGGCGTGATGGTGTTTTGGTGTGCAGCGCACCTTGTGGCAATGAATCGCATTGATGAGCGACTTGCGCAGTCATGGTATGGCATGCCGCGCGTGATGCGCGATGAGGTCATGGTGGTGGCCGCCATCAATCCAGGACAAGATACGTTGGGTAAGTGCACACGCAAGATCCACCGCGATAAAAAATTGTTGCCGCCGGCTATTCGCTCGATTGCCTTTCTGATTGACGGCACCATGCCTGATGATGTAGACAATCCGCGCAATGATCTGTGGCAAAAGATTGAAAACCAACGCCGGCGCTTGCGGGACGAGCCGCTGAATCCCTTAACCGCATCCACAACGGTGCATCTTGAAAGCGATATTGATCAGCTGGGCTTGGCCCTGGATGCCAAGCGCCCACGCACCAACGCGACCGTGTTGGATAAAATAGTGGCCGCGCGCACCACCGCTGGCAATGCCTCGGGCATTGTGATCGACCCGCTGCAAACACAGTTAACGTTGTCTCAACAAAACATCGCAAGCGGCCTTAGTATTGCCGACGGCCTGGACAAGGCGCAAGGCAACCCGCAAAGAGGACGGCCAGGCGGCCTCATCGGCACCGACGGCAACAAACGTGATGGGCTTGATAGCAAAAAAAACCTGGTGGGCAAACTGTCATACTTGCTGTGGCAGCTGAATGACAAAACAGAAAGCGGCAAGCACACAACGCTGAATGCGGCCATTGGCGATGTGGGCAAAGGTGGCGGCGAGACGGCGGACAAAGATCTTGTAGATGCTCGCCCCGTTAGCAAAACGCTTTCTGAGGCGATTATTGCGGTGGCCGGTGACACCCCCAAAGGTCAGCACGGTGGCATCATTGGCTCAGACAACAACACCATAAGCGGCCTGAACAAGCATAGCGATATTTATGGCAAGCTTTTGCTGTTGCGCGATTTAATCGATAACCGTCAAACCGAAGGCGGCGCCCTTGAATCACCCGATTTGGTGGCGGCCCTTTTTGCGCTTCAAGGCGATGTGCTAACGGGCAACCCAGGTGGCATTATTGGCACCGATGGCAACACGGATACTGGTTTTGATAGCAAGCAAACACTTTATGCCAAAATGCAGATGATCTTAGAGTGTCTTAATCTGAAATCTGGAAGCAGCTATCCCACCATTTATGAAAGCATCGACAACTTAAGCGGTGACCTGACAGCCTATAAAAACCTTGTGGATGCGCGCCCAGAAACAGCCACGCTTGATGCAGCGATCATTGAGGTGGCCGGCGACACCACCAACAATGCACCAGGTGGCATCATTGGGTCAGACGGCAATACCGGATCTGGCGGGCTGGATGAGCCGCACGCCATTTATGCCAAATGTGTGGCGCTTAAAGGACTTTTGAAGCAAGACGCCACCAGCCTTTATGACGCCATTGACAAGCTGGGGTCGTTGATCGGGTCAGACGGCAACACAGAAGACGGCTTTGATAGCGCAACCACCCTGCATGCAAAGCTTGAAAAAGTACGCGATGCACTGGTGGCCCTTGCGCCCGAAACCGACACCATTGTGGAAGCTTTGTGTGCCATCGGCGGCATTGGCTGCCTTGCAGCTACGTCATAAGTGAGAGGAAGAAAGGGAGAACATGTTTGTGTTAGCAGTTGTGCCGCACACAGGGCGGATGCGTTTCAGGTGGATGTGTATACTATGCCTTTTGGTGATAACAATGGCAGCTTTGGTGCACGCCCCCGGCGGGATTATTGGAACCGACGGCAATACCAGTGATGGCATCGATTCCAAAAAAACCGTTTTTGAAAAACTTGTGGCTGTTAAAGACACGCTGACTAGCACACAAGGGGATTTAATTGCCGCCCTTCAAGAGATTCAAGGTGATGTCACGGCCACATCACAAACCAATCATGGCATTCTTGGCAGTGATAACAATGGCACCGATGGCGCCATCAACGGGGCCCAGGGACTTTACAACAAACTGGTTGAGGTGGACAAACTGATTGACGACAGCGACGGCACGCAAGAAATTGTTACCGGCCTTCAAAAGATTTTAGGCAAGCCCAATGTGTTGACACCACCGCAGGTTGATTTTGGCGTGATTGGTGACATCTCGCAAACGCCACTGAGTTCAACCGAGAGTGATATTTTTGGAAAGCTGTCAGACACATTGAGTGCGCTGCATGGCATGATTATGTCCGTGTGGCCGGCCGGAAACGGCGGCCCTGAGTATACGCATGTGACCGCACCCGTAGACTTTCAACAACTTCTTGAGCGCCTTAACGCATTGATCCCCTCATCTTAATATTGATTTTGCTTAAAAATTTTCTAAACTTGCGAATGATGGAGAATGTCCTTCGCGCGCTTACTGTCAAGAAAGCACAAAAACACTCACCCCAGATGAAAGCCTTCGCGATGACGAGGGAGGCTGTAGCCAGTTACGATGACGGCCGGTGTGACGTGGCATGCCCCAGAACTGTCATTGCGAGAAGGAATGCATTCCGACGCGGCAATCCAGTGTGCCTTAGTCGCTGCTGTTCCTGGCAAGTGGATCGCCGCAGGCTACGCCTTCGCGATGACGAAGAGAAAACGCCTACCCGTTCGCGATGACGAAGTGGGTGTAGCATCTTCGCGAGGACGAGATGTGTGAGGGGGGGGGCGCTATTGCGCGCTCCACCCGCCGTCGATGGTCAGGTGCGCACCGGTCATTTGCGATGCAGCATCTGATGCCAGATAGAACGCGCTTTCGCCCATTTGTTCGGGCGTTGCAAACTCGCCTGATGGTTGTTTTTCGCGCAACAGCTTATCTTTGGCACTTTCAAACGACATCCCCTCTTTATCGGCAATACCTTGAATTTGTTTTTCCACAAGGGGTGTGAGCACCCAGCCTGGGCAAATGCAGTTAGAGGTCACACCCGTGCCTGCCGCCTCGAGCGCAAAGACTTTCGACAAACCCAACAGTCCGTGCTTGGCCGCCACATAAGCCGCCTTTTCGGTTGAGGCCACCAGACCATGCACCGAAGACACATGAATCAACCTGCCCCACTGTTTTTCATACATATAAGGCAGAGCCGCTTTTGAGATATAAAACGCCGCCTCAAGGTTAAGTGCAATCACTTTGCGCCACTTGTCATCATCAAAATCTTGTGCCAAGGCCTTGTGCTGAATGCCAGCGTTATTGACCACAACGTCGACCGTGCCAAAAGCTTTAACGCACATCTTGACAATCTCATAGCATCCATCAGGCGTTGACAGATCGCACGGTGCATACAGCGCATCTTGAGACGAAATTTCTTTGATCTCTTCAATCAAAGGCAACACACTGGCTGGATCTTCAACACCGTTTAACACAACGCGATAGCCATTTTTTGCAAAGACTTTTGCCACACCAAGACCAATACCGCTGGTTGATCCTGTCACAATAACGCTTTTCACCCATTCCCCCTTTGGCTTAATAAAAAAATGAAATTCTTCTCTTAGGATAAAATTCTTTTCTGTGAAAACCATTAAGATGGCCGCTGATTCGTCAAAAAAATGGCGGATACAAAAGGATTCTAGAGAGGACAATGGCTTTTAGAAAAAGGCTTTGATACAATGGACTTTATGGATACAAAACAAGATATTAAAAAGCGTACCTCCTTTGGTGACACGCCTCTTTTTGGGGCCATTGACCTTGGTACGAACACGTGTCGCTTATTAATTGCCCGCTGCACCCAAACACCCAAAGGCATTCAATTGTCACACGTTGATTCGCTTTCACGCGTGATTCGTTTTGGCGAACAACTTGAGCAAACCAAAAAATTGTCTTCACACGCCATGGAGCGCGCCGTGATGGCGCTTGACGAGTGCCAAAAACGTCTTCACTTCCATGACGTACAAACCTTTCGTTGTGTTGCAACAGCCGCCTGTCGTTACGCCACCAACACCGATGAGCTGATTCAGAAAACACTTGCAAAAACGGGCATTCAAATTGAGGTCATCAACCCCGAGGAAGAATCAGAACTTGCGGTCTCGGGTTGTGCTGAGTTGTTTGACCCCAGCATTCCGTACGCTATTGTTTTTGATATTGGCGGTGGCAGCACCGAGCTTGTCTTGGTCGACATCACAGGCCCCGGCACGTTTAGCATTGCGGCCAGCATTTCGTTTCCTTATGGCTTTGCCACGCTGAAAGATGAGCTGAAAGACGAAGACACCCGCCGGACAATCATGCAGCATGTCTCGTCTCACATGAACGAATTTGCTGTGCAAAATGATATTTATGCCAAGATGCGTGACAACCAAATACAAATGATTGGCGCCAGTGGCACCATCACCACCCTGGCTGCCATTAGCATGGATCTTAAGGCCTATGATAAATCGCTTGTGCACGAAGCACGCCTTTCAAAGCTAGAGATCCAAAAAACGATGGAAACCATTCCTAAGATGTCTTACAATGCCCGCGTCAACCATGCGTGCATTGGCCCCCAGCGTGCTGACTCGATCACCGGCGGCCTTGCCCTTTTTGAAGCCATTTACGACATTCTGAGTATTGAGCCCGTGATTGCGGCAGATCGCGGTGTGCGCGAGGGCATTTTGTACAAATTGGCCCAAAAACAACATCAAAAAACGTAAGAAATAGCGTGTGTACCCCTGTTAAAAGTCTTCTCAATCAGGTAGCTTAGCCCTTATGAACATTCATGAATATCAAGCTAAAATGCTTTTAGAGCTGCAGGGCCTTCCGATTCAAAAAGGTGTTGTGGCAACCTCGCCCGCCGAGGCTTTGGATGCAGCCAACAAACTGAACGGACCTTACGTTGTTAAAGCCCAAATTCATGCAGGCGGACGCGGCCTTGGCGGCGGCATTAAATTTGCCGAAACAAAAGAAGACGTGCAACACATTGCCCAAAACCTTTTGGGCAAGCCGCTGATCACGCCTCAGACCGGCCCTGAAGGCAAGATTGTTCACAAGATTTATGTAGTGGAAGCGGCTAACTTTTCCCGCGAATACTATTTAAGCTTTTTCATTGACCGCGCGCAAAACGCTGTAACGCTGATGCTATCAAATGAAGGCGGCGGCCATATTGAAGAGACCGCGCCTGAAAAAATCAAGACACTTCCCTTGTCTCCTTTAGTGGGGCTGCGCGCGTTTCACACACGCCAGGCTTTTGATTTTTTGGGCCTTGACGCCGCCCTTTGGAAAGATTTTGCGCACCTGCTTCAGCGCCTTTACGGCCTGTTTATGGCGCGCGACATGGACACGCTTGAGATTAATCCACTTGTAGTCACCGATGAAGGCCAACTTTTGATTGTGGATACCAAAATGGTCTTTGACGACAATGCCCTTTACCGGCAAAGCGATATTTTGACCCTTAAAGACCCCCTTGAGTATGCACCGCAAGAAATTGAGGCCGCAAAGCACGATTTAAGCTATGTACAGCTGCAGGGCAACATTGGCTGCATGGTCAATGGTGCAGGCTTGGCCATGGCCACAATGGATGCCATTGAAACCTTTGGTGGCAAAGCAGCTAACTTTTTAGACGTGGGTGGCAGTGCCTCGTTTGAGCAAATTAAAGCCGCGCTGGACATTATTTTAAAGGAAGACAGCGTCAAAGCCGTTTTGGTGAATATTTTTGGCGGCATCATGCATTGCGACTTGATGGCGCGTGCGTTGCTGGAAGCCCTTGAGCAAACCCCAACGCAAAAATCTTTGGTTGTGCGCCTTGAAGGCACGCACGTTGACGAGGCCAAAGCGCTTTTGGCGACATCAGATCTGGCCATTGAGGCAGCCGATTCATTAGATGATGCCTGCCGCAAAGTGATTGCCTGCGCTGGCACCCCCCCAACCTATAAAGGAGCACGCTAATGGCCGTTTTACTGACCAAAGACACGCGCGTTCTTTGCCAGGGGATTACCGGCAAACACGGCACCTTTCACACCCAGCAAGCACTTGAATATGGCACCAACATGGTTGGCGGTGTCACGCCCTCTAAAGGCGGCACACAGCACCTGGGTCTGCCTGTTTTTAACACCGTTGCCGAAGCCAAAAAAGAAACCAACGCAGACGCCACGGTCATTTATGTGCCCCCCGCTTTTGCCGCCGACGCCATTTTAGAAGCCATCGAAGCGGCCGTCCCCTTGATTGTTTGCATCACCGAAGGCATCCCTGTGCTTGATATGATGCGCGTTAAAGAGGCCCTTAAAACATCCTCTTGCCGCCTTATTGGCCCCAACTGCCCTGGCCTGATTACACCGGGACAAGCCAAAATTGGCATCATGCCAGGCTTTATTCACAAGCCTGGCCATGTGGGCGTCATCTCGCGCTCGGGCACGCTGACCTATGAAGCGGTGCATCAGCTTTCGGCCTTGGGCCTTGGGCAGTCAACCTGTATTGGCATTGGCGGCGACCCCATTCAAGGCATGGGCTTTATCGATGCGCTTGAGCTTCTGCTCGCCGATCATGACACCCACGCCCTTGTGATGATTGGTGAAATTGGCGGCACCGCCGAAGAAGAAGCGGCCGCCTATCTTGAGGCTTGCAACACATCCTCTACCTCGCAAAAAACGCTTTTAAAGCCCGTTGTCAGCTTTATTGCTGGCCAAACAGCCCCGCCTGGCCGACGTATGGGACACGCAGGCGCTGTGACCACCGGCAACCTTGGCACTGCTGCCAGCAAAAAAGAGGCCCTTTTAAAGGCGGGCGCCATTGTGGTGGATAGCCCCACCCAGATCGGGACCGCCGTCGCCCAACAACTAAACGCCACTTAAGCGCCTAGAGCGTCATCGAGAACGGTTACCGCCCCCATTGTTATCGCGAAGGCGTAGCCTGTGGCGATCCACAAGCAGAGCAATTGAGTTGGCCAAAGCACACATGGATTGCCACGTCGCCCAAAAGGGCCCCTCGCAATGACAGTTAAGGCGCATAACACGTCACTTATATCTTAAGGTCAACAGGCAAGAAATATCCGCAACACTAAAAATGCTTGAGTTTATTGCTTTTTTTATTTAAAATTTTTGTCAAAAATAGATTTGTTTTTCAAGGCAAAGTGTATGCGGTTCTTGTGTGGAATGGTTTTGTGTTACCTGTTTGTGTGGATGTCTTGGGTCTTTGCAAACGATCATCACATCAGGGATGTAGAGGACAGAACGCACGCAGTGTCCTTGTCTGTTGAACCTTTGCGGGCACACCATCTGCAATCATTTGTGTTAGATGCCCAGGCGATCACCCTTTTACAAGAGTCCAGCCCCTTACATGCCCAGGCTAAAGAGCAGCTTTTAAAGGACGCCGCAAGCGCGACGAGGCTTGAAATCAAGGATGAGCGTTTTCAAGAAACCCCCGACTTTTTGGCCCCCTTCATTCATGTCAACACACTGTGGATAAAGCAAATGAACGCCACGCACTTGCCCAACCTGCCCCGCAAAGATCATCTTATACATCTTTCTGCAAGCGATCTTTGCTTGAAAAGCCTGTCCCAGCTTGCAGGCTATCCAAACCTTCAAAAGTGCATTCTAACGCGCATTGTACTAGACGACAATACAAACAAGGCAGACGAGCCCCAAGAGCCATCACCCTTTTTGGCGCCCTTGACCACACTTTGCAATCTGCGTGAGCTTTTTTTGATTCAAACATTGGACCTTCGTGGCGATCACAAAGCACACGAAGCGCTTTTTGTCACCATGATGCAAAACAACACGCACCTTAAAAAGCTGGTGTTGTCGGGCCATATCAGCGATGCAGTGTGTGTCGCCATCGCACAGGCATCACTGGATGAGCTGTTGCTGACTGACAGCCAATTAGATGACAGGCAACTTGCACTGTTACCGCTTTCAACACTTAAAGCGTTGATCTTAACATACGGCCACCTTAAGGCGATTGAACCGTTACGCGCGGCGGGCCTTCACACGCTTGGCCTGTCGGCGGTGGGGCTGCATGACATTCCAGATTTTGACACCGCGTTCGCCGAAATTCTTTGCACCATGACAAACCTTAAAAAGCTCATCTTGTATGGCGATGACCTAAGGGATGTACACGTCGAGCCCCTGTTAGCCCTGACATCACAACTTGATTCTTTAGCGCTTGGAGGCTGCCCACATCTTTCAGCGCACGTGCGTCAAAAACTTGACGAAACTTTTAAAGACAAGATCTTTCTGTAGCATAGCTTGCCGCCCCTATCTATCATGCTTTTTTGCAATTAAGCCGGCTAAAGCACACTGAATTGCCGCGTCGAAACAACGTTTCTCCTCGCAATGACAAGCCGAGACCGTCATCGCGAAGGCGCGCAGCGCCCCGCGCGATCCATCTTTGCTTGTCTTTTGGGTCGCGTTCCTAACGATAAAAAAGGCCTGCCTTCAACGGCTTCGTTTTATGAAGATGTCTTGGAAACACACGACGATGGCCTTGCGCCTTTCCCCTACAATCGCGCTCACACCGCCTTAGTTGCTTGATCGCACGGCGATAACTTGTCTTAAGATACAGATCTTTGCGTGCATTGAACTGCGCTTTGCACTTGTCGGTACAAGCATTCACCGTTTTGGCCTCAGCTTGTAACGAAGCCAGCATCACCAACCCACACAATGTACTCTTTAGCAACATGCCTCTCATGATTTCTCTCCTTTTTCTGAAAACCTTTCCTTATAATATGTCTTTTTTAGTTAATTTTTTGAGAGAGGCGCGCTGAAAGAAAGCTTTTTCGTAGCCTTTTCACACAAAACACATCACAGAAAAAAAAACGCCACTGGCAAGCTTAAAGCAAGGCAATGGCGTTTTTCAAAAATCGCGTCAAACAGCGTTACAAAGGCTTTAGACGTCGTCGTCCGTTTTGGTTGTGGCCAAATCAACAGGCGTCATGGGCGCAATGGTTGAAATAGCGCTTTTATAAATCAGTTGCTGCTGTGTGCCGCTTTTAAGAAGCAGACAAAACGGATCAAAGCCCGTTACAATGCCCTGCAGCTTAACACCATTAACCAAAAACAGCGAAAGCTGGGTTTTGTTTTTTCTCAAATGATTCAAAAATTGATCTTGAAGCAAGGCTCTTTCCGACATTTTTTCTCTTTAAGCGATACAAACTTTTACTATTGGTAGGATACACTGCTTTTGTCTTCAAGCAAACCCTCAAGTCTTTTTCTTAACATCTTTCTTTGTTTGATTTTTTTAAGGCCTTGGCAGGTGATTTTGAAAGATTGGCATTGTTTTAAATCTATTTAAGGCAAATTTTTAATGATCCTTAGCAAGGTTGGACAGCCAACACCCTTAACCGAAGGTACATCCTCAACAACAGCTTGCTCGCCGAAAGAAACTGGTAGACAACCTGCATTGTGGGCACACAGGGTGTCAACAGCTGCATCGCCCACAAACCAAACATCTTGACCGGGCTTTGGACCACCGCGCAGCGCCTCAAGCAGTGGCAGTGCTGAAGGCTTATCTTCGGGTGTATCATATGATCCGATGGTGCGTGAGAAACAATCTTCCCACGAAAGCGCTGCCACTTCTTTGCGCAATAAGCCACCATTTTTATTGCTGGCCACGGCCATATAAATGCCCCGCCCTTTCAAATAATGTAACAACTTTTCGGCACCGGGCATGGGGCGTGTTTCGTCCTCATGCAGCCGTAAGATGGCTTGAATAAAAAACTTTTCTGCCTCTTCTGCCCGCTCTTTAAACAACTCAGCAAAATCATGACGAATGGCGTGTTGAGGCATTTTTAAAAATTCCTGAAACGTGGGAAGCGACTTTTTAAAATGGGTCAGCGTCTCACAAAGTGCCTTGTATGACACCTGCATGGTATCAACAAGCGTGTTGTCCCAATCAAACACCACAGCCACAGGAGGTTTTTGAGGCTCAAGGTAAGGTTTTGTCATAAGCAAAAGACCATTTTCTTTTAAACACTTTACACAACAAACCTTGCCTAAAAGCTTAAACAGAAAGTGGCCTTGATTCAAACGAAAAACGCACAAAAGATTCCAGTGGCTTGCCCAGCCTTATGATAAAATGCGGCTGCAACCACAGATGCTGCGCATCTTCGCGATGACGACCTTTTTTATCATTCAAAAAAGCCTTTTAAAGCGACGCGGTAATCCATCGTGTGACTTGGTCACCACCTTTTTACAAAAATCCATTTAATAGATTGATTTTGCTTAAAAATTTGCTAAATTTACGAATGGTGGAGAATGCCTTCGCGCGGGTAAAAGAAAAACAATACGAACAACCATCACCGACTACCGCCTTCGCAACGAATACCAAAGTGACACGGCATGACACCCAGTCGCCACTGCGAGGAGGAATTGATTCCGACGCGGCAATCCACCGTGTGCTTTAGCCAGCTTAGGCGCGCCGCATGTGAGTCGCCGCAGGGTGGCGCTTACAAAGAATCGCCCTGCCGTGTTATCTTAGCGTTTTGATTTACTTTTTTTGCTTTTTTTCTTCGCTTGCGGTTTTGATTTACCTTTTTTCTTCTTTTGACCTGGTGATTTTTTGGGCTTCGTTTTGCCGGGTTGATCACTAAAGCTACTTACCCTAGCGTTGCGATTTGTTTTGACAACCGCTTGCACAGGCCTTGAAGTCATGCAACTTAGCAAAGCTACCAGCAAAAAAAGCGGAAAAAAAGAAGACATGAAGGCAGAGCGTTTTTTTTGCATCAGAAAGACCCTTTCTTTTCATCAAACATCGCAAAACAAGCACGCAAGGACTGTGCCCGTTATGCCGATTTGTCAATTGTGTTAACCAAAAGAAAATGCTTTCTGGGTGATCTCTGTGATAAGACGTTACTTTTTCTCTTTGCAGCCGAGCGCTTAAATGGCATTTTGAAAAAGAGTGAACCTATACCACCATACAGCGGTCATGACACAACCCTCTTCTTCTCAACCAAACCACCTAACGTCTGAGGTGTTGTGGCGTTTAGATGCAGTTGCAAAAGCACTGGGGTGTGCGTTGCCCTTAGATGAAGGCTCGCTTGAAATTAAGGGTGTTGCTTTTGATTCACGCTTGGTAAAAGCCGGTGACCTTTTCTTTGCGCTTAAGGGTGACACCGCTGATGGACACGCGTTTATGGGAGCCGCCTTTCAAAAAGGCGCGGTGGCCGCCGTGGCATCAAGGCGCCCCACAAATCTTTCGTCTGACGCCAAGCCCGTTTTATCTGTGGACGACACACAAAAAGCGCTTGAGCGTTTGGGCATCGCAGCGCGTGGCCGTTCAGGCGCCACACGCTTTATTGCGCTGACAGGCAGTGCGGGCAAAACCAGCACCAAAGAGGCCCTTGCGACGCTTTTAACCCAGTTCTATGGACCATCAGTTTTTAAAACCCCTGCCAGTTTTAACAACCACATCGGCGTGCCACTTAGTTTGGCCAACATGCCGCTTGACACAACGCATGGTGTGTTTGAGCTTGGCATGAATCACGCGGGCGAGTTAAGACAGCTTACACAATGGGTACGGCCACACATCGCGCTGATCACCACGGTTGGCCTTGCGCATGCTGCAGCTTTTCAAAAGGTGGAAGATATTGCCTATGCGAAAGCCGAGATTTTTGAGGGCTTAGATCCAGATGGTGTCGCAATTTTGCCGCGTGACAATGCGTTTTTTGATATTCTGTTGGCCTGCGCTAAAAAAGCTGGCGTCCAACAGATATGGACTTTTGGCAGTCACCCCAAAGCAGACCTGTGCTTGCTTGAAAGCCAGGGTGCTGTGTGTCCTCAAACCCATCAAGCGGGTATGGCGTTTAACGCACAGATGAAAACACAAGCCGTTAAAGGCTTTGTGCCCGGTGCTGCGCCTCATGATATTGACAATATGATGGGTGTGTTGGCAGTGCTTGGTGTTTTGGGGTGTGATCTACACAAAGCCCTTCAGGGTCTTGCGCACGTGGCTGTACCAAAAGGGCGTGGCAATGTGGTCAAAGCACACCTTCAAGATGTGGGAGACCTTACATTGATCGATGGCAGCTATAATGCCAACCCCTTATCAGTGAAGGCAGCGCTTCAAGGATTACAGTTGGCGCATGGCCAACAAAAGGGGCGCACCGTGGCTGTGCTGGGTGATATGTTCGAGCTTGGCGATCAAGCAACCAAAGCCCATCAAGATCTGCTGTGCGCCCTTGAAGCTTATCATATTGATCAGGTGGTCACGGTGGGTACCTTGATGCAAAGTCTTTGGCAGGTCTTGCCAGAGAGCCTTAAGGGCCACACGTTTTCCAGTACAGAAAAGCTGCTTGCGGCCGACCCTGCCTTATTTTTAAAAGACGGTGATACCGTTTTAATCAAAGGGTCACGCGGCATGCGCCTTGAACAATGGTTGCAAAATCTAAAGGCCGTTTAAGGCGCTTTTGTGTTAAACGCCGTGGGGACTGTAACGGCGCTGCAGGGGTTTTTTTTGTGTCAAAAAGAAGATCATGATTGCACTTTGCAAGCCTAAAAGCCCTGCAAAAAACAATGGCCATGGTACACAAGCAACAGTTACGCCTGCCACCAAAGACCAGCCAATGCGTATTAGCGAGCTAAGCGAAGCCAGCATACCGTATTGCATGGTTGTATAAGGGGCCTTTGACAGGCGACTCATATATGCCACCAAAAGCGTTGTTAAAAAGCCAGACGCCAAACTTTCAAACAGAACGGTTGCGGTCAAAAGCATCTCGTGTGGTGGCCAAAGCGCCTGCAATAAAAAGAAGCAAACGGCACCCAGCTGCAAAGCAAGGGCCGCGACAAAAACGTTATATAAGGGTGTGCGATCCAACACAAAGCCACACAGTGTGCTGCCCAAAAGCAACGCGCCAAAGCCATAAACCTTGGCCACGGTCGCATACAGCGTCTTGCTGTAGCCAAGAGACAGCAAAAACGGAATGCTCATGGTATGCAGCACCACATCTGCCATTTTAGCAAGCACAAAGACCATCAGCAGCGTACCCCAAAAATGCCGTTGAAAAAGATGCCGTGCGCTTAATCGCCACTTTTCACGCCACGAAAAGGTCAGCAGCTTTTTTTGCTGCCTTTTAAGAACGCTTGATGGCTGGTCTTTGCGGCTAAGCAACACTGCCGTCATGGCCAAAAAGGCACACCCTGCCACCAGATGATAGACAAAGCGCCATGACAAAAAGTGTGCCGCAAACAAAGCGCCAGCACCTGAAATCAGAACGCCCAAGCGAAAACCAAATGTTGTCGCCAAAGCGGATGCGCCCATGGCACCGCGTGGCGTTTGCTCGATGCGGTAAACCTCAAGGACAAGATCTTGCAATGTGGCAAACAAACTAACACAAAGCGCCGCAAGCCCCGTTTGCCACAAAGAGGGATTTTTTAAGGACGACCCCAGCCATGCCAGCGTGCACACAACGCCAAACTGAAAAAACAAGGCACAACACCGTCGCTGCCCCAGTTTTTGAGACAGATACGGCAGCCAAAAACTATCGATCAAAGGACTTAGAAAAAACTTAAGGGCATAAGGCAGCGTGGCCAAGGTTGAAAACCCCACAAGCGACGGTGACACGCCTTTTTCAATCAAGCACACCGCCAAGGTTGAGACAATCATTAAAAAGGGCAAGCCACTTGAAAGGCCAAAAAAGACAAAACAAAGGAATTGTCCCAGCGAAAGACTTTTTTTAGAAGAGGGGACTAAAAACATGGGCGATGTATTTAAACAAAAGGCTGGTCACAGAACGGTTGATAAAGAAGCTTGCAAGAAAGAGACCCTTAACCTTGTGACACGTTATAGCCCACCCTAGCATGCGTGTGCCTTTTTTTCATCCCCCTGGCCGCTACTTTTGCAAAGCGGGCTTAAGACAACTCCCCCGCGTGTCATCACAAGAAACAACTAAGGGCATCCATCATATGCTTTCGTCATCATGGCCATTGTACACAAAATACACCTTTGTTAAGTTGATTTTGCTTCAAAATTTGCCAAACTTGCGGATGGTGGAGAATGCCGTGCGCGCGGATAAAAAAGAAACAATACGCACAACCATCACAAGCTAACGACCCCACGGTGGCGGCCAACATGACGTGGTACGCCCCAAAACCGTCATCGCAAAGACGCCACCCCCTCCTCGTCATTGCGAACGGCCAACGGCCGTGTGGCGGTCCATTTGCTGTGCGCCTGAGTTAGCCAAAGCACACTGGATTGCCGCGTCGAAACAAAGTTTCTCCTCGCAATGACGTTCGGGCAGTACGCCGCGTCGGAATCAATTCCTCCTCGCAATTGTAAGGGTTATGTAATTCGTTGATGATTGCGAAGTTTTAAGCCGCCAACGCGCGGAGCATCCAGTGGTTCTTTTGGTGGGCGGCCAGGCGACCCGTTAAAAGATCAAGCGTCACATCATCACCGGCATCCGCGGCAAGCTTGAAGCTTTCTTGAATCACCGCCTCGATCTTTGTTTGGTCTGCCGCAAGAGTTTTGATCATGGCCATGGCCTCTTCACCCCCTTCAGCCTCTTTTAAGCTTGCAAGGGATGCAAAGGCCTTAAAACTGCCCGGCGCGCTGTGACCCAGCATGCGAATTCTTTCGGCTATTTGGTCAACGGCCTCGCTAAGCTCGGTGTACTGCTCTTCAAACAACGCGTGCAAGCTGTGAAAAAGCTGGCCCTTTACATTCCAATGGTAATTTTGCGTTTTAAGATAAAGCACATAGGTATCACTTAAAACGCGCGCCAAACCTTGGCACACATCGTTTGTGTTGGGGGAAGACATAACGGTTCTCCTTTATTCTGCGGGGGATGCATCTGGCTGCGGCGCGGCTTCGTGCTTGTTCACCACCACAAGGGCAGGACGCAGCAGCCGATCGTGCAGCATATAGCCTTCTTGAATCACGTCCACCACCTCGTCGGCCTTTTTTGCGGGATCGCTGATCTCGCGCATGGCTTCGTGCTTGTGGGGATCAAAGGGTTTGCCCGCAGCTTCAACAGACACCACGCCTTGGTTTTTCAAAAAACGCTCGACATCTTTTTGCACCAGCTTCACCCCCTCAAAAAGACTTTTGGTCAAAGGATCAGCCGTGGCCTGCGGTGGCGTGCCCAGCGCACGCGCAATGTTGTCAGAGACACTGAGCATATCTTTTAAAAGGCGCGCGGTGGCATATTTAAGCGTTTCTTCTTTTTCACGCACGTGGCGCTTTTTCAGGTTTTCAACCTCGGCCAACGCCCGCAAAAAATCAGCGTGCAGCTCTTTGTTTTTCGTCTCTAGCTCTTGCAAACGATCATCTTGCGTGTTTGCTGTGTCATCAGACGTGACCTCAGCCGAAGTCTCTTTGGCATCGGCTATCTCGGCGACGACAGATTCTTGCATATCAGGCTCTAAAGAAGATTTATCTGACACTGTGAAACACCTTTCATTCGCTCTTTTACGATTCTAGAATACGGCCTAAAAGGCGCGCTGTATAGTCTACCATCGGGATAACGCGCCGATAGTTCATGTAGGTGGGGCCCACCACGCCCACAGCGCCCAAAACACCGCTGCCGCTTTTATAGGGCGCAATCACCGCTGCGCATTTATTCGATTGAAACAACACATTTTCGGCCCCGATAAAAATCTGAATGCCTTCGGCCTCGATGGCATGATCCAAAAGCCCCAAAAGCCCTTCCTTGGTATCAAGGGCTGTGATCAGTTGCTGCAGATCTTCAAGCTCTTTGGTGTCGGTAGCCGTTTTAAGAAGATTCGCCTGCCCCTTAACGATCAAGTTGCCTTTTGTGTCTTCATCCGACCACACAGCCAACCCTTTGTTGATCAGTTGCTGCGAGACCGCATCAAGCATGGCTTGATCTGACTGAAAGGCCCTTTGCACCTGCTGTTTAAGCTCTTCAAGCGTTTTGCCGTGCAAATGGGCATTCATATAATTGGTGGCTGTTTCAAGGTGAAAGGGCATCACGCTTTTAGGAATTTCCATCAAGCGGTTTTCAACGCCACCGCTGGTGGTCACCAAAATCACCAGCGCGCGCCCGGGTTTTAAAAACACAAACTCAACATGCTTTAAGGCGGCCTCTTCTTTCGGCGCGGCAATCACCCCCGCGCAGGACGAAAGCCCCGAAAGCGTTGTGGTGGCCTCTTCAAACAGGTGATCCAGGTTTTGGGACGACTTTTGGCAGCTTTGCTCAAGATGTTCTTTATCAAGCGGCTGCAAATCACCCAGCTCAAGCAATGTGTTGACCACAAGCTTAAGGCCATGCTCGGTTGGCAGGCGCCCGGCCGACGTGTGTGGCGAGGCCACCAGCGACAACGCCTCAAGATCAGCCATCACATTACGCACTGTGGCGGGTGACAAACGCATGCCCAAACGCTTGGCCAGCGTCAGCGAGCCCACGGGCGCGCGGGTTTCAAGATAGGTGTCCACCAAGTGATACAAAACCTGGCGCGATCTTTCGTCTAAAACGTGCATCAGCTGTTGCAAACAGGTAAAACGCTTGCGCTTATCATAACCCAAGAAACGCGCCTAAGAAACCCGCCTAAGGGACCATCTGTTTTCACATCAACAACTTGTGCTGACGCCTGGCTTGTGAAAAAATAAAGACCAATTGAATTGATTAAAGGGCTTTCATGACATTTTCTTCCACCGCTTTTGCAGCCAACATGATGAAACGCTTCGAGGACCGCGCCCTTGATGCGCTGCGCCCTTTATCACTTGACACCAGTGTTTTAAAACATGCTGAAGGGGCGTGTTTAATTTCATTTGGCAACACAAAGGTTTTGTGTACGGCCTCGGTGGAAGAGCGCGTGCCGCCCTTTTTAAAGGGCAAAAAAGAGGGCTGGATCACCGCAGAGTATGGCATGCTGCCGCGCGCCACCTCAACGCGCTGTGACCGAGAAGCCACGCGCGGGCGCCAAACGGGCCGCACACAAGAGATTCAGCGTTTGATCGGACGCAGCTTGCGCGCCGTTGCCGACATGAAAGCTTTGGGTGAGCGACAAATCAAAATTGATTGCGATGTGCTACAAGCCGACGGTGGCACACGCACCGCCGCCATTACAGGCAGTTATGTGGCGCTTTTTAATGCCTGCGTTTTTTTAATGAAGCAACGATGCATCACACGCTTTCCGTTGTGTGACCAGGTGGCCGCCATCTCGTGCGGTTTATTGGGCGGACATGCGCTGTTAGATCTTGATTTTGCCGAAGATTCAAGCGCCGCCGTTGACGCCAATTTTGTGCTCACCAAAAAAGGTCTGTTGGTTGAAACCCAGGCATGCGCCGAGAAAAAACCTTTTACCGAATCCCAGTTTTTGTCTTTGCTGAAGCTTGCCCAAAAAGGCACGGCCGAGCTGTTTAAGGCCCAAGCGCAGGCTGTGCGTGACAAATCTTATCTTGACACCTTTTAAGCATCAAAGGGGGCCCAAACCATGATGCGTCTTTTAAAAGGAACGCTAAAGGGCAAACGCCTGCCACAGCATGATGCCTGGGTGCGGCCCACAAGCGCCTTTCGACGTGAGATGATTTTTAACCGCCTGGCCCATGCCGCGGGGTTTAAGCCTCTTGAAGAGAGCCACGTCTTAGATCTTTTTGCCGGCACGGGTGCCTTGGGTCTAGAGGCCTTCTCTCGTGGCGCCGCCCACGTAACGCTTGTGGAAAAAGACCGCTTAACGCACAAAAAACTGCGCCAGTTTTTAACAGCGCACCATCTTGAAAAAGCCGTGGACCTTTTGCTGGCTGATGCCTGCCACCTGCCGCCACGCCCCCCCTTAAGCGCCAAAGCTGACCTTTGTTTTTTAGATGCGCCTTATCACAAAAACCTGATTCCCCAAGCCCTTGACAGTTTGCATCAAAAGGAATGGCTGGCGCCCAAGGCCTGCCTGATTGCTGAAATTGACCACAAAGAAGACTGCCCCCTGCCCCGCTGGGTCACCCTAACCCATGAACGCCAAAAAGGCCGCACGCGCGTGTTGTTTTTGCAAAAAACTTAAAGCGGCAAAGGTACACTGGACTGCCGCGTCGAAACATAAGTTTCCCCTCTAGGGCAATGACGGTTTTGAGGCGTCAGTCAAGTCCATAAATACCTGTGTGCCAGTCTGCACGCAGCAGATCAAGGTTTGCCTTTAAAAAATCATTCCAAAGCTCTGGATTCAGCTCAAAATTCTGATGCAACTCCTCTTCTGCGTCCGTCAACGGCCTGACGTGGTAAAGCGCGTTTTTGCTTAAGGGCTCGCCCAGGTGACACCCCATGGCGATGCGGTAAAGCGTTTCGCCATGATAAATCACACACGCAACCGAGGCGTTTTGTGCTGTGGTCACCACATCAACCCACAACGTTTTGGATGCAATACCACCTAGCACCGTCAACGCATTATTGTCTCCCAGCTCACCCGCTTGAAAAATGCTGTCTAATGCGACGATACGTTGCGCCAACAGATTGCTTTCATTTGGCAACAACAAAGGCATCACGTTTTCTTGAAAAGTCTGTAAAAAATTCTCTAACTCAAAATGGTCCCCTGCTTGACTATAGGCAAGCAAGCGCGCCTTTAACGCTTCTAACCCAGCATCTTGAGGCGCAGCAGCGGCCAAAGGGGCGTGAGGCACGTCGTTGTCATGATCATTATGATCTTGCATAGCCCCTAGAGTGATGGGGCCTAACACACCCAACGCCACCACACAACACACAGCACATGCATAGCTCAAAAGTTTGTTTGTCATATTCTTGAACCCTTCTAAACAGTCATGATCAGCAACCTGTTTATTGACTTATTGAATAAATAAACATTTATATTATTGATTTTTATTGTTTATTTTGCTAATTGTCAATATAAAGTTAATTGTGCTTTAAGGATAGAAAACATGTTTTCAGCGTCTTATAAAATTTCTTCTGTACTTTTGTGCGGTTTTGTCGTCGGGCTTTTGCCAGGCCTTGCAGCCATGGACCCTGAAAAAGATGGCACCGAGCCAACAGCCTGTGCCGCCAAACCCCTGGCAAGCGCTGCCCCGCAGCAACCAGATAGCGGCAAGCCGTTCCAACCTAACCACATGACGCTTGCGAACCTCTTTGAACTGAACACATTTTTAGCCAAAGCTGAGGGTGGGAACGATCCTTCAGTCAACCATACGGGCATAACACTGCGCGGCAAGCTTTTACACGATTTGATCACACCCACAAAGACCGACGACGTTGCGTGCGGTTTTTCAACAGAACAGAAAACGGAACTTTTCGAACGCCTGGAGAACTATTGCAAACATAACTCACGCAGCCTGGGCATCAACATCTATTGCCCACCAGCGCCTACAGTCGTCTCAAAGCCAGACTCAAATGGTGTTCTAAGGTGGACCACAGTTCCTGGCATCCAAAACCTGTGCAGTTATCAACACCTGTTCGACCTGCCCGTCACCCACGTCAATATTTTTGGCATGGCGTCACTGAATGACATCAGCGCCCTTGAGGCCTGCCATAAAACGCTGCAATCGTTGATTATTCATATGTCAGCTATTGAAAAGGCTGATGTCTTTGGCAAGCTGACAAACCTTCGTGAGGTTTCAATCAAGTCACTGCAGCTGTCTGATTTAAACGCTTTTAGCAACTGCCGTGAGCTGCGCACGGCCTCTTTTGCCAACTGTCAGCAGGTAACAGACGCCAGCCCTTTACAATACCTGCCTGTTTTGAAGCATTTAGATCTTTTCAACTGTGACATCACCGACGCACATATCTTTTCTGCTTTTCCGGCTTTGAATGAACTGAACCTGAGAGCAAACTATAACCTTGACCGATCTTGCTTGCCTGCCTTGAATAACCAGATTGAAACATTAACAGCTTCGGATATGCCGCACGCCCAGCTTTTTACACAGGAGCTGGAGAGATGGGCTGAAAGAAATCCTTCACACCGTAAGTCATGAACAGCGTGCCCGCACGGAATATTTCCCACAAAACGAACGTCCCGCCTAAGCGCCCGTCTTGTCTTGTCATTGCTGTAGAGAAGCAATCTTGGTTTCGACACGGCATGCCTTAAAACCGTCATTGCGAGGAGAAACTTTGTTTCGACGCGGCAATCCAGTGTGCCTTGGCCAACCCAGGTGCACCTCAAGTGGATCGCCGCAGGTGCTGCGCACCTTCGCGATGACGAGATAGATTATTTGCTTGATTTTGCTTAAAAGTTTTCTAAACTTGCGGATGGTGGAGGATGGCCTGCACACGGGTAAAAAAGAAGAATCATCACAAAAAAGGCAAACGAATCGCGCGGGGCGCTGCGCACCTTCGCGATGACAATCAAAAGCGAATGGCCGTGCGCGATGACAAAATGGGTGTGACATCTTTACGCGCACAACCCCAAAAATTGACAAAAAAACAATATAACTATATAATAACTTGATTTTATTTATTTTATTATGTTGATATGACCAAAAACTATACTGCGCTTTTGTTTTTAATCTTGTGTGCTGTACCTTTATGGGCAACAGGTCCGTCGGGCTCTTACACACAAGACAGTAGCGAAAACCACACAGAACCTTTGGCTGCAGCGGCACCGCCTGTGGCGATGGCCGCGCCCCATAAGGTGGTGACTGAACCGTTTGTTTTAGACAAAGAAACCTTGCAAACACTGCAATCTGGTGACGACATCGACAAACAGGTCCTCTTGGCCAAAGCCGCACAGGCTGTTTCATTGCACATCGACAGCTGCGTTTTACCAGAAAATACTGAAGGGCTTTTGAGCTCTTTTGCAAAAGTGCGCGAACTGGTTATGCGCAATATGGGCATGGGATATATCAGCCCAAAACGCTTGCCACAACTGCCTTGCGGAGAAAAGCTGGAAATCTTAATTTTTCACGGTATGTGCTTTGAAAGCATAGACAACTTACACATGTACCCCAATGTGCATACACTGAAATTGAATGGCATCTGGTTTAAAGAGGGTCCAACATTGCCCGGTGTGGTGTCTAGATTTGAGCCACTTGCGTCACTTAACAACCTGCGTACGTTTCATTGTTATGCCCCCTACGCAATTGAACTTGATGATCCCCAGTCGGAACAAGTGCAAATTTTTATCAGGATGATACAAAATAACAGTGATCTTGAGGATTTTTATTACAGTGGTTGCCTTGTGCCCGCCTTGCTAGATGCCTTAACGCCTGTGCCTTTGCGCAAATTAACCCTTAAGAATGCCCACCTTGATGGTGCAGGGTTGGCACGCTTGCCAATTCAGTGGCTTGACAGCTTGAATTTGTTTAACAACGCGCTTGTCAGCCTTGAACCTTTAGCCGAATCACTAGTGCGTGTCTTAAACTTAGACTGTAACACAACACTTGGTGACGCATTTTCCCACGTTGTGTGCACCATGCCCAACCTTGAAGAGCTTTCTCTTGTCCATTGTGACCTGACCGACGATCAGATGGAGCCGCTTTTGGCGCTGGCAGAAAAGCTAACGTTTTTAAATCTTGCTGACAACAGACAGCTTTCAGCCGCAATGCGGGCACAACTGCAAGAAGCCTTTGGCGATGTCCTTTCATGTGATTTGGATTATAACGATCTTTATAAGCCCTTCTGATCCCTCACCCTTGGTTTGTGGCGCATCGCTTGCGTGACGCGATAACGTTTAAAACACCACGGCCATTGTGTGTCTTTGTGACACAAAACCCTTAAAATAAAAAAAATATCTTTTATTTTTGCAGTATTTATAACAAATAGAGTGACAATAGGATAAATTTTAAAGGAGCAGCGTGATGCGTTTACGTTGTGGAGCCGTTTTCTTTATTGTTTTTGGTGTGATGTGTGTGCCAGTGTTGCAAGCCGTTTTGCAATCGGTGCAAGATCTTGAAACATACAGGGCGCGATTTGCGCCAACTGTCTTAGACAATACCTCGCAATCTGCCTCCATCAAGGCAGCCTATGTGTTTCCTAAAAACCCAGTTCTCGTCAACAGCATCGCAGAAGTCGAGCAGTTTAGATCGCTTTTGCGGCTGATTAACCATGAAATTGCAGCCTATGCAAAACCACAAACACGAAGAGGGCCTAACGGCAAGAAAATCAATCTTCAAGGACCCACCTACTTTAAACAAATCCGAGTTGTTGACCCAGACACGCTGATTATTTGTGTCAAAGCGCCCTGCCCTGAAGAGGAACCCATTACCGCAGAAAAGCTTTTGGGGGGGGCACCTGGCCCCATACGAAAAACCAAGCGATGCCCAATGGCCTTTAAAGATGCTTGTGTGACAGCCAAAGCCAACCTTAAAAAGAGGCCGGATACACGCCTTGACATGTTGATGGAGCAAAATC
The DNA here is from genome assembly GCA_049607645.1 of Holosporaceae bacterium. Taxonomy (GTDB): domain Bacteria; phylum Pseudomonadota; class Alphaproteobacteria; order Holosporales; family Hepatobacteraceae; genus JBAJNL01. The sequence goes on along the minus strand of JBMYWS010000001.1, from coordinate 190,502 downwards.
TTTTGCTTCAAAGACGCTCGAAACTGTTGCTAGAGCGCGTGGCGATATTAGAGGCGTTATGTCAACAAAACGTCGGCGAAGAGTCGCACTTTGGTGATCACAGGGTGCAACCGACAATGGACAGTCAGACAGAAAGTATCGCAAGCAGCACCCTCTCTTCACAACCGGACTCCACACCCTTTACAAGCGACGGTCTCAACAAAAAGCGCAGTACGATGCTGTTTTTGCAAAACGATGTACCGAAAGCTGTGGCAGCGCTGCTGGATGGTTTTTTTGCCAGCCAAGAGGCCGCAAAGAGCTTAAGTCCCCGTGAAACAGTTTGGGTGCAAAGAGTTTTAGCACATCTAGACACAGTGCGTTTGCTACCAGAAAGCCTGACCTGTACAAGCGAAGATGCGTTGACCGACGTGATTGTGACACCCATGAATGAGCCGGCTGCACCCGAGAGTTTGCCTGAGACCTCTGACACAACGGGCGAAACGGATGAAGGCGAGATGCTCAAACTGTTCAAAGCCATTTTCAGCGCTACGTTGGATGCACTGCAAAACCGCCCCTGAGGCCTGTTTTCCGGCATCATCGCGAAGGCGGCATGCCCCAAAACCGTCATTGCGAACGCACAACAGCCGTGTGGCGATCTACTGGCCAACTTAAGCGGCCAAAGCACAGATGGATTGCCGCGTCGAAACATAAGTTTCTCCTCGCAATGACAAACCAGACCGTCATTGCTGTAAGGCGTTAGCCTGCGGCGATCCACTTGAAGCGGCTAAGGAAAACGTTAGGTATCTTTTTGCGTGGCAGGAATGGCTTTCAGCAGCACCTTTTGAATCATCACATCACGCAGCAAATCATCTTGCACAAAGCGCCGCACCACCCTTTCGGCCCTTTGTTTGAGGGCAAAACTGGTGGTGTGATAGCCCGTGCCCCACAGCAAAAAGCCCACACCATAAAAATCTTCTAGCAGCGCGCTGTAAATGCGCGGCAGGTGCTTTTCAAGCAGGCCTTTTGTTTTCTCAGAGTGCGTTTCAAGAATCAAATCAAAGCAAAAAATGGCCACAGGCGATTTGCGCGAGAGAATCATCAACCGAAAAGGTTTCAGCTGAAAAAAAGGCGCCTTGTCCACTTGCGTGTGATTTTGCACATGCACCTTGCCCAAACTGGGATCACGGTTATTCACACGTGGGTCTGACGCACGCGCCGGCACAAAGCCACACACAAAAGCCATCAAAAGAACAAGCGCACAAGGCGGTTTGTTACGATCGAAGCTGCAGCGCCATTTTGTCCAAAACGGCGTGCACCAGCGCAGGTTCTTTTTGACTGAAAAAGCCATGGGTTAAGGTGACGTACTCGTTAATGATCAGCGCTTGCGGCACTTCTTTTTTGACAAACAGCTCGGACGATGCAGCACGCAACAGCGCAAGCAGCAAAGGCTCAAGGCGTTCAAAATGCCACTGAGGTGTTAACAAACCCTGAATTTTGGCATCAAACAAGGTAAGATCTTGCGCGATAAAGGGTTCCAGCAGCGCCTTAAAATAGTCGGCATCCCCCACAATTGATTCAGAACGCAGCAAAGAGACCATGGGTTCTTGCGTAAAATCGGCACACACTTTATAAAGAGGCTCTTCTTGAAGTACAGCCTGATATAAAGCTTGCACAGCCATCAAACGGGAAGCACTGCGCTTTTTTAACTGAAGACGGCGCACGTTTGCGACATCATTTGTTTGATCATTCATTGACGCCACCCTGTTCACACAACACACAACACCTCTGCTTTTCTTTGCTAAGACACATTTTCACTCAAAAGAACGTTTAAGACCATGACTTTCTACTTTCTTTAAAGTAAAAGAAGATACAGTATTTGACCAGATGTTCTGAAAATATAGCAGAAAAACACACGCAGGCCATGCAACCTTTGATCAAGTTTTTTTCTCCCTCTTTTTGGTTTAAAAGCGACTATACTCTTGGTTTGTTTTGGAAGTTTTTTTCAACCACCTGCTTTGCCACCATCAGCATGCTAGCCTGCTGGATTCAATTTCGGGGCATGCGCGTTTCACCCAGCCAAATTGCCTTTTTTCAAGTTTTTTTGCCCTTTGTTGGCATGCTGGTTCTAACGCCACAACCCGGTGGCACACTGGTAAGGCGTCTTTTAACACGCGCGCCTTTGTGGGCCCTTTTGCGCAGCGGCGCCTCAAGCATAACGTTTTTAAGCTGGTTTTGCGCCCTTAGCGTTTATCCTTTAAGTTTTGCCATTTCTTTTCGCATGCTGGGCCCTTTGGTCACTTTTGGCGCGGCGCTTTTATTGCTGAAAGAAAAAACCACGCTGTTGCGCTTTTTGGGCCTGTGCATTTTGTTGCTTGCCTCAACCCTCTTGATTCGCGCCGAGCTTTGGTCTTTGCCCATTGCCAAAGATGCGCCTTTGTTTCAATTGCTGGCCCTGCCGCTTTTAGTGATCTTTGGGTATACGCTGACCACGCTTTCGGGCAAGCTTTTGCTTAAACGTGTCGAGGTGAAAGAGGCGCTTTTTTCTCTTTTAGGACTCAATTCGCTTTTCTTAGGCCTTGCGGCCCTTTTTACATGGGCGCCCCTTGCACCCTCGCTTTATGGATTTTTGGCCTTAATGGGCGCCATTGAATGGCTGGGACAATGGGCGCTTGCCAAAGCTTTGTCCATGACGGCGCTTAATGTTTTGGCACCCCTTAGCTTGTGGCGCTTTGGCATCAGCGCCTTGTTTGGTCTTGTGATTTTAGGCGAGCCTTTAAGACCCGCCTTTTTAATCGGCATCGCCCTGATGGTGCTTGCCACCCCCCTTGTGATTCGCAAGCGCTAAAGCTGCCGAGAACTACGTTTTATGAACGATCCCTGTCGATAATGGCCTGCAACCACCGAACCAGGCGTTCCTCTTAAAGAAAGACTGCCCTTGCGACGCAATGTCACCTGTGCTGACAGGCCGTCATTAACTCCCTCCTCAGTTTGTTGATATATGTCTTTTTTAAAATTTCTGCCAAGCGTCATCGATTTGTCACTCGGCCACAATTTTTCCTCAAGTATGACTGAGCGAAAACCCCGATCAATGAAAGCAGCTCTGTAGCCTTGACTTCTCTTTAAGCTACCGTATCTTCCCCGCGGCGTAAAAGAATTGTCGTACTCTATCCAGCTTTCTTGCACAAGTTTTTCCGCTTTATCGTCTAGCACACTTGCTTCTTTGAGTTGAGAGGCAAGAGAAAGGCATCGACGCTTATCTTTTGTCTGTTCGCCTACTTTATTAAAACTGAGTGCCGAGACAACCGGATCCACGTTAGGCTTGGATTGCTTAGTTAGAGAAATTTTCAACACACGCCGCCACAGTTTGTTTGCATTGGCTTTTTTCTGAAAAGCTTGAAGAAGTTCTATTTCGCTTTCTGAAAAAACAGCTTTTGTGCAAAAATTTGTACAAGACACTTTTGGTACGATCACACTGTCAACAAGCTGTGTCAGCGATATGTTGTTGACGTACGCATTCAGCTCTTCTTGAGCGACACTTGTTTTACCACTAACAAGCGATACCATAAAAGACCAGTTGTTTTGCATCTTCGATTCAGACAACTGCGCCATTCCCGAATTTGGTGCCTCTTTTTTTGGCTGCAGTTTCTGCAACCATGCCAAAGCAATCAGCATTTCAAGCGAGTACCGCTGGTAGGCAGGTTTATCATCATTGCAACCTTTAAGACTTGCGTTTTGTTTTTCCACCGAAGCCTTACACTGATGCTGCACAGCCTGAAGGCTCATCTTTTTCATCTCCTGAATCTTCCTTATTACTGTATCCTTCGCAAAATCCTTAAAAACACACTCATGCGCTTTCACAAGAAGATCTCTAGCCGACTCTTCCTCAGTTGGTGTGGTAGGTACCAAAACGATGCCAGAGTCACTTGATTCTTCAAGCAGCAGTTGACCTCTTGCACCGTGCAGGTCACCCAGTAGACCTGTGTGGATCACCGCACAACCCATCAGCATTAAACTGATTACATGTCTTCTTTTTGTTCGTTTTGTCATTGTTACCTTTGTGTTAAAATCAACGGAACGTCATTTTATGTAAAATTTTAAATAAATGACAAAACAAATGCTAAAAATATGCATTTCAATCGTTTCTTCAGAAACAATCCCTAAGAGAGGATTATGGCACCACTTGATCGCATGAAAGCTGACGAGGACAGTAGTTTATATCCCAACTGCGGTAAATATCTGTTTGCTCATCCCAATGCAGTGTTCTGTCACAAGACAAGCGATCGGTGAGTGTATGCAAAACGTTTTTTTGATTCTCATCACTTTGACGTTTGAAACCCAGCCAAGAGGTGGGGCGTTTCAAACCTTTTACAAGCCACTTTGCCGTTTTTTTTCTTGACGACATTTTACACCAGCTGAAAGGCCAGTGTGGCCGACCAAAACGCCAGGAATCTTTATTCGCATCCGCCATGGTGTTCACAATAGCCCTTATAATGTGGCCGTTGTTTTTTGTAAGACGCCTTAGCAACCCATCCACAATCTTTTTTGTGGAGACGTCTTTTTTTAAAGCGTCTGCCCGTGTTGCTTGGGCAAGTCCTAACGCCTCTTTTAACGCACTACGTGCACAGTTCCAATTGATATAATCGTCTCCCAATCGTGTACATACCTCTTCCCATCGCACCTCTTGCGTTGCTTGTTTCACTTTTTGGCGCATCACTTCTTCTATGACAAACTCGGCGCATGAGGGCGCTTGTAGTCGTTCCTCAAACCCCTTTTTCACCCAGTTGTCTAACACACGATCAATCGCTTTTGTTCTAGCCACAGAAACCTTGTAACGGTCATCAATATTATGATAGACCCACACGCCACCTTGATAAACTTTTTCGGCACCCCAACAAAGCAAACGCACTGCCTTTGACACACCCCATGATAGGAAGCTGCCCACATGCTTTTGCCACGCGTGATCGGCTTTTGGTGCAAAAAATGAAAGCCGAGACGCATGCTGACTGACAGCTTGAGTGTCTTCTTCATTGTGGTTTGCGGCAAAACCGTTACTGATCCCAAAAAGCATAACAAACGCCACAAAAAGAGCGGAGGTTATGCACAAACACTTCCGCCACATCTTAAGACATCGCCTGGTATGAACAATCATCGCCCTACCCTTGATGGAAATAAGAATTTAATATTTTTTTATTTAAAAATTTAAAGAAAAAGCGCACTCTTTACGAGGGTCGTGGGCATACATCGTTGATCTTAAGGAAACAAAAGATACAGTTTCAAATAAAGTGCAGCGCGTTGTTATGCAATGTATGCCTTGAAGCCTGGTGACGGCGCCTACCCAATGTGCCTTGCATCTTAGGCTGTTTTTTTATCTTTACTTAAAAGCACACTATCCAAGCTCCAGCTGCCATAAATGGCTATTTTTTGCACCTCGTTTAAAATACCTGCCTGCAACAAAGCGTCAGTCAACGAAATACACGTCTGTTTTTTTTCGTTTCCTGTATCTTTGTTAAAAAGGTGGCGTGCCTTATCTTTCCAAGAGCGTTGATGCCAAGCGCTTAAAGCACCCACAATATGGTCAGAAGCTTTTTGATTGGCCGTCACTTGCAAAACTTTGTTCAACACGTTGTTGACAGATTCAGATCGCGTTCGCCAATGAAGCCACGGCGATGAAAAACGCCAAACCTTTTTATCGTTCGAGGCAAGCGCTTTGTAAAATGCTTCAACGTTCTGCAACGTACCCCAATCAATTTGCTCAGCCATGCCATACACAAGACGTTTGGTCGATGGCCGTTTGAAGATTTTTTTCAATCTTGCGTCGCTCTTAATACCCGTCTTGTCTTTCCATGCATCCAAAAAAGGCTCAAGCCCCTTGATCCATTTATCTTGTTGAACCTGAGTGATCGGATTCAAAATCTTGTGCAACATTGGCCTTGCGATAAAAGAGGCCATTGATCGCCTATCCTCTATTTCAGAAATATTGATCACTGGATGGTTTGAGCGTATAGAATCTGAGCGACTTAAACCTGAATGGTTAGAATTTTGTCTGGAGAGCGATCCTTGTGTCCACTCTAGCCCTGGCGTTTGCGCCCAATACGCAAAAACTTCTTCCTCTACCCTGTGTCTTAGAGAACGCGCTCTGATGCTATCAGCTGCCCACGGCGACACCTTGCTTAAGCCGTTCAAAAACGTTTCTTTAAGCGTTCTTTTCCAGGGCACATCTGGCAGCGGTTTATTGGCCACGAAAAAGCCCTGCTTTGCGTTTGACAGAGAGTTCTCTTCAGCAACACCTACTCTATGCGTGAAGGTATCCGCATCTTCGCCCACCTTTATCTTACCCTCTGTATCAGAAAGCATTTCAATGTCAAATTCTTTTGGTTTACCTGTAACAAGCGCTGGCATCTCAGGATCACCTGGTTTCATATAGGACGACACAGAAAAAGGGTTTGCAGGCCTCACACAAACAGAGGCCCGGGCCATTAAGCTGGTGGGCACAACACCTGTTTGCATCACAGCACACAAACAAAGCATTGATCCTGTGGTCAAAACTCTACTTTTTCTCTTCATCATCGCTGGCATTTTGTTTCAATCAGAGCACTTGATGCAAGTTTGATTAAAATTTTAAACAAGACGGCAGATATGTTATAAGCCAATGTATTGAGGGCATTTTCTTAAAAAAGGCGCAAAGCAAAGACCTAAAACAGATAAATGGGGGCAAAGAAACAACCTTTAAAATATTTAACTCAAATTAATTGCAAAAATAAATATTAAGAACAAACAGGTCATTTTTGCGCCGATAACTCTTAATTTAAACTATATTAAATAATGCCTTAGCAACAAAAGAGCTTTTTTGTGAAAATTTTATCTTTTTTTAATTAATACAGGCTTATAGGATGCTTTTTAAATGAAAGTACGCTTTTTATTTTTATGTTGGCACTTTTTTTTCATGTTATCGCATAGTTTTTCTATGCAAAGGAGCTTTTGTTTATGACACGTTCGGATCTCGTTCGTCAGCTTTGCCAGTTGTATCCACATGTTGAACCGCACCTGATGGAGGACGCTGTTTCACTGTTTTTCTTTGAAATTGCAACAGCTCTACAGCGCGAAGACCGTGTAGAGCTGCGGGGCTTTGGTAGTTTTTGTCTAAGAAAAAGAGAAAAACGCGTTGGTCGCAACCCCAAAACCGGTGATCGCGTTGAGGTCGACGAAAAGTGGATCCCCTTCTTTAAGGCGGGCAAAGAGCTGAAAGCCATTATCAACCAAAGCGAATTTACAGCAGAGCACATCCCCATCCAATAAGGAGGGAGTGCTCTTTTAGGCCTTTTAGCCAGGCACTTAAAGCGGCTAAAGCACACTGGATTGCCGCGCCGCCCAAAAGGGCTCCTCGCAATGACAATTCAGTCGTCATCGCGAAGGTGTAGCCTGCGGCTATCCACTTACAAGGCCACTTAGCGCGATGCAAGATTAAAATTTGCTGATCGCTTGCGCTGAAAGGACGGGGCAATTTGCAGCGCTTCACGGTATTTGGCCACTGTTCTACGGGCAATGGGAACACCCTGCTTGTTGAGCAGTTTTGTAATCAATGCATCTGATAAAGGTTTTTGAGGATCTTCTTGCTTAATGAGGCGCGCCACATGATTTTTAAGGCTTGCAGACGAGATAGACTCGCCTTGAGGGATTTCAAAACCTGTGGTGAAGAAGTATTTAAGCTCAACCGTACCGTGCGGTGTTAAGAGGTATTTTTTACTGGTAATACGGCTAACGGTACTTTCATGAATCCCAAGAGGCGTTGCAATATCTTGCAAAATAATGGGTTTCAGATAATTGACACCTTTATTAAAAAAATCTTGCTGCTGTTTTACAATTTCAGACGCCACATTAAGCAGCGTGTTGTTGCGTTGCACAAGCGCTTTGCGCAGCCAACTGGCATGACCAAACTGCTGCGATAAATAGCGCTTTTCAGAGCTACCCTGCACCTGCTGTTTCATGGATTTGTAATAGCTTTCATCAAAATGCACATAGCTTCTAAGTGTTGGGTTTAAAACCACTTGCCATTCTTGCGCTTTGTTATTGTAAAAGACAATCACCTCTGGCGTCACATGCTGTTCGGGACTGTTCACCTCAAGCGCCAAGGGTTTGGGGTTCAGCGCACGAATGGTTTGAAACATAGATGAAAGCCGATCTTGTGTGACCCCCATTTTTTTGATCAAATCACGCTGGGTCACATCGCCATTCATTAAAGCTGACAGACGCGATAACAAAAACGCATATGTTTGATCAAACACACCTTTTTCTTCAAGCTGAAGCTGCATGCATTCTTGAAGATTACGTGCGAAAACGCCCGTGGGCTCACACTGTTGAAGTTTTGTAAGAATGCGCTCAACCTGCGTACGTGAGAGATGAAATTTTTTTGCCACATCACTCATCTCAAGGGGTAGATACCCACTGTCATCTAAGGCATCTAAAAGATAAAGGGCAACGCTGTGATCTTTGGGTGCATGAAAAAGCCGCTCTATTTGTTGCAACAATGCACGGTAAGGCGTCAGTGCGTTATCAGCCAAACACACTTCTAAAGAGCCCACATCGCTTCCTTTTTTAGCGGCACCACCGTAAATATCTAGCAAACCCAAATCGTCTCGTTGATCATCGCCTGCAGGCTCGGCTTCTTGAAGAAACGGATTCATCGTAATTTGCTCTTCGATAAACGGAAGCAAATCATCATACGACAGCTGCAACAAGCGAATCGCCTCTTGCAACTGCGGCGTCATGGCCTGATGAATCGAGGCCTTATAAAGAAGAGATTGGCCCATATAGGGCGCATCGCGTTTCATGGCACCTATTATAAGGCGGCTTGTTTGAGGTCACCTTAACGCGATGTATTTAAAGCCGGCTCAAAATAGTGCTTAATTTTTTTACTGTGGGCTTTGTTCGAAAAAATCAGAAGATGATCGCCCTCTTCCAAAACTTCTTCGTCTCTTGCGGGCACAAGCGTATCTTTGCGCAGCACCGCAAAGATACGCACCTCTTTGATCCGATTAATGGAAGCAATGGTTTTGCCAATGGCGTACGCACCTTGTTCAAGTTTGATTTCCATCAGTGTGGCTAACACACTGTCATCCAGGTGATGCAGCGCCACCACATAATTTTTTCGCACACGTTGTAAAATAAGCGAAATGGTCAAAAAGGAAGGATTCAAAGGCTTTTCGATATTCAACGAGCTCATCAACGATACATAACTTTGCCGTTGCACCATGGTAATGGCACGTTTGGCACCATAGCGTTTCGCCAAAAGCGATCCAAGAATGTTAACCCGGTCATCATCGGTGATCGCAATTACATAATCCGTTAGCTGAACGCCCGCCTCTTCAAGAATCATGGGATCAAGGGCATCGCCTTGCAAAATAATAGTATTACTCAGCTGACTGACCAAATGCCGCGTTTGTGTGTTTTGATATTCAATCAACACACATGACAAAGAAGGATAACTTTCTTCAATATGAGACGCAAGCAAAAGACCGGTACGCCCCCCGCCTAAAATCAGGATGCTTTCGGTGGTATCTTCTTGATAGCCAGCCACTCTTGTAAAGGCTTCAAGCTGTTCCGCTGGCACAAGGATGTACACCATATCGTGCGCGTTTAGCATGTGATGCGTTGCGGGAATAAAGGCTTTTTTATGACGCACCACCCTGACAACACTGGCATTCAAAGGCCCCAGCACTTTATCAAGATGCTTAATCGGATAATCTAAAAGAGGACTGTCAGCTTGCAGCTGAATACCCAAAACATAAGCCTTTTCTTGAAAAAAAGACATCACCGAAGACGCAAAGGGAGCTTTCAAATGTCTGATAATCTCTTGTGCTGTTTCTTCCTCAGCAGAGATCACAATATCAATGGGTAAATAAGATTTTTTGTAAGGGTCAAACCATGAAGGCGCAAAGGTGTTCATCAGCCGCAAACGGGCTATTTTAAGCTGTACATCAAAAAGCGCGTGCGCCATCTGGCACGCCACGATGTTAACCTCATCACTGCCAGTGACCGCAATGAAGATGTCAGCACGGTGCGCCTCGGCTTTTTTCAGCACCTCAGGATCGCCTGCATGACCCGTGACCGTTCTTACATCAAGCTTATCGGTTACACCAGCCAACACCACGCTGTCTTGATCAACAAGCGTTATGTCATAGGCATCGCCCAAGTACTGCGCAATGCTTAAACCCACATTGCCCGCACCACATACAACAACTCTCACTGCTTAACTTGCCTTTTTTTCGCCGCCATTGAGCAAACGCATTTTGCGATGCAATGCCGAACGTTCCATTCCCACAAATTTTGCCGTTTGTTGTATCCGTCCGTCAAATCGCGCTACCTGTGCCGCCAAATATTGTTGCTCAAAAAGGGCCCGCGCCTCTTTTAAAGGATAAAGTAGATAATCTTCAAGGCCTGGCTGCGTTGTCTGCGACGTCTTGGGCACAGCACCAAAGGTATCTGGCAACTCAAGCAACTCACCTGAATGATGGCGACTGAAAATCACAACTTGCTCAATCACATTGCGCACTTCATCCACATTAAAGGGCCATGCATAACCTTCAAGTTTTTCAATACTGCGCGCGCTAAAACGCTTGGGCGCTTGCCCCCAAAGGTCATAAAAAATTTTAAGATAGGCCCCCACAAAAACCATGATATCTTTGGGTCGCTGACGTAAGGGGGGGATTTTAATGTGTGTGACCGCAAGGCGATCTAAAAGGTCTTGCCTTAAATCAAAGCGCGTTGCCAAAACATCAAGCGCATGCGTTGTTGACGCCACAAGCCGCGTTTTAACCTGAAACGATGTGCCGTCGCCCCTTTTGCTTTGACTGCTTTGTAGCAAAAGAGCCAGTTTTTTTTGTACATCTTTATGCAAATATTCGATGTCTTCAATAAACAAAACACCCTGCGCCGTTTCATCCAGAAGACCACTTTGTTCAAGCCCAAACCCTTCATGGGCTTGACCAAAAAACAGGCTTTCAAAATTGTGCGCAAGCAACGCTTTGGCATGCACTTTTACAAAATGGCCCTTGTGTGCGGCCTCTTGCCGATGATAGACCTCGCGCGCAAAACGCTCTTTGCCCACACCTGACGCACCTTCGATCAAGAAAGTGCCTCTTTCTTGCGCAAGCTTCTCAAGTTTTTTTTGCACCCGCTGCATCAGCGGCACTTGTGAGCAGACAAACGTGGGGTCTAACACTTGTGTTTTAAGCCATTTGTTTTCAAACACAAGATCGCGCTGCGTCAGCGCATGCTTAAGCGAGGTCAGCAAGCGCTCGACCTGAAAAGGTTTTTCGATAAAATCATAGGCACCCTTTTTAAGGGCGTCAACGGCCATCTGCAAGGTACCGTGGCCACTCATCATCAGCACCGGCACGTGCGGATGGCTTTTTAGAAAACGCTGCAAAAGGGCAAAACCGTTTGTTTTTTTAAGACAGACATCTAACAAAATGGCCAGCGGCGGTACCTGCGCGACAGCTTCAATAGCTGCCTCTGCGGTGGCTGCCACACACACAGGATACCCTTCATCCTCAAGCAAATCAGAGATGGCATGCAGGATGTCAACTTCGTCGTCAACAACCAAAACAGAGCGCTGCATCGGCACCTTTTAAAACGCACAAGTCCCTTTAAGAGTGCCCTTTTTTAAGGAAAAAATCAAGCACTTTTCAGCGTGTGAACCACCGGCAATTGCACCAAGGCCACCGCACCGCCTTGCGCTGCAGCGCGCACTGAAAAAACGCCGCCATGATCTTGGATCACCTTGCGCACAATCGCAAGTCCCAAGCCGCTTCCGCTTTCTTTGGTTGTCACATAAGGGGCGTAAAGATCAAGCGCCTGCGTTTTGGGCAAACCGATGCCATTATCTTGCACCGAAAAGGCCACTTTGTTGGTACGCCGCGTTAGCGCGATGGTAATGTGTCCTTTGTACCCTTTATCTTTAAGCTGCGTTGTCTTTGCTTCAATAGATTCCACAGCATTCTTTAAAAGGTTCACCAACACTTGCTGCAATTGTTGTGGATCACACACCAAGAAAAGCTCTTTGGGGCCTTCAAGCGTCCATTCAATGTGTGGGTACGCCTCTTGCTCTAACGTCACTAAGTTGTCAACAAGCTTTTTGAAGTCAACTTTTTGCTTTTGAGGACTGGGCATTTTTGCAAAGGACAAAAAGGAAGAAAGCATGCGTGTTAAGTGCTTGACCTGCCTTTCGATGGTGTCGATCGATTTGCGAAACGTATCAGGAGGTGTTTCACCGCGCTTTAGCAAACGCTTCAATCGCTCGGCCGACAACTGAATAGGCGTTAGCGGGTTTTTAATTTCGTGCGCCACGTGCCGTGCCACATTCGCCCAGGCCGCCTGGCGCTGCACATCCAGGAAGTTTGAGATATCCTCAAATGTTAAAATCACATCACCAAGGGGACTGTTTGCAAGACTGACCTTTAAGATCAAAGCCTTTTCTGCCACCTTAATCGTGATTTGTTCAACATAAGACAGCTTGGTGCTTTTCTTTTCGTGCCCCCCATCACTTTGCAAAAGTGCTTTTGAAAAGCACGCATACAAGCCATCTGACACATCTTGCAGCAAAAGTCCTTCGATCCTGCGACGGCCTGCGGCCAGAATTTCTTTGGCTTTGGCGTTGGCCAAGATGATGCGGCCTTTTTTATCTAGCACCAAAACCCCTGCGGACAAGTGAACCAAAACGCTTTGCATGAAAACATGACGCCTTTCAAGCTCGGTGTGTGCTTTTTGCAGCTGGGTTTGCTGTCGCTTCAGCTCATGGGCCATGTGATAAAAAGACTGCCCTAAAAGCAAAAGCTCACTGGGTGTATTGGGATGATAAACGGCCTTTCTTAAATCAAAGCGCCCTCCCTGAATCATGTGTGCGGCTTGCGTCAGCTGATGCAACGGACTTGTGAGCATTTGCGCAAAACGACGCCCACGCCACACCGTTAGAATCAAGACAAGCCCCGTCACCACAAGAAACACAATGCCAAAGAACAAAATAAGGGCCCATTTTTCTTTCAAAAAATGGGTATAGGCCTTTGACGCAACAGAGGCATTGTGGATGCTTTTAAGCACCTTGTGGTCTATTTTACGATTCACAATCAAAAACAAGTCTTGCCCCACAAAAGGACGTGCAATGGCCATAACCTGCTTATTTTCTTTGCGAAACCAAACATGCACCTGCTGCGATGCCTTGTTGAAGAAGCCGGCCTTAACGGCCTCAAGCTCAAGCCCAAACGAAAACAGCGAACTCCCCAACACGCGCCCCGATGATTGCACCAAAACAGCTCCACTTAAAGAGCGCACACCCACCTGCAGCGTTAAAAAGTCAGACACAAAACGCGGATGTTGCTGCATGTGTGGCATTGCCTCTTGCAAATCACGCAAGAAAAGTGTTGTGCTTTGCCGTACCACCTCTTGATGCGCCTTTAAGTACGCCGCCGAGACATTTTTTGATTCGGCAATGGCCGTTTGCACCTTGGTGTCAAACCACGTGTGCAAGCCAAAATAAAGTAAAAACAATGAAAAAGCCGTCAACATCAAAATAGGCAGTGTCACCAAACCGCCCAAAAAGCGCACAACTTTAAAATAAAGGGCGTTCTTCTCAAGCGCCAGCTTTGGAAAGGCCAAAGCAGATCGCTTAAAAAAAAGCCCTCGCACGCCTTTGACAGCCCCCCAAAGCAAGGCAAGCGCAAGCAAGGCAAGCGCAAGCAAGGCGACTAGAAGCCACAGCCCACTTTTTGTCCCATCCATCACATTTAACATGCGCCAACCTTGAGCGTGTTCAAAACACCCACCCTTTTCAAAACACCCGTGCAAAAGGGTTGTACCTTTTGTCAACAATGCTTTATCTTAGGCTTTTTAAGCACCGCTGCCAACTCTGCCCTTTGGCATCTGAACGTTACAGCATCAACCAAAAACAAAGGAGATAAGATGTCCGCCTCTTTTTTGATCTATACCACGCAAACATGCCCTTACTGCGATTTCGCAAAGGCGCTTTTAAAAGAAAAAGGGCTGGCTTTTGACGAAAACGATTTAACAAACAACTTCGAAGAACGACAAGCTCTTGTGGCCAAAGCAGGTGGCCGCACTTCGGTACCGCAAATTTTTTTCAAAGACCAACACATCGGCGGCTATGACGACCTTAAAGTGTGGCTTGAAGAAAACGACGTCTAAACAAACAAGGCCGCACAAGCACAACAGCCTTTGAGCGGCCGCATGCGCATCAGAAAGTTTTTAGAAAGCGTAGCTTAAGGCCACACCCCAAAAGTCAGATCCTTTGTTGGGGTGCGAGGTATAGGCGTTTGAGTAATGCCTTAGATAGACCTCGATATTCCACTGAGCAACCGTGACGCCCACAGCCGCGTTGGCGCCCATCGCAAACAGACCACCACTTGTTGGCGTTTTGCGACTTTTAAGGTAGGGGCCAAAGCCTACCGCAAAATAGAAGGGCTCAAGCCCAAATAACAGCTCGGGCATCCACCCAAAAGACCAGTGGGTAAATTCGGGATACTTTTTGTTGTGCGTGAAAGCCGCGTCAAAACGGTGACGCAGCGGAAAATCAAACACAGTGCCCGCCAAAAAATAAGAGCCCGAGTACAGGCGATTGGATTGGGTTTCGGTCATCGTCTTGCTGCCAAAAAAACCAAAAATCTGCCTGGTCATCCCCCAGCCCAGCGACCCCATGACCGCATTTTGATACGGGCCAAAAAAAGGCGCCGATGCCCCCAAGGGTACACAAAAGCAACTTAAGTAAACAGCAAATAACGCGCGACGCACAGAAAGATAAAAGCCCCATAGATTTTGGCAAAAAGTATCACAAAACAATACAATACACAACACGCCAAAACAAGTTTTTTAGGCGGCACACCGAAAGGACTTATTTTTCAGTTTTTTATCCGAAAGGCGCCACCTGGGGGGGGCGCTTTTTTGAAAGCGCCTTGCGCCAAGCTTCGGGCGTTTGTTGATTCACTTTGGTGGGCTCTTTCGTCTCAAGCGCTTTCAACTTGCCCGGTAAGCTTTCACCTCGCTGCTCTCGTTGCCTGGCCCAGGCTTTTAGTTTTGCGTTCAGCTCGGCTTCTGTGGGCTTATAATTACCATAGCGGCCAATATTATCGGGATGAAGGCCATGCTTTTTGCTGATCGCTTCTTTTGCTTCGTCTGTTAAAGGCTGTGGCGTGACCCGTTGCAACTCTTCTTCTGTGAGAGATTTGTTACGTGCTTTGGCTGCTTTTTCAGCCTCTAGCTTGCGATCACCCGCATAATAACGATTGGTTGATCGCCCTGCTCTTAAATCTGCCAGCTTTTCTGCACGCGTTTTTTTCTTAGCCGTCGTTTGTGTGCCTTGAGAGTTCATCGCTGCATTCAGCGGAACTGACATGCACACTTGAGACAACAAACTCACACCACCCCATACCATTAAACCATAAGAGAATTTTCTGCGTCGCATTATTACCTCCCAAACGCACACCTTTTTTGCCAAAAAAAGATGCAAAAAACACGCCGCAATAGACCCAACAGTCAAAAAAATATTGCTGATCGCACGGTGTTTTTTTGTGCCTCTTTGCAAAACGTAAGGACTTCTGACCTATCATGACGTGTGTTTGAAGGGTTTCTCGTAAAGGGTGATGGCATGCAAAGCATTGGCGGTCTTAAAAGCAATAAAGCCCTTTTAAGTCGCTTGCAAAAAAAAACCGGCTCTCAAAGCGCATCCTTACACACAACGCCCTTGGCGCATATTACACTTGAAGAAGCCACCTTTGTTTACAGCGAGATTCTGGATCTTTTAAATGACTTTTCGCAGCTGCAACAAAAGCTTTTAATGGGCAAGCTGCCTTCTCACACACTTAAACGCTTAAAAAAGCGCCTGCTGGGTATTCAGACCGATGATCCCTCTTTAAAAACCTGCATTGCCCTGCTGGATATTCGCCTTTATCTTTTAGAGCAAACCCTGGCCTAACACCCAAAAGGCGCGAGGGCTTGCCTTAGCTTTTTTGCAAAAGATCGACATCTTGCAGCGTGCCAATGGTCAGAGCGTCTTCGGCTTTAAGGTGACGACGCACCAATGTTGTGAGCACGCGCCCCGAACCCACTTCAATAAAGCGGCGCACACCCATCTGATGCATGGTATCCATGCTAGAACGCCACTGAATGCGACCGGTCATTTGATCTTTAAGGTGCGCCCTCAGCGCCACGGGATCAGATTCAACCTTGGCTGTCACATTCACAACCAAGGGCACTTTGGGTGCTTGAAAATGCGTTTCATCAAGAGCCTTGGAAAACCGCAACGCCGCAGAAGCCATTAAAGGCGAGTGAAAGGCCCCCGCCACCGACAAAGGAATGACACGCGCCTTTAATTCTTTGGCCCACGCACCCGCTGCTGCCACAGCGTCTTTGTGTCCTGAAATGACCACCTGGCCAGCCCCATTATCGTTGGCCACAACACACACTTGATCTTTGGTTTGCGGCATCCCATCAAAGGCGGCAATATCAAGCCCCATAATGGCTGTCATGGCGCCTTCTTTACGGGGGTCCGCCTCTTTCATCGCAAGCGAGCGCACTCTTAAAAGACGGGTCGCATCAGCCAATGTTAACGCTTCGGCCGCACACAAAGCTGTGATTTCACCCAACGAGTGGCCGGCCACATAATCAACAGCGTCCATGTTAAAGCCACGCGCCTGCATCACACGCAAACACGCAATTGATGTCGTCATCAGTGCAAGCTGAGCATTTTCAGTGGCGCGCAGCGTCTCTTCGGGCCCTTCAAACATCACCTTTGTCAGCTTGAACCCCAACACATCTTCAACCTCTTCAAACACCAACGCTGCCTCGGGATGCTGTGCAAAGGTGGCCCCCATGCCCACACACTGCGAGCCCTGCCCCGGAAACAAAAGCGCCCGCTTATCATGCGGCGCGTTTTCTTGATGCAAAGCGGTCATCGTTGTCATAACTATCTATCCTCTTAAACGTCTTTTATCTTTTAAAAACAAAACACAGTGCATGCGGTACGTGCTGTGCCCATCATAGCAAACTTTAGCCATAAGCCATAGAGAAGAAACGTCTTTTTATCTGGAGGAGAGAGAGGGATTCGAACCCTCGATACGACAAAAAGCCGCATAACGGTTTTCGAGACCGCCGCCTTCAACCACTCGGCCACCTCTCCTTCACTGCACACAAGCCTGCCTGCCCACACATTGGCTGGAGGACCTGGATTCGAACCAGGACTGTTCGGTCCAGAGCCGAAAGTTCTACCGTTAAACTATCCTCCAAAAAGACGGCGAAAACGCGGCGTTGCGCCCATCCCAAGCGTCTTGATGCAAGGGCTAGCATAGCAAACTTCGCCCCTTTCTGCAAAGACCAAAGAAGCAAAAAAAGCACACGTGGATTGCCGCGTTATTTTGGTTGTCATCGCGAAGGTGCGCAGCGCCTGTGGCGATCCACTTAGCAGAAACAACAGCGGACAAAGCACACTGGATTGCCGCGTCGGAAACTGAGTTTCCTCCTCGCAATGACGTTCTAGGGGGGGCGTCGCCTTAAAGGCTCCTCGCAATGACAATTAAAGAGCACACTGCGCAAGAAAAACGCAAACTCTTGATGAGAAAGCGGTTTTGCTTAGCCTCTTATTGACAAAATCAACAATATAACTTATTGTTTTACAAATGAAATTTGATTTTTTCTGGGCAACTGCCGTCGTTTAAGGAGAACTGTACATCGTGTTCAAATTGAAATCTATCCAGTTTTTTTGTGCTGTTGGCTTTGGCGCGCTTAGCCTTGCCTGCAAACAGCTTCAGGCCACAAAACCCGAAGAGCTTGTACCCACGGCCGAAGCTTATCTTGAAAAGTTTACCCCGCAGTCACCCCTTGCCGCTGCGGCAGCCTCAAGCGAAAACGCGCAAGCCCCTTTGAACAGTCAACCTTTGTTTCCGCATCTTGTGCCTTTACCTCAAAATATTTACGAACCCTTGCTGCAAGATGTGCGCGCACAGCTTCAAAGCTCGGACAACCCGATGGAAAAAGCCCTTGATGTAATGCTTGATGCTAAGATTCAAATGGGTACATTGAATGGCCTTGACATCTTGGATGCGCACTTTAAGGCCATGGCTTACCGCACGCCTGACTGGAAGCAAGACGATCGCACACTTTTAAAAATTTTAGCCACGCAGCCCATGGTCAGAAAGCTTTTTGATTGCAGCCCCGATGTCAATCCCACCGACTATGCGGCGCACTTTGTGGGACAGCTTTTTCCTCAAGCGCACGAATCGACAACACGCACTTTTTTCCGCCAGAATCCTGTTTGCTTTTTGCCTGTGTGCGATGCAGAACATCTTTTTGATATAAAAACCCTGAACCGCACGTTTTGGCAGAATATTTACCTGCTCTCGTGCGCAACCGATGCCAACAAAACCTATGATATTCATGGCCTTAAAGCCAGCGCCATGGGCCACCAGTATCACGACACCACTCACGCTGCCATTGCGCTGCGCGCCAGAGAAAACGCTGTGTGCGAGGCGGTCCATCTGCCCAACACCTTTGAGACCATCAAAGAACGCGAAGACTATGCAATCCAACAAGTAGACCTTTTGCAAAAGCGCCTCAAAGCTTTTGAAAATGCCATGTTTGCGATCAGCAAAGGTGCTACCGAAAACAACGTTCTGCAAGCTGCTCTTTTTTGGGTGGGTCACGAGGCTTTTGTGTGGCCTAAGATGAACACGCTTAGCTCAGACCTGCACACTGTTTGGAAAGAGGTTTTAACCGAGGCACAAAAGCGCCTTGATAACCGGGAAGAGAACTTTCCCAACCCCTTAGAAAAATATGCAACCCCTGAAGGCACACTTGCGTCTATTCAAGACGAGGCCCTGCGTGAAGAAGCCAAAATCGCTATCCCCCCCATGCTGTACAAACATACCTATGGTGTCTTACCCCACAAGTACGTGGACTATAGCTTTCCAACATGGGAAATTAAAACCACCCACGATGGTCTGATGGTTGAGGCAAAATATATCTCGAAATCTGCAAACCCTGATACTTTTATGTTTGAAACCACTTTACCTGGTAGCAAGTTTTTACTGCAAGAAATGGCCAGCTTTCAAAGCGTGATTGACTTGGCCTTTGGCCCCACAAACCCTTACCAAAGCGCTTTACCCGGTGAGAATGCAACCGATGCCCTGAAGCAGGTGTTTTTTAAAGAGAAGATCGCGGGACTCAAAGCATTGCTTCAACTTGCGGATAGCAAAATGCAACTGTTTTTAGCATCTGAAGAAGGCCAGGCGATTCAGAAAGCTTTTAAAGAAGCTGTTGAGGCAACCGATGCTGACCTTAAAGCCATGCAGCCCTCTTACCCTTTTGGAGACACCGAAAAACCTGAAGACAACGCTTTTCAAGCCACGGCTGCAAATCTTAAGGCGCAACTGGAGCAACAACGCGAAGATCAAGAGAAAACGCTTGCAGAACAACAATCAAGACTTGAAGCCCTGCAAGCAGAGCTGGATGCCAAACAAAAAGCGCTTGCAGATAAACAGAAAGCAGACCTCGAAGCCTTGCAGCAAGAACAGGCCGAAAGAGCTGCCGCTCTCTTGCAAAGGTTCTCCACAACGACGACACCAGAAACTGAAGCGACCGACGAACCCACGCCTGAGAATGTAACACCTGCGGACCCAAACGCCAGCGATAGCAATGCCGAAAGCCACGAATCTGACCCCGAGGAAGTGGCCGCGCAAACAAACAGCTAAAGCACACGATGGATTGCCGCGCCATTTTGGTCGTCATCGCGAACGGCCAGCGGCCGTGTGGCGATCCACTTAGCTGAAACTTAAGCGGCCAAAGCACACGATGGATTGCCGCGTCGCCCTAAAGGGCTCCTCGCAATGACAGTTTTGGGGGCAAACAACGCCATTTTTGTCGTCATCGCGAACAGACTACAGCCCCCCCTCGTCATCGCGAACGGCCAGCGGCCGTGTGGCGATCCACTTAGCTGAAAATGAAGCGGCCAAAGCACACGATGGATTGCCGCGTCGCCCTAAAGGGCTCCTCGCAACGACAGTTTTGGGGGCAAACAACGCCATTTTTGTCGTCATCGCGAACAGACTACAG
>JBMYWS010000001.1:26981-170314 GCA_049607645.1 Holosporaceae bacterium | reverse complement strand
CGGCCAAAGCACACGATGGATTGCCGCGTCGCCCTAAAGGGCTCCTCGCAACGACGTTCGGAAAGGACGACCGTGTCGGAAGCGTAGTTTTCTTCTCGCAACGATAATCTAAGCGTCATTGCGAAGGCGTTTTCTTTTTCTTAACCCTTTTGCCTCATAAGAAACACTTAAATTATTTTGCCAATAAAAATATCTTATGAGGCCCCTTTATACATTCTTATTATGTTTTTTTTGTTGCATGCTGCTTATGCAAGGCGGCTTTGCCATGCCACAAGGCAGCAATTTAGAAGATTCAAAGCCGCAACAACAAGTGTGCTCTTTAGCCTCTGCCTTTGCATCGCAAGATGTGGCGGCCGCGGCACCTTTGCCGCAACCTGCCTCTGCGGTGCGCGTTTTGGGCAAGCAGCTTCTTTCTGAGTCTTTTAACACCATTGATGCGTCCAACAAAGTGCGCAAACTTAAAGATCTTGCCCTGGCCAAGGTGCTGCAAGGAGACGTGCCTGAAGGCGCCGCGCCTTACAACACCAAAAAAATTACAAAAATTAATGTTGCAATGTTGGTTGAGGTTGTGGCGTACACACAAGGTGACACCGTTTATAGCTGGGCACGGCCCATCACGCTTACCCTTGACGGCGCTTACAACTTTAAATCATTCTCGTACGGATCGCATCTGCAAAAACTGACCGTCACGCGCTGTCACAGCCTTGAATCGGTTTCACATTTTCGCAAATTACACACCCTTGAAGTCAAAAACTGCTGGAACTTCAAAGCCATTGAAGACACGCCTGCGCTTAAAAATCTGACTTTGAGCCAATGCAAAAGCGTGATCAATGTTCCCGCCCCGCCAAGCCTGACCAAACTGGTTCTGATCAAATGTGATGGGGTGAATCATGTGAGCAACTTTGCACACCTTCAATCACTTAACACAGATGGGTGCAGAACGCTGTCCACCATCACTGCATGCCCTTGCCTTAAAGCCATTGATGGGCGCAATGCACATCGCCTGCGTACAATCGCTGATTTACCACTGCTGGAAAAAATCTTTGCGCTCAAATGCAGCGCTCTGGTGGAACTTAAAAATCTTCCTGCGCTTCAAAAAATGCTTTTGCTGCAAGGCAGCTGCTTGCTTAATCTTGAAAACTGCGGCATTGACCTCATTAAAGGCCCGGCCAATCTTCAGCAACTCACGGCATTGCAGTGCCAGCGCCTTAAAGCGATCCATGGCTTGCCCGATCTAAGACAACTGGGCCTTGGCGATTGCCCCAAACTGGCCTCACTACAAACCTCGCTGGTGTGTCAGCAAGCGTGCATCGGTAACTGCCCCTTGCTGACCCAGGTGCGTGTACTAAAGGCCATTCCAAAGGTGGTGGTGCAAGCCTGCGGCAACCACACTGAACGCCTTCGGTATGTTTTAACCACCGGCAATGCTTAACATTTCTGGCTTTTGACGGCAGGGACGCCCTTTAAAAGATTGAAGTGCACAGCACTTTGCCAGAGGGATGCGCAACACAATAAACGCGTTGGATCGCCGCAGGCTCAATCCTTAGAAACAAAAAGAGTGTCTATTTATTTGATTTTGCTTAAAAACTTTCTAAACTTGCGAATGGTGGAGAATGCCTTGCGCGCGCCTAAAGCAAGTAAGATTGAAAGAACACGATCACAAAAAAGACAGACATCACAATCATGTCATTGCAAGGAGAAACTTTGTTTCGACGCGGCAATCCATCGTGTACTTTGGCCGCTTAAGGCCCCAGCATGTGGGTCGCGCGGGGCGCTGCGCACCTTCGCGATGACGACGTGCGTTTAGGCCCTGCACGGTGATAGCAACGTGACGCCCAAGAAGCTCTTTAAGATTTTTCTTTTGATTTGGTCACATCATCATCAAGGTTAAGCGGGGCAAAGAAATGGATGCCTTGCCGCAAGCCCAAACACAGAACCGTTTTTTGGCCCTTTTTCGAAACCTCGTCCAACAGAGACTGCGCATGATCAGGTGATCTGACTGGCTCTTGATCCACCTCGACCAAAACGTCACCGCCTTTAAAGAACTCGCTTGCCCGTGATTCGGGATGCACCTTCAAAATCAACGCACCAGTCACATTTTTATCAATGTGATAACGCTGACGCGATTGATCATCCAATGCTTGCAACGTCAAGCCATACACAAGCTTGCCCGTATCCTTTGGCTTGGCTTTTGTTTTTTTGCTGTCCTTTGTGGCAGCATCATCGCTTTCACCAATCGTGAGATACAGAACCTTGACACCATAATTGCCCGAGCGCGCATCACGACGCCACACCTCAATCGGCACACGCGAGCCAATATGCAGCTTGCTGACCACCTTGGTGGTTTGCGCCGCGCCTTTAATGGCAACACCATTAATTTTTAAAATCAGGTCACCTTGCTTGACGCCGCCCTTGCTGGCTGGTCCATCCTTCAGCACATTGGCAACCAGCGCACCCTTCGGGCCCTTAAGCTGCAGGCTTTTTGCAATATCTTGATTAATGTCTTGCACATGAATGCCCAACCAACCGCGCTTAACATAGCCGTACTGACGCAACTGCTCGATCACAAACTGTGCCACATCCGACGGAATCGCAAAGCCAATACCGATATTGCCGCCCGTGGGAGAGGCAATCATCATATTAATACCAATGACCTCACCCTTACTGTTGAAAAGCGGTCCGCCCGAGTTACCAAGATTAATGGATGCATCCGTTTGAAAGAAGCCACCCACATGTGTTGGCTGCATCATAAAGCTGCGCCCCACGTGTGAGATCACACCCACCGTAACGGTGCCACCAAGACCCAGCGCGTTGCCAATGGCAATAGCCCAGTGTCCCACACGCACCTTCGAGGCATCACCAAAGCGCACATACGGCAAGGGCGCACTGTCAGAAATTTTTAAAAGCGCCAGATCCGATCGCGGATCAAGGCCAATGACCTTTGCCTTCATCTCACGTTGATCGGCAAGAGTGACAATCACCTCGTCAGCGCCTTCAACAACGTGCGCGTTGGTCACAAGATACCCCTTGGGATCAATAATAAAACCCGTGCCGGCGCTAACAGGCACGCGACGCTTTTTCGGCGCCAAATCAAATTGCTCTAAAAAGTCTCTAAAGCGAAAAAGATCTTGCGGTGCACCGCCTTTGGCCTGTGGGCCAATATCAAGGCTATACGTCGTCATCTTTTTAATGACAGAGACATTCACAACAGCTGGCAACAAGGGCTCGACAATGGGCGCAAAACCCTCATCAAGCGAAAAAACAGAACTTTTGCCCTCGCCCTTTGCATCCTCTTTTTTAGGCGTGTCTGCAGAAATAAGGCCCTGAAGATTTGTTGCACCTTTAGGCGTAGCTGTTTTGTGCGTTGTGGTACCTTTGTGATGAGGTGCCAATTGCGCAGGCTGCATCACAGGAAAAGCCCACAACGGCAAACCTATGCTTTGCACGCAAAGACTAAAGCACACAAGGCGGCTTAAAACATACTTCATACGAGACTCTTTAATCCTAGGACTTCTTTACTTTAGAGGGCGTGTTTTGAAAAAACCTTAAGAACGACTGTTCTGGCGTCAAAACGTAGCGCGTTTTGTTTGACAAAGCCTCTTTGTACGCCTCAAGAGATTGGTAAAAGGCTGCAAAGTCAGGATCTTGCGTATAGGCTTCCCTGAAAATCGCCTGCGCTTTTTGCAGGCCCTCGCCCCTGATGGCGCCCGCTTTTTGAATGGCCTCAGACAAAATTAGCTCACCCTCAAGATTGGCGTTTGACTTAATCACTTGCTTCTTTTCTTGTCCGTGGGCACGAATTTCACGCGCTTCTTTATGGCGCTCACTAATCATGCGCGAGAAAATAGCCAGACTGTTCGCTGGCGGCAGGTCAGCCCGACGAATACGCACATCAATCACCTCGATACCCAAGGGCAACATGGCTGTATTCGAGCGCTTTGAAATCTGTTCCATGATGTCTGCACGCCTGGACGACAAAAGATCAATCAGCGCTTTTTTACCCAACGTGCTTCTTAAAATACCAGAAACCAACGCGGTTAAACGCAGCTGCGCACCCTCTTCATGACGCACTGTTTTGTAAAAGCGCTCGGGGTCACTAATGCGGTAGCGCAAAAAGATATCCACAATCGCACGCTTTTGATCACCCAGCGTTACCTCTGTTTGCGGCACATCAAGAGCCAAAATGCGCTTATCATACACAATGGTTTCTTGCACAAAAGGAATTTTAAGATAAAGGCCCGGCGCCTTCAATGTGCGCACCAAACGCCCCAGCTGCAACACCAAAACCTGTGTTTGCTGTGATACTTGAAAAAATGCCTGCGAGGTCAGGACAAAAAGCAACAGGCATAAAGCCAGAATCTTATGCACAAAACTCATGACAGCCGCTCCTTTTCTAAGGTCAGTCTTCCTTGTTTTCTTCTCATGTATGCAAAGCGTTTTTTCTGCATACCTGTTTCATCCTTGCCATCACACATACGCTTAGTCATCCTCTGATTTTTCAGGCGATTCCGCCTTTTTCGCCTGCTCTCCCCAGCCCAGTAGCGGTAAAATAGGTACGTTTTTCGCACCGGAAGACAAGATAATTTTTTCTTGCTCTTTTAAGATCTGTGCCATCGTTGCAATTTCAATTTGTGTTTTAACCACTGAAGGTGCCGCCTTATATTCGGGCAGTATCTTAAGAAACGGCGCCGTCTTGCTTTTGGCATCGGCCACGTAACGCACTTTTACCGCCTCGGCCTCACGCAACATTTTTACTGCCTCAGCGCGCTTTTGCGGCACAAGGGCGTTTTTATAGGCTTCGGCATCATTGATCATGCGCTCTTGATCGGCACGCGCCCGCTGCACATCTCGATAGGCATCAATCACCTGACGCGGCGGATCAATCCGTCCCATCATCACCTCTTGCACATGCACACCAAGCTTGTAATAGTCAGCCAATTTTTGAAGTTGCTCCTGCGCCTTTTGGTTAATCACACTGCGCCCTTCTGCCAACACAAGCGAGATAGGTGTTTGGGCTACAATTTCACGCACCACGCTTTCGGCAAGCGATTTAAGAATTTTCTCGGGATCACGAGCGCTAAACAAAAAGTGGTAAAGATCTTTAATGACCCACAACACGGTGAAGTTCACCTCAACAAGGTTTTCATCGCCCGTTAACATGGCGTGCTCGCTGAGCCCCGCGTTTTTAAAGAGGTGCGCAAGAGGAATACCGCTTTCGATACGGTTAACAGCCGTAATATCCCGAATGACAACCGCCTCAAAAGGCCATGGAAGGTGCCAGTTCAAGCCCGGCCCACTGGTGCGCACACACTCACCAAAGCGCAGCACAATGCCTTGCTCACTGGGCTGTATGCGATAAAAACCAGAAGAAAGATACAACAGCAACACACCCACAACAACCAGCCAGGGCATCTGAAAAGAGCCGCCGCCCGTGCCACCGGTTTTTTTCTGCTTTAAAAAATTAATGATTTCAGCGAATGGCTCCTGCGCTTTTGCCGCCTTTTCACCCGACGTGTTCGTCGGCTTACGTCCCCAAGGTCCATCCATATCGCTTATTCATTGTTCGTGTTGCACTTTCTTATAAAATGGTAAAGCGATTCAAATGAAGAAGCAACCGCCCTTTTTTCTTTCACGACACACCACCCATTCTAAAACCCTCTTAAAAAAAAACAGCCAACCGCTTGACCCAATAGGGCTAAAATCAATTTTTGCCTACAAACAAAATTATTCTTGTATTTTTTAGAGAAATTAGATTTAAATATGAAAGATAATTATCTTGTACATAAAGATTTTTTTTGCAAACGTTGAACGCACAGGTACGGGGGATGTGTCGGCTTTTAGTATGCTTTAGCTTTTTTCAGTTTATTGCTGCCCATCATTTATTTGCGCCGTTGCCTGAGATGTTTAATATTAAACCGGTGATGAGGCGGTGCATTTCAGAGATCGCAGACCGCTTTTCTTTAGCCTTATCAGCTTTACCAGTCATCGGTTTTTTAGACCCTGTCCCACCCCCGAATGCTTTGCCTGAGATTAAGACCTTATCAACAATCCAGGAACCTTATTTTCCCAGAAGGCGCAGGTTTGAATCTTGCCCCGACACCTCAACAACGTCGGCACTGCTTCTGCAAACACCTCTGACGCTCTGCCACAATGAATCTTGCCATCCTGTGCAACCACAAAAAGATGCGTCTGAAAACGACGCACCTTTACTATCTCGTCAACCAACTGCAAAAAAAGCAGGTTCTGGTTTTGCTTCTCTGATGGCCTGCACATCCTCTCGTTTTCGTCCTCGCACACAAACACATCTGGTACCAGCCGACACAGAGCAACCCCTTGATTCCCGACCACCCTCACCTCAATCATTGCAACGCCGAGGCAGCATCTTGTCTGAAATTTTTGAGGAGACCACATCACTTCGTGACTATTGGGATGAGACACCACCCAACGTCAACGACGCGACAAACGCCCCTGAGCTTAAGATCCATGGCCTTTTGTCTTCCATTCAAAACTCTAAAGTCTATCAAACACTTCTCATAAAAGAGCTAAAGGCGACAACCTCTCAAACGACACAAATCACGCAACAACAGATTCAGGAAGCGACTTTTCATAACGTCACACATACCGTTATCTCGACCTGCAGTATCGACAAAACCCCTTCTTTCCTTTTAACGGTAGAGGTAGCCAAGACCATACCTTTTACCTCTTGTGTGGTCATGAAAAATGCCTCTATCACACACGATAATACATCTGCAATGGCGCCTGGTGAACAGTTGACAAACCAATCTTCCGTGCTTGCGCCCTCTCATTGCCCTGTTTACACAGCACAGGATACAAAAGAGTTATTCAACAAGGTTTTAAGTGAATTAAAAGAGAGGGCCGCAAAAGAACCCTTTGAGCCCCATGTGCCAAATAACCGCTTTGATCCACCTAAAATGACAAAAGCTACAGATGTTTTACAGGCGTTTTTTTGTGCGTTACGACATGTGACACCCATCGCTTATACCATGGCACCACACAATCGCGTGGTACGGCCTAACACACAAAAACAGCCGTTAGACAAACCATCAGCGCGCAAACACCGTCTGGCTTTTTCCCAGGTTGACGACACAACATCTTTCAGGGTTTCAGCTCAATCAAAGCACGTTGCACACAGGCTGGCGCCAAAAAAGATTCCTTACGCTTTTTATAGCGGACTCCCTTTGCTTTTAACGAAAAACCAAACGCTTATTCCTTTCTACCAAAACAAGCGCTTTCAAAAGCAAAACGAAGAACTCATTGAAGAAAAGGTGCTGAAGCGTCAACACGCCCACACAAAAGACAGTACGCCCGCCAAACAGAGCAAACCGGACAAAACAGTCAATCGGACGTCTCGTCTGCAAAAAGAGCCAGATGATCAAGATAAAATCCCGCAGGAAAAGCCACAAGCGCTGCAGCCCTTTCGGAATGAGCGCAGCCAAGAGATTAACTGTTGGATTAAACGTATTGCTTTGAGCACAACTTTTATTACTCTTGGGGCTTTTTTGATAACACTTTTGAAGCTTTCGTTGTTTTAGACACAGAACCAACCCAACTGTTTTTCAACAAAATGGCCGTAAAAAGCAGCCCCGCGCTTGCGAAGGCAAGTATGCAAAGCATTGACAGCAATGACCCAGGCGACAAAGCGTACGCCATGCCAAAAAACAGAAAAAGAAGTTTTTTGCCCCGTGCATAGCCGAAGCACCCCTTGAACGGTTGACGAGCGCGCCTTGCAATGCCCGCGGCCGCCGGCAGCAACCCAAGCCCAACGTAAACACTGACAAACATCAAAACACCTGTCAGCAATCCATACAAAGCTTTTTGCACAAAACGCCATGCCCGCACAGCCTTTAAGGCATCTCCCTTATAGTGCATCAAGTGCGCACAAAAGCTGGCATTGGTCTCAAGACGGTCCAAAGAGCCGTCATGAAAAGCGTCTTGCGACGTGACATATGTTGGCGACAAACCATGGGCATCGGCCGCACCTTTGGAGCCTTTGCGTTTTTCTGGAACCTGGGACTTTTCTTCAGGCAGCTGAAGCTTAATCTGACCACAAGAGCGCTTGACGCACTGATCTTTCACAAGGTGCGGCACGCTATAAAGCGCGATAATCAGGCAAAACCATTGAAAAAGTTTGAAAGAGCGCCGATCACACAAATAGGACACGTAGCTTTGCACTGTTGGTTGGCGTTTATCAATCAAAAGGTCTAAAAGAGGCATTAAAGAGAAAAGCAGCACAAGAAAACTTAGCAAAAACCACACTGCCGCCCCCATCCACTGCTGCAGCGTTTGAAATGCCAAAACGTCAAACGACAACAAAGAGAGCAAACTAAAAGGCGACAACAAGCGCAACAAAGCCGGCGGCCTGTGGACAAGCAGTAAAACCAACGAGAGCACACAAAAAACACCCAAAATCTTGTACAAGCAAACAGAATGCTGGGCCCACACCTGACGCAGCTCTTTTGCCGTGTGCAAAAGGTGCGTTCCATAATCACAAAAATGCTGCCTTAACGCACGCCACTCTTTATGTTTTTGAGGCGGCAAAAGAGGTGTGGTCATAAAAAGTGCCTTTCACTGCTCCCCTTTTACCTGCACGCTTACCTAACCTTAGGTTTTTTTGGACTTGGCACCGGGCGCCCGTGATGGCTTGGCTGCTTTTTTCACAGACCGCTTGGCAGGCACGGACGCTTTAGCCGCTGGCTTGCGTTTGGTCACACGCTTTTTTGTTGCTGGCGGCGCCTTTGATTTTGCAACTGCGGATGCTTTGGTTGCCGCTTTCTCTTTAAGCGCTGCACGATTTTTAACAAAAAAGTTAAACGCAAGCGCTGTATAACAGCCATAAAAGAGCACAGCACCGATATAGAAATCAAGCAACAAAAAGGGTTTAAAAAGCGCATAGGCATGATCGGACAACAACAACGCGGCAATGCCTAAGAAAGCACACAACACCATAGATGCGAGAGCACAAAAAATACACAAACCCCAAAACAGGCGCCAAAAAGAGCCTTTGGTTAAGTGCCAAGACAGCTTAAAGGGCCTTGAGATATCAATAGCGATGGCCGCCGGCACCACCCACAAACGCACCCACAAAACGCAAAAACACACAAACGCCACAAGCCAGCCCAGCCAAGAAAAAGCCATCGGGTTGCTGGGGAACACCGAAAGCGATGTTTCAAGGTCAGATGGTTTGATGTTGCTGTTCAGCGCCTTGAGTTGCTGCTTTAAATTGTGTGCACTGAGCACTGTCAGCTTTTTGGACTCAAGCTGTCGTCCCAAGGGCGATGTGTGAATCACGCGTTTTTTGTAGAAAATACGCTGATCAGCCGCCTCTTCACCAGCTTGCTCTTTGGGATCAGGAAAATGCAAGCTTTCCACAACGCGCAAATGCCCGCCACCGGCCAGCTGATGTTCTTTGGTGCGTGTTAACACCCCTTTTGCACACCACTTCTTTAAAAAGCCGGCTTTGCCCCAAAAAGGGTACAGATCCATAAAAGAGGTCTCAAAACGACGCTCGGTTGCAGGTGTAATGCGCAACATGGCCCCACCTAGCACCACCCCTAGCAAAAACAAGCTTAAAAGCGCAATGCGTTTGAGAAAAAAAGAGCACTCACGCTTTTCGGCTTCATCTTGCGTGCTGGCTTGCATCCAACACCCCAGTTTTTTAAAAAAGGCGATGGCCTGACAAAAGGCCTGCTTGAACGAGCTGGCCCAAAGAGGTTTTTCTTTCAGCAACAGAAAACGCAAAAGCGGTAAGCTCATCAACAAAAAGGCGCCACCGCCGCCCACAAGTTCGGCGCGCGCAAGCAGTTTGCCCTTGCTGTATGCCAAAGAAGGATCATAAAGCGCCCAAAACATGGGCAACGCCAAAAAAGCAAAGGCCACACACCCCAGATAAAAAAGAGGCGCTTTCTGCTGCCACAACAAGCGACACGCCGCACCCAGTGTTTTAAGGGGGCGAAACAAAGGCACTCGCGCTTTTTCGGGCTTTAAAAGTGTATCCACTGATAACATGTTTTTTAAATCCATCCCGTTAATCCTTTATTTTTAAAACACAGGCCTTACTTTTTGGTAACTTTGCCAGATTTTCTTTTGCTTGATAAGCACTTAAAGGCCAAAACACCATAGGCAGCGTTTATGACGATGGGCACCCACCAGATCAACAAAGGCAAGCGCGCAGGCATACCGGAAAAAACACTCAATAAAGACAGCCCCCAAAACACAAGGTAAATGGGCGCCAGCACCAAAGCCATCCCCAGTAACAATCT
Organism: Holosporaceae bacterium; assembly: GCA_049607645.1. Taxonomy (GTDB): domain Bacteria; phylum Pseudomonadota; class Alphaproteobacteria; order Holosporales; family Hepatobacteraceae; genus JBAJNL01. The sequence goes on along the minus strand of JBMYWS010000001.1, from coordinate 160,034 downwards.
GCACACATTGCCCTTGGTCACGCGCCAGCTGTGTTTTAAAAAATTCTTTTCGCCACTAAAAAGTGAATAAGGCGCCAACACAAAGCGCATCACCAACCACAAAGACAGAAAAAAACACGCGCACCCTGCGAGCACAAGCAACCCCAACAGTGGCGAAAAAAGCATTGCTGGCTCAACCGACAAAACGATAAAAGCAATAACCCCGGCAAGCCACGCGAACGGCAGCCACAAAACACTATAAAAAAGACGCAAAATAATCAGCCACAGACAGAAAACCCAAAAATGCTTTGTGGCCACCACGGTCAGATTCTCTTGAAGCAGCAAGGGCTTTTGCAGCAATAAGCATCTTACCCATACGTAATAACACGCGTAGGCAAGAAACGCGGTGACTAAAGCTGCTGGAACGCCCCAAAGCATGGACACCTTAAAAAAAACGGTATACCCACTCAACGATTCTATATTTTGTGACAAGGTATGGTTTACGGCATCGAGAATAAACAAAAATATCGCAGAGATGGCAAGAAAAAGAAGGCCAAGAAGACATATGTCAATTTTACGTTGCCAAAGACACTGGTAACACGCCTTGAACAGTGACCAAACAGGAAGCTTGGTCACACCAACCTTTTTGTTGTCAGATGATAAACTGTTTGCCATTTTGCTGCCTGATTCCTTTTCATACACGCAAAGACCTGGCACACAGTGTTTATGCGCACACCACGCCTTTTTTGTTAGAATCGAACAAAAACTTTAATAAAAAATTACCTAAAAAAGATAAAAAATATCACACCCACACAGGTGCCTCTATCAGTCTCTGTCAGTCTTTAAAATCGACTGCCATCAGGGATCAAGCGTTTCGTCTAAATCCACGCTTTCATCGTCATTTAAACCTATAGATGCCTGCAACAAATGTTTAAATCAATAGACGCCTTCAAAAGACACCTTGTCACCAAAGGACAAACATAATTTTTCACGCATTGGCTCTGAAAGCCTTTTATTCTCAAGAAGATTGAAGCTCTTCAGTTTGTCAGCTAGCGCGAACAAAGGTTTAGTGTGCGCATCTTCAAGGTCACATCCCGCAAGATTAAGTGATTCAAGATTGGGCATTGTATAAATCACTTGCGCAAGCGTTTGATCAAGCTGTTTGTTAGCTTCAAGGCGAAGCACTCGCACGGGCGCGTTTCGCAACGGCTCAAGCGACGTAAACGTGTTGTTCTCCAAAAGCAACTTTTCAAGCTGCTCCGTGGGCAACAAAGCCAGCGTCTTATCATCAAGGTGCGCATTTCTCAACGCAAGTTGACGCAAAGATGACGGAAGAGCAGACAGCGCATCGGTACTCATCACACCGTTATGGTCAAATTTTTCAAGATGCTGATTGTTTTGCATGACCTTTGAAACCGAGAATCTACAGGAACGATCAGCACGCAAAGAACGCAAATTTCTTAACTCTTCAACAGGCGCCCATGCCGTTGGGTCCGGCTGTGATGACCCCAAAAGTCGCACAAGACACAGTGAAAGGTGTTGTATATTGTGATAGTCTGCAATGCCCTCAATCGTTTCAAGCCAAACGGTGTTAAGAGCCAGACACGTAAGCCGATCTTGAAAGGGCAGCTTGGGTAGCTGCTTTAATCTCACGTTGAGCAGAATGAGTCTGTCCACCTTCTTACAATGCGGCAAAAAATATAAAAGTGTCTTTTTGTCACCTGGTTGAAATTTGATCCCTTCTATGTTCAACGCTGTCGCTTGCGCAGCTTTTGCTAAAAGGTCCCTTTTTTTCTCAACAGTCGCAACATCCTTTGATTTTAAGATGGCCAACGTTTTCGCATCTAATATAAACACCTCAGAAGAGGCTTTCTGCCACGGTGTTGCAGCCGATACACTTAAAGTCTTGACTGGCTGCGCCGCAGCTGCAACCACAGATGACCCCTCCTCACGTGCTTCATCTTGTCCGTTATGCATTGCCTGAAGAGGCGCCAGACCAAGAAATAAAACAAAAAGAGCCGAAAGTTTAATGTGTTTCACAAGACAATAAAAGCAAATTAAATCAAGTCTTTGTTAACTTATTCAGTCCATTTTGTTAAACACAAATCATTTTGATAATCTACTTGGCAAGATTTACCTTGCTGCAACGTCTTCCTCCGTCACCTTTACAAGAAGAAAAGGCGCTGCTGGCGCGACAGTCTTCCCACAACCGTCATTGCGAGGAGCCTTTTAAGGCGACGCGGCAATCCAGTGTGCTTTCGCCGCCAAAGGTATTCTCTAGGTCCCCAGCATGTGGATCGCCGCAGGCTACGCCTTCGTGATGACGATTAAAGATTTGATTTTATTTAAAAATTTGCCAAACTTGCGAATGGTGGATAATGCCTTTCGCCCGCTTAAAACAAAAAGATAAAAAAACAACCGCCACAAGTGACATCTTTGCGATGACCAGCAGTCTGCGTACAAATTATTGACTTTGTTTTGTTTTTACTGTAAACAATTGACTAATAAGCAATTTTTTCAAGATATTATCATGAACCGCAGATTTTTTGTTTTTCTTCTGTCATTTTTACTGGCACACATGCCTTTGGCCTTTGCACCGCAAGATCCCGACTCACGTGATGCAAGACAGGATGAAGATAGGCAGTCACCCGCCCCGTGTGCAAACGTTGACGCATTAAACAGTGACGACACGTTAAGGCAGTCAACAGCTTGTGCGACAAAATTACCAAACTCTGCCGCTTTAAAAACCGTTTTAAGCTCCCCAATCTTTCGCGATGTGCTGGTTCTTTTGACCATCGATGATCTCAAAGATTGCCGCCTTGTGTGCAAAGAATGGTATCATGCAGCCACGTATGCGTTAAGCCTTAAACCTGGCTTAAGATTGAAACTGCCACCGCTTGGCACGCCCTCCCTACCGGCCTGCACAGGCGTGTCTTGTGAAACAACAGTTGTAGCCGTTCCTGAACCCATAGCCGACGCTGATTCAGCCACTAAAGACGTTTCTGAGGCGACAGCGCTGAACGACCCTAACAGAGTGAAGCTCTTTCTGAACACTCTTTACAGAGACGCATCAAGTCATGCTTGGCAAACACCCAGCAGCTCCCTGCAACTAACGTTTAACGATCGTTCTCTCCCTGTGTTTGAAACACTGAGACCAGCTGCGGTTACGGTGACCTTATTACCAGACACACGTTTGCCTAAACCTTTGCCTGTACAAAGCTTTCAGCATGTGCATCACCTTTCCCTACAAAACCAACAGGTGCCCCCCACGTTTTTTGTATTGCTTGCAAAGGCACCTTTAAAAACCCTTGACCTTTCATGGGTCAGGATTATCAGACCGTCCTGGGAAAGCCGTTTTTGTTATGAGGGGATTTCTCAGCTGCGTCATCTAAAAGACCTGACAGATCTTAACCTTGCACACCTAAAAGACGAACATGATCAGCCTTTGGGTGAAATCATCTGGCAAGCAACCCTTCAGCAACTTGACCTTGAAGCCAATGCTGATCTTTTATCCACACACCTTGAAGAACTGATCGCCAAAAACCCCATCAGTCATCTTGCAAATTTAGAAAAGCTTGACTTGACTGAGGCTGATTTTTTTTTGCACCTGACCTTCTTAAAGCGATGCGCCCCCAAACTAAAAGTGCTGCATATGGCGGGCAACACACTTGATCACAACCATCATGCTTTTTTGAACACCCTGCCAAACCTTGAAGAGCTGACGCCGCCAGCCCTTGATTGGTTCTTTGGGGAGCAGGCAGCTCGAGGACACCACATCTCGGTACAACTTGGCGAAGGCATTGCCAATCATGACAATGCCGAACCTTTTCAGATTGACCCTAAGCTGCGCACGTTGAATTTAAGGAAATCTGGTCTTGACAACACCTATTTAAAGCGTCTAACGGCCCTTAAAACCATTGAAAACCTAAATGTTAGACATTGTCAGATCAAAGGACGCATGCCTTATGACGACAACGAAGATGACTTGCAAACGCAAGGACATGTTCTGTTAGGCCAGTTTCCACTAAAAGATCTGAATGCGTCACACAACACCGCTTTGTGTCGTGTGCCCGCTTTTACACAAGCTCACCTTCTAACAAAACTTAACCTTACACGCTGTGGCCTTCGCAGTTTTGAGGGCCTTAATGCCTGTGTCAACCTAAGGATTTTATATGCCGGTGCAAACCCCGTTAGCGTTTCAGAAACTTGGTGTCACATGACCCAGCTGAGGCAACTGCGCGTCTTAAATGTTTTGAATGATATGGGCATACACCATTATGATGCAGAAACGCGCGCCACTTTCACGCAGGTGCTGTCACAAAACACACATCTCACCTCGGTACATTTAATGGCACATGGCATTGGCCCTGAAGGTGCCACTGCACTAGAACACTTGCATAGACTTGAAACGCTTTACTTGTCACATTGTGGCATTAGCGATGTGGGTTTTGCAAAACTGCCGCTTTTAAACATAGAAGATCTTGATATGCGCAATAACGTCCTAACCGCTAGCAGTGTGCGCCATCTTTGGCAGGTCTTGGATCAGATCTCACAGCCACGCTTAAGGGGGCTTTCTCTTGAAAGCAACCTTTTGGGTGATGATGCCATTCAGTACCTGGCACGCATGACCTATCTCGAAACACTTGCCATAGAGAATATCGAGACCACCGCCGAAGGCATGCAAAAGCTGGCGCCGCTTGTGCCACATTTAAAAAGTCTTATCTGCGAAGATCATCTGTTGCCACAGACAGAAGAACCGCAGGAAGACGATAGTTAAAAGCAAACGACAGTGGCCAACGAGACCGTCATCGCGAAGGCACAGCCTGTGGCGATCCACTTGACATGTAGCTGAGTTGGTTAAGGCACACTGGATTGCCGCGTCGAAACTAAAGTTTCTCCTCGCAATGACAACCTGACCGTCATCGCGAAGGCACAGCCTGTGGCGATCCACTGGCCAGAAACTTAAGCGGCTAAAGCACACGATGGATTGCCGCGTCGAAACTAAAGTTTCTCCTCGCAATGACAACCTGACCGTCATCGCGAAGGCACAGCCTGTGGCGATCCACTGGCCAGAAACTTAAGCGGCTAAAGCACACGATGGATTGCCGCGTCGCAGCACGCTGCTCCTCGCAATGACGGTTTTTGGGGCAGGATTTTCCCACGTTGCCTTAAAAGGCTCCTCGCAATGACGGTTTTTTGGAGAACTAGCTTTCTTTGGCTTCTGCTGTGTCGGGGGTGGCGTTGGTTTTAGTCTCACCCTCGCCCTCGGCATCCCCGGTGACGTCTTTTTCGCGTTGAGCTTTTTGCGCCTCGCGCTTTTGGATAGCTTCTGCTGTGTCGGGGGTGGCGTTGGCTTTAGTCTCACCCTCGCCCTCGGCATCCCCGGTGACGTCTTTTTCGCGTTGAGCTTTTTGCGCCTCGCGCTTTTGGATATCTTTGGCATCCAGCGGCAACAACACCATTAACATGCGGCGCCCTTCGGTTTTAGCCTCGGCCTCAAGTTTGCCAAAATCGGCAAGATCTTCCACCAAGCGCTGCAATAGGCTGACCCCAATTTCTTGGTGCCCCATTTCACGCCCCTTAAAGCGCAACACCACGCGCACCTTGTTGCCTGCCGACAAAAAGCGCTGCGCATGCCGCTTTTTGACCTGATAGTCGTGATCTTCGATGCCCACGCGAAATTGCAGCTCTTTGATCTCAAGCGTTTTTTGCTTCTTTTTCATGGCCGCTTTTTTCTTGCGGGCCTCAAAACGCACTTTGCCGTAATCAAGAATTTTACACACAGGCGGCTTTGAATCGGGCGCAACTTCTACAAGGTCAAGCCCCACATCCTTTGCACGCTGCAAAGCTTCTTGCGTGGGCACAACGCCCTGCAACGCTCCCGTTTCATCCACAAGACGCACCTCAGGCGCTAGAATATCTTGGTTCGTCCGCGCGCCCTTGCCTTCTTTTGTTCTGGTGTGCTGCAAAAAAAATATCCTTTAACCGTCACGCCCCCCTTTTTTGAGGAGCTCTCAAAACTTAGCCCTAACAGTGAGGCATTTTCGAGAGTGTTGCAAGCTTTTCTGCGGCTTCCTTTAACAAGACAACCTCATTTGTGTCTTTTTTGCCAAAACAGCGCAAAGCCACCTGCTGATTTTCTGCCTCTCTGGCGCCCACCACTGCAAGGTAGGGCGTCTTTTGCAAGCTCCACTCACGAATCTTTGCATGAATTTTTAAAGGCCGCGTGTCGATTTGCGCCCGCAGCCCCTTTTGCTTAAACGTTTGCAAAACCTGTTGCGCATAGTCATCAAGATCGTTGGTGATGGGCAGAACGGCCACCTGACAGGGCGCCAGCCACAAGGGAAAATTGCCTGCATAATGTTCGATTAAAATACCAATAAAGCGCTCGAAAGAACCTAAAATGGCCCGATGCAGCATCACGGGCGTGTGCTTTGCCCCATCGCTGCCAATATACCTGGCGCCCAAACGCCCGGGCAACACCATATCAACCTGCAACGTGCCACACTGCCAAGAACGCCCCAATGTATCCTTCAGCACAAACTCAAGCTTGGGGCCATAAAAGGCACCCTCGCCCGGATTGAGCTTGTGCGCAAGGCCTGCAGCTTTTGCCCCTTGCAGCAAGGCATTTTCGGCCTCGTCCCACACGCGATCACTGCCGGCACGCTTTTCGGGCCTGTCAGAAAACAGCACTGTCACATCCTCAAACCCAAAGTCTTTGTAAACTGACTTAAGCAATGCACAAAACGCTTTTGTTTCACTTTCGATCATCGAAGGCGTGCAAAAAATATGGGCATCATCTTGCGTAAACGCACGCACACGCATTAACCCCAGCAACGCGCCCGATGGCTCGAAGCGGCAGCATGAGCCAAACTCGGCCATGCGCAAAGGCAAGTCTTTGTAAGACTTTAAACCCTTTTTAAAAATTTCAACATGGCCCGGACAATTCATGGGCTTTAAGGCCAAGGGCTCTTTTTGCTCGTGCCCTTCTGGCAGCGCACAGGTGATCATGTTCTCACGAAATTTATCCCAATGCCCCGATTTTTCCCACAAAGTGCGGTTCAACAACTGTGGCGTGTTGACTTCTTGATAGTCCTCTTGCTGCAAGCGATTGCGTATGTAAGTTTGCAACTGCGTGTAAATTGTCCAACCCTTGGGGTGCCAAAACACACTGCCCTGCGCGATGTCTTGAAAGTGAAATAGATCAAGGTCAGTGCCCAAGCGCCGGTGGTCGCGCTTTTTAGCCTCTTCAAGATTTTTAAGGTAAACTTTAAGCGCTTTTTCGGTGGGAAAAGCCGTGCCATAAATGCGTTGCAACATGGGGTTTTTGGCATCACCGCGCCAATAGGCCCCGGCCAAACGCAAAAGCTTAAAGCCGCTCCCTATCAAACCCGTTGAGGGCAAGTGCGGCCCACGGCACAAATCAAGAAAAGCGCCTTGGCGGTAGATTGAAATCACCTCGCCTTCTGGCAAAGCCTCGATTAGCTCGACCTTAAAGACCTCGCCCTGCTCTTTAAAATAGGCGATGGCCTTATCACGCGACCATTCCTCGCGCACAAAGGGCTCATTGCGCGCCACAATCTGATGCATCTTTTCTTCAATGCGGGGCAAATCGTCTTCTTTAAAAGGCTCTTTGCGGTAAAAATCATAATAAAAGCCGTCTTGCGTTGCAGGACCAATGGTGACTTGCACATCAGAAAACAGCTCTTTCACGGCCTCAGCCATCACGTGCGCGGCATCATGCCGCAAAAGAGACAGCGCCTTGGGATCATCCCGGCGAATCAGTTTTAAACGCGGCGCTAACTGCGGCGGCCACTCTTTTGAAAGATCGCAAAGGCGCGCCTCTTGCGCCTTGCCCTCTTCATCTGACACAAGCGACACTGCAACGGCATCACGCAAGCCTGCTTTTTCTGCTAAAACCTTACCTGTTAAGATATCTTGCGCCGCCACTGAGACCATGCCTTTTTACAACCTTTTTCTGGCATCCCCTAGGGGACTCGAACCCCTGTTTCCGCCGTGAGAGGGCGGTGTCCTAGGCCTCTAGACGAAGGGGACAGCAACAAGCCTCATTATCATCAAAATGCCGCCGAAAAGCAAGCCAGCTTTGCACCGAAAGTAAGCAAAAGTTAAGAAAAATCCCTTTTATACCCAGAAATACAGATCTTATTTGAACGTTTATAGGTCATTTTTTTACAAAAAATCGTGCCTTGATAGCATTGTGTTATCAATTAAAACGGGTAGGCTTCTATGCTCAAACACTACAGTACACTTTTTTGCACACTGATTGTGTGCACCTCTTTAAGTTTAACACCTTACAGTTTATCGGCACGCTCTCTTTCTTTTCTGGCAAAGGACGCACGCCCTCTTGCAGCATGCGCAACAAAACCTTTTGAGAAAACGCAGGCAGTCACCTTGCCAGGTGAAGACAGAAACGTTTTAAAAGCAAACGATGTGACCGAGGCCCCTTCAGTTGTCACACAAAAGTCAGCCTGGAAGAAAGGGCTTAAGTATGCCGCCATCGGCACAGCCGTTGTGGTGACATGCGTTGCACTGTGCGTTGCTGCTTACTATGGCTTGGCACCTTCATATGAAACGATCGCACTTCAAGACCTGAACACACTGTCTAGCACATTGACACAAAATGCAGATCAACGCATTGCTAATATCGATTCTGTTTTAGGGGCTTCTACGGTGACCTCTACCCTTCCTGACTTAAAAGAAACGCTTGGCGACACACTGACCAGCAATCATTTAAACCCTTTCACTTACTTTACCGAAAACGAGGCGTTTGATCTTGGGTTGCATTTAACCGATGGCTTTATAGACGACGGCTTCACAAGCGCTGGTACGCTGTTAGGAGACACCGTCACGCTATGGGATCAAGCTAGCACAGCGCTTGGCCATGCAGCAGAACACACAAGCAACGCAGAGGCGCTTCTTGACCAACTTGATCAACTATTGTTAGGCAATTCAATGAGCGAAGCTTTTAGCACAGCTTTAGACACCATCAAAGCCATGACAGTAGAACCCGCGTAATAAACCTCACAAAGCAACCTGTGTGCGCAGTATACCTTGTCTGTGCACACACTTTTTCTTCTTAAATGCCTTAAATATTTTAAACAATTTATCAAAAAGACAATAAAACTATTCTTTTAAGTGGTAAATATCTTTTCAGGCAGTGATTCCATTTTACATTGAACTATTCAAGTCAAGATAGACCCAAATCATGCCAAAAAAAATTTTTATCCGACTTCTTCTTTGCTCATCTTTGCATACTGTCAAGCTTTTTGCCCCACCGGCAGATGAGCAAGATTTGCCTGCAACACCGATCATGCAAAAGGCGCAAGAGACTGTAAAAAAAGCTGGTGAGCTTGCTCGCCTTACCCTGCAGCATACGCCTACTTACTGCACCGACAAGTTAACGCCCAAGGGCGCTGCCTTGACAGTAAGTGTTTTGGCGGCACGTACCTTTTATACCTATTACTCTCAGAATGCACCGAAACCGGCCACCCCCATTTCACCTGCCCTACGCCTTCACCAAGATCAAAAAAGCCAAGCGTCCTTATTCCTAACCGAAACACCGCATGCTAAAGCGTTTCAACCTGCATATAAAGCACACTTCTTGCAAAACATGCCCTCTCAATCGCTTACACAAGCAGTGATTGAAAGCTTGAAAACAGATGTGTAAACACCTGAAAGACAAAAAACTAGCCAGCTTTGAGGTGCTTTAGACTTTCGCTTGGCTCGAACAGTTGAAGCAGCAGGGCTTCCCATTTGTGACGCCAGGCGTTGTCATTTAAAACGCGCACAGCTTCTTGAGACGACCCTTCAAGATCATCGGTGTGCGCTTGCCAGCCTTTGAACAGGGCATCATTTAAAAAACCACTTTGCAGCGTGCCAAGTAACAGCCCTTCGCCACGCACGTTGGCATCACAGCGCGCAATATCAAACCCATCATCATGATCACGAAAAAAGGCCAGACGCTGTTTTGCCACCGCCGAAAGCGGCGGTTTGTAAAGGGCAATCAACAGGCTTTCTTGCCCAGCGCGCCCAATGCGCCCGCGCAACTGGTGCAACTGCGACAGCCCAAAATGTTGCGCATCTTCAATCACCATAAGACTGGCCAGGGGAATATCAATGCCCGTTTCAATCACCGTTGTACACAGCAATAAAGGCTGTGTTCCCTCTTTAAACGCCTTAAGGTTGGCCTGCTGCTCATCTTTTTTTTGTGTGCCATAAAGACGCCCCATCTGCCCTTTAAAAAAAGGATCAAGCCACTGAAAGCGCTTTTCAAGCGCCATTAAGCGCTCGCTTTCTTCAACGGCAGCGCACAGCCAAAAAACACGCTCACCCCGCGCTAGAAAGGCCTTAATGGCCTTGATGACCTCAGCTGTTTTTTGCTGAGAGGCCACGCGCGTTGTGCGCTGCATGAAAAGGCGCGCCTTAAGGTACGAGGTTTGGATGTACCCTTTAAGCATCAAGCTGTGGGTACGCGGAATGGGCGTTGCAGTCATCATCAGCAAATGGGGCGTTAGAGGCGATGCGTGCGTTGAGCGATTTTCAAGCAAGGTGGCCCGTTGCTGCACACCAAAGCGCTGCTGCTCGTCAATGATCACCAGCGCCACATCTTGCAACATATGTTTGTCAGAAAGCAGCGCGTGGGTGCCAATGAGCACCGCTTTTGGGTCTTTTAAAAGGCGTTTTACCTCTTTGGCAGGCGTTGCACGCGTCAGCAAATAAAGCGGCGCTGCGTCATCTTGTAAAAACTCCGTGAACGTTTGATAAACTTGCTGAGCCAGAACAGTGGTAGGTGCAAGATAAAGCGCTTTCTTGTGCTGGCGCAGTGCGCTAAACAGGGCGCCAAAAGCCACAAGGGTTTTGCCCGACCCGACATCGCCTTGCAGCAAACGCTGCATGGGTACTGTTTTTTGCATATCCTGCTGAATGTCCTCAAGCGCCTTCAACTGCGAGTCAGTCAGCTGAAAACCATTGTCGTGCGCTTTTTGTAAAAAAAGTGACCGTACATCTTGCAAGGGTACAGCGCGACTTTGTTGCAGCATTTCTTTTTCAATATGAAACAAAAGCTGTCGCGCCAGCATGCGATCACACATCAACCGCGTGCGCGCCCTGTGCATCACATCTGGCGATGCATCGCCTTGGTGTGCAATCAAAAGACTTTTGTGAAAGGAAGCCCACCCTTTTTGATGCATCATAGAAGGGGCATGCCATTCGTCAACCAAGGGTAGACGCTGCAATACCTCGCGCACCAGACGTGCTATTTGCAAAGATGAAAGGCCTTGGGTTTCGGCATAGATGCTTTCGATGATCCTAAGACGCTTTGGGTCAAAAGGTGCAAGACGCGGGAAAAAGAAGGCCAGCTTTGGGCCCGAAAACAAAGGCACACCCCACACATGCCAGCTGTTCTCTGCCGCAAGGCGTCGCCTTAGCGCGTGCTCTTGCTTGTGATGGAAGTAAAGGATAAACGAACGGGCAAATTCTTGGGTTTGCACCTGCACCTCGGTATAACGAAAACCCCTTTTGACACCTAAGACATCGGCCTCAAACAAAACGGGACGCTGCGGCACAAAAGTGCCCTGCTCGAACACACCATAGCGAGTGGGCAAAAAAAACAGCACGTCCCGCGCCGTGAGCAAGTTGAGGCGTTTAAGTTTTTTGGCGGTTTCAGCCCCCACACCTTTGAAAGCGGTTAAAGGTGTGTTGCAAAACACTATCAAAGGAACAAGGGTGTTGGGCACATCAGAAAACAACCTGGCGACAGAAGATGACACAAGACAGCCCCCCGCTTTTATTGGAACGCTTAACCTTTAAGCGGCCTTTTTAAGGTGCGAGATCACTTTAAAAAGCGTTTGTTTCAAATCATGCCTGTGCACCACCGCATCAAGCGCGCCGTGCTCTAGCTGAAATTCGGCCGTTTGAAACCCCTTGGGCAGCGTTGTACGCAGTGTTTCTTGTATCACGCGTGCACCTGTGAAGCCAATCAATGCCCCAGGTTCTGCAAGGTTCAAATCACCAATCGATGCAAACGATGCCGCAACGCCACCTGTGGTGGGATGCGTTAGCAGCGAGATAAAGGGAAGGCCGGCCTCTTTAAGACGCACCACGCCAACGGTTGAGCGCGCCATCTGCATCAGCGACAAAGCACCCTCTTGCATGCGGGCCCCACCGGACGAGGCAATCGTTAAATAAGGTGTTTTGGTTTGCAACGCATGCTGGGCCCCTTTCAGTAAAGCTTCGCCCACACCCATGCCCATTGAGCCACCAATAAATTTAAAGTCAAAAGCCGCCACCGTCAAAGGACGTTTGTGCAGCAAACCCGTGGCCAGGAAAATAGCCTCTTTCTTGCGCGCGCGCGCCTCTTTAAGGCGGTCGGTATAACGCTTTTTATCTTTAAAACGCAAGGGATCGTCAGGCGGGGCATCAAGCGCAAGCGTTTTAAAATGCCCTTCATCGAACAACTGCTTGCAGCGCTCTTGCGGCGATAGATAAAAGTGATGCTGACAGTGTTTGCACACTGAAAGGTTATCTAAAAGTTCGCGCACAAAGACCATCTGCTCGCAACCTGGGCATTTTTCCCACAGGTTATCGGGCGTGTCACGCTTGACTAACTTTTGAATGCGCGGTCTTACAAGGTCGGTGAGCCAACTCATAAAAAATCTCTCTTTGCCATGCCCTTCAGGCTTCAATTCCCTTCACTATACGCCAGGTGCGCCATTTAGAAAAGAGCCTGACCACTCTCGTAACCTTACAGCGCTTTTTATCAAACAGTGCGCAAAAAACAGCCTAACAAATTGACATTCAACAGAAAAACATTCACAAAGGCATCTATGAAAAAAGTGTTCATGCCTTCTGATCAAGCAAATGGTTTCTCGCTTATTGAGATTGCCCTTGTTTTATTGGTAGTTGGCGTTTTAACCGCAGGCCTGATGAAAGGGTATCGCTTTTTAAAACAAGCACGCCTTCAGCGAACCGCCGCACAGCTGACATCGATACGTCTTGCGTTGACAGCGTTTAAAGAGCGTTATCAGTCCCTTCCGGGCGATTGGGCAGAGGCACAGGATTATTTTACCGACACGCGTTCAGGCAATGGTGATTGGACCTTAACAGGCAATCCGCTGACACCTTTTAGCGAGACGTCTCTTTTCTGGCACCACCTTGTGTTAACGCAGATGCTAAAGGACGTAACGTTTTTTAAAAGCCACCAGAGTGGTGCAGACAAGGGCATTTTTGTGCCCAAGGCATCCATTGGTTGTGGCCTTTTTGCTCTCTCTAACCCTGACAGTCTTCAAGGCCTTTGGATTTTGCTTGCAAACCCAACAAATCCACAAAAAGCGCATCTGTCACCACAAGATGCCCATGCTCTTGATCAACAGCTTGATAGCGGTGATCCGCTTTCAGGACGTGTGCAAGCGCGAACCGCGCCGCAGGCTGCTTCACCCTGCGTGATCAATGGACGCTACAATCTTTCCCACAAAAAATCGGTCTGTCTTGTGTATGTGGCACTTGATTAAACAACGAAACAGTTGGCGTCAAAAGCGCCTTGGACCCCTTAACCAAACGGCATGGCCGTTTAAGGCGCTGCATGGCTTTTCTTTAATCGAGGTGGCGATTGTGCTTTTGCTGTTGGGACTTCTCAGCGCAGGACTTTTATCATTTTTAGAGCATTTAAAGCAAAGAACGTACGCCAAAAAAACGGTTGCCCACCAAGAACGTATCTTTCGTGCCCTTGGCAACTTTTTAAGGCAAAATGGTCGCCTGCCCTGCCCTGCGGACCCCATGGAGAAACAGAACTTTGGCCACGCCCGCAAAAGCTGCCGCAAAGAACGCGATGCACAGGGCCTTGTGCCTTTTCGCACCCTTGGGCTTTCTGAAAAAGTAGCCCAAAATGGCGCCAGCGTCTTTTTTACGTATGTTGTGCATCCTACCATCACCCAGCGACCGCCGGCGGGACCTAAAAATGTGCACCCTTATTGTCGCAATAAAATTCAACACCACGCGGCGATTGAAATCTTGCCGCACAACAAACAAGAGGCCCAGTATATCAAAGACCCCGTTGTGGTGGTTTTACTTAACCATCTTAAAACCGGCGAAGGCAGCTTTTTAAAAGGATACAAAAGGCGCAAGCCCTACGTGAAACCCTTTCGCTATCAAAGACAAAACAGTGACGACGACCTGATCTTTGTAGACCCCAGCAGCACACCGCACAATACCGAAGAAACGCTGCAATTCGAGACAAAAAACAACTTAGCCTCTTACTATGCGCACCTTGTATGCCGGCAATAAACCCGCTTTTTAGGCCTGCTTCACACGCTGCATTTTGCGGTTAATACGCGCTTTCAAAATCTGCGACGTACGAAAGCTAACACTGCGCCTGGCGGTGATTAACGCCTGCTCTCCTGTCTTGGGATTACGCCCTGTTCTTGGCTTTTTGTCATGGACTAAAAAAGAACCAAAAGACGAGATTTTCAAGTGCTTGTTTTTATGCAACGCATTAAAAATCTGTTGGATAATCGCCTCAATCAACGCGGATGATTGATTTTGCGGAATAAGCAACTGACGCGAAAAATGCGCGATTAAATCCATCCGTGTTAGGGTTTTGTGCTTCACGACCTGCTCTCCTTTGTCTACATTTTCGTTTTTCAAATAACGCTCCCGCATTTTTATGACATTTGCTTCTAAAAACCGCGCAAAAGGTTCTAGCGCTTTAAAAAAAAAGACTTTTTTTTTGCAAAAAAAAATTTTTTAAAACACAATTGTAGTTTTTCAACAAAGCAAACTATTTGATTGTCTTATGCGAAATTCTGGCCAACTGTTGAGCCAAAAAAGATTACAACCAACTATTTGTTCTTTTTTTTAAAAGGCACTAAGGGCACAGGCGGAAAAACACACTTAAGTGATTAAAAAGACTTAATCTTGCGTATTTGTACTTTTTTGCAAACGTGCCAACAGCAAAATGGGTGGCAACAAGGTGACTAACATGCAAATGGCAAGCGCCGATGCAAGCGGCCAGTCGCGGTTATAAAAGAACTCGCTCCACACGGCCTGGCCAATCATCAGCACTTTTTTGCCCCCCAAAAGCTCGGGAATTGCAAATTCACCCATCACAGGAATAAAAACCAAAATTGCACCAGTTAAAGCGCCCCTTTTGGACAAAGGTAGCACAATCTTCCAAAAGACTTTAAACGGCCGACAGCCCAAATCAAAAGCCGCCTCGACCAAAGAAAAATCTATTTTCTCAAGCGCCGTGTAAAGAGGCAGAATCATAAACGGAAGATACGTATAAACCATCCCAATCAACACACCAAGGGATGTGCCGATCAGTCCCTGCCCCTGAGACAGCAAACCTAAAGACACAAGCAACTGGCTTAAAAAACCCTCTTCACTTAAAAGCCCAATCCATGCGTAAATACGCACCAAAAAAGCAATCCAAAACGGCGCCACCAGTAACGCCAGGCAGGGAAAGCGCCAACTTGGGCTTAAACGCAGCAACCCCCACGCTGCAGGATAAGCCAGCACAAGGCAAAGCAGTGTGGTTAAAAAACCAAGCACCAACGAGTTCACATAAGCCAACGCATAAAGGCGCTGCGAGAGCAAGAAAAGATAGTTTGAGAGGCTGATTTTAAGCACAAAAATGCCCTCGCCCGCTTTGGAAAACAGCGCCGTATAAGGCGGAATGGCAATCACACTTTCGGAAAAGCTAATGCCTACCACAATCAAAAAGGGCAAGCACCAAAACAAAAAAAGCCACGCATACGGCAGTGCAAACAAATAAACCAGCCTGTAGCGCCGACCTGTTTTTTTAATCTGCTGTCTTAGAGCTTTGAAAGGTTTCACGATGCCAAAACCACCCCATTTTCGGCCTTAAAGCTAAGGTAAACGGTATCGTCCCACTGAACCGAACGCTCGATCAAGCGACCCACGTTGGGCTGAGTGCACAGCAAAATTTTGCCTGATGCCAAGCGCACGTGATAAATGGACACATCGCCAAGGTAGGCAATGTCTTCAACAACGCCCTTTGCAAAGTTGCGTGATTCATTTTTGTTGCGTGTTGTCATGTTAATTTTCTCGGGCCGCACCGCAACCGACACTTGCGCCCCCACGGGCATAGAGGACGCATGGGTTATATAAAGATCGGTCTCTAGCTCTTCTGATCGAATCAGAAGGTGGTCGCGCTCGTTCGCAATCACAAGCCCCTCAAACAAATTAATTGAGCCTACAAAGCCCGCCACAAAGGTTGAGTTGGGATATTCATAAATTTCGCCTGGCGTTCCAATCTGGCGGATACGCCCGTGATCCATGATGCCCATGCGCGTTGACACCGTCATAGCCTCTTCTTGGTCGTGCGTGACCATGATAAAGGTCAGGCCTAGTTCTTCTTGAATATTCACCAGCTCAAATTGCGTTTCTTCACGCAAAATTTTATCAAGGGCCGCCAAAGGCTCATCCAGCAGCAGCACCTTTGGTCGCTTGGCCAAAGCACGCGCCAGCGCCACACGCTGCTTTTGCCCGCCCGAAAGCTGGTGCGGTTTGCGATGCGCAAAAGGCTTCATACGCACCAATTGCAACATTTCATTCACACGCTTTTCAATGATGGCAGGCAAAAGACGCTCTTGCTTTAATCCAAACGCCACATTTTCAAACGCCGTCATGTGTGGAAAAAGGGCGTATGACTGAAACATCATGTTCAAGGGACGCCTGTAAGACGGCATATCGGTAATATCAATACCATCGATTAAAATACGTCCAGACGAAGGTGCCTCAAACCCTGCCAAAATACGCAACAGCGTTGTTTTGCCGCAGCCTGACCCCCCCAGCAAAGAGAAGAATTCCTCTTTGTAAACAGAAAGCGACACCCCCTCAAGGGCTGTGGTTCCATCAAAGGCTTTGGTGATGTTTTGGATATCAATGTAAGGCTGCGCTTTGGGATCTTGCCAAGGTTCAAGACGAGATAAAGAAAGCTTTGCCATTGTGCCGTATCCCTTGGCCGATTGATATCTTGTGCTCTTTAAAGCCGCGGCATAAAAAAACAGCTTTGCCTTTTGTAAGCCGAAAAACAGCCTTAAAGCCACTGCTTATTATGGTGCATAGCCCGATTTAATCAATGCCCAATAATGCAGACGTTTTCTTTCATAAGCGCGCGTTGGCACCTTATCAAGATGCAAACGTTCCATCACTTGAATTGAGGGATAAATGGTTTCGCTGTCACGGATCCACGGCTTTAAAAAAGCCTTTGAGCCCATCACCGCGTTGGCCGCAAAAGTTTTGTTCGTGACCTCGGCCATAATGTCGGGACGCATCAAAAAATTGATAAAACGGTGGGCCAAATTTTTATGCGGCGCATCTTTGGGAATGGCCATCACATCAATCCACATCAGCGCCCCCTCTTTGGGAATCACATACACAAAAGGAGATTCTCCCTTTTGCTTGCGCAGCTGCGCAATGGCCATGTGCGCGTAACTTGAGAAAATTTCGGCCACACAAATACGCTCGGCCAGCATGTCTTGCAGCGTCTCGGACGAGCTAAACTTATACACAAAAGGCGTGATCTTCCATAAATGATGCGCCGCAGCATAAAGCAGCCTGGGCGAAAAATTGGTGGGATGAAACCCCTTGGACATTAAAAGATCAGGCAGAACGTCGGCCGGTGAATCAAGCAAAATCACATGATAAGGTGCCAGTTTGCGCATCCACCGCAACGAGAACAAAAGCCGCCAACTATCAAGCGGCGCCTTTTTAAAGCGTGCTAACTTTTTTTTGTGATACACAAACCCTGTAGTGCCCCAAAGGTAAGGAATGAAATAACGCGTCTTCGGATCAACACGCCTTAAAAAAGACATCACGGCCGGATCAAGGTTTTTAAGGTTTGGCAGCTTTTTAAGGTTCAGCTTTGAAAACGCACCCGCCGGCGCGAACACCGCACCTGTTGGCAAGATGGGCGGAAACACAATATCATACCCTGATCGCGCGGCCAAAAGCTTGGCCTCTAGGGTTTCAAGCGCGTTAAAGACGGCATATTGCACGCGTACTTTTTCTTGCACTTCAAACTTGCGAATCACCGATTCGGGCAGGTAATGCGCCCAGTTATAGATGTGTAAAACGCGCTCTTTCGGCGCGGTGTGATAATAAAAAGAAAAGAAACCCAGCACCGCCACAGCCAGCAACAGCGCGAAAATGAGTTGTCTTTTTTTTGTCAACATACCGCCTTTCAGATCAGATCAAACGAAAACACCTGGACATTTAGCTTTAACACGCTAGAGTAAGAAAAGCATCTCTGTTCTTGCAACTAAAAATATGATTTTGCTTGATATCATCTTTTTGCTTTTTGTGGCCGGCTTTATCTTTACCCGCCTGTGGGGTGTGTTTGGCCAAAACCCAACGCCTAAACGCCAACAGCGCACTGTCTTTTTAAGCCAAGACGATGTGAAGATCAAAAAAGCAACACCGCAAAAAAATGCCTTTTACCCCGGCTTTGACGAATCTTCTTTTCTTGAAGGGGCCGAAAGCGCCTTTCAAATGATTTTAAAAACCTATCACAAAAACGATCTGGCGCCCCTTAAAACGCTTGTAACGCCTGACCTTTTAAAAGCAACTTTTAGCCATCCGCCGGCCGTTGTGCCACAAGAGGTGTGCCTGATCAGCGCAACCATCACACAAAAAAACCTTAAAAACAAAGTGGCCACCGTCGATGTGCACTTTACATCGCAACAGGTGCTTGAGGGCGAGGCTGTGACATCAGAAGATACCTGGACCTTTAGGCGTACCACCACCAGCAAAAACCCCAACTGGGTTTTAAGTGCCATTAAAGACCATGGGGCCTAGCGCTTAAAAAGCCTTGGTCTTTGCCTAAAAAACGGTAGACTGAAAACAACTGCTCTAGGGGGAATTTTTTTGATGTTAACCGCGCAAGAAAACCCCACCTGTTTTGGCTATGATGGCGCCTGGGGGCTTTTTACCCAAGCCCTTGAAAAGGGGCGTCTGCCTCACGCATTTTTGCTTTGCGGCCCCCTTGGTGTGGGAAAACGCACCTTCGCCTTTCGCTGCATACGCCACCTTTTATCGCAAGGTGCAGAGGCGGCAGATACGTTGTTTCAACAAGAGACCATGGCGGCCCCCACAACACTTTTTCCTGAAAGCCAGGCGAAAGATGGCCTGTTATCGCCTTTTAGAGAGCGAATCTTCGGACAAATTGCACAAAATGCGCACCCAGATTTCTTTTCTTTTGCCGATCAATCTATTGCCCAAACACGCCTGCTGCGGGCCTTTTTGCAAAAGGTGCCCTCACGTGCTGATGCTTATCGCTGTGTGTTGATTCCGCGCGTTGAAACCATGCTGCCCCACGCACAGAACGCCCTTTTAAAAAGCCTGGAAGAGCCACCGCCACGCACTGTTTTTTTTATGACAGCCACCCAAGGCGCAGGCATTTTGACAACGGTGCGCTCGCGCTGCCAAAAGATAACGTTGCGCCCCCTAAAGGACACAGCGTTTCAACAAGCCCTTGATCGCTGCACTAGCATTCAAGGGTTGGACGACGCCAAACAAACCACTGAAAAAGAGGTACCCTGTTTCTATCAGCACCTTTTTCAGCTTTCTTTGGGCTGCCTGGGCCAGGCCTTAAGGTTTCTTGATGATGCAGACGCCCAAACGTTAACAACCTTTGAAACGGTTCTAAAGCATGGCTTGCTGCCTGCAACACACCCGCTGTATGCACCCCCCTTTCACACAAAAAACCAAGCCTTTTGGGCCGGGCTGTCTGTTGATTTTCTTTACAAAAACTTTATACACCACGTGCAGGGCCTTTGTATTAAGGCCGCTACAGGCGTTATGATGGATGAGATTGATACGTGTGTCACAAAGCGTCTTTCGCCCGAGGGCTGGGCACGCCACCTTGAAAGCGTCTATGCCTTTTTTTCCAAGGCACACACTTTTAACCTTAAGGCTGCCACAATGGCCCCTGCCCTTTTTAACCTTGGGGCCTTTGCACACATTTAAGCACAAGCCACCCTTTTAGCCATAAATCTGTTGAAACTCGGATGCTGTTAGTGGCATTGCAGACGGCCTATCAAGCACAATGCGCCCCTTTTTAAGTGCAATCAAACGCTTGGTGTAACGCTGAACACTTTCAAGCGAGTGACTGCACAACACAAACGTGCTTTGCAGACGCGATACCTTTTGATGCAACTGCTGCATCAACATATCTTGTGCTTTGGGGTCCATTGCGCTGGTGGGCTCATCCATCAGCAAAAGCGAGGGTTTGTGATAAAGCGACGTGCCCAAAAGAAAAGCCTGTTTTTCACCACCAGAAAGCGTTTGAACAGGCTGATGCACCCTTTGAAAAAGGTTGGGGTGACAGCCATCCAAAAAAGCTTTTTGCGCTTTTGGTCCGTCAAACGAAAACCCCATCAGCACAAGATTTTCGGCCACGGTAAGATCTAAAAACAGATCTTGATGTGGATCTTGAGACAACATCACAACCTTTTGGGCCTCTGGCAGCCTTTTAATGCCTTGTGCTGGCCTTAACTGCCTTGCCAGAATTTTTAACAGGGTACTTTTACCCGACCCATTGCTGCCAATCAGCGCTATGGCTTCATTGGCCTGCATTGCAAGTGACAGATCTTGCAACAAAGGCTGCGGGCTTTGTGGATAGGAAAAACGCAAGCTTGTCAGCTCAACAAGTGAAGGCATCTGGTCCTCCTTTTGTGGGTAAAAGAAAAGTTGAAATCAACAGCGCACCCAGCGCCAGCTTAAGATATAAGGGGTCAACGCCAAAGGACAACAACTGAAACATCAAGGTAAAGTAGATCACAAGGCCAAAGACGCACGCTAAAACATCACGATCTGCTTTAAAGCGATCCTCAACCACAAGCGACAGTCTTTGGAAAAGGTGGCGCCCAATCATCACGGCCCCAATGCCCATCAACGCCACCCCCATCCCCATGTTGATATCGGCAAATTTTTGCACATGCACGCACGCAATGCCGCTTAAGGCATAAAGGGTATTGCTGCTGGCAAGGCCAAAAAATCGGATCAGATCAGGCCGGTAGCCCCTTTTTAAAAGCAACGCCTTGTTTGATCCAAAAGCCCGCGCCAAAAGCCCCAACCGTGTTTGCAGAACACACAACAGCAACGTCACAACCATCCCCATCACACTCAAAAAACACAAAGGGCCGGCTGCCTCATACTGATCGGCCATCATGTGAAAAGGTGTAGGCTTTAAAAGAAGCGGAATGTTAGGCCGGCCCATCACAAGCAAGTTGAAGCTATAAAGCATAAACACACAAATGATAGACGCCACCAATGCCGGCATGCGATCACGCTTTTGCAAATAAGCCAAAAAAAGCCCCACACAAAATCCGCCCACAAGGCCACCCATGATGCACAAGCCATAAGGAAAGCCTTCAACCCACAGCTTTGCAAAAAGGCCACCCCCTAACACAAAACTTCCATCAGCCGTAAGGTCGGTAATTTTAAGCACCCGAAAGCTTAAAAAAATGCCTAAAACAAGCGGCACATAAGGCAATGCCTGAATACAGGGCTCAAGCACACTCATGGTGTCTCTCGTGCTGTGATGGGTGTTAGATGAAAGTTCTGCTCTTTTGCGACCTTTTCAACTTGTTCAAAGGTTAAAAAGCTTTGTGTCTGAAAAGCCTTTGGATTGTAAAACACATGCAGCTTTTTCATCGTCACCTGGCGCACCTTTTGGGACGATGGCGCCACAAGCATTTTCTGTAACACATCGGCAGCTGTGTGACCAATTTCTTTTTCCAAAACCCCAAGACCCAGTGGCGCGCCTGCGCTAACCGATCCATCATCCATTGCAAAAAGCAATGTGCCAGCTTTTTGAGCAGCTGTAATGAGTGACGCAATGCCCGAAACCACCAAGTGATCTTTCAACACAATAATCACCTGAACCTCTTTCGCCAGCGTTTCGGCATTTAAATGCACCTCGGCCAATGTGTCCACTTTTCTAAGACACAGTTTCAACTTGTGCTTTTTGCAAAAAGCTTTGGCGCTTTCAATATCAGGCACGTTTTTTTCTGAGTTACCGTATAAAATACCAACGGTTTGAAGATCAGGACGACAGGCTTTTAAAAAGCGCAGCACTGAAACGGATGAGATCTCATCATTAATCACCGCAACCTTTTGTTGAGGATGCGCCTTTTGAGCGGTTTGAAAGGCTGCCGCTACACACACCACAGGCGTGTCTTTGATCTGCGCCAGCGTCATTAAAGAGGTTTGTGTGCCAATAGGTAAGATCGCGTCTAGCCGACGCATTTTCATCTGTTGGATGATTTGTTGTTGCAGCATGGCATCACCTTGCGCGTTTTGCACAGTGACCTGGTAGTCTTGCGTCGGCAGGCGTTCACACAAACCTGCAACAATAGCGCTCATGGCAGGGTGCGTTGCAGGCACCACAACACCAATATGTTTTGTTGCAAAAACAGCACAACCGCTTAGTTGAAAAGCAAGAGACAAGCAATAGAAATAGGGTCGAAACATCGGTTCGCTCCGTTTAAAAAAAGTTCAAGAAAAAAGAAAAAGGTGTTTCAACGCGCGACACGAACGCGAAGACAAAAGCAAAACCGCCTAAAAACTTAGCGATGTAGCCAACGCGTCAAAACACAGTATGACAAAGTCAACGGGACAAAAAAGTGGCGCTATCACGCCACCAGAGACGTACGTGCTTTTGAAAAGCACACAACGCAAAGCTTATAACATTCTGCATAATACATCTCTTTTTCAAGAACCCAGCGCCCAATTTCATTGGGAAGGCTTCACCCTAATCAACCCATTTTGAAAAGTAAAGCCACCAACAACCCCTCTTTTTTTCAGGAGATTTTAAGAAACTGAAAATGTTTTGTTTTTTTATCAAAAAAAATATCTATTTTTAAGAAAAAAAATAAATCAAACCCAAAAAACAGACTATTAAAAACAATTAAAAGGGTTTTTTTCTTTAAAAATCTATAAAAAAGATATTTTTTTGAAAAAAGAGTCACATATAGGGCGAGAACGCTTAAACTGTGGCAGCTCTGCTAGAAATGAATTGTTATACCTGTGAGCCACGAACCTTGGCACGCTTTTTTTTAAGGACAGACCCTATGTACGCTTTGTTTTGTATACTTTTTTCTTTATTCAGTGGGCCGCTCAACGCACAGTCTTGCGATAAAAACACAGAAGAATCTGTGATCTTAAGGGCTATGCGCGTTGCAGCCGTTGCGGACGCGCCTTTGGAAATTCCTCGAGAAGATTCTTTTCTGCTAGCTGCAGACTCTTATAATACAGAAAGGGAAAAACTCAAAAAAGAAGCTGACATTTATGAGATGAAAGACCCACAAGAAAATGTTTCAGGGGCTCTTTTTGTCACGTTCGAGGATGATCCAAAAGTTGTCTACCTTTCTTTTCCAGGGGTAAGGGGCATCAGTGCCGAACAAGGGTTTGGCTTGTCTCACGATATCAAATACGTGTTATCGGCCTCATCAACTTCTGTTGACGGCAATCGAAACCACCGCGTACAGCAAGGTGTAGACAAATGGTTTGACAGACTACAAAAAACGCTAGGGGAAAAAATTCTTGAAAAGCGGAATGCGGGTCAACGCATTGTGTTTTCTGGTCACTGTTTGGGTGCCGCCAGAGCAGAAAGAGCTCTTTATACGCTTGGCCAAGAAGGCAACGCTCTTTTAACCTTTGCACCGGTGATTAAGCCATTCGATGAAAAGACACAGCAGGATTTTACAGAACAAAATCCCAATGTCGCTATGTATAACTTTACTCTTGAAGATGACTTTTGGTTTGGGCAGCCTTTCAAAACACTTGTGAAACCATTGAGTTATTCAATGGCTTTGGGCATTCCTATAACACTGCCCGCACCATCTAACGATTGGTGGTGGAACACCCATCGCGCCAAACGTTATATCAGCGTCGTGGGACAGTGGCTTAAAACGCCAGAAGGTCAACGGTTTTCACAAGAACTTAAACAACACTTAACAGTTTCTCACTGACAAAAAGCACAAAGGGCACCTATCTAGACGTAGGTGCCTTTTTTTGCTTGGTTACGCTGAAGGCGTTGTCATCTTTTCAGTAAACCGCTTTTTAAGGTAAAGGGCGTCCCCTTCAAGATTGCTAAAGGTTGTCATGGTATCAACACGCGTAAACCCATGCTGCAACAAAAAGGCATCAAGCATCTGAATCAACCCCGCACCTTCATACAGCGCACCATAATTTACTTCAGTCACAATAGCATCGACATGCACAAGGGTTTTCACAGCCCCTTTTAAAGCCTGAAGCTCGGCCCCTTGAATATCAAGCACCATCACATTATAAGTGTCTTCTTGTCCCACAGATGCCAAAACATCATCAAGACGTTTCGTCTGCACTGTTACTTTTTCTTGCTGCTTAGAATCCGGATTAATGCGTATCCTTTCTTTTAATGGCAACAGTGACGCTACATTTGGCTGAAGCAAGGGCGTATTCAGTTCAGCCGTACCGTTTGTATCAGAGGCTGCAAAAATGGCCAGACGTGAGGCTGCGTGCTTTTTGATTCTTTCATCCAGTGGCTTAGCAAGCTTAGGGTTCGCCTCAACCCAAAGCACATGTGGCAAACGCAACGCCTTATAAACAGGCAACTCTTCTGCCTGATGTGCACCAATGTGAATAAGACCTTTGCGTGGCACACCAAATTGTTGATAGGCCTTACACAAAAGCTGTGTTGCGATATCATAGGGAGAGACTCTATTGTACTTCGACGACAACGAATTAGCCGCCGCAGCACTTGATGACATGCTTGCCGTCATACGCTTAAGCTGCATTATATTTTTTACCATCAAACCCATTGTTGCAAGTATTGCACCCAATAACAAAAAGCGCCCCCAAGAATCTGGAACACACACTCTAAGTAAATTTAATGACATAACCTCTCCTTTATTGTATTAAACAACTTAAATACCAAAACAGATTAAAAAAAATAATTTTTTTTATATTTATGCCTGAAATAGTAGTGTATGACGTTTTACAGAGATAAAAATATCACGCTTAAAGCAACATTTTGCTCAATACTAACCCTGTAATAATAAGAATAAGATTTTTGGGTGCGGGGGACGGATTTGAACCGCCGACCTTCAGGTTATGAGCCTGACGAGCTACCAAGCTGCTCTACCCCGCGCTGTAGAAGGTTACACTAAACCACAAACAAAGGCCTGTCAAGGGTTAAGAGCGCTCATTTCTCTTTTGAAGTATCTGCACACGCTTTGCCTAACAAGGCAAAAGTGGGTTGTCGCTAGCCGATGCAAGAGGTGCTTGATCCAAACCAAAACCACCTCCGCCGAGGCCACCCCCACCAAAGCTACCACCTTCTGGCGGGTCAAACTCGATCACAAGCACATCCTCATCCCCGCCCCCTTGATCGTTGAAAGAGCCTTGGTAGGGCGCTTGCGAAGAACCGGGTAACGCAAACGAAAAGCCTGGCTGTTGCGCCTTTAAAGAGGCGATGCCATCTCCATCAAAAGAGATGAACCACACAGTGCAGGCCAAAGAAAAGAGAGAAAAAAAACGCATCTTCCCCCCTTCTGTGCATTCTTTCTTTCATGATAGCCTATTTTGTATAAACAAATCTTTAACAGATATAAAAAAAATATAAATTCTTTATTTATTGCAATGCGTTTAATTGAATATCTTTTTTTTTGTAAAAAGCTGTCAAAAAAAATAAAACGCTCACTAGCAAGATCACTAAAAGTACAGCTGCTAATAAAAACGTTTTCGCGTGAACGCCAACAAAAAGGCCATGATCAGGGCGCTGCTTAGCATAGAAGAGCCACCATAACTGATAAACGGCAGGGGCATACCTTTGGTGGGAATTAGTCCCAAAACTGATGCCACATTAACGCTAACCTGCACCGCCAAACAAGAGGCGAGCCCTGAAATGGCAAGTGTTTTAAAGAGGCTTTGTGCATTAAGCGCATGCCAAAATGCCCGCGCGATGATCAGCGCATAAAGCCCCAAAAGCGTGACGCAGAAAAGCAGACCAAATTCTTCGGCCGCCACTGCAAAAATAAAATCTGTATGGGCGTCAGGCAAGTTAAGTTTGACGGTCCCTTCGCCAAGACCCACACCAAACCATCCCCCCTTTTGAATGGCCGAAAGCGCTTGCAATGTTTGGAATTGATCACCAAAAGGGTTGCCCAATTCAGGATACAAAAAGCTTTCAAGTCGATGCCTTACATGTGGAAAACAGAAAAAGG
Source organism: Holosporaceae bacterium (assembly GCA_049607645.1). GTDB lineage: Bacteria > Pseudomonadota > Alphaproteobacteria > Holosporales > Hepatobacteraceae > JBAJNL01. Next base: position 133,806 of record JBMYWS010000001.1, on the reverse strand, counting down.
CTGCTAAAAAAGCAATCGCCCCCAAAAGCCCGCTTCCCAACAACAAAAGATAAGAGAGGCCACCCAGAAAAAGTTGAATGACAAACACAACCACAACGCCAAATGTCATACCAATATCGGGTTGCAGCAAAAGCGGTACCACCGTAAAACAAGCAAGCAACACACACAAACGCTGCCCTTGAAAGTGCCCAGTCAAGCGCTTGCTTTCTGAAAGTAGCCAGGCCACCACAATCACAAAACATGGCTTTAAAAGCTCAGATGGCTGCAGCTGCAGCCCCATGAGTGATAGCCATCTTTTGGCCCCTTTGATGGGTGTGCCCAACAAAAGGGTCGCCCACAACAGCAAAAGGCACAGCGCAAAACCCACAAAGGCCGTCCGCCTAAGCGTGACAAGAGACATGTGCGACACCGAAAACAACAGCCCCAGCGCCAGCAGCGTAAAGAAAAGGTGTTTTTTAAAAAAGAAAAAGGTGCCATACCCATACGTATGCGCAACGGCCGGACTTGCGGCCATGATTAAAAGCGTGCCAAACCCCATCAAAATCAGCGTGGCAAACAGCGAAATCAAGTCGGTTGTCCACAACCACTGGCCCCAAAATGTATGATTTGTGCGAGAAAAAGAAAAATCAAGCTGCATAAGTGCTCAAAAGCCGCTTTCGGCAAAACATCACAACCCCCACCATAACATGCGTTGCAAGACAGATCAAAAGAGGCTTGAAAACGTTCTTCACAACACATCACACTTATAAGTGGCAAAAACACCCACCTTTGCCCCTTACAACGCGAGCGTTACAAAAAAAACACAAATGCTTAGGAAAAAATAAGAAAAAGCGCGCTAGAATCGTGACCGCGTTCTTAAAATAACAGATAAAGCCTTGTTTTATTTTGCCTTTGCAGCACTTTCTCTTTTTGTGACCAGCGTCATGTGGCCCCTTTACGCCATTGACACCATGCCCGTGCGCATTAAAGACATTGTACATGTGGAAGGCGTGCGCTCGAACATGTTAGTGGGCTATGGTCTGGTGGTGGGCCTTAACGGCACAGGTGACTCGCTGCGCTCATCGCCCTTTACCAAAGAAAGCATGGTGGGTATGCTTGACCGCCTGGGCGTTGGTACACGCGGCCCTAACATGAACGCCATGAACACCCGCAACACCGCCGCTGTGATGGTCACAGCACGACTACCACCCTTTGCACGCCAAGGTTCACCCATTGATGTGACCGTCTCGGCCATGGGAGATTCAAAAAGTTTGCGCGGTGGCACGCTTTTGGTCACGCCTCTTTTAGGCGCTGACAGTCAAGCTTATGCCGTGGCACAAGGCATGCTGGCCAACAACAGTTTTCAGGCACAAGGCGCCGATTTTCAAGGCCGAGAGTCAGGCACATCGGTCACCAAGGGTGTTCCCACCACAGCGATTATCATCAATGGTGCCATTGTTGAACGTGAGGTTGAGTTTGATTTTCAAAACATGAGCACAGTGCATTTGTCTTTGCGCAATCCCGACTTTACAACGGCAAAGCGTATTGAGGCTTCAATCAACCACAATATTTTTCCCATTGCCAAGGCCACAGACCCCTCGACCATTGCGCTGACGATTCCGGATCAATACAACGATAACCCCATGCGCCTGCTTTCGGAAATTGAAGCGCTTTATGTGGTGCCCGATTCCACAGCCCGCGTCATTATTAACGAGCGCGAAGGTGTTGTGATCATCACCGACAATGTGCGTATTGGCACGGTCGCTATCAGCCACGGCAACTTAACCGTTAGCATACAAGAAGACTTTAATGTCTCGCAGCCGGGCAACTATGGTAACTTTGGCATTGGCGGCGCACAAGCAGGACAAACAGTTGTCACGCAAGATGTCGATATCACAGCCCAGCAAGAAGAAAAGCAAATGGGCGTTTTAAAAGCCCGTGTCAAACTGCAAGACCTTGTTGATGGCTTGAACGCCTTTAACTTGCCCGCCTCAGATATGTCATCCGTTTTAAGAGCTATTCACGCCGCAGGAGCTATGCATGCCCAACTTGAAATCCGCTAATGCTTGTTTAAAGCGCCTTTTCTCAAAGGCCCTGGCTGCCAAACGCGCGGTTATTGGCTCGCACATTTCGCTTGTGCTTCTTTTTGTGCTTTTTGTGATCAATTTTTATATTCTTTTTGCAACCAAGACTTACTTTCTTCAAAAAATACAAGACGTCCCCATGGGCGCCTGCGCTTTCGTCTCTCACGCATCCGAAGATTTATCATGACACAAACGCCACAGGCAGTGATGCCACACAAAACCATGCCCTCGGCAGAGCAGATTTATAAAGCCCGTCAAAGCCCCCTTTATATGGCACACACCAAAAAAGATACGCACAAATTAGCCGAAGAATTTACGGCCGCCATGCTGGGCAGCCTTGTGGAACCCTTGGCCGAGGCCACGCTTGAAAACCCCTTTGATGATGAAAACGAAAGCGGCATCTCGCTTGATTTTTTAAAAGAAGAAGTAGCCGCCATGTGGGGTCGCATTCTTGCGGCAGGCCATGCCTTTGATGGCATCAAAAAGCCTTTAGAGCAGGCCATTACACGCTCGCAAAACGCCCACCAACTGCAACAACTTTTGGCAGAAGGCAACCTGCCTGCCCTGCCCTTACAAGCACAAAAATACCTTTAACCTGCACCAGACGCCGCACACGTGACCGATTTGCCAGATGCGTGATCGCCGTTATACTGGCGCTATGAAACAAGCACTCAAAGCCATGGCCGCCCAGCCTAAAACATTTGTGAAAACCACGCTACCAACGCCTTTGGGTGCCATGCAAGCCGTTTTTTCACCCACGCATCTGTGGCTTTTGTGTTTTGAAGACACCTTTGAAGCGATTGCGCTTTTGGATCACGTGCCAAAAGGCACCAACCATGTCTTTCTCCTGTTTGAACAAGAGCTTCAGGCCTATTTTGAAGGTGCGCTTCAGCTTTTTAAAACACCTTTTCATCTTGAGGGCACCCCCTTTCAACAAAAGGCTTGGCAGGCGCTTTTAAACATTCCCTATGGTCACACGCAATCATACACCACACAAAGCGCAAGCTTAAGCCATCCAAAGGCCGTGCGGGCTGTGGCCAACGCCAACGGCGCTAATCCTTTAACCCTTGTGGTGCCTTGCCATCGCGCCATCCACAAAGCAGGCACCCTTGGCGGGTTTCGTTGCGGCTTGCAGCGCAAAAAGTGGCTTTTAACCCACGAACAAACTTTTAAACACCAAGAACACAAGAAACTCGCGTAAGTGCCACAAGCCTTGCCAGTAAATGTTTCGTTCCAAAACAAAGCTTAATACCTTTGGCACTGATTTTGCTGAGGTTAAGAGAGTCTTTTTTTTGAATTTATGTGTGTACAGATAGTCTTTTGTGGGAGTTTATACGATGTTTAACAAGAAAAAAATTTTTTCTCTTTGCGTGTGTTTTATTGTTCTATTGTTAGGCATGCTGCAAGAGTGCTTCGCACCTCCAGAACCCCAAGTACCCCCCAAAAGCTTCAAAAGCAAGATGGTCACAATTTCGGAAAAGAAAATTAAAGGGTCAAAAAGAGGCATACCAAGCAAAAGAAAAAAAATCTCAAGCCTTAAACCTGACGGTTTACAAAACCTCATGAATCTTTCACAAAAATTAGAAGGCTCTGACCCTGATAACAAAAAGAAAAAAGAACTTTGCCTCCAATACGCAACCGATGATGAAACCATTAAGTTAATGCAAGACCCCAAAAGCGCTTCTTACGTTTTATACCTGCTTAAAGAAATCAAAAGAAAAAGAAAAGAAAGACTGCAAAAAGCAGGCGCCGGCCTAGCAGGCGCTACAGTAGCAGCAGCTTCACTGGGAACAGTTTTTGCCGTGGCAGGTGATGAAAGTGGTGATGGCGGCGATACCGGTGACGGCACTGTTGGCGGTGAAGGCTTTTATCCAGGTGACGGCGGCGGCGCCACAACACTCCCTGGTGAGGTTGTCGATCCTGACTTTAGCCGACCAGTGGGACCTCAACCAAGATAAGCACACAGCTTTACCGTGTCGCAAAACGCTCTGTTCTTATAACAGAGCGTTTTTTTTGCGCTGCAGTCGGCGCCTGACGATGAATCGCCACACGGCCCATGGCCGTTCGCGATGACGGTCCGGGGTTGTCATTGCGAGGAGAAACTTGGTTTCGACGCGGCAATCCAGTGTGCTTTGGCCGCTTAAGTCTCTGGCAAGTGGATCGCCACACGGCCGCTGGCCTTTCACGATGACGAGGACAAGACTTAGCCACTCGCGATAACGGACACAATGATTGCATTGATTTTTCTTAAAAATTTGCTAAACTTGCGGATGGTGGATGATGCCCTGCGCGCGGACAAAAGAGAAAAAATCAGGATAGACGTCAACAGCATTCATAGCAGCCATGAAGTACATCATCTGATCTTTGTAAGAATGATGACTCAACTCACATGATTGCTGATTCCGCTCTTACAAAAAGGTTTTTTGCTGTGTTTGTTTCAATTTTTCGCAAGCGATCTTTTAAACAAAAAGACTCAGTGTGTTGGTTAGCGTTTCAAGAAAAAAGGCTCTTTTTTGTCAGAATTAAGGAACGTGTACCTTTAGAAAAAACTTGCATGAAACGCGTTGTTTTGTTTTTTTACCTCTTGCTTGTGTGTGCCAAAAGCACCGTTCTTTTAGCTGCCACCAAGCATCACACCAAGTATTGCCCCTCATTGTACCCCTCCTCCGTTGTACACAAAAAACCTTGTAAGGCCTTTGCCCACAAACGCTCTTCTGTTTCATTGAAAAAAGGCCGGTGCAAGGCATGTCTTCGCCTGATGGCAAAAAAACGCAGACGTTTTCGCGGCTTAAGAACATGTCAAAGGCGCCACAAGTGTCGCCTTGAATCCCGCATGAGGCGCGTTTTTATCAGACAAATGTTAAGACACAGCCACAGACGATCCTGTTGGTGTTAACACCTTGAACTGCACCGATCAGTGATGGCCAGACGTGCTAGATAGGATGGCGCTGCAGCGCGTTGTTTTTTTCAAACACCTCTTCCACTTCAATGCAGTGGGTTGCCAGCAAACTAGCCTCAAGACGTCGCACACCAATGGGTTCACCCGTCTCCTCACAAAAGCCATAGGTGCCGTTTTCTAAACGCTCAAGCGCCTCGTCAATTTGCACCAACAACTTTGCTTCACGGTCACGCAATAACAGCTCTTCTGAAAGCTCTTCTTCAAGCACAGCGTTGTCTATTTCGTCAGGCTCGTGTAAATTGTCCGTTTTAAGATGCGAAAATGTGTCTGCTGCGTGCTGCAAAAGCTCATCACGCCAGGCAAGAAGACGGCGCCTAAAGTATTCTTTTTGCAAATCGCACATAAAAACTTCTGTTTCAGCAGGGCGGTAATTTGTCGGAATATCACAAAACATAAGCAATCTCTGAAATAAAATAATTATTCTGTATATTTTTTGCAAAAAAGGTTAATTTATACTTTATTTTTATCTTTTTAACATACTCATTGTTTATCATAAAGCAGGCTTCACTTTTTTTTCAAAACGACACGACTTCTTACTCAAAGAGGGTGCCAATATGTCCGTTTGTCATTTAACTGCTTTAAAAGCCATCAAAAAAAATTTGATTTTGGCGGGGCGCCAACCCTCTTGACTGTTGTACGAGGAATTTTAAAGTGTAAGAAAGGGCTTGGTGAACCGCTTGACAAATGATACAAACGTGGGATAACGAAAGAAGGAATCCGCAAGTGTTATCGTGCTTGTGGCGTTTTTTAGCCCAGATGGCGGAATTGGTAGACGCGCTAGGTTCAGGTCCTAGTGAGAGCAATCTCATGGAAGTTCGAGTCTTCTTCTGGGCACCATCTTGAAAAGCCTATGTCATCCAGTGCGCTTTATCTGCCAAGCATAGGTTTGAGGTGCATTATATGTGGATCGCAACTTAGCCATTCGCGATGACGCTCTTATCTTGTCATTGCAAGGAGAAACTTATGTTTCGACGCGACAATCCAGTGCGCCTTAGCCAACTCAGGTACCCGACCAGTGGATCGCCGCAGGCTGCGCCTTCGCGATGACGACCAAAATGGCGAACAATTCAGTTTGCTTTAGCCATCAGCATTGTTTTGAAAAAAATCACTACTTGATTGATTTTTCTTAAAAATTTGCTAAACTTGCGAACAATTCAGTTTGCTTTAGCCATCAGCATTGTTTTGAAAAAAATCACTACTTGATTGATTTTTCTTAAAAATTTGCTAAACTTGCGAATGGTGGAGAATGCCTTGCGCGTGTATACAAGAAAAAAAGATCTCGAAGAAAACCTAAAAGACACCCTCATCTAACAAACAGTCTGGAAGAAAAGAAAAAATAAGCCTGACTGGCGTTTTCATGGTGTGCCACAAAAAGGCTTAAAGACTAACAAAGGGCTGGCGCGGGCGTTGCGTTTGACCTTTTCCAGTTTGCGCAAAGCCATTCCTTTTCGCAAAGGAAAAAGGTAGTCGATGATCAATACACCGCCTTAAGAGGCTCGCAAAGGGCTAGGCGCGGGCGTTGCGTTTGACCTTTTCCAGTTTGCGCAAAGCCATTCCTTTTCGCAAAGGAGAAAGGTAGTCGATGGTCAGCACACCGTCTAAATGGTCAATCTCATGCTGAATGCAGCGGCTTAAATACCCATCAGCTGCTTTTTCGTGCGTTTGCCCCTTGGTGTCTAAAAAGCGCACACGTATTGTGGCGGGCCGTTTGACCGGCACGCTAAGCAAAGGCACCGAAAAACAATTTTCAGACAGCACCTCTTCCTCGGCCGAGCGTTCTATGATTTCGGGGTTAATCATCACGCAAAACCGCGTGGCATCGTCGTCAGCAACTTCAGCAGGCATTTGATTAGGTGGATTTGAAAAGTCACCAAGAGGCGCCTTAAAAGAGCCTAAGTCATAAACAACAATGCGTTTTAAGATGTTCACTTGTGGGGCTGCAAGGCCGTGTCCTTCAAGGTGTTTTAGGGTTTCAACCATATCTTGCGCATGTACACGCACCCCATCATCAACCAAAGGAACAGCAAGTGATTTGCGGCGCAAACGTGGGTCTGGTTCTTCAAGGACAGTCAAAATAGCCACAGCACCTCTTTCGATACGGTTTTTGTTTCCAGAAATTCCAGCATATCAAACCTGCTTTTGTCAACGCAGGCGCTTTGCTTTTAGCAAAAGGCGTGCTAAAGTGGTTTATCCTTGCTGGCGTTTGAGTTGCTGGCTGTTTTAACCCGAAAGGAGCTTTGTGTCAAATTTATCCATTAAGTACGAACTTGTACTGCTGATCAGACAAGATGTCTCGACAGCACACGTTAACGATTTACAAGAAACATTCAAAGAAGTCATTGCTAAAAACCAAGGCCATGTACGTTATGCCGAATATTGCGGCCTGCTTAGCCTGGCATACCCCATTCAGCGCAACAAGAAAGCGCACTTTTTGTTGTTTCACTTCGAGGCACCCGGTGGCTCATTGGCTGATCTTGAGCACAAGGCACGCCTGTCACCAGACGTTTTGCGCTTTTTAAAAATCAAAGTGGATGATTTTGGTACGACCCCCTCTGTGCTGGCGCAATCACACTTGCAGCGCGAGCAGTTTGGTAAAGTGCAAACACGAGGTGGCATGCGCACAGGCGCTAAGCGCGATGTTGCGCTGACATCACCTACAATGACAAAGGCCGCACCTGCAGAAAATAAAGCCGCCGATGTCTCGCAAGATGTCGTCGCAAAACAAGGAGAATCCTGATGAGTTTCACAGCACACCAAGATGCACAAAAAGGCTCTACGAGGCGTGAGGTCGCAGGGGCCACACCACAAGCCGCGCCAAACAAAACGGACGCACCAACCGAGAAAAAAGGCTTTATCAAAAGCAAGGGTTTTTTTCGGCGCCTGCGTGTATGCCCTTTTGCCGGTGATGAAACGCCCATTGATTATAAAAACGTTAAGCTTTTAAGGCAGTTTATTACAGAGCGTGGCAAGATTATGCCGCGGCGTTTGACCTTTGTAAGTGCCAAAAGGCAGCGTGAGCTGTCGCGGGCCATCAAGCGCGCGCGCTTTCTAGCTTTGCTGCCCTACACAACGGACTAAAGGAAGCAAGCCTTGGCGCAAAAGCCTCAAAACACCTCTTTCATAGCGTTTGTGCAACAGAACCGTGCGTTTTTTCTGCAGGGGCTGGTGGCAGCTGTTTTGATGAGTTTGGGGCTTTATGTGCCGCCCTTGGCACTTTTGTCTTATGTTGCACCGGCGCCGCTTTTGATGGCAGCTTTGGGTGGCTCGGATGAAGGATTTTGGCTGTCGGCGGCGGCATCATTTTGCGTTTTGTTTGTGTTGGCGCCGCCCTCTTACATTGTCTTTTTTGCGTTTTTGTGCCTGGCGCCTGCCTATCTTTTGCTTAAGGTGCGTGGTACGGGGAAAAAAACAAAAAAGCACTCTTTTGTCGTCAAAGGCAATGTCGGGAAAGAGTGGCGTGTGTTCGAGGTGCGCCTGGGGTATGCCTGGATTACATTTTTGTGCGCGTTGACAATGCTGATGGTGCACTTTTTGCCGCCCCTTAAGGTGCTTTTAAAGATCTTGCCCCTGTGGATGCTGAAAAATCCTACATTTAAAGAGACGCTGCCCAATGTGTGGCCTTTTATGCCCGCGCTTTTTAGCTTGGCATGGGGAGGTGTTTTGTGGGCGAATGTGTCGCTGGCCCGCCGCTTGCTGCGCTTTTCTGATAAAACCTTGCAGCTTAACTACACGGTGTGGCACGTGCCTTCGTTTTTCTATGCCGTCTTTTTTGGCGTTTTGATCCTAAGCTCGCTTTGGGTGGGGCACGAGCGCTTTGTGTGGCTTAACTTTTTGATTGTCCTTTCAACGGTTTTCTTTTTTGAAGGCTGCGTGGTGTTAAAGCATCTTTTTGCTTATGTGGGCCTGCAAAAGTTTGTAAAGCCTTTTATGATGATAGCTGGCATGATGGTTGTGCCACTTTTACTGATAGTTGTGTTAGGGGTGATCGAGCCTTTGACCATGTTAAAACAGCGATTAAAAAGGAGCTGATATGCGATTAGATCTTGTGTTATTACAGCAAGTAAAAAATTTGGGTGCCTTGGGTGCTGTTTGCTCGGTAAGGCGTGGGTATGCCAACTTTTTGTTGCGCGAGAAAAAGGCGTTACGGGCCACCAAAGAAAATATGGCCTACTTTGAGCAAAAACGCTCGGAATTTGAAGCGCAAAACAATGACCGCAAGGCCCAAGCCACAAAGCAAAAAGAAACCTATCAGGGCAAAATGCTGCACTTTATTAAAGCCGCTGGCGATACAGGGCAGCTTTATGGGTCGATTATGGGGCGTGATATTTTGCAAAGCCTAACCGCTGAAGGGTTGTCTAACCTGACAACAGCGATGATTCTTTTAAGCAAGCCTATTAAAACTGTTGGCGTGCATCCTTTTTGCGTGCGTTTGCATCCTGATGTCGAGCTTGATATGTACGTGGTAGCCGCCAAAACAAAAGATGAAGCCGTGGCACTTGAAGACGCGTTTCGCAACCCCAAACCTGAACCAAAGCCAGCTGCAAAACCCAAAGAAGCTTCCGAGGTTAAAACATCTGAGGCTGCAGCAGATAGTGATACGGGTGCTAAAAAAGAGGGTGAACCTTCTGAGGCTGTTAAAGTCGACGCAAAGGCTGACAAAACTTCCGAGCAACCTCAAGAGAAGTAAGGCCAACGTTTCATCGCGCGGCGCCTTGGGCGTCATCGCGAACGGCCGTGTGGCGATCCATTTGCTGTGCACCTGAGTTGACCAAGGCACACGTGGATTGCCACGTCGAAACAACGTTGCTCCTCGCAATGACAAACTAAAACGTCATCGCAAAGGCGCCAGCTTGTGGTGCCTAACTTTCAACTTTTTACTCAGAGGCCTTTTCTCTTCTAGGCGCGCGCAGGGCCCATCCGCACCCTGACCTGACAATTGAGCATCATTTGTTGGTGAAAGACCAAAAAATTTGACATAAAAAAATTTTATGTAAATAGTTATTTGATTGATCACGTTTTTGTCTTCAAAGAAAATGATGAACACAACACTGTCTGCTTTGCTGTCGCTTGCTTTATGTGTTACCCACTTAAAAGCTGTGACTGGCAACAGACAAGAGGCCGGTGAATCTGTTGGAGCCCCCGCAAGACAAGCATCAGCCAAACCGTCTCCCCAAAAATACCCCCTTCTTTTAGACTTTGAAACGCTTCAAACCTTGCAGTCAAACGACCCCACGCATAGACTGGCCAAACAAAACGTGCGCAAAACTGCCGCGCGCTCAGATAGCCTTCATGTGAAGCGTCTTACATTGCCCGATGCTCATACAGACTTGCTAGCGCCTTTTGTAGATGTAACCCAGCTTTTTTTATGCCATGCTCATGGCAAACATTTTCCCCAATTGCCTTGTCCCGAAAAGCTTACACATGTCATCTTGCAACATACCAGCTTTGAGTCGATTGAAGGCCTTAAAACGCTTGCATCACTGCACACACTGCATTTGCTGGGCTTGGCAGATCAAAAAAAAGACACACGACCAGATCCAAAAGAATTTCTTGCTCCCCTGACCGCACTAAACGGCCTGCATGAACTGTGCTGCTTCAACACGTTTACATTTGATGGAACACGACCCGAGCATACCGAGACGATGGTAAAAATGATCCAAAACAACCAAGAACTTGAAAAATTTCATTGTGACGGATGCCCGGCGCCTGAGGTATTAGATGCGCTCACCCCTGTCTCTCTGAACGATTTACGACTGGGGCACAGCAACATTGATGATGAAACACTAGCACGCCTGCCTCTTGGACAATTAGAGGCATTAGACCTTTATGGTAACAATCTTGTGACGCTTGATCCCTTGCGCTACAAATTTCCGCGTTTTAAAGCTGGGCCTTAATACCAAGCTAAATGACACCTTTCATCAGGTATTAGAAACGTTACCTCACTTAGCGCAACTATCTCTTGAGGCCTGTGACCTTGAAGATACGCAAGCTGAACATCTTTTGCCGTTTGCATCGAAGCTTCAACACCTGAATCTTGACTACAACCCCAAATTGTCGGTTGCCATGCGCGAAAAACTGCGCCAAGCATTTAACAAAAAAGTGTCGTTAAAAGTGAGAGCATAGGCACTTGCAACGGGCGGAACCGTCTGAGGCCTACAAGGCACACTGCCTATGGATCGGCGCAGATGCTGCGCATCTTCGCTATGACAGCAAAATAACGCCCCACATCCATCATACCTTTTAACTGCTAAAGATGCGCCAGAAAGACCATCTTAAAACTGACACAGGGGGGAACAGGCCAAACGCTGCATCAGCCATTTCAAAAGCAAGACATCACGCTTGACGCGATCATTCTGCAATACCGCACAGCCACCCTTCCCTGCGACACACAATCACCTATTTAGGTCGTTCTTGAAAAACTATTGTCTAAAATATATGTTTATTTTTAACAATTCCATAAACTTATCTAAAAAGAATACTATTGAAATAAAAGTTTCTTTAAACAATTGGGTGAGTTGCATTTTTATGAAGAGGGCTTTCGATGCGTTTGGGCAAAAAAAGCGTATGTGTGGCAGTGCTGGCCGTTTTAAGCATGCTGCCCAAAAGCAACAATGCATCCCCTTTTCTTTTGTTAACGCACGAGATGTTTGTCGTGCACAAGATAAGGTTTGAGGCGCCGTCTGACACATGCCACTTTGTTGCGGAAATTGATTTGCTTTTTGGCAAGACACAGGACTACATCGATCAGCAAAACACCCCCAATGCGTTTGACCACGGGGTGACAGGAAGCCTTTTGGATGAAAATACTTTACAGGCATCGTCCGCTGACAAACCGTTTGCAGATCAGACGCCGCATGATTTGTTCGCTTATTCTGACACGCACTATCTGCAAAAGAATGACAAAACGCTTACAATACGTGATAGGGAAGGTTTTCTCACACGCATTTTGCTGGAAAAACTTGAAACCCGCCAACCCCAAGAGAATGCTGAACAGGCAGCCGCGTCCTTACCGACACTGCAGGGCCATGCCGCCAAAACGCTTTTGACACCGCTGATCACATTTGTTGACTATCAATGCTATAACCATCGCCCTGACCTGTTTTGCAATCGCCTTCGTTTTGAAAACTGCCTTGGCCTCTATTATGACATTGTGAATCAAGAAGAGCATCAAGGATATCAAGCAGTGGTCATTAACCCGAATGACCACCGTTTTTCTTTGATTCCCCAAACAGTGCGAGATATTTTTAAGGCGCCACATCAACGCCACACCCATCAGGCCATTCAAACGGAAGTCACAACATGGTGCACCGTGCTTGATAATCGAGAAACGCTGCGCGCACCCTTACGTAACGGTGCCCTTTTTGCTGTCACGCTTTCTGACACCTTAAAGCAAATCAAAACACTTGCCTTGCCCAAGTGCAAGCGAGGCTTGACTGTTCTGTTTGGACCCGACATCTCACCCCAAACAGAAGGTCTTCTACAGATTGTTACCTACCACACGCCCCCCGATCAGGGCACAACAGAAAACTGGCCTGTCTTTTTCACCTTTACCGAACATGTTGCGCACAACGCCGAAGGCGATCACGATGCAACCTACACAGGCTTTTCGGTCAGCATCCACAAAGCAAAAGATGAGGAGCCCTTTGCCACAGCGGGCCCCCTTTATTGTCGTCACCAAGACAATGTACCTGGTCATATCAATGAAACCCATCTGGATCTTTGGGACACACCACAGGGAGTTGTGGTGCAGCACCTTCAGAAGACCCTTTTGCAAAAGATCAAAAAAGTGATCTCTTACTTTAAGCTGTCTCACAAAAGATGTGACTGGTATGCGCCAGATGAGCACAGAAGACGCTCATCTATCACAGGCGCGCCACCCTATCAAGAAGAAGATACGGTGTTAAGACTGCCAAACGACACGCACGCACGCTATACACTTTTTTAAAAGCGCCTCACACCCGTGCATGCATTGTTGAGGTCAGCCCATCGCTGGCAAGCAATGCATGGCCACCCCCCGGCAAAAAAACACATTTAAGATAAAAATACAAAAAGTGCCAATAGTTATTTTTTATACATAAATTACAAAAATAAAAAGATAAACAATTAAAATGTATAAAAATAAATAAATAAACTGTCTTTTTATGACTTAAAATCACCCAAAATACATCAAATATTATCAAAAAAAGAACATATATTAATATTTACATATAATTGTCAAAAAAATTTTTTTTATACCAAAAAAATTATCAAATAAGAAAAATAAAAATGAATATTACTTTTTTGGAGTTTTTTTATGTATTTAAAACATAAAACAATCAGTTGTCTTGCCGCATTGACGACCTGTTTATTTGTGGGCCACAGCAACACAGCGCATGCTGCGCCCCCCCAGAGACAAGAGAGCTGCGCGTACAAAAGCTTGAGCTCACTCCCCCTGATGAAAACCTGGGCTATTGTTCAAAAATTACGTTTCTGCCTGTAGATGCAGAAGCTTACACAGGCAAACAGTTAGGCGTAGATGTTGTGTGCGAAACACCCCCCCAAACATACGCAGGCAGGGAAATACCAACAGCAGAAAAAAAGCTGGTGATCAGCAGCACGCTTCTGAATGGAGGCGAACAACAACACTGGACCCCTGGGCCCTGGTGCACCCCAAAAAAAGGCTTTCATTATGCCTTCCATCTGCCAACACATGGCCAACCCATTACAGTTCTTGACGACGACGGATACCTGACACGGGGGCTTCTAGAAAAGCTTCAGACAAAAGATTCTGACAACACCCCAGTCAACACACTGCAAGGCATGACAGCACAACAGCTCATTGAACCACTCAAAACCTTTTTTGATTACCAATGCCAAAAGAGCGACCCTTCCCGTTTTAGCAACCGCCTTGATTTTAGTGAGCGCCATAGCATGTATTACCAACCTCTTCAGAAAGGAGAAAATGGGTGGCAAACGGTACGCATCAACCCGGCTAACCATAATTTCACCTTGCTCCCCAACGATATTTTTTGGATGTTGAGAGCTAAAGAACAGCAAACAGACTATAACGCAATCCAAGACAAGGTCAGTACCTTCTGTTCTGTTATGAATCACAAAGAGGCCGCCCCTGTCTCGATTGAAGGCGGCACAACCTTTAAGGTCACACTCTCTGACAGCATCAGGCAGGCGAATACGCAACCAGACCTCACAGCAAGTCAAGAGGTCAATCTCACCCTGCCCCTCGATGGCACCACACCACTTTTGAGAGAGCAGACACTTCCACCAAATGGTATCAAGATAAAGACCACAACCCAAGAAATTGGTGAAACCAAAACGGAACACTGGCCGATAACATCAAGACTGACCAACATGGCTGGTCAAGCGGTTACACCTTACGATGCAACCCCACACGAAGGATATAGCAACTTATTGTTGACACTCAGCCAACCAGATGGTGAGGATTTGTTGACCGTAGGTCCCGTCTACTATCAATATTCAGGAAGCACGTCAAGTTCTAGGACAAATTGGCTCAAACTGGATATTGGATGTTCAGATGCACTGACATTTTTATCTAAAGAAGCTGAAAAAGCTTTGAAGCAACATGCTAGTGGCTTACAGTCTGTTTTGGAATCACAAAAGTAACATTTATCCCCGTGCGTATCTTAAAGGCACGCATACCCCCGTGCACGCCATTTTTAGAAACAATTTTACTGCTGCACACGGCCCGCCAACAGCCTGTGCAGCCTTTTTGTTCAGAGACGAAGCTTAACCAATAGATGCGCGTTTACGTGGCGCGGCACTGCCTTTTGCCAAAAAACGCTTCTTCACATAAAGCGCGTCGCCATCAATGTGATAAGTTGGCAACAGTGTTTCAAGACGCACAAAACCTTTTGCACGCAACATGTCATCAAGTACGTCAATGGTCTGCGCCCCTTCATACATGTCAAAAAAAGTCGCCTCGACCACAATCGCGTCGATTTCTTGCAGTGTCTTGGATGCGCCCTCAAGCACCCACTTTTCATAACCTTGCGTGTCAATCACCAGCACATTATAAGAAGGCTTATCGGGCATAGACGCAAGAAAATGATCCAGTGGCATTTTTTTCGTCTGAATCTCTTGAATATTCTTCATGTAAGTAGGACGAAACTTTGATGCAGTTTCAGTGGGTTTTAACAAAGAGGCCAAGCCCGTTGCATGTGGCACCTGTAAAACACACTCACCCTCTTCAGAGGCTGCTGCAAAAATCGCCACGCGCGACCCTTTGTGATGTTTAACACGGTTGCGCAGATCCTCTTCAACATTCGGGTTGGCCTCAACCCACAAAATATCTTTGATCCCCAGATTTTGGTAAACCGGAAGCTCTTCCGCACTGTGCGCACCCACATGAATCACACCCCCTTTAGGCACCTTAAAGGCCGTGTAAGCTTTTTCAAGCAAAATGCGGCACGGATCATAGGGGTAATAGGGCCCTTTTTTTGCATCAGGATGATTGGTCAGATGCTGATAAACACGCTTGTTCTGCCTGTAAACACGCTGCAAATTGACAGCTATGGCAACACCTGCACAGAGAAGTAAGAAAGTTAGCAAAAGACGTATCTTGAGCTCACCAACAAAGAAGACCTTTTTCATTCCAAAACCTGACAACATTTTGTTTTTTCTACATAAAACACAAAAAACAACGTCATTGCAAACAAATTGTGAAAGGCATCCCAAATATCGCAACAGAAGTTTTTTCCTTGCACAGAACGTCTTAGGTGTGACGTCTACACATTAAACCGAAAATGCACCACGTCGCCGTCTTGCATGACGTAATCTTTGCCCACAATACGCACTTTACCTGCCGCTTTGGCCGCAGCCTCACTGCCCGCTTGCACAAAGTCCTCAAAGGACATGACCTCGGCGGCAATAAAGCCGCGCTCGAAATCCGTATGAATTAAACCTGCAGCCGCCGGGGCCCCAATGCCTTGCACAAACGACCACGCATGGGTTTCTTGCGGACCCGTTGTGAAAAAAGTTGAAAGATTTAAAAGCTGATACGCTGCCTTGGCCAGACGCGACAAACCCGAATCTTGCAGCCCCAGATCTTGCAAAAAGCTTGACTGCTCATCGGGCGACAGCGCTGCAATTTCAGCCTCAATCGCTGCCGACATCACAAGCGTTAAGGCTTTGGGATGCGCCTTTTGAAAAGCACGCGACAAGTCACTGCCCGTTGCAAGATCTTGATCACTGACATTTAGCACATACAAAACCGGCTTTGCGGTTAGCATTTGCAACTCTTTTAGCAAAGGCCGCTCGTCTTTGGTAAATGACGCATTCCGCAAAGGCGTTCCGTTTGAAACAAACTCATGCGCCTTTTTGACCACATCTAAAAGAGGTTTCAGCTCTTTTTGCACATGACGCACTTTTTTCTCAAGCGCGGGCAGGCGTTTTTCTAAACTTTGCAAATCGGCCAACAAAAGCTCGGTCTCGATGGTTTCAACATCATTTAAGGGATCCACCTTGTCGCTGACATGGGTGATGTCTTTGTCTTCAAAACACCGCACCACATGCAGCAACGCATCCACCTCGCGCACGTGACCCAAAAACTGATTGCCCAGCCCCTCGCCCTGACTAGCGCCCTTCACCAGGCCTGCAATATCGGTGATGTCGACGTAAGAAGGCACCGTTGACTTGGAGACTGACAAGGTGGTTAGCTTTTGAAGGCGGTCATCAAGCACCGCCACACGCCCCTTGTTAGGCTCGATGGTGCAAAACGGATAATTGGCGGCCTCGGCGGCCACCTTGCCAGAAAGGGCGTTAAACAGCGTTGACTTGCCCACATTTGGCAACCCCAGCAACCCGCACGACAGCCCCATTCACACCTCTTTTTTCTACACATCAACCATTACACCGCAGTATACTGTGATCGTTAAAGCGCGGCTAGCCTTCTGTACATTTGTTAGCGTTTGATATGTTGTTCAATTTTTAAAAGGGCCTGTTCCAAAGCTTTAACCGACAACTTTTCAAGATTGAGGGTTTCACTTTCTTTATCGTTTTGAGACGTGGGTTTGGTCGGCGCTTTGGGTGCGAAAAACCCCTTGGTTTTCCCGATCAGCTCTTTGGCTTTAAGCGCTGCGGTAAAGTTGCGCGCTTTCATAGCAGCCTCGAACAAGACGTCTAGATCTTGCGCAAACTTTAAACGCGCACTCACCTTTTTGGGCGCAGGCGCTGCATCTACTTTAGCGGTCTGTTTAGAAGAAGGCATGTAACGCTTACTTTTAAAATGGACACACAAGCATGTCACGACACACTTTAAAAAAAATTAAAAAACAATAGGTTGATTTGACTCCGGTATCTTTTTTTAATCTTTTTTTGGAAGAATAATAGAAGGAAAAGAAAAATTATACTTTGTCGCAAAAGGATCTTTGCTTTTGTGGCGTTTTTCCCTTATAGTGGGGCAGGCAGCTGGGAGCTAACTTATTTTATGAACGATGACCCTCCAAGTATTTTAGGAACAGGCATCCTTTCTTTTTTCGCAAAAATTTTATCTAAGACGCCTTTTGTGCGTTGGGAGCATGCATGATTCTTTTGATCATGTTTTTTGCGTGCGCCTCATTTTTCTTGTCGGCCAGCGAGACGGCGCTTACGTCAGCTTCGCCCATTCGTTTGCACCATTTTCACAAACAAGGTTTTAAGCACGCAAAACTGGTGCTTGAACTACAGAAAAATATGAGTCAGATCATTGCCACCATCTTGCTGGCCAATACCGTTGTGCTTACTTCTTTGACGGCCATTTGCACTAACTTTTTCACCGCATCCTTTGGCGAAACCGGTGTGCTGTATGCTGCCGTTTTATTAAGCGCGCTGATTACCATTTATCTTGAGGTGCTGCCCAAGGCCTTAACCTATACACGTGCCGAGCGTGCCGCCATGTTTGTGGCGCCCACTGTGCGATTGTTGCAAAAGTCTTGCTTTCCCTTAACGCGGTTGATTGATGTGATTGCGCACATGTCGTTGCGCCTTGTGGGCATGTCAAACGACAAAGGCGTTGCAAAAATTTCGACACTGGACGAGCTTAAAGGCGCCATTGATCTTCATATTCAAGCACACGCTGCCGCGCCCGAGCGGATTATGCTTAAAAATATCCTGGATCTTACATCGATCACCGTTGAAGAAGTGATGGTTCACCGCCACCATATGTTTGCCCTTGACTGCTCGCTTAAAAGTGCGGACTTGGTAAAGCAGGTTCTGGGCTCACCTTTTACACGTATTCCCTTGTGGAAAAATGTGCCTGAAAACATTGTGGGGCTTTTGCATATCAAAACGCTGTTTTGCGCCCTTGAAAAGCGCAAGCCTGATGAGATTGACATCACAAAGGTGCAAACCGAGCCGTGGTTTATCCCTGCTAGCACCACGCTGATCGCACAATTACAGGCCTTTAGAAAACGCCGCGAACACTTTGCGTTTGTGGTTGACGAATATGGCGCCCTGATCGGCATTGTGACGCTTGAGGATATCTTGGAAGAAATTGTCGGTGATATTAAAGATGAATACGATGAACCCTTAACGGGCATTACGCTTTTAGGGGACAACCGCTTTTTGGTTGAAGGCACCGTAAGTCTGCGTGATCTTAACCGCGAGCACGCCCTTGAGCTGCCTGAAAATGGCGCCACCACGCTGGCGGGCCTTTTGCTGGATGTGGCAGGCTATATTCCCAAGGAAAAACAAATCTTCCACGCCCATGGCTTAAAAATCAAAGTGGTTAAGCGCCACCGCAACCAAATTAAACTGCTTGAAGTATCATTTCAACACACCGATAAAAAAGCGGACACATCCACAAAGCCTGATAAACGCGCTTAAAGGGAGTCAAAGTGTTATCGTGAAGTCGCGCGATCACTTATCACGGCGCCTTAAGCAGCTAAAGCACACATGGATTGCCGCGTCGAAACAAAGGTTTCTCCTCGCAATGACGGTTTTAGGAGGACTGCCGCGTCCTTTTGGTCGTCATCGCGAATGACCATCCCCCCTCTCATCGTCATCGCGAAGGCGTAGCCCCGCGCGATCCACATGCAAGGTTTGGCACGCATAAAAAAAGAGACCCAAGAATTTGGATCTCCTGTTTGCTTTTAGCAGATATTAAACCTGAAAAAACGGTTTTTTAAAGGTGGAAGGCAACTTTAATGCGTGCGGTATTAAAGTTTGCTTTTGTACCATTCTTCTCACAATCAGCGGTTTGCATGAACTCAAAACCCAGAACCATTTGAGGGGCAAGCTTTGTATCGATACCTACACCATAGGTAAATCCAGAGAAGGTGTCGCTCTCTATTTTGTTCATGGCATAGCCCAAGCGCAGATAAGGAAGCGCCACTTTGTTAAGATCCATACCAAAACGCAAAGCCAAATCAGCACTGCTTTTGTACTTTTCTTTGCCCGCTGGCGTTTTTAATTCAACAAAGGGCATCGTGTAGTTGCCGTCAATACCCACAAAGAAACCCGAAAAAACCATACCATAACCAAGATACAAACCAAGTGACGCACCACTTTTTGAGAGATAACCATCGGTTGAACCAGTATCATCTTTGAAGTGCATACCAGACATACCCAACAAGCCACCTACTTGAAAGCCGGTGAATTGTGTGGGGTCAGCTTTTGCAACAGACGCTACGCTTGTAAGACACAAACCTGCAATACCAAGAACTTTTAATGTTTTCATATAATAAACTCCCTTTTGTTGATAATAAATAATACTATTAAGTCTTAAACAATAACTATAAAATAAATACATAAGAGCAATATTTATATAGTTATGTGATATTTGCATCACAATTTTTCTAAAATCATCAGATATAATCTTTTTAGAATAAAAAACTGTTCAGTTTTGTAAACTTTTACAAAATAGTTTTGCCGTCATCGCAAAGAGGCGCAAGATGTCTTTAGCACTTTTGAAGGCAAAAACCGTCTTTAAGCAGTTGCGCCCAGCACAGTGGTTTGGCTTTAAACACGCGCAGCGCCAGCGCATCCACAAAGGGCACAATGTATGCCTTTTTCTGCAGACGCTTTTGCAATGCTTTAAGTGTTAAAACACCCTCGGCCAAGGGTTGGTCTTTCAGAAAGTCAAAGGGTTGCCCCTGCCCCAATAGCATGCCTGCGCGCGTGTTGCGCGACGCACTTGAGCCGGTGGTTAAAATATAATCTGCCAACAGCGCCGGCTCAAGGCAGGTTTCTTGCTGCGCGCCCCACAAAACGCTCATTTGTTGCATCAACCAAAGCCCCTTCGCCAAAAACGCACTTTGGGTATTTTGCGGCACGTTTTCACCACGCATCACCCCCGCACAAAGCGCCATCACATTTTTAAACGCCCCTGCAAACGCAACGCCTGTTACGTCTTGCGTTCTCTGGAGCAAAAAATCTTTATGGGCCAGGTGCCCAACAAAACTTGCGGCCTCACCAGCAATAAGTCCAATGGTGGGCGCTGATGTTGGTGCACACAGCTCTTTGGCTAGATGGGGGCCCGATAAAATGGCCAAGGGGTTGGGCATCTGAAGGTCTTGTGCCACTTGCGGCAGTAATAAACCCGATGCAGCCTCAATGCCCTTTGAGGCAATCAACAACGGACGCGTGGCTGCTTTTAAGGGCGCACACGCTTTGGCTGAAAAAAAAGGGCGCATCACTTGTGCGGGCAGCGCATACACAAGCGCCGTTGTTTGCTGCGCCAGTTGCGCAAGATCGGTTGTGACCTTAACCGATGGATGCTGCGTGCCATGGGTCTGAGACCACGCATCGACACTTTCTTGACGCCGCGCCCACATCCAAACAGGTTGCAAGACAGCCCGTTCTTGCAACGCCCGCGAGGCCGTGATCGCCAAGGCCTGCCCAAAAGCACCTGCGCCTAAAATGCCTAACATCTGTTGCCTTCCTTTTGCCTAAAAGTACCGCAAAGCTACAACATACTTACAGACTTGCATCATAACTCTGGTCAACCCCTTTAGCCAGTACCGCATCGATAGAGACCTCTTCTTCTGGCACAAGGGTGGCCTGAGACAAAGGCCAGCGCGCCCGCGCATCGGTTGAAAGCGGCGAGCGATAGCCACGCTGATAACGCTCGAAGGCTGCCCAGGCGATCATGATACCGTTATCGGTGCACAAGGCAGGCGGCGGTGTGACCACTTGCAGGCCAAGGGGAACGGCGGCCTCTTCCATGCTTTGAAACAAAGCACGGTTGGCCGCCACGCCGCCTGAAATCACCAGCGTTTTAAGGTTGGGTTGGTGCATGCGCGCCATTTTGATGGCATGACGCAAACGATCAGTCAACACCTGGCCAATGGTGTGTTGAAACGAGGCGGCCATATCGGCCTTGGCTTGTGGCGCTTGCAGTTCTTTTTGAAGCGCCTGCACCTTAAGGGCCACCGCGGTTTTAAGACCAGAAAACGAAAAATCACACCCCGAACGCCCCTTAAGGGGTGCGGGCAAGGTAAAGGCTTGGGGGTTGCCGGTTTGAGCAATTTTTTCAATGTGAGGCCCGCCGGGATAAGGCAAACCTAAAAGGCGCCCTACTTTATCAAAAGTTTCACCCAAGGCATCATCAAGGCTTTGGCCCAATAAAACGTATGAGCCCAAATCGTTCACCACAAAAAACTGCGTGTGCCCACCCGAGATAAGCAGCAGCAGATAAGGAAAACGCACGTCATTGGTAAGACGCGGTAACAAAGCGTGCCCCTCAAGGTGATTGATGGCTAAAAAAGGCTTATCAAGCGCCGCGGCCATGGTTTTGGCAAACACCAGCCCCAGCATCACACTGCCCACAAGGCCCGGCCCTGCGGTGGCTGCAACAGCCTCAAGATCTCTCGCGGCAAGATTGGCCTCTTTTAGTGTTTTTTGCACAAGGGGACCCAGCACTTCGGCATGCGCCCTGGCTGCGATTTGCGGCACCACACCGCCCCAACTTGCATGATCTTTAATTTGCGAGGCCACCTGGTGTGCCAGCACCTTACCTTTGTTATCAATCACCGCAGCCGCCGTTTCATCACAGCTGCTTTCAATGCCTAAAATCGCCATATCGTTCACGCTGCCTTTGGTGACACAAAGCCCTTGTAACACTTTAGCGCTTTTTTCGCCAACGTTGAAACAGGATAGTCTTCAAGATCCGTAAGCGACAGCCAGGTTCCTTCGTGCGAGACGTTTTTGTCGGGCACCTGGGTATAGAAAAGCTCAAGGCAAAGCTTAAAGTGAGTAAAAACGTGCTGAACCGTGCCGATGTTCTGCCACGTTGATGCCAGGGGCATCTCCCAATCTTGTTTTTGCGCACCCCATGCAGTGGTTAACGGCCTCCACAAGCCCTTTAGCAAAGCGTTTTGTTCTTTTTGCATCAAAAAAGTGCCGTCTTTTTTGCACACCACAAAGAAAAACGCGCCATAACGATGCGGCTGAGCTTTCTTTTCTTTTTTGCGTGGAAACTCACCTTGTGTGCCAAGGCGCGCAGCTTTACAAAATGAGCGCACGGGACACAGCAAGCATTTGGGTGCCTGAGGCGTACAGATCGATGCACCAAGATCCATCAATGCCTGGGTATAATCACCATAAGGCCTTGGGAAAGATTTGTTTTTCAGCACAGGCTCTTGAGGCAAAAAGCTTTTGGCCTTAAGGCGCACCCCTTTTAAAAGATCGGTTGCGCTTTCTTTAAGACATAAAAGGCGCGCAAAAACCCGTGCGATATTGCCATCAACAGCAACAGCGGGCTTTTCAAAAGCAATAGTACTAATGGCCGCTGCGGTGTAAGGGCCGATGCCAGGCAGCTTTAAAAGCGCATCGACCTCTTGCGGCAAAGTGCCTTGATGGTTTGTGGCGACCTCTTTAGCACAACGCCATACATTTTCAGCCCGCCTGTAATAGCCAAGCCCTTGCCACTGCTGCAAAACATCAGACAGTGACGCTTGGCTGAGGTGCTGAAAGCTTCCCCACTTTTTGGTAAAAGCTTCAAAATACGGCGTCACCGTTTGGGTGGTGGTTTGCTGCAGCATCATTTCGCTAAGCCACACATGGTAAGGGTTCGGCTTTTCTTGGCGCCACAAAAAAGACCGCGCGCTTTGCCCGTACCACACCAAAATCGCCTCGGCAAACGATTCAACAGCAGAGGACGCAAGTATCATGGTTGTGCCTTAGTCTTTGGGCGAAAAGCGGATGATGACCTCTTTCCACGTATCGTACATTTCTTTTGGCAGATGAAGCGGCTTGCATTGCGGGTTATCAAAGGCGCGGTGCACGCTTTGCTCCATTTCTTTAAAATGCAGATGCGTATAGGTGCTTTTGTTGCGCAACGTACGCGCTGACAGAATGTACCCCTCTTCCCCCAAACGCAGTGCCACCGCCACCACAATGTCTGTGGCGTTACGCACGTTCTCAGAGCTAATGTGCCAGCAAGCCATCAGTTGCTGCTGAATCGAGAAGATCAGACGCTTTTTCTTCGCCATCTCTTCAAGCGCCAACGCCCGTTGACTGGCACGGCGAGACCCTTTTTTGCTTCCGCTTTTGCCCACAGACTGTGTGGCCGCCAACAGCTCATCAAGGGTTTTCTTTTTCTGTTTTTTAGGTGCCGACTTTTTGGGTTCTGGCTTTTTAACCTCTTTTTTTGGCTTGGCTTTCTGCGTCGGCTTTTTAACCTCTTTTTTTGGCTTGGGCACCGGCACTTTATCAGGTGTGGGTTTGGGCACTTCTTTTTTTGGCGGCTCGGGCGGCGTTTCTTTTTTGACTTCTGCCGGCTTTTCTGACTTGACCACCGGCGCGGGTACTTTGGGCTCTTCAGGCCATGCAAGGTCTGCCTCGGACAAAAGCTCGATGGGCATCGCAAAGGGCTCTTTGATGGTGTTTTTTTCAAAACGCCACGAAAGGGCCAGCGCCGTCACGATCACCAAGTGCAACGCACACGAAAGACAAAAAGCAAACTTAAATTGCGCTGGGTCTTGGTAACTCACGTCAAACAGCGACCTTTCTACCGCTAGCGTCTTGCGGCCGGTTTTTTTGTCTCGCTAAGCAACGCAAGACTATATCCCAGGCTTTGTAAATCATCCATCAGCGTCATCACCTCGCCATATGACAGTCTTCGATCGGCCTTTAGATAAACGCGTTTGTTTTTATCAAGCGGCCCAAGCGCATCCGCTAGCTGATCTTTAGTCACATGCCTTTTGCCCACATAAAGCTTTTTTTGCACATCAAGGGTTAAAATCAATGGTGCTTCTTTAACAGATTTTTGCGCGCGCGTTCCTTTGGGCAAATCAACCGGCACGCTGCCCGTCATCAAAGGTGCCGCCACCATAAAAATCACCAGCAGCACTAACATCACATCCACCATTGGCGTCACATTGATCTCGGCCATGGGTTTTGACTCTAAGGGATCCTGATCAGAATCAAACAAAGAAAAAGCCATCACACTATGTCCGTTGAATGCCTTTTGTGGCCAATTCTTTAGCTAAAAACAGGCAAAGTTGTTTTGAAAATGTCTGCAGCCTGACGCCATACTGCTTTAAATCGTTTGTCAGCTTGTTATAGCAAAGCGTGGCCGGAATCGCCACAAACAAGCCAAGGGCCGTTGCAAACAAGGCCTCGGCAATCGCAGGTGCCACAACGGTTAAGCTGGTATCGCCTGCTTTGGCAATGGCTTCAAAGCTGCCCATGATGCCCCAAACAGTGCCAAAAAGGCCGATAAAAGGAGACGTTGACGCAATGGACGCCAAAAAACCAATGTGCGTTTGCAACCCTTGCAGCTCTTTGCGCGCCAAAACCGAGACAATATCTTCAAGGTACTTTTTGGTTGCCTCTTTCGCTTGCATGGTGTCTGTTTTGACATGAGAAAGGTTGGCACCTTCTTTTAAGCCGGTTTGAAACAGATTTGAAAAAGGTTCTTTGGGATTTTTTCCAAACAGCTTGTAAAGACGCTCTAAGGGATAGTTTCCATACCAAAGTTGGTGCTCAAAAACAGAAGACAGTGTGTTAAGGCGCCGCAGCAAAAGCACCTTTGAAAAAAAGATTGACCATGCGGCCATCGAGGCAGCCACCAGCGCAATCATCACCAGCTGCACCACAAAGTCTGCGCCGGCAAAAAGGGCCCAAAGAGAAAAATCCATAAAATGAAATAACTTTTTTGTTTCACCTTAGCGTGAAAAAATGCTTGCAAGCAAGACACGCTGTTTATAAAACTTTACAGAAAAATCTCTCAAAAAACCTTACTTCGTCGTTTGCGCCGAAAAACCACGTGAAAAGTTGCGGCCACCCCTTGCGAAGACACGGCCATTTTAGTAGCATGCCAACGATAAGGCATGCCTCTGTTTTTCAAACATTTATTGCATGTACTGCGTGTTAAACTCTTTGGGACGCATCCTATGCACACAGAATCGCCGCCAACACCTCACTTTGCGGCTTCTTTTTTAAGGTGGCCATTGTTGGCAACTTTTGTCCTTTTGTTGGGCGCCCTTGTGTGCAGAAATCTTTTAATCACGTTTTTCTTTGCCAATGTTTATTTAAACACCGCCATTATCGTTTGCATCACTTTGGGCATTACCTACAGCTTGTTTCACACATGGCAGGTGCAAAAGGGCTTTCTTTTCTTCAAAGCCTGGGCGCCAGATTTTTTGCCCGAGCACATCGAGAACGCCCCCTTATGGCTTTATAAAATATTTGGCGGCACACCATCGTCTGACAAAAAAGAGCTGTATCGCACATTGTTAAGCACGCGCCTTGAGACTGCCTTGTCGCTTTTAACCTACCTGATCAGCATTTCGGTTTTTTTGGGCCTTATCGGCACGTTCTGGGGGCTGTCGCTTACCATTCAGGGCGTGGTCAGTGCACTGACCAATCTTGACTTGCAAAACGCCGACGGCGCCCCTTTTATCTTTTTGCTAAAAGATGCCTTGAAACAACCCTTGGGCGGCATGCAAACGGCTTTTAGCACGTCGCTTTTTGGCATGTTAGGCGCCCTTGTTTTAGGCTTTTTTTCGATGAAAATAAAAAGCTTTCATCGCCATTTTGAAAGCGTATGGTGTGTGTTTGAAGCCCATTGCAAACGTGCCTGGCTTTTAAAAAATGAAAAAATGCACGCCGAGATGGGCTGGCTTGAGCCTTTGAAGGTGTTTTGGCAGGAAATTTCGTCATCGCTTGAGAAAACCGAGCGTTTGATCACACTGCAGCAAAACGAACAAAAGTTGTTGCGTGACGGCATGCTGCATTTGTCACATGCCCTTAAAAAGTTTGTCATCACCTCGGAAGAGGCAAGCGCCAGCGCACAAACATACAGGCAAGACATTCAGCAAATTGCCCAATCGCTTCAAACCTTTGTTTTGCGTTATCAAGACAAGGGGCTGCATTTTGAAACCTCGCTTACGCGGTTTTTAGAAACCTTTTTTGCACAACTTGAATCACACCTGTCGGCTACGCAAAAAGAAATGCGCTCTTTAAGCAGTTATCTTGGGAACAAAAAGGACACTTAACCACACATGCAGTACTTATTTAACCCTTTTTTGCCTTGTTAGAAGACATGCGACAGTTTTTGAAGAAAAATCTTTTTACCAGCACCTCGCCGCAAACGCTTTTGTTTAGAAAACGCCTTATGGTGGGCCTGGCGCCCATCTTGGCCACCTATCTTGTGGCCCTTTGTTCGCTAAGCTGGCGATCACAGCTTTCTTTTTTTCACACAAAACCATCGCCCTCGCAGCCTGCCAAAAAAGTCACACGCTTTGTGCCAGCGCCCGACCCTTTGGTTTTTTCAAAAAATATTATCGTCAAAGCTGGCAGCACCATCACACAAACGTTGCAAGAGAACCGCGTTGGCTTAACAGACCGCAACAACGTTGTGCAAGAGCTAAAAAAGCACATCAACGTACGCGATATCAAAACGGGCACACACTTTAAAATTAACTATAAGCCTGGTGAGACCACAAACGAGATCTGCCTTAACTATCTTTCTATCAAAAAAGGTTTTGCCAAAGAGGTGCGCATCACGCGTAACAAACAAGGCACCTTTACCGCCAAAACCATTGTACATCCCACCGAAAGCAGGCACCAACTGGTGCAAGGGCGCATTCGCACCTGTTTTTATCAAGATGCCCGCAAGCAAGGCTTGGACACGCGCATGCTGCACAAAGTGGTGCAAGCACTTGGCTATAAATTTGACCTGCAGCGCGATCTGCACCCAGGCGACCAGTTTCGCATTTTGTTTGAGAAACGCGTCAATAAAAAAACCGGTGCCGAAAAACAAGAGAAATGTCTTTTGGTCGAGGTGATCTTGCGCGGCAAAAAAACACGCATCTATTATTTTAAACGCTCACGCCATGCAGACGTGGACTTTTTTGATGAAAAAGGCCAGGGCCTTAAAAGCTATTTCTTGCGCACGCCTGTGGATGGCGCACGTCTTAGCTCAGGTTATGGCTACCGCTCACACCCCATTCTGGGTTACACAAAGATGCACCGCGGTGTTGACTTTGCGGCCTCTCGCGGCACACCTGTGATGGCCGCTGGCAACGGAACGATTGTCTGCATTGGCCGCCGAGGCAGCTATGGTAATTATATCCGTATTCGTCACATCTCGGGTTACTCAACAGCCTATGCGCACTTAAATGGCTTTAAAAAAGGCCTTAGGGTGGGCTCACGCGTGAAGCAAGGCAATGTTATTGCGTATGTGGGCGCCACCGGACGCGCCACCGGCCCTCACCTGCACTTTGAGCTTTTGAAAAACGGCCGCCAAATTAATCCCAAGTCGGTTAAAATGCTGCCACGCGTCAAGCTTGCAGGCAAAGATCTTCAGCTATTTAAAGCACATACCAAAAAGATGGATGTGCTTTACAAAAAAAGTTACGCCGACGTTTCATGACGCACAGAGCTGACAAAAAAGGTGCACACAAAGGCCAGCATAAGCGCCACAGGCACCACAGCTAGGCTGAACATAAAGTCTTCTTTTTGTGGCACGCCGCCTGCTTTAAGGCGCCACTCAAGCAAGTTGCCCACAAGAGGCTGCATCACCACACCGCTGAGCATGCAGATCATGTTGTGCAAACCACTGGCTGTACCTGTAATACGCTGGGGGTTCAGCTGTGTAATCAGCGGAAAAGCCATCACCTGTGGCGCAATCGCAAGGCCAATGGCCAACATAAGGGCAAACAGCGCATAGTAAGGCATTGACCAACCCGACAGCAAAAGCAGGAACAGCGTCACACCTAAACTGCTTGAGGCAAAAAAGCACAGTCGATAGCTTTTAAACCAACCCAAAACCATCGAGCTAAGCGGCGCCCCCACACCCAAGCCGATATAGATAAGAGACACCAAAAAAGCAGCATCGGTTGTTGTCACACCATACATCGCCACCAAGCAGGATGGCCCCCAAAGATCACAAAACGTAGCCAAGGGTACATACATCAAGACACCGTAAAGCCCAATGACCCATGTTTGTTTTTTACACAGCAGCATTTTAAGATCTTGCACCAAAGAGGTTTTGGGCTGATCTGCCACCGCTTGTGTTTTGGGGGTTTGCTTGACGAAAATAAAGCTGGCCACAAAAAGTCCCACGGCCATAACGACCAAAATCAGCATCACAAAACGCCAGCCCCAAAGACCCACACCCGCGGCCAAAGGCGCACCGCCTCCCACAGCTCCCATGGTGCCCAAGAAAACACTTAAACCTGTTAACAATGCCATTTGACGTGGCGCAAAGTAAGTTGTGGCAATCTTAATACATGCCAAAAAGCTGGCGGCTGAGCCGATACCAATTAAAAGGCGTCCCAGATACACAAGCCACAAAAAGGGTGACATAAAACACAATGCCCCCACAAAGCACAGAGCCACAAACGCAAGCAAAACACGCCTGGCCCCTAAGACATCAAGCAATGAACCTGCCGGCACCTGGAAGAAGGCGTAGCCATAATAGTAAAAAGATGCCAACAAGCCAAAACCCGCTGCATCAAGGCTAAGTGTTTGCATCAGCTCACTGGCCATGACACTGGGTGACACACGCAAGGCAAACTGGTAAGCATAAAACAACGCACCACAGCCCCAAGCAAGCCAGGCAAAAAGCCCAACGCTGGACTGACGAGAAATCGTTTGTGGCATATGATCTACACTTGTTTCAGACACTTTTCTTATCTTTCTCTTTATAAGACACGTTTTATTTTTATCCATATCATTGATCAAATAAAGCATTTGAGCAAGAGCACGCCCGCAAGGCAAGATTTTAAAAAAATCTTCTAAAACAAGCAGATATCATCAAGGGCAGAAAGCCTACCACTGCCCATGGTGCAAAAAAGGCTGCTTCTTCAACCCAGATTTGCTGCAAAGCGCCACTTGCAAAACGCGCCAGCACAATACCTAACAACAAAAAACCTGTGGCACCGATAGACTTAAACGGCGGACCGCCGATCTCAATCGGGTTAAACAAATTGGCAACAGAGAAACCGCAAAGAATATAAAAGGCAATCCAGACATGCGCTGCAACGTGCGCCCAATAAAAAAGCCCTGTCATTACCAGCGCACACATGCAAGACAACACAATGCCCGCAACCTTCAGCGAATCATGACACCACTTGTGTTGCAAAAGTATCTGGTACCCTTTTACAAAACACGCAGCCGTTAAAACGCCAAATAACAGATCTGTGGGTGTTTGAAGGCTTTGCCACCAAAGCGCCCATCCAACAAGCGCCACAAAAAGAAAAAGCAGTGTTTTCAGCCAAAGTTGTGAGACACACCTGATCAGCCACCCAAAAACCAACGTCACGCCGACAAAATGGCCACTGGGAAAAACGTACAAAGGCGCAGGATACGAAAGATCTTTGATGTCAATAAAAACGGCTAAGAAGCTTAACGTTACAAGACCAGTTAAAACAATTAAGGTCACGTCAGCAAACGACCGACGCCATGGCGTCATTAGCCCAAAGGCAACGAAAGGCAGCAAAAAACTTTCACGCGCCAAAACGGCCAAAGTGTGTGTTGCAATGTCAAGCACAGGCTGCGTCATGTCATGACCATGCCACGACACCACAAGAAGCGCAAGTTTTTATCATGCGCAGCACAAATATAATTTTCAAAAAACGTTCTGGCATTCCTTTTGCTTTGCTCACCTGCATAAAACAGAGGCACCTATGAAGCGTTTCATCACAAAGCTTTTCTTTCTTTTGATTTTTTTGTACAGCACCCCTGCTGTTCCGCATGGAGCGTTCGGGATGCCGACTGTCCCAACGCCCCCTGCGCTTGTGACAAAGGTTGAGGCTTCAGTCAACCAAGCTTTGCGTTTCACATATGGCAAAGCAGAAGCCTTTAAAAAGTTACTAAAAACCTGGGTGCAACAGCCTGCAAGCGATGCACTGAATGCGGCCAAGAAAGAAGCGCGCAAAGTCAAAGAGGTTGCGAAAACACCCATAAGCAAACTTGCAAAAGCAGCACCCACAACAGTGGCAAAAGCAAAAGGTGCCGCAGCAGGGGCCATGACCACCCTTATCACAATTGCCGTGTGCGCTGTTGTGGGTGGCGAGCTGGTTACATATGTCTCAGAACTAACAGTCAGTGTGCTGACCGCCCAGATGCTGTGGGATACAAGCAAAGAAATGCATGCCACCCTCTTACAAGCCAAGAAAGCAGGCGCCGGCATTCAGCTTGCGAAAAGAATGAACCAGCTGGGTGCAGTCATCAAAAAAATGGTGCCCCATGGTGCCAAAATGCCTGAAGTCAGAACCACCATCAAGATGCCAAAGAGTTGGCAAAAAGGTAAAATGAACGCAAAACAATTCATCGCGTTCCTTAAAAAAGCTGCCAGCACGGGGCAACGTGCCATTGAATCAAGCGCCAAACATGCGCAAAGTGCACACAAACATCTGCGAGACAAGCATCCACAAGCCATGGCAGCTGTCGAAGGGTTTGCCGAGGGCGCCAACACAACACTGACACTCAGCTATTTGGGAGGGTTCGTGCAGATAGGACCAGAGGTGTTCCCCATCTGCCAAGGCATCAAAAGTGCTGGCAACATCACAGGCGCATCGAGTCGCCTTGCAAGTAACGCCATCGAACTGCGTGGAAGCGCAACCGCTGGCGGCAAAGCAGTCGCTTTAAGCAATGCTGGCATAGAGGCTGCAGGCTTGGTACTTGGATGGGAGGGCCCTTACAGCACAACAGAAGTCCAAAAGACCGTGTTTGATTTGAACAGCACGATGCAAGAGCTCTCAAAAAAAATACAAAGCGCAAAATAGCATGTCCCCTCTTTTAAAACGGGCACATTGGCTTGTGCTTGCTTGTCTTTTTCATCATACCGCCTGGGCACAAGAGTCACATCATGTGGTGCCAATGCCGGATATACCTTCAACAAACGCACCCAAAGCAGGCTTATTTGAGGCAGCCAAAGAAAAAGCACTACACCTTGTTGAAAGAAAAGCCAAAGAATACAAAGATACCTGCAAAGCTGAGCTTAAAAAAAGAGCGCTAACCCAAGCAAAGCAATACGTGAAAGCTGTCGCAGAAGAAGCTGAAAAACAACAAAAAGAGACAGCGCGTGCAGTACAAAAACATCATGCCGACAACGCCGACACTATGGCAGCCAAAAAAGGCGCCGCTGCGGGTGCAACGGTCACGCTGTGCGCCATTGCAGGCTGTGCAAGCGTTGGCCCGCATGTTATTCCTTTTGTCACAACACTAACCACAGGCATTGAAACCGCAAGCGTTTTGTACAAATCTTTTCAAAAGGTCAAGGGCTTTTTAAATGAAAAACAAGCTTTGACCTGGCTTAAAAAAGCCATCGACAAACTTAAGTCAGACCCCTCTTTTAGGGAGGCAACGCTGCCTTCTTTCACCGTAACACTGCCAGAGAAACTTGCGAAAAGTTTGCACCAATCTGAAATAAAGGTTTGCGAAAAAACGGATGAAGAAGGCGCCGTTGCAGCATTTTGTAAAAAACATCCCAAAACCACAGTGGCTTTAGGGGCTGCCGCTGGTAGCGCTGCCACACTGACCGCGGTGGCCGCTTATATGAGTATTGGCCCCTATGTGCTGCCCATCTCGGCAAGCGTTATGGCCGCGCATACGGCTTTCAGCAAAGCCGAAAAAATAGGCAAACATGTTTTGGCACTCCCCACTTATATACGCCGCATGCAAAATGTGCTGTGGGCTGTACAAACAACAAACGACATTCACCAAAGCTTTAAAGAATTTAAATATAGCCTTTCACACCCCAAAGAGGCGCTGAAACAAAGCCTTGGCATGAAAGAGGCGACCAAAAAAGGCGTGTGATCCCTTAGGGTTTTTCTTTCACTTTAAAAGTGCATGGTCAGTCGCTTCCTCTCAAGCCCCATTTGACAGGCATGCGTTTCTGCTTGCTTAATGAGTTGAATCGTTTAGCAAGAAGCACACAATGGAAAAACAATTTTGGCTCTTAAAAACAGAGCCCACCTGTTGGTCTTGGGCACAGCAAGTAGCCTCTAAGGTCACCGAATGGGACGGTGTGCGCAACTTTCAAGCACAAAAGCATATGCGCTCTATGCAAAAAGGTGACGCCGCGTTCTTTTATCACACCGGCAAAGAGCGGCAAGTCGTTGGCGTTGTCAGCATCATTTCAACGGCTCATCCCGATACAACGGATCCCAAGTTTGTCAGCGTTGATGTGAAAACCGTTGCGGGCTTTAAACAACCGGTGACGCTGTCCCGCATCAAAGGCGACCCGCGCCTGCAAAGCTTGCCATTGATCAAGCAAGGGCGCCTTTCGGTCGTTCCCATTGATGCCGCATCGTTTGACCTGATTCAAAGCTGGGGCATGGAAACAAACGCGCGCCCTTCAAATAAAACCAGATAACGCATACAACACCTCTGTGCTCTTTCTGCAACACGTACAAAAAAAGAGGCCACAATACTGTCAATAATGCTTGCATTCATGGCGTTTTGTTAGCATAAAATTAGGTGAAGCAACGCAATATAAAGCAAATCATTTTTGCTCAATAAGGGTGTGTGTTATGCAAAAAACAACGTCTCGTCTGATTTTTGTAGCTATTTTATCTTTTTTAGCGATGGGCACCCAAGCAAAAGCGGCTTTAGCTGCCGGATTAAACGTTGGCTTTGTGGCAGGCTACAACAAGTGGCAAGCGAAGGTAAGCGCTGAAACAAGCGGTAACAAAAATGAAAGCTCGTCTTCTAAAGATGCTTTTTTAGGCACTCTTTCTTTAGGATATGACTGGGGCCTTCCTTTCATGTTTTTGCGCACCAATTTCTTGCTAAGACAAGCGGTCCCCAAACAAAGCGCCAGCACCAACGTTGCGGGCAACACGATCAACCACACCCTGTCACAAGACATGGGTTTTGGGGGCGAAGCCCTTGTGGGCATTGACCTGCCTCTTTTACCAGCCCCTTATCTAAAAGTGGCTCTCACAGGTGCGCAAGCAAAGCATGCCACCAACCTGGCCTCTTCAAATAACACCTATAAAAAGTTGCTGTGGTCACCTTCAATTGGTGGCGGCCTTAAAATGAGCTTTTTGGGTTTGATGGGCAGTATTGAGTATCTTTACACATCAATGCCCAACATGTCACATAACGCAACGTTGTCTGGTACGTCATATGGCATCGAGGCAAAAGGCATGCAAATGCATACCGTGGCTTTAACGGTCTCGTACGCTTTTTAGCTTCTATTAAGCCGGCGCCTTTTTTGTTCGTCATCGCGAAGGCGCAGCCTGTGGCGATCCACTTGCAAGGTACTTAAGCGACAAAGGCATACTGGATTGCCGCATCGAAATCAAAATTTCTCCTCGCAATGACGGTTTTGGGGCATGCCACGTCATGTTGGCCGCCCCGTGAGGGCATGAGTCTGTAGTGGTTATTCTTATGTTTTCTTTTTATCCGTGCGCAGGGCATTTTCCACCGTCCGCAAGTTTAGCAAATTTTTAAGAAAAATCAATCTATTAAATGGGTTTTTGCAAAATGCTGATGGCGAAGGCACACGTGGACTGCCGCGTCAAAACAAAGTTTCTCCTCGCAATAACAAGGAGAATGCCCGCCAAAATCGATTCCTCCGCTTAATGATGTTTTGAAAGAAAACTATCCTCGTCCCCCAAAGAGCTTCTCACCATCACACCTATATACCCTTTAACGATATTCTAAAGCTTGTTTTATATTTTTTTTTACATAAAATAGGTTAAAAATAAAAAACAGGGTTGGTTCGCATGAGAGTTGTCTGTCTCAAACATTCTCGCAGTTTTTTCTACAAATCTCTTAAAAACGTATTGTACCCCCTGATCGTTTGCGGTCTCTGTTCTGTTGCCGGTGAGGCGTTAAATGCGGTGAATGTTCATGTGGCGTTTGATGGTTTTGAAGGTGATTACCCTTTAATACCGATTCGCACGCAAGCGGGTCCTGCAAAAATTGCTTTTGTTAACTTTAGAGAAGATTGTGCCATCGTGTCGGCAGCCTCTAAAGCACTGGCGAAAAAATTTCCCACCGATATCGATGTTTTGGTCACGTTAGGCGACCAATCCAATGGTCTTGCGATGTTACTTGCGTTGCAAACCAATCTACCGCTTGTTGTACTGACCAGCAAACCAACACCTGAGGAGGTGGCTTTTGCGCTGCCCTATGCGTCTATTACCAGCGGCTCTAAAGGAATGTTTATCAGCAAACGGCAGGTGCAGGCCATACACAGTAAAAAAATCTTACTTGGCGATGACGTTATTTCCACCGGTGGCAGCATGCAAACAGCGCTTAAACTATGCCAGCAGGCAGGCGCAACGGTGCAAGGCGTTTTTTGTGTCTGCACCGAGGGCACGCCACGGTCTTCTTTTGACGGCCTTCCACTTTTAAGGTTGTTCCACTTTCCGGTTCAAACGGACAGCACAACGTCTTAAAGCAGGCACACCTCACTCACCTTGTGGTACCCATGCCTTAGATGAAAGAAGCGACGTTACTGACAAGACAAGCACTCATCATAAGCCATAGGCAACTTCGGCTCTTCTTGAAATTGCACCTTGCGCTTTTCAGAGGTCGTGTAATTTTCAGACCGTTGCAAGGTTTTCGAGCGACAGTAATACATACTTTTAACGCCCTTTTCCCAGGCAGACCAGTGAATGGCGTGCAGTTCACTTTTATGAATGTCACTGGGGATAAACACATTCAGTGACTGTGCCTGACACACAAAAGGCTGCCTGTCACCCGCCAGATCAACAAGCCAGCTTTGGTTAAGCTCAAACGCTGTTTTAAAGACGGCTTTTTCATGCGGCGTTAGGATATCAAGTTGCTGCACCGACCCCTCGTGACGGGTAATGGATGCCCACACGTCATCTGTGTTGTGTCCTTTTTGCATTAAAAGATTCTTCAAATGCTTGTTGCGCACGGCAAAAGAGCCGTTCAATGTTTTGTGCGTGTAGGCGTTGCTGACCACGGGCTCGATCCCAGGCGACGTGCCGCCACAAATAATCGAAATTGTAGCCGTTGGCGCAATGGCAATTTTGTTTGAAAAACGCTCTTGAGACCCCAAAAACTCTTGGTCAGGCGCCGGACCGCGCTCTTTTCCAAGCACCAACGAGGCCTCATCAGCTTTTTCTTTGATATGTTGAAAAATACGCTTATTCCACACTTTGGCCATCACACTTTCCAATGGAATGCTTTTGGACTGAAAAAAGGCATGTAAGCCCATGACACCAAGCCCCACCGAACGCTCACGCGAGGCGGCATAAGTGGCGCGCTTCATGCTAGATGGTGCCCGCACAATAAAATCACTGAGCACGTTATCTAAAAAGCGGAAGCAGTCATCAATAAAACGCGGATCTTTTTCCCATGATTCAAAATGCTCAAGGTTCAGCGACGACAAGCAACAAACCGCGGTGCGATCTTCACCCCAGTGATCGACCCCCGTTGGCAATGTGATTTCACTGCAAAGGTTCGAGGTTTTGACGGTCAATCCCAAATCAGCCCGCCCTTCTGGCAGTGCCTTGTTTACCGTATCGATATAAAGAATGTAAGGCTCGCCCGTATCCACACGTGTGGATAGCAACTTTGCCCACAAAGCGCGCGCCGATACTTTTGACACCACCTCGCCCGTTTTGGGGCTTTTCAGCGGAAAGGCATCATCATGCAAAACGGCCTGCATAAAGGCATCTGTAATCACCACGCCATGGTGCAAGTTCCAAACCTTGCGGTTATGATCACCGCCGGCTGGCCTGCGGATATCAATAAACTCTTCAATTTCAGGATGGTGAATCGGCAAATAGACGGCCCCTGCACCACGCCTTAGATCACCCTGCGAAATCGCCAAAGTCAAACTGTCCATCACCTTGATAAAAGGAATGATGCCCGATGTTTCACCACAGTCACGAATTTTTTCACCAATCGAGCGCAAATTACCCCAATAAGTGCCAATGCCACCACCGCGCGCGCCCAGCCAGGCATTTTCGGTCCAGGTGCCAAAGATGCCCTCAAGGCTGTCGTCTGCCTCGTTCAAAAAGCACGAAATCGGCAAGCCGCGCCCCGCCCCACCGTTCACCAAAACGGGCGTTGCCGGCATAAACCACTGATAAGACATATAGTCATACAAGCGCTTTGCATGCGTTTTATCATCGGCATAAGTGCGCGCCACCCGCATGAACAAATCTTGATACGTTTCACCTGGAAGCAGGTATCTGTTTTGAAGCGTTTTCTTGCCAAAATCTGTCAATAATGCATCCCGCGCACCGTCTGTTGCAAGTGCAGTTTCACTGCTGTCGTTTATTGCCTCGGAGAATCGAAGACCACTTTGCTTATGCACGGCTCACCTAAAAATTTACCTTGTTTTTTAAAAATTATAGACCCGCTTTGAGTGGATGAGAAGTTGAAAAATTTTTTGTTTTTAGACATTTACGCCTTGACATTTGTGCAACACAAGACACACTTTTCGATCAGCGTTTTTCGTTTTTTTTGAGCGTTGACCCACCCCCCGAAACCCCGTATGCTGGGCCTAGATCTTGGGGCGCTTAGCTCAGTTGGTAGAGCAACTGACTCTTAATCAGTGGGTCAGAGGTTCGAATCCTCTAGCGCCTACCACTTTCACAGCGGTTTTTTTGAGAAACCAAAAAATGTCTTTTTAAAAATTATCACCATACTGTCATCACAAGATCGATTTTTGAAGGATATTTTCTGGTGAATTCAACAGAAAGTTTTATCATGCACGTGAAACTTATCGACGATAGCTTGAATCACCTCTTTTTTTTCATTGTTTTTAAAAAAATCAACAGGAAGCGCTTCACAGTCAATGCCTTGAGCACTTAGCTTGGACAAAAGTTTTTCAAAGCTATGCAGCGTAGGGTGATAGTGTCCTGATTTTAAGATGATTCCTGTAAGTTTTCCGCGTTCAAAGCGTCCCATACCCGCAAATTGCACAGGTTCTCCCCTTGAAACTGATGTATGGTGCCACTTACCTGCAATATGTGGATGAACGAAAAGCTTGCCGTCCTTATCCAAGATAAGACAGTGGTATCCCTTAAATTCTTCTTTAGAGGAGGAAGAAATTTGTGTAGTGGTATCCAAAAAATTACCGTTAGCATCTTGAAATTGAGTCGAAGTACTATCAATAGATATCTGATAGTCTGCTTTTTCTGTATCTGTACAATAGTGCACTGAGGGCATGTTCTCTACTAACACCTCTTCACCCTTGATAGATTTTGTTAACAAACGACCATTTTTTGTAATAAATTCTGAAAATTTTTTACTGTCAGAGTCCTCAAACCAATTCTCCCAAAGAGAGGATGAGCCTGCTTCTTCTTTGTTCCAGGTGCCACAAACATAGGTCCATCGTGGGTGGGTAGGCAAAAGAGCCTCTAACCACTTATTCGCGCGTAAAATCAAGAAACCTTTGCGGTAACCACGAGTAAACTGTTGGACTTCCTCGATAAGAGTTTTCCACTTTTGACGTGCATATGGGTTGTAGACTTGAAACTCAAGACGTTGAAAGTAAACTCTCTTGTCCGCATCAGGCTTGTCAAATTTTGCAATTGACTTACCTGTTTTGCAAAGCCATTGAGGAACGGTGAGCCCACACTCCAACGCCCCTATGACTTCGTCCAGAGCAATATTACGCACTTGCTCCACTTCTTTAACGTCTGTATTGATTCGCATATGAAGGTGTAGGGCGGTATGTGTTGGTGGGGCCGTCAGGGTATGAAAATTATAAGTAGCACTTTTACCATTTGTCTGAAAATTACCCATGTAAGATTGGGCCTCACTTTTGAGTGAGCGAATAAAAGGTAAATCCGCTGGAGTTAAATCAATAACACCTGTGGGACAATCACTTAAGTCCTTTACTTTCAAGTCTGCGCTGAGGGATTGTTTTTGTGTTAAAGCACTTTCTACAATACGCCACGCCTCTTCAATGTTTTCTTCTTGAAAAGAAGATCGAGCTTTCTGCAAGATTTCTTCTTTGGATTTACCAATGCTAGACCATAGTGCCATAGCTGCATAACAAGGATTGTCCCGTATCACACGCTCATTAAAAGGGGAGCACTCCATAAGTTTAGATGGCAAAAGCCACCCACCACAAGTAAATTGCTTCCAGTGGGCAGATCGTGTCACCTTTATTGCACTGCCCACACATGTGGTAACGGACGAAATTGCGCAGCTGTTAGGCGAAAAGCTGATCAAAACTGTTGGCGTGGCCCATAACCGCCAAACAGCAAACGTTGACGATGTTTATCGCAAGCACCACAGCGCCTTTCCTGAAACTGACAACTTGCTTGCGGTGATGTTAGGGGGTGATGTCCCCGCACCAGAAGAGGAGCTCAAAGTAAAGCGTTTTACAGAAAACGATGCCACAACCCTTGCGGACTTTATTCTGCACCATCACAAAGACAAGCATATTCTTGTGCTGAATGGTCCGCGGACAGGCAAACATGACCAAGCCGGCGTTGAGGATAAAACAGTGCACCGTGGCGGCAAGGCAGATGATGTGACGCAATTTTTCCAAGGCAAACTGCAAAACGAAAATGTGCCAGTCACAGTCTTTGATTTTCAATATAACACTGAGGAAAACAAAGCCCACGTTTTACCTTTTAACAGCTTTGCAGGGGCGCTGCGCAAGTGATTGCAACGCGGCTTTATGAAAAGGTTGCGCAGTAGAAAGAAATCTGTCGCCTTGCCTGGCGACTGATTTTCCCTTGCCCAAAACATTTTTGGCCTGTGGCAGCTATTTGCTTCAAAGCGCTGGCGATCGTCATAAGGCGTGACACGCAGTCATGCGTAACGCATCACACATCGCAAAAACTGCAAGAGGTTGCTTCAACAGAACGTGAGTTTTTGACAGACAAAATATTGATATAATGTAATTATTTATTATTATTTTGACAATATTTATCAAGAGATCGTATTGATATGGTTACGCGCAACATATTCTTTCCATTGGCGGCACTTGTGTGTCTTGTTCCTGAGATCCTTTTTGCAACAGGAAGCGATGATGAAGGCACGCCACCAAAGCCGGTTGCCTGTGCCAGCTCTCACCCGCAGTGTGAGACGCAGCTAGAAAACACGAATCCAACCCAAAATCCAAAGCTCGCATCCACTCTAGAAGTTGAAGCCCACAACACAACACAGCTGCTTCACTTGCCAAATGAGCTGCTAGATCGCATTTTGTTTTTTGCATGCAAAAATGTATTGGGCCCAGAACCTGTTCAAAAAGGTTGGTCACGCCTGCGCCTTGTGTGCAAAGCTTTTTATCACACGGTTATGCACTGCCCCGAATTTTGGACACACACACATGTGTTTTTTAAAAACCTTGAGCACACAAACAACTTTTTAACACAATGCGCGTTTAAAGACCGCCTTGATGTGACCGTTGACGTTAGCCAAACAGATCTTTTGGCTAAAGAAAATCAAGCAACTTGGGAGGCGCTGAAAGCGGCTATCCAGCGAGACACAGAAAAATTTACGCTTGATATCACAAATCCCTCAGAGGCACAAATGGATAGCCTTGCAAAGCTATTTTGTCCTTTAAAAGTTATGCTCAGCAATTCTGTACATGAGGCGCTGCCCTTAGAGCGGTGGAAAACCCTTCACACTTTACATGTTGAGAAGGCGGCCTTTGAAACCTTTGACTGCTCTGGTTTAACACACCTTAAAAATCTTATACTGGACGAGTGTAATCATTTTATAACGCTTGTTGTACAACAGCCCATCAATTTGACAAGCTTAGAGCTTAGGCGCATGAAGATTGTTGAAAGTCTGCCGTTAGACCAGCTCGGCAGCCTGACAAACCTGTTGGTTGAATCGCTTGAGCTGCGAAATCTTCCTGTCAACCAACTGATCCACCTGACAGATCTAACGGTTAGGTCTTCTCATCACCTTGAAGGCCTCCCCTTAAACCAGCTCGCCCATCTCACAAAGCTGACGGTTGAGTGCAATGACAAAATCCCAGAAGTTTTGTTAAACAATGCCAGAAACCTGACACACCTGATACTTGGGCATCTCCAGCTTAATCCCCTACCGTCAGCAATCCTTGGCAATCTCACGCACCTGCTGATTACACACTGTGATGGCTTGGAAACCTTTCCTTTCAACCAGCTTTACAATCTAAAATTCCTGTGCTTTGAGAACTGTGACAATCTTCCAAACCCTTTTGTCATTCAACTGCACAATCTCATAGCCCTGGGATTTTACACGTGCGGCGCTGTTCAAACCCTTGACGTAAAGTGGCTTAGCAACCTGCAAGCACTATTCATTAAAGATTGCCAACACATTGCAACCCTTTCTTCACGTCACCATCCTTACCTTCGTTCTGTCAAGATTGACGCATGCCCTGCCTTGCCACAAGAACAAATTGACGCGCTTGAAGCACTGGTGCAAGAAAACGGCGGACCAATCGATATCGTCTAATACCAACAACGCATTGAGGCACCTTCGCTCGCCTGTGCTGAAAGCTTTTTTTGTGCCACCCTCTCTTTTGCAAAACACTTGCGTGCTTGATTTCACAGACTGATTTCACCACTCTTTTGGCAAAGGCGATGAAGACAGAAAAAATGATGGATGTCACAATCAAAAAGCTGCCCGCAAGAAGGTTGGCCGTTATGGAGCACCGTGGTGACCCCCTAAAGCTTGGAGTCACGTTGGATAAGTTAATCGTCTGGGCGAAAGCGCAGCCCATCAACTTAAAACCAAAAGCAGGTGACGCCTTTGGTTTTGGCTATCACGACCCCCGCGACACACCGCCAGAGGCATGGCGGTTTGACCTTGTGCCGCAAGACTTTAAACTAAGTGGCGACGTGATGGAACGCGTACTGCCAGCGGGTCGCTATGCTGTGACAACGCACAAAGGATCACACGATAACATAGGTGATACCATTCATCGCCTTTACCGCAACTGGCTGCCACAAGCTGGACGACGTGGCCGAAACTAAGCTTTTAACCAACATTTGGGTCTTGTTGCAATAAGGTAGCCCTGTGAAAAAATATCAACAACACCTTTTTAAAGCCAAAAACTATTACTAAAAAACCAATTTAAATAAATAATTAAACATTTTTTATCTAAAATAGATATAATTGATCAAAGTCACAGGTCGGTCTTGCTGTCATGAAATTTGTTTTATCTTGTGCCGCAGCGTTTGCTCTCTTCTATGCCTCCAGCTTATCAGCTGCTAACGGCGATACCCAACAAGCCACACCTTCTGAACAGGCAAGGCATCGCCCTGTCGTGACTAGGCCCGCAAAGGCCCGCCCCGCGCATCCGCCTTCTTTAGACAAGACCACTATCGCAATCATTCAAAGGACACTACCCGGGCCTCTTAAGTCTCGTCTTGCGCTTTTGCCCTTTTCTTTTGACGTTTTGTTCAGTCATGATCTGGATGACCAGCAACTTGTTTCACAGGCTTTAGCCAAAGACGCCCAAGTCAGAGTATTGTATGACGATTTGAAGCATTATTTGTCTGATAACCAGGATCAGATCCTCAAAGAAGTGCGTCGACATCTGTTGCGTCAGCAGCTACTGTATCCAAACCCTGTCGCACACATGAAAGCATCGGCGCAAAAAGCAGTGCAAGGCGTTCAAAAAGCGAAAACGGCTGCCATGCGTGCGCGCGCGAATGTACA
Source organism: Holosporaceae bacterium (assembly GCA_049607645.1). Classification (GTDB taxonomy): domain Bacteria; phylum Pseudomonadota; class Alphaproteobacteria; order Holosporales; family Hepatobacteraceae; genus JBAJNL01. The sequence goes on along the minus strand of JBMYWS010000001.1, from coordinate 91,791 downwards.
AGGTGCAATAGATCGTGCGAACCGTCACAGGATGCCCCGCACTCAAAGGCCGGTGGCGAAGGCAAAAGCGCTGCGTAAGCCAGCAAAGCCACAAGCAAAAAGAACAAAAAAGCCAGCAAAGCCACAAGCAAAAAGAACAAAAAAGCCAGCAACACCCCTCTACACAAAGGCAAAAGAGTGGCACAGCATGAAGGACCGTTTGGATACGCCACCAGAGGTCCAGCTTCTGATGGATTTTCCCCCACCCATGTTCTAAGGCCCCTTAAAGACCACAACGCGGCGGCGCGGGTTTTGTTTGCAAGATCAGGCAGCATTAATGTCTTAAAAAGCTTGCAACACGCACGTTATAAAGTGCTTTAAGGGCATTCAGGTTAAGATAGCGGCCCGCAAAAAGACTGACCTCACTGACCAGCCTTTCTTTAGAAAGCGGTGTGTTCAAAAACGCGTGCCGCGCGGCCACCTCGTCACACTGATAAGGTTTGATCACATTTAAAACGCAGTTCAGCATCTTTTCAAAACGGTTGCTGCCAGTCATGGCCTGCACTTTTGCACACGCAAACTGTTTAAAGGTCTCTTCTTTTTTAAAAAGCGCCACCTCTTCAATGTAGGCCTTCATTTTTTGATACTGCGCAAAATCATACGCCTCGCCCATGGGATTTTCTGCCATAAGCGCCGTCAAACGATTTTGCAGCGAAGACGTATAATGATGCACAAAGAAAGGAAAATAAAGATTGGCGCCGTATTGCTGGGTGGCTCTTTTAAAAAGATGATCCCATTGTGCGCAAAGGGTTTTTTGCGTGAACGCCATCTTGGCTTGCCGGTTAATGGCCACTTTCAGCTGATCCCAAGCCCGCTTGTTATGGGTTAAAAGATCTTTCCAATCGTGCACATAACCTATCTTGGCAGCATCTTGCCTAAAGTAAGTATAAAGACCATGCATCGTGTCCCGTGCCGTTTCTTCTTGCTGCGCCCGTGACGACACAGTCTTTAACGTCGGCTGCAACACCTGTGGACTTAAAGGGGCCACAGGCATTGTTTTTTTGCGACGCAGCGAATACCTACCAAAACGGCTTAAAAAAGGCTGATGCAGCTGCTTGTCACAATAACTGTTCCATTCATCAAGGCAAACTTGTGGAATACATGCACACACAGGCACAACAGACGATACCTCGTTTGGTGGTGTCCCTGCGCCCGCAGCATAAGACAAATCGCTTTTAACACACCCAAAAAGACACAAAATAAAAAGCAACAATCACGTCCCTTTGTCAAAAAACCTGACAGTTAACTTATTAACTTTTATGCATAAATATAACATATTAAGATAACTTTAATAACTATCTTGTTGATTCTATATGCTTTTTTCAAAAAAAACACCCTCTTTTCTTGCATGGTCATGCGTGATGCTTGGCCTTTCGCACAACCTGGGCGCCGTTCTTCCTGAACCAACAGAAGCGACAGCTACCCCCAAGGCAACGGCCTCGGCTAACACAGCACCTGCTGATGATGGCTTAGACAACAGAAAATTCATTCATCTGCGTGGCCAAAAAGATTTGACCAAGGTCGAGCTGGGCAGCGATGATATGGACGTATACGCGCTTGACCTCAGCGACACAAACGTCTTTGATTTAAGCAACTTGCCACAGTACGCACGCTTAGAGAAGCTTACTTTAAACAATTGTAACAACCCAGATCTTGATTTGTCGGTACTGCCACAATGCAAAGCCTTGCGCTTTTTAGACCTTAGTTGCATAAAAGGCAGTCTGGATCTTACCTTTCTAAAAGATTGCAACATCGACACACTCTATATCAAGGATCGCGATGATCTAACCGATCTTAACCGCCTTGCTGGGTGCACAAGCATAAAGCATTTGAGTGTCGGGGGCAAAAAATTAAAAACGCTTGATGGCATTGGTGCCCTTGCCACCTTAGACACACTGGATGTTTCTTCTGACGTACTGACAACATTAAACGGCCTTGAGCCATGCAAAAGCCTAACGTATGTGCATGTTAAAGGCGATGAACTGCGTGACGTTCATGCGCTTCAAAACCATCTCAGCCTAAAGTGGGCAACGATTAGCCCGTTCCCTGGCACGAACCTTGAAGCTTTTAGGGGATGTACAAGCTTAGACACACTGAGGTTGAGTCTTTGTGGTCATCTTGAAACCCTTGATGGATTCGAAGGTGAAAATATCCGCTCGATTCACATTGACGGTGGCAACAAGCTTCGACACATCGACGCAGCGTATACATGGCCTAAGTTGGAAGAATTTTACTTGCACGACATACATAGGTCAAAACCTGGGTCGACACTCATTCCCCCAACAGGGGCTCCTAGCCGGATCCGGTTTATACAGATCGGGTTGAGAAATCCCAAATTGATACCATTGAAACCATTAAAAAACGGGGATTCGCCGCAAGGATGACCCTTGATCACTCTGACGTGTATTAACTGCAAAACAACAGCGTCCTAACATTATCAAGGTCTGCCTTACCACGTGCGAGGCCGGCTTTTTTTCTTATTAAAACAAGCTGTAACGCCCCCCATCACCGCACATGATCAGTCATTGTCAAGTCATAATAGCAGCATAACCATTCTTCATCCCGTAAGCGCAACCATCATCATTGCCCTTTACGCGCAAGTTCCATCACTTTTTGACGATAGGCCATTGCACAAGCTGGCAACATTCTATCCATAATTAATAAAAAAGATATAAAAATACTAATTAAGTGTTTATAAAGATTTTTAATAGCGTTTTTTAGTTCTATAAACGAAAAATAATATATTTTTTTGTCAAAATTAATGACAATGTTCTTTTTTTGTCATCAATATTTAGACAAACAAAAAAAACAATAAAGACATGTCTTTGTGGCATAAAGCTTGCTCAAATGAAAAAAAACAACACAAGACGCAGCATATGAAAACTTTTAAAAAAGCGATCGCCCTCTCTCTTTTAAGCAGTTGCTTTCTCTCTTTAGAGGCGCAAGCAGTCAAAGACTTGGGAGCACGACAAAAAAAAGCAGGCAACTATAAACCTGGTCAGGGGCCACGCGCAAGGGCTGCGCCGCATCCGCATGCAACCATTCCCCCTGACAAAACAACATCAAAAAAGTGACAGGTATAAAAAATCTTTTCATACTGCGCACTTTATCATGACATTGCCACACACAAAAGATATGACAAATTTTTAACCAAAATCCCTTTGCGAAAGCGGTTGAGCAAGGCTCTCATCCACAAGCATCGCTCTCTTTTTTCAGTAAAGTTGTTTTTTCTTGATTTTATTTAAAAATTTGCTAAACTTGCGGATGGTGGAGAATGCCCTAAGCGTACTTAGAAGAAAAGAAAAAGAGTGGTTGTCAGGCTCATCTTTCACGATGACGAGGGGGGCTTAACCGCTCGTGATGACGACCAGTGTGACACGGCATACTCCCAAAACTGTCATTGCGAGGATAAATCTTGATTGCGACGTGGTAATCCATTGTGTGCTTTAGCTGCTGTTGTTTCAGTTAAGTGGATCGCCGCAGACGCGCGGGCTTTTTAAACGTTAGCGGAGCAATGCGGGAGCGGCGGTTAAAAGCATTTGCCGTGTTTCAAAAAGAGGCAAACCCAAAACGGTCGAGACATGTCCCTGCATCCAGGGCACAAATGCCCCAAACAAACCCTGCAAGCGATAAACCGCCACACCTTTCCACTGCTCGCTTTCAACAAAAGCCTGGATCTCGGCCTTTGACAGGCTTTTCACCTTCACAAGCGCTTTCGCCACGCGTTGTGTCACCAGCGGCGCTGCATCCTTCTTGGGCTGTCTGATCAGCGCCACAGCGGTCACCACTTGATGACGTCGCCCTGACAGCGCTTCCATTTGTGCTTTGGCCTCATCCGCGCTTTGGGCCTTGCGCAACATTTTTTGCCCTTTTACCACGATGGTATCGGCCACAAGTGACAAAGCTGCTGGATTGTTGTGCAGCGCCTGCTCGGCTTTCAGCCGAGTGACTCGTTTAACATAGGCTTGCGGCTTTTCTGCTGAAAGCGGTGTTTCATCAACATCTTGCGGCTCAACACGAAAAGGCGCTTTGACAATGATCTTTAAAAGATCTTGTCTCCTGGGGGACGCTGACGCCAAAAGCAAGCGTGACTGAGACATAAAAAGCCCTTCTCACAAACAACTGAAGATATCAGCGTATCAAAAAACTTGCTTGCTTATAACCCGCCACCGCAAGCGACCCTTATCATGACGATCTAGCTGTCACCACACAATAGCTCTTTTAGAGAAGCTTACTCTATCCCCAAAGGCATTGCGCAGTTTTTGGCGCATCTCGGGTGAAATCTCCTGATAGGATTCAAGATGGAACGTGTGAAGTTGTGGTGCCAGTGTTAAAAGCTCGCTCACAACTGGATCATTTAAAGCCGAAAAACTTAGGCTAAGCTCTTTAAGTTCTGTCATCGCGCAGAGAACCCGAGCACTTTTAACACTCAGCTTATAGCCTTTCAAAGAAAGCACGCGGCAGGGTGCATCCCGCAGACAAGCCAAGTCTGTTTTGTCGTTTATACGCCGCACTGTTACTTCCTCCAGTGTCTTACACGACAAAAGTGATTGCAGGCCTGTATAAACCGTGCAAGCTCTTAAAGAGAATGTACGCAAAGGCAAAGCTTCCAGCCTTTCTAAAATATCTGGAGAAACCCATCCCGTTAAGCTCAAATCATTTATCTGGGGATTGTTTTCCAGAAAAAGCATCAAACTGCGTTCGTGCGTTGCCTTATCATTGAGGCCTGAAAGTAGCGCCTGTTCACAGTGAAAACGATGCAGATTCTTCAATGGCGCGATCATAGCGAAATAGGCGTCTTGGTTGGGCAGTGCGAAGCTGGGACCTCTTTCGGGCGGTTGAATCTTAAATTCCTTTAGAACAAGTGTACGAAGATTAGGGTAATATTTTATATTGTTGACTGTCTTAAAAATGCTTATGCCCACAAAAAGAGATTCAAGTTTTTGAGGACAGGGCAACATAGGCAGGTCGTCCGCGACAACCCTGCACTCGTCTGTGACAAACCTTAACTCTAAAGAGCGTACATTGACAAAAGGCGCCATCAACTCTGTTGTGTCCCCTCGTAGAGTGACGTTTTGGAGCTTCAAATCAAACGTGCGCGCGGCGTGTTCTAAAAGCGCCTCTTTTGCCTTAGCATCTTCAGGCGCCGTTGATCGAAGCGTTTTTAAAGATTGCTTTTCTAACACAAATGGTTCAGGACGCTGCACCACCTTGCGTGGTACAGATTTGGCCGCAGCAGGCGTTGTAGTTTGCAACACGCTGGGGTTTGCCGCTGCTGCCACACACTTGGGGCTTTCTTGCGTTTGGTCTTCCTTCTTAGGCGCCCAAAGCGGCATGCTGCCAAGACACCACAGAAAAAACGTGCAAAGTGTAATCTGCTTCATGCGCATGTAAGAATTATTTACATAATATCAAATATATAATTAGCATTTAATGTTGTTTTATCAATATTTTATGGCAAGCTTTAGCATTTGTATGTGGATCGCCACAGGTTCTGCGCATCTTCGCGATGACGACCAGTGTACCGCGGGCATGCCCCCAAAACCGTCATTGCGAGGAGAAATCTTTGTTTCGACGCGGCAATCCATGTGTGCCTTGGCCACCAGCATTTTACACAAATTCATTTAGTGCATTGATTTTGCTTAAAAATTTGCTAAACTTCCGAACGGTGGAAAATGTCTTGCGCGCAGACCAAAGAACAGAACAGTGAGAGCAGTTGTCGCGGACTGCAGCCTTCGCGATGACGCAAAAAGCACAGTGGCCGTTTTGATGGTGCGCTGTGTGCTTTAGCCTCTTCCGCCAGAAAGCATTAAGCGTTTTGTGTTTTTTGAATGAACTTTTTTGAGAAAAGCGTATACACACACGGAATCACAAACAACGTAAACAGCGTGCCAAGGCTCATGCCGCCTAAAATGACCCAGCCCACCTGCCGGCGCATTTCAATGCCCGCACCGTTACCCATAACCAAAGGCACCGTACCCAGCACCATGGCAAACGTGGTCATCAAAATAGGCCTTAGGCGCTTACAACCTGCCTGAATAATGGCATCAAGCGGCTTTGTACCCTGATCAATCGCTTGGTTGGCAAAGTCTACAAGCAAAATCGCGTGCTTGGTAATCAGCCCCATCAACGTAATCAAACCAATTTGGCTATAGATGTTAATACTGCCCTCGCGGATACACCACAGCGTCAGCACACCGCCCACAAGCGCCAGCGGCACACTGAGCAGAATGATAAAGGGGTCTCTAAAGCTTTCGAACTGCGCGGCCATCACCAAGAAGATAAAGATCACCGCAAGGCCAAAGATCAGCGCCACCGTATTCTTTTCTTTCAAATAGCGCCTTAAGTCGCCCGAGGGAGACATCACAAAGCCCGTGGGCATGGTTTGCTTGATGGCGGCTTTCAGCTCATCGTAAACGCCTTCAAGGCTAGCGCCTTGGCGCAAGGCTGCATCAATTTTGACAGACCGCATGCGGCCATAGTGGCTAATGGCGGGGTTTGAAACTTTTTCTTTAATCTCGATCAAATCAAACAACGGCACCATAAAGTCTTTGTTGTCTTTTTTGCCTTTCACCATAAAGGTTTTCAAAACCGCAGGATCGAGACGGTTATGATTTTCCATCATCACTTTCACGGGATAAACGCGCGCGTCTTTTTCAAACGTTGTGACCTTGCGCCCACTAATCAGCATGTCAAGCATCGAGCCCACAGCATGTGGTGAAATGTTTGAAAAAGCCAACACATCGCGCTTAATATTCAGCTGATACTCTTTGCTTTCTTGCGGCAAATCCCATTCAGACTGTTTGATATCGGGATGCGCGTCCACAAGACGCCGCACCCGCCGCACCACTTGCACAAGCTTGTTATAAGGCTTGTCGGTTTGTATCACAATAGAAAAGGGCCTGTCCGCGCCGCCGCCAAACGAGCGGTTCACACAATAGGCATAAGGGCGCACACCCGAGATGGTGTCTCGCAAATCTTCCCTGATTTGCGGCAATAGGTCATTACACGGCTGGCGCTGCTCACGCGGGGTCAAAATCAGGCGCTCGCTTGAGATATCACCCACTTGTGTCATGGTCAAGCGCTTGGCCACCTCGGGCTTATCAATAAAAAGATCATCGATTTGCTGCAAATAGGTATCAAGATAAGACAGGGTCGCGCCATCAGGGCCTTGTGCGTTCACCTTGATAATGCCCTGATCTTCAAGCGGTGTCAGCTCTTTGGGCAACACATGAACCGCAATGATGTACCCCAGTGCTCCCAATGCAAGACTGCCCCCAAAAACCCACCAGCGATAAGCTAAAAAGAGTTCGAGATAATGGCGATACAGGTCATCTACCTTTTTCCAAAAAAGATCAAGCCCATCCCAAAAGCCATCAATTTTGGCATGCAAGGCACCTGTTTTTTGGCGCTGCGCCAGCGTCACAGGCTTTCGCAGCAGACGTGCACACATCATGGGTGAGAGCACCAATGCCACAAACCCCGAGATCAAAACGGCCGTTGCAAGCGTTAGGGCAAACTCGGTAAAAAGCTTGCCCACAAAGCCTTGCGCCAAAGCAATCGGCATATAAACGGCCACAAGCGTAATGGTCATGCCGATCACAGAAAATTGTACCTCTTTAATCCCTAAGCGTGCTGCATCATAGGGCTTCATGCCGTCTTCAAGATGGCGATAGATATTTTCAAGCACCACAATGGCATCGTCCACCACAAGCCCCACCGCCAGCACCATCGCCAAAAGTGTAAGAATGTTGATAGAAAAGCCCAACAGATAGATCACAAAAAAGGTGCCGATCAGCGAGATCGGAATGGTAATCAGCGGTATCAGCGCCACCCTTGCCGAACGCAGGAAGAAGAAGACCACCAACAGCACAAGCGCCACCGCCTCCCAAATACTGTGATAAACGTGGCCGATCGAGCTTTTGATGAAGGTTGAGTCATCAAAGGCCACTTCAAGGCTCATGCCTTGCGGCAGGTTTTCTTGCATGAAGGCAAGCTTTTCATTTACATCCTCTGAAATCTGAATCGGGTTCGAGCGTGACTGCGCCGTCACATCAAGCAAAATCGCATCTTTTCCGTTGTAACGAATGCGAAAACGCTGATCGTCCTTATTCAACTTAACATACCCAATGTCCGAGACACGCACGATATAGTCATCTTTTTCGAACAGAACAAGCTTCTCAAAATCCTCGACCTTTGAGACCTGCGCCTTTGTGATCACAAGAAACTCTTGGTCTTTGCCCCCGATGCGTCCTGCCGGTTTGTTAAAGTTTTGCTGTTTCAGCGATTCGGCAACTTCAGCCACCGAAACGCCTACAGATGCCATTTTTTGAGGGTCAAGCACAATATGCATTTCATAGGCCGTGCCCCCATACACCTCAACGGCCGCAACGCCACCCACCGATTCGACCTCGCTTTTTAAAGAGCGCATGGTGTAGTCGTAAAGATCTGCAAGCTCGTGCCGGTTACTAGTCAAGGCCAAAGACATCACAGCACCACTGTCAATGTTGGCCTTGGTAATACGGGGCGTTGTGGCCTCACGCGGTAAAACACCGCTATCAAGGCGCGAAAGCTTATCACGCACATCAGCGGCTGCCGCATCAAGCGATCGGTTTTCTTTAAAGCGCAAAAAAATCTTGCTTTGCTCGGCCATGCTTTGGGATGTGATCAGATCAAGTCCCTCAAGCCCCGAAAAGGCCTCTTCAAGCGGCCGAGTGACTTGCATTTCGATGACATCAGGGCTGGCGCCCTCATACTGCGTTGTTACCGTCATCAACGGAAAATCGACCTGCGGGTACTGTCTGACCGCCAGATAAAAATAAGCTACACATCCCAAGATAATGAGGATGATATTAAGCACCCACGCCAAAACGGGCCGATCAATAAAAATGTGCGCAAAGCAGTCTTTTTTCACCATACTCTTTTACCAACTCACTTAAGGTTTTTCTTAATTGGTTTTGATTTGAACCGGCGCCCCATCGTGCAAGTTGATTTGCCCAACCGTGACAACCGTTTCTTGGTCTTGCAGCCCGTCTTTTACTTCAACCATCCCGCGCTCACGCACGCCTAGGGTGACTTCTTTTTTCACAGCGGTTTTATCAAGAATGGTGAACACATAGAACAGGTCGCCCTCTTGCATCAAAGAGGCTGCCGGAATCAACAAAGCTTTTTCGGATTTACCAAGGTTCAGTGAGACACGCGCAAACTGCCCCGGCCTTAAACGATAGTCTGGGTTCGGCAACGTTGCACGCACCTGCACACTGTGGGTGCCCACATGCGCTTTGCTGTCAATCGCTTCAATGGTGGCCTCAAACGGCAAAACGTCAGTGCCTTCGATTGTCACATCTACAATATCGCCAACGCTCATATATTTAAGCTGCGATTCGGGCACCGAAAAATCAACATACAAGGGATCAAGCACCAAAACGGTGGCCACTTCTTGCGAGCGATTAATGGTGGCCCCTTCGCTGACCTTTTTAAGGCCAATAATGCCATCAAAGGGAGCCAGAAGTTTTGTCTGATCGCGACGCACGCGGGCAATTTCAACCTCGGCTTTGGCCACATCCCACTTTGATTTCTTTTCATCAAAGGCCGATTTTGAGACATACTTTTTCTCTAAAAGTTTTTTTGTGCGATCGTACTCGTTGGTGGCAAGGTTAAGGCGCGCTTCGGCCTCATGCAGTTGGGCACAAACAAGCCTGTCATCTAATTGCACAAGCAGGTCACCTCTTTTAACGGCACCCCCCTGCTGAAAGAAAACCTCGGCCACACGGCCATCAATTTCGGGGAAGAGTTGCACAATTTTAACGGCCGTTAAAGATCCGCTGGCTGATGTGCTACGTGTGATGGGCCCACGCTTTGTGGCCTCGACCTCAACAAGCACAGGCTGCAAAGACAACAGCGGTTTTTTGGCACGCGGCCAAAAGAAAAACGCAAGCAGCAACGCAACACACACTGCAATAAGCGATAAACCTACGCGCCCCTGAAAGGTGCGCCTATCTGTATAGTGCTTTAAAAGCTCGATCCACACCTTTAAATGCTGGTTCATAAAGACCCCACAACTTTGACCACATCAACCTCCCCAAAGAGAAACCTATCGATTTTGCCCTTACCAAAACTTATAGTAGGCTAAATCGTAACACCAAGCCAGTTCCTTTAAAAGAAGTATAAGTTTTAACGAAAAGATGCCTCTATGTTGAATCATGCCTTAAACGCACGCCTTTGTCTAAAAACCTTTTTCATCGCCGCTTTTGCATGCCTTGCAGGCTGCACCACACAAACTTTTGACGCAAAGCCGGGCTTGCAAAGCTTGCACAAAGAGCCTCTACCTCTAAACACAGGCCTGATTGAAGTGCGGCTGCCACCCATAACTGCACAAAGCCTTTCCATTGACCCCGAGCCAGGTATCATGGTCTCACAATGGATCACTGATCGTTTTTATGCCAAAGGTGGCAAAGGGAAATTTATTTTTGTGATTGAAAAAGCCACCATTATTGAAAGACCCGTCGCTTTACAAAAAACAGGCCTTTTTCAAGACGAAGAAGTGTGTTACGAAGCCATTGTGGTGCTAAAATTGTTGCAAGAGACCGCACAAAAGAAAAGCAGTGAAGGCGTGCGCCTAACTGTGAAAACACGGCAAATTGTGGCCAACACGCTGACGCTTTATCAACGCAAGACCCTGTGGGTCAGCCTTCTTGAGAAAACGCTGGACAAACTGGATGATGACTTAACACACACTATGGTGCTAAAAAACCCCTTGCGCCTTTCTTAGGCCACTATCCAGTTGTTGCGCTCACTATGGGCTCAGCAATGATGGCCGCCGTTGCCACCACGGCCGCCGTGCCCACTGCTGCTTTAACTGCAGTTGATTTCCAGGCCTGACTTTTATCGTAGGCTGCGATATACCCCATCACTTGGTAAATGGCCTTATAGTCACCTAATCCCTTATAGCCTTCCCCTGTTCTAAGGTGAAGCTTTTTTTGAAGCCAGTAAAAGCCTGTTTTTAATTGACGCGTGGCGCGCCCCACATACCCCATCTTTTGCGCCACAAAACGCTTTAACTCGTCAATAGAAAAAATCACAAATACTATAGGTTCGAGTCCTCTGATAGAGATCTTTTCACAATGCTTTTCAAGTGTCATAAAGATCGAAACTGTGTCGTCTGAGTACTCATCTAAAAACGTTTTATCAGATTCAAGCTCTTCTTTTTTAACGCGAATCTTTTCTAATTGATACGCGATGCGGCTTGCTTCTTCTCTGTGAGCTTTAGCTTTTAATTGCTGCGCTTTTAAAGCGTGCTCTTTTTTTTCAAGCCTTGCCAAATCGTTGGCAATTTGTTTTTGTTGCTTGCCCACCTTTTTTTTCTGATGCTGGGCATAACCTTTTTCTGCAGCCTCTGGATTGCCTTCTTCCTGCTTTGCTTTAATATGCTGTTTTTGCATAAAAAAGTGCAATGTACGCGCACTGACACCTGATTTGCTAAAAAGACTTTTGCCGCGCTTACGCTTTTTTTTCAGCTGCTGAAAAAAAGTTTGCCCTTTAAAATATTCAAAAAAAGCGTCTCTGTTGGCTTGATGCGCAAAAATATGTTCTGAACCTCTTAAAACTTCGGCTTCGCGTGACCAAAGCTTTTTAGGAATTTGAAAACCAACATCCCGCCCCCTGTTTTGAAATTTCACTTTTTTATCAAATGGCTCAACAATCTTGTTCAACTTTTTAAGCTCGGCATAGTTTAAGTCACCAATGCGCTTTGCCTCGCCACCAAGGCGTATTTGTATGTCTGAAAAACTGTGCACAATGGCGCTTTCAAAATCTTTATCATCGGCTTGATCAAGAGCTGTATCGCAAGCACCATCTACACAGCGCCCTGCCTCATCAGCCACATATTGCACCTCTCGTCTTAACGAAAAAGGCCACACCACCATAGCGTGCGCATTTGCGTGCCAAAACAAACAAAACAACAAACACACACTTATTTGTTTGATGAGAGCTGTATTCACCTGATGCAACACAAAAGATCTTTTATTATAAGTCAGTCAATATTAAAAAGATAAAAAAGCTGTAAATAGATAACAAGTGACTTTAAATTCTCCAAAATCATCATCGTTGTCGCGAAACAGAGAAGACATTTACAAAGGACGTAAAGTCAGTGTACCGTGTATGCATGTCGTCTTTGCACACGGCTGTTGGGTTTGGGTGCAAAGATCAACAAGCGGTCGTGGCGGAATTGGTAGACGCGCAGCGTTGAGGTCGCTGTGGAGGAAACTCTGTGGAAGTTCGAGTCTTCTCGACCGCACCACCCCAAGGGAGCACACGTGAAAGAAACAGATCCAAAACAAAATACTCTTGAGCAAGAAGCCCTCTTGTATCACGCACACCCGACCCCCGGAAAATTTGAGATCACCCCCACAAAGCCCCTGCAAACACAAAAAGATCTTTCACTGGCCTATTCGCCCGGTGTGGCCGCCGCCTCAACGGCCATCGCGCACAATGCAGACAAAGCCTTTGAGCTGACGGGCCGCGGCAACCTTGTGGGCATTATCTCGAATGGCACAGCCGTTTTGGGCCTTGGTAACATTGGCCCCTTAGCGTCCAAACCCGTGATGGAAGGCAAAGCCGTTTTATTTAAAAAATTTGCCGGCATCAATGTTTTTGATATTGAACTTAACGCAACAGACCCCCTTAAAATGGCTGAACACATCGCAGCCATCGCCCCCACCTTTGGCGGCATTAACCTTGAGGACATCAAAGCACCCGAGTGCTTTGAGGTTGAGGCCTTGCTGAAAGAGCGCCTTTCCATACCCATTTTTCATGACGACCAACACGGCACCGCCATTGTGGTGACGGCGGCCATGCAGAACGGTCTTTCTCTTGCAGGAAAACGCCTTGAAGACATTAAACTTGTGGTCAGTGGCGCCGGCGCTGCGGCCATTGCCTGCCTTAAACTTTTAACGGCTTATGGTCTGCCCCCAAACAACATTTGGGTTTTCGACAGCCATGGCTTGATCACGCGCGAACGCACTGACCTTGACAGCCATAAAGCGGCTTTTGCCCAAAATGGCAGCGCATGCACGCTGAAAGAGGTCTTGCGTGACGCAGATGTGTTTTTGGGCCTGTCGGCCGCCGGTGTGTTGTCAGCAGACATGGTTCAACCGATGGCAAAAGATCCGCTGATCTTTGGCCTTGCCAACCCAACGCCCGAGATTATGCCCGAGGTCGCGCAAAAAGAAAGGCCTGACGCCATTTTAGCTACAGGACGATCCGACTATCCCAATCAGGTGAACAATGTGTTGTGCTTTCCCTATATTTTTAGGGGCGCGCTTGACGTTGGTGCCACCGCTATCAATGACGCCATGAAAAAGGCCTGCGTTCAGGCCATTTGCGACTTGGCGAAAGAAGCGCCCACCGAAACCGTTAAAAAAGCGTACGCTGGCAACATTCACGCCTTTGGCCCGCTGCACATTTTACCCAAACCCTTTGACGAGCGCCTTTTAACACGCCTTGCTCCCAGCGTTGCCAAAGCCGCCATCAAAACGGGTGTTGCCACCCGCCCCATCACAGACTGGGATGCTTACAGTGCCAAGCTACGCATACTTGCCTGACCCCACACAAACCATCACTTGAACCGTCAATACTATCGTTCATTAGCTTGTGTAATGGGTGATATTAATAATTGCCCCACGCCTCATCGGTTTGCTGGCTAATGCTTTTTGAGCTGTGAGGGTCTATTGTTGCGCGAGACGTGTGTGCATCTCCCATGTTTTGCGCACTCTTTTCGACAGGCTGTTGCGGATCTTTTTGAGCGAAATACTTGCGCGTATCCTCTTGTGCAAGATAGTTTTTAAGCGCTTTAGCATGGGCTGGATTTTTCTTTTCGATTTTTTGAACGACCGCCTGGGCCTTTTCTAGATTCTGCTGCTGAACAGCTTCTGTAAATTCTTTGTCTAGTTTATCAAGCTTTTTGTTTTTTTTCTTCTCTTGACGTTTATTCCATTTGTTTTTAGCACCTTTGTACCACGACGCAGGATTGTACCAAGCCGCTTTCAAAGGGGCGCTTTCCACCAGCGAAAAAGCACAGATACAACATAGCAGTCTTAACGTTTTTTTCATCGCACTTGAACCAAAAAAATAAATATCAATCTTAAAAAGGCAAAAAACAGACCAAAAAAAGATTTTTTAAACTTTTTTTTCAAGCAGTCTTAACATTTTTTGTGCAGCGGCCTCTTCGGCTTTGCGGCGAGAGGTCCCCGTGCCTTGGCATGCAGCCGGCGCCTCTTTAGCATCAATACGCAGCAAAATCGTGATAAGGGGGGCATGATCTGGCCCCTTTGACGAGACCAGCTCATAAACCGGCAGCACGCCATAGTGTTTTTGCACCACCTCTTGTAACGCCGATTTGCTGTGCGGCGTGGGCGCGCCTTGAGCCTTTATAAGAGGTGCCCACCATGCTTCAACAAGCAAACGGGTTTTTTGCATGCCCGCATCAAGGAACAAGGCCGCAATCAGCGCCTCGATCGCATCGCTTAAAATTTTTTGGGCCACACCACCTTGCAGTGCGCGCCTGTCAAAAACCATATCTTTTTGCAAATCAAGGGCTTTGGCCACTTGATACAGCGCTTTGCGATCAACCAGTTGGCTGAAACGCAGCGCAAGGTTGCGCTCGTCATCAAGGGGATAAAGCTTGTAAAGCTTTTGGCTGATGATAAAACCCAAAACACGATCGCCAAAAAATTCGAGACGCTCAAAGGGTGAAGGCTTGGTATGAGGATCACAGCTTTTGTGCGTCAGGGCTTGTTTTAAAAGGACCTGCTTTTTAAACACATACCCCAAGCGTTTTTCAAAGGCAGCAAAAGACATGGTAATGTACCCCTTTTCAAACACTGGCTCACGTGCTTTTTAAAAGATTAGCTAATCAAATTAAAAAAGCGCGCAAAGCGTGTGGCAACAGGCCACTTCCAGAACATCCACCAAGAAGCGCGCCCATCTGTTGAAAAGAAAATAATCCAGGGCTTGCCGATCAGTGTGTCATAAGGGATATAGCCAATGGCGTGCAACGCGCGGCTATCAAGCGAGCCATCACGGTTATCACCCACCACAAAATAGTGGTTTAAAGGCACCTTATAAACCGGCGTGTTGTCAAAAACGCAAGAACCAAAGGGCTGTTGCTTCACAATGGGATGCTTGACGCCGCCAGGCAGTGTTTCTTCATACAAAATGCCTTTGACCACGCGCCCGCCCTCGTCCGCACGCTTTTCATAGGGGCCAATCTTACGCAGGGTGGCCGCCTGCCCGTTGATGTACAAAATACCTTCCTTCATCTGCACCGTGTCACCAGGCATGCCCACCAAACGTTTGACATAATCCATTTTAGGATTACTTGTGGGCCTGAAGACGACAACATCACCGCGCTTGGGTTTTTGAAAGTCAAAAAGCCGTCCCCTGAGGCCAGGCAATTTGTATCCAAACGGAATGGTGTATTTTGAGTAGCCAAAACTAAAGCATGAGACAAAAAGATAGTCACCCACCAGCAGTGTTGGAATCATAGACCCTGATGGAATCACAAAGGGACTAAACAACAAAAAGCGAATCAAAAGGGCAAGAAGTGCCGCATAGGCCAGCGATTTTACTGACTCTTTAATATTTTGAAGAGAGGTGTCGGCGGCAACTTTACGACTTTGCATCATACCCTTGAAAGAATCACAAACGCTTGGACATAAGGGTACTCATCTGAAAGACTTAAGTCCAATTTTATTTCACTTGGCGCTATTTTATCGCCCCAAATCTTGTTCACCGCTTGAGGTGACAAGAAAATTTGCGGTGCCGCCTTTTGGCCGTGTTTAATTGTTATGTCTTGAAACGAAAGAAAACGTCCAATCCCCACACCGCAAGCTTTTGAGCATGCTTCTTTCGCCGCAAAGCGCTTGGCCATCGACGTTGGTGTTTTGGCACGTGGATCTTTTTTTTCATCTAACGACAAAAGACGTTCGGCAAAACGATTGGGAAAACGCTTTACAGCTTTTTCAATACGACGCATATCTAAAAGATCGCAGCCTATACCCAAAATCATTCAACACGCAACATTTTAAACGCCTTTTAACGCAGCATACACCGAGATGCCAGAAAAAAAAACAACACAAACCCACGACACATCTGCCGCTTTTCACATTTTTGGAATACAAAAGAGGAAATCTTTGCTAGGTTAAGCGTCTTATTTCTTTGAAAAAGTTTTTCTGCCGGTGAGAAGGCAGCCAAAAAGGAGTTTTTGTAACCACTTTGCCTATCATACGCTATAAAAAAATCGCCATACTGGCTGTATACGTTTGTTGCTACACCCTGTTTGTGGGCAGAAACCACTTTGTGGCATTTTGCCAAAAACCAGACACACCCTTAGCCCCAAAGACATCATTTGGGCGCCTTCAGGCACAAAAAGCAGCGCACAAACGCTTGACGTTGTGGTGCCTTCAAAACCTTAGCAGTAAAAAACTGATTAGATTTTCCTCTTTATTCACCGGCGTGGCACACTTTAACCGTGGCACGCTGGACAGAAGGGCAACCCCTTATGCAAAACACTTTCTAGATCTTTTTAGGCCCGGATTGCTTTTAAAGCATCACCCCCACAGATGGACTGACAAAGGACTGTCGCGGCCGTCTCACTTGTTGCACACTGTGCAAATACAACACACGCTTTTATTCTATTTGAGCCAAGTATCGCTCAGCATCCAGGGCAGCCATGCACCCTTGGCCTGCAGCTGTAATCGCTTGCCTGTACACCTTGTCACGTACATCACCCGCTGTGAAAACGCCCTCAACTTCTGTCAGCATACCTGGCTCTTGCCCCACAATGTAACCCTCGCTATCTAGCACCAGCTGGCCTTTTAAAAAACCTGTGTTGGGCGTATGGCCAATGGCTACAAAAAGACCATCCACGGCAAGCGCCCGCGTTGAGGCATCTTGTGTGTTTTTTAAATGCACGGTTTGCACCTTTTTAAAGGGCTTTTCTTGCCCTTCTATGGTATCCACCACACAGTTCCACAAAACCTCTATTTTATTATGCGCCAAAAGACGTTTTTGCAGCACATGATCAGCACGCAGTTGGTCACGTCTGTGAATCAAATAAACCTTTTTGGCGTGGTGCGTTAAAAACAGCGCTTCTTCAACCGCTGTGTTGCCACCGCCCACCACCGCAACTGTTTTCTCTTTAAAAAACGGCCCATCACACGTTGCACACGCCGACACACCAAACCCACGAAATTTTTCTTCCGAAGGCAGCCCCAACCACTTGGCTTGAGCGCCTGTTGCTATAATAACCGCTTTGGTGGTGTAGCTGTCTTTAGCACCTTGCAAAAGATGGTTTTGCGCTTGGAACGTGGCCTTTTGCACAAAGTCACGGGCAAAGCGCACGCCCACCGCTTTGGCGTGCGCTTCCATCTTTTTCATCAAGTCGGGCCCTTGCACCGTTGTAAGACCGGGCCAGTTTTCAACTTCTGTGGTGATCATCAGCTGCCCGCCTGGCTCGGACCCTTGAATCAACAAAGGATCAAGACCGGCACGCGCTGCATAAATGCCCGCCGTATAGCCCGCTGGCCCCGACCCTATAATCATCAAAGTTTCACGGACCATTTTGCACGTCTCATCTTTATCTGAATTTTTTTCAATCTATCAGATCGCGCCCCAAAGTCCCAGACACTTGATCAGACATTTCTTGGCCTTTCTTTTTATGAATCTGTTCGTTAGATTAAAGAGGACCTTTTGTGGCAAGCGGACCCTTGTAAAGATGAAAAGTGCCTACCGCGTTCTTGCGCTGCGTTACAGACCACAACGCTTTAAAGAGCTTGTGGGCCAAGAGCTTTTACAGCGCATCCTCAAAAACGCCTTCACATCAAGCCGCCTTGCAAGCGCCTTTTTGCTGACCGGTATTCGCGGTGTGGGCAAAACAACGTTGGCGCGCCTTTTGGCCAAAACAATGAACTGCAGTGACCCCTTGCAAGAGGAAGCATCGGTTGAAGCCTGTGGCGTGTGTGCTTCGTGCACCGCTTTTAATGACGGTAATCACACAGACATTGTTGAAGTCGATGCTGCAAGCTACACCAGCGTTGACGACATTCGGCGCATTTTAGATACATGCCAATACAACCCTCTTCAGGGCAAGTTTAAGATTTTTATTGTCGACGAAGTCCACATGCTTTCAAAAAGCGCCTTTAACGCCTTTTTAAAAACCCTTGAGGCCCCACCGCCTCACGTGAAGTTTATTTTGGCAACCACTGAGGTTGAGAAGATTCCGTTAACCATCTTGTCGCGCTGCTTGCGTTTTGACCTTAAACGCATCGACAAAAAGGTGATACAAACCCACATGGCCACCCTTTGTAAGGCCGAGAAAATCTCTTTTGAAGATGAGGCATTGAACCTTGTGGCTGCAAGCGCTGAAGGCTCGTTACGCGATGCCCTATCGGTGCTTGAGCAA
The DNA here is from genome assembly GCA_049607645.1 of Holosporaceae bacterium. Taxonomy (GTDB): domain Bacteria; phylum Pseudomonadota; class Alphaproteobacteria; order Holosporales; family Hepatobacteraceae; genus JBAJNL01. The sequence continues at coordinate 73,292 of JBMYWS010000001.1, read as the reverse complement.
GCCTTTTTATTGGCAAAAGCCGACACAGCAGAAGCCGATACCCAAGGCGCGGCCCAAATTACGGTGGCCCTTGTACGCAATGTTTTGGGCATTAAAGATAATTATCTGGCTCAAAATGCCCTGAAAGCTATTTTAGCAACCGATGCCAAAGCGGCCATTGGTGCAACGCGCCAAGCGTATGAGGCCGGTGGCGACCCTTTCATGTTTTTCGAGCAGCTGACAACACTGGTGCATCACCTGTCTTGTGTTTTGGTGGGACAGGTTGAGGCCGAAACTGTTTTTGGAGATGCCGAAAAAGATATCATGCAACAGCTTGCCGACAGCACATCGTTGCCGCTTTTGGGGCGCTTGTGGCAAATGCTGTCGAAAGGCCGCCAAGAACTTTTGGGTGCCGCGTTTTCACAACGCGCCCTTGAGATGCTTTTGATTCGTCTTTGCTATGCAAGCCAACTGCCCTCGCCTGAAAGCCTTTTTGGCCCTGGCACTCAAAAAGCTAACTCCCAAACAAGCGCATCGGCCGCGCCCTTGCCGCCGGCACCTGCCGCTGCCGCACCGGCCCTTGTGCCGCAACCGCCCACACCACCTGACACGGCTGAAAAAAAAAGCGCAGCGACAGCCCCCATCACATCGACAGCGCAGCTTCTAGCACTGCTTAAAACACAGCGTGAGGGGCTTTTGCACACGCATTTTCTTGAAGACATTGAAGTTTTAGCCATTCAAAATGACACAAAGCAAGGTGTTTTAAAGCTTGCTATCCAAAGCGAGCAGATGACCCCCACGATCAAGCGTCTGCAGCATTTTTTGGAAGAGGCCACCCACCAAAAGTGGCGCTTTGAGACCACCATTCAAGAGACAATCCAAAGCATTGCTGATGCAGACAAGCAAGAGACGGCGCGCCTGCAGAAAAAGCTGGAAACCCACGCAGTGTTAAAAAAAGCACAAGAGCTGTTTGAAGATCTTAAGGTCTTCAAGGTAGAAAAAGAAAACACCACCACAATGATGGAGCATGCCGAATGAACCAATTTAAAGACATGATGGAAAAGGCCAAGGCGCTGGGCACGCAAATGCAAAATGCGCAAGAAAACCTGAAAAACATCGAGGCCGAAGGTCAATCAGGCGGCGGTCTGGTCAAAGTGGTGATGTCGGGCAAAGGGGTTGTGAAGCAAGTCACCATTGACCCCTCACTGATTAATGTTGACGAAAAAGAAGTGTTGGAAGATCTGGTGGCTGCCGCTTTTACCGACGCGCGCCAAAAAATGGAAACCTTAGCGCAGGAAGAAATGACCAAAGCCACGGGCGGGCTGTCTTTGCCTTCAGGCTTGAACTTTCCGGGCCTTTAACCACGCAGGACCTGCTGTTAGGCCAAAGAGCCTTTATCTTTTGTTGCAATATTGTTCGGCAAAAAAGCCTGGCGCCACCCTTTTTGAAAACGTTTGGGTGTTTTGCCACGCACTAAGGCTTCGATTTCTTTTTGCACCACCAAAAAAGAACACGGCAGGCCTTCTTTTGCGGCCACTTTCTCAAAGTATTGTTTAAGCTGCGCGCTGCGTTCTTTATCCAGCACCTCTAAGGGACGCGCCGCGGGCAACGGGTCACAACGGCTTTCTGGCCATGCAGAAATAGCACAAAGCGTTTGACACCTTTTTTGCAAATCTTTGAGCTGCAAACTCTTAAGGGCGCGCTCTATTTTGGTGGCATCCACTGATGAGGATTTGAGCTGTTTTAAAACCCGCAAAATTGTCTCGTTCGATAGAACGTGTTGACGTGGCAAATCTGCCTTTTGCGCTGCCTCTTCACGCCACAACGCCAAATGTTTAAGAACTGTCATATCTTGTGGTGTTCTGACCACCTTGTTCCACCCTACAACCTTTTTCCATAAAAGAGGCTCTTTGGGCAAGGCCATACGCGCCATTTCTTCATGCATCCATGCCAGGCGCTTTTGAGAACGCAGCTTTTCTATGCAAAGCTGATACAGCGACACCAAATAGCGCACATCATCAAGCGCATAGTTCAAAACTTTATCGGGCAAGGGGCGCTTACGCCAATCAAAGCGTTGGTAGGCCTTGCTAAGCTCTTTGTTGCAAAAAAGCAAAACGGCCTCTTTATAACTTGGCATGTAAGACGGCGCCAGCAACATGGTGGCCACTTGCGTGTCAAAAACGGGCGATAACTCTTTTTTGAAGAGGCGGCTTAAAAGCTCAAGATCTTGCTCGGCCGCATGTAAAACTTTGGTGATTTTGGGATTGACCAAAAGCTCTTTGAGGGTGGCAAAATTTAAAGGAGACGCCTGCAAATCCACAATATAAAAAGCCTTTTCTGCGGCCATTTGCAAAAGACACGGCTGCGGCCAATAGGTGGTTTGGCGCATAAATTCGGTATCAAGCGCAATAAATGCCGGCGGCTTTTGTAACAGCGGGCGCATGTGCGCATTCAGTGTTTTGGTGTCTTGAATAAAAAAAAAGTTTGAAGGTGTGGCGGGGTTAGATGTGATGTGAGGATAAGAGGTCATTTGAAATGAAAGCCAAAATATGCAACGCTGAGACATGTCATTCTAAGGGATTTTTGGCCTTTTTACCATGCAGCAATCACCCCCATTATCAGCCGACGCGGCAACACCTTTATCACCTTATCGCAACACGCAAAACAAAGCCTTGTCGCTTCGCAACGTCAATGACACCGTGCGCGTTGCAGGCTGGGTGCACAAAAAGCGCGATCACGGCGGCTTGCTTTTTGTCGACCTGCGTGACCACACAGCTTTGCTGCAATGCGTTATTCAGCAAGGCAGCGAAGGGTTTGAAACATTGGACGGCGCCAGCCTTGAAAGCGTTGTGCAGATTGATGGTGTGATCGTCAAGCGCGCGCCTGATGTTGTGAACAAAGCCCTTCCCACCGGCGAGATCGAATTGCAGGTAAAGCAGGTGACGATTTTGTCTAAAGCAGACCCATTGCCCCTTTCGGTTAACAGCGATGAAGATTTTCCAGAAGACACGCGCCTTAAATATCGCTTTTTAGACCTGCGGCGCGACAAGATGCATCGCAACCTGGTGCTGCGCTCGGAAATTATTCAAACCCTTCGCCAGATGATGCTTGCGCGCGGCTTTTTAGAAGTACAAACGCCCATTTTAACGGCCAGCTCGCCCGAGGGCGCCCGAGACTTTTTGGTCCCAAGTCGTCTGAATCAGGGTTGTTTTTATGCCCTACCCCAGGCACCACAACAATTTAAGCAGCTTTTAATGGCCAGCGGCGTTGATAAGTACTTTCAAATTGCCCCCTGCTTTCGCGACGAGGACGCCCGGCGTGACCGATCACCCGGTGAGTTTTATCAACTGGATTTTGAAATGGCCTTTGCCACCCAAGAAGATGTGTTTCAGGTGCTAGAGCCGGTGCTTTTTGCGCTTTTCCAAAAGTTTGCCCCAAGCGCTAACGTCACGCCACCGGCCTTTCCGCGCATTGCGTATGATGAGGCCATGCTGCGTTATGGGTCGGACAAGCCTGACCTGCGCAACCCCCTTAACATTCAAGATGCCACCGCCCTTTTTGAAGGCTCAAGCTTTGACCTTTTCTTAAAGGCCATCAACAAGGGTGCCTGCGTGCGCGCGCTGGTGGTGCCAGGCTTGGCAGGCAAATCGCGCAAGTTTTTTGACGACTTAACCCAACACATGCAACAACAAGGTGCCAAAGGCCTGGCTTACATTGTGCGCCAAGACGACAACCTAAAGGGCCCGTTGGCCAAGTTTTTCCAAGGTGATAGCTTTGCAAAACTCACACAAACGCTGCCACTCAATGACGGCGATGGCGTCTTTTTTGTGTGCGAAAAGCCATCGGTTGCGGCAACGCTGGCAGGGCAGCTGCGCACCCACCTGGGCGAGGTTTTAGACCTTTTAGAAAAAGATGCCTTTCGCTTTTGCTGGGTTGTGGATTTTCCGATGTACGAAAAAGATGCGGACTCGGGCGAGATTGTTTTTTCACACAACCCCTTTTCGATGCCGCAAGGGGGCATGGAGGCCTTGATGACGCAAGACCCTTTGTCGATCAAAGCTTTTCAATACGACATTGTGGTAAACGGCATCGAGCTTTCAAGTGGCGCCATCCGCAACCACCTGCCCGATGTGATGGTCAAAGCCTTTTTGATTGCAGGACACACCAAGGAAGCGGTGGAAGAAAAATTTGGCGCGCTGTTCAGAGCGTTTCACTATGGCGTGCCGCCCCACGGTGGATCGGCCCCCGGCATTGACAGAATCGTCATGCTTCTTGCCAATGAGGCTAACCTAAGGGAAGTCATCGCGTTTCCGCTCAACCAAAAAGCACAAGATCCCTTGATGGGCGCACCGGCGCCGGCCTCGGCCCAGCGCCTTAAAGAGCTGGCGCTAAAATCGCTGGCCCCTGCAACACACACAAGACAAGCGGGCTAAGACGCCCGCCACCTTTTTAACAACCGCATGTGTTTTGTGTAAAATTTGACATAATATCTTTTTGATTTTATTGTCATTTTAAAAAGAACACATACAAGGCACACACATGCGGTATGGAGTAACGATATTTTTGGCAGGCTTGGGTGTGATCGCAGCCAAGGCCGGGTTTCTTGAGGCAGGCCATCAAGGCAAAAGATCCAACGATTTAGAGCGCGACCTTCAAAACGTGCTGCAAGCAGGTGCACCGCCCTTGGTCACTGCATCCGCAAGCGATGCAACAGGTGATGCGGCAAACAAGGCAGAACCTTCGGCGAAAAAGCCAAAAATGATGGATGCGCATGAGGAAACGGCGCCTCAAACAACAGCGCATCTTGCCACCCCAAAGCGTTTAACCGCGCCCGAAAACCAACTGACACCTGGCCAAATGCTGTCGAAGAAACGGGCGCAGCTGTTAAAACGTGAGAACCTTGTGCGTATTCTGGGCGAAGAAACCGTTGCCGAGCTTGATGTGAATTGGCCGCTGATTGAAGACCCGAACACGTCACCCGATCACCCAGGCGCAAGGGTAACGATTTTTCGCCTGACAAAATCTTTAACTCTCTTAACACGCCGTTTGCGCAATGATCCCGACACAAAGATTAATTTGCCCGATTTGAGGGCATTTTATCTGGCGACTCTCGATTTAAAAGCTCAATTCTCAGACATGCACAACGAACGCTTGGAGCAAAAAGCTGAGGCATTTTTTACCTGGGATCGTTTTAAGACTGCCACTATCAAATCAAACATAAGACAGGCGGCGTTCAAATGGGTCTTCGGGCCTTGGTCACATTTCCTGGTACCCAAACGCCGATCACGTATTATGTGAAAACCCATTCAAGGGGGCTGGCATCCGAAAGAAGCTCGGCCGCCAAACGCGTAAATTCACAAGAGCTGGTGGTGTATAAACTGCTTGAGGCCCTGGGCTTTGGCTGCGAGGTGCATTTTTTTGAGCGCAGCCCCCAAGATGTTTATATCGCCACGCGCGATGCCAACATTATAGACGATGCCCACGCCACAGCGCCATCTGCCCCAGGTGTGCAAAACTTTTTCTTATTTCAGGCGCTTGAGAACGACGAAGCATTGGGCGTGCCGTTTTGGGGCACACTGAATGAGAACGCCATAGCCTACCGCAAGGAAGCGGTGGAAGAGGCCATCAAAGAGGACCCCGTTGCGTTGGCCGTCATAGATCAAATGATCGCGCTTGATTTGCTGTCGCGCCTTTTAGGCCTTAGTGATCTTTTGAACAACAGCGAAAATTTTGGCTTTGTGCGCAAAGACGACACCTGCTTTATGGCACGGGTTATTGACTTTAGAATTTCAAAGAAAACCGTTTTGCGACTCACCAAAGATCATTTCGGCGGCTTTTTAGAAGGCAACGGCCTTTTCAATTATGTTGCAGCACACCGCACCATACGCTATGCCCTGCGCTATCGTGCCGAACATCTGCGCGTTGAAACGGCGCTGCGTATGTTAGAAGGCCCGCTTCAAAACCTGTCTGCAGAAGCCGAGCAGGCAGCCAAAGCTGTGCAGGCTTATTTTACCAAAGACGACACGTTTGAAGACTGCCTTGAGCCCCTTTTGTCAGAGCTGGAAACCTATAAAGACAATATCCAGCATAATGTACAATTGTTTTACGAGCACATGAAAGCCTATGGCACCACCTAAAGCAGCTCTTGCTTTTCCAACGTGTGCAATTGATCACGCAGGGCGGCGGCCTTTTCAAAGTCAAGTTTTTCGGCTGCCTGCAGCATGTCTTTTTCAAGACGCTTTAAAAAGCGCTTTTTCTCTTGGGCCGTTTTAAAACGCTTGCCGTTTTGCGCGGCTCTTTTGTCGGCAGCCGCGGGGGCTGTGTGGTCTTTTTCATACACACTTTCCAAAATATTTGATAAATCTTTTTGAATGCCTTGCGGCGTGATGTTGTGCGCTTTGTTATACGCCATCTGCTTTGTGCGCCGCCTTTCGGTCTCATCAAGCGCCAAACGCATAGAGTGGGTGATTTTATCGGCATACAAAATCACGCGCCCTTCTAAATGACGCGCCGCGCGCCCCATGGTTTGAATCAGCGCTGTGTGCGAGCGCAAATAGCCCTCTTTATCAGCATCCATGATGGCCACAAGGCTGCATTCGGGAATATCGAGCCCCTCACGCAATAAGTTAATACCAATCAACATATCAAAAGTGCCGGCGCGCAATTGTTGAATAATATCGATGCGCTCGATGGTATCGACATCGGCGTGAATATAACGGGTTTTGAACCCAGATTCGGTCATATATTCTTGCAGCGCCTCGGCCATTTTTTTGGTCAGCGTTGTGACCAACACGCGCGCCCCCTTTTGGATGACCTTTTTCGCCTCACACATCAAATCATCCACTTGCCCTGATGTGGCTTTTACCTCACACACAGGGTCCATCAGGCCCGTTGGGCGAATGACCTGTTCGGCCACCACACCTTGTGTGGCTTCAAGCTCAAAGGGCCCTGGCGTGGCAGAAACAAAAAGCGTTTGCGGGCGCATGGCGTCCCATTCTTCAAACTTAAGCGGACGGTTGTCAGCACAGGCCGGAAGACGAAAACCATAGTTTGCAAGATTCGCTTTGCGCGCGGCATCACCTTTATACATGGCACGCAGTTGCGGCACCGTCACGTGACTTTCATCCACAATTAACAGCGCGTCTTTGGGCAGATATTCAAAAAGCGTTGGTGGCGGCTCGCCAGGCTGTCGCCCCGTAAAATAACGCGAATAGTTTTCAATACCCGCGCAACTGCCCATGGCTGTCATGCTTTCGATATCAAAGGTCACACGCTCGCGCAGGCGTTGTTCTTCCACCAACTTTTTTTCCGCCGCAAAAACCTTAAGCTGCAGCGCTAAATCTTTTTTGATTTCCTTCAGCGCCTGCTGCATGGTGGGGTGCGGAATCACATAGTGGCTGTTGGGATACACGGTCACTTGATCAAGCGATGCTATTTTGCTTCCGGTTAAGGGGTCGAACTCAACGATGGATTCGATCACATCATCAAACATCGAAACCCGCCAGGCCCGATCTTCATAGTGCGCCGGAAATACATCTAATGTGTCGCCTTTAAAGCGAAACTTGCCGCGCTCAAGCACAAGGTCATTGCGTTTGTATTGCAGCTCGACCAGTGTGCGAATCACCTCTTCACGCTGAAGGGGTTCATTTTGTTTAAGCCTCAGCTTCATGGCTGCATAATCTTCGGCCGCGCCGATGCCATAAATGCACGACACACTGGCCACCACGATGACATCTTTACGTTCAAGCAAGGCGCGCGTGGCGCTGTGGCGCATGCGGTCGATATGCTGATTGATGGTGGCCTCTTTTTCAATATAGGTGCCCGTGCGCGGCACAAAGGCTTCGGGTTGATAATAGTCATAGTACGACACAAAATATTCAACGGCATTGTGCGGAAACAACGCCTTCATTTCGGCATAAAGCTGCGCCGCCAGTGTTTTGTTGTGCGCTAAAATCAAAGCTGGACGCTTTGATTTTGCAATGACGTGCGCCATCGTAAACGTTTTGCCCGAGCCCGTAACGCCTAACAAAACGCTGTTTTTATGGTTATCATCCAGCCACTGCAGCAAAGCGCGAATAGCTTGCGGCTGGTCGCCCTGTGGCTGAAAAGAAGAGGTTAGGGAAAAAGCTGTCATAACACAATCTTAACAAAAAGATCGCCAAAACACGATGCCGGTGGCTGAAGCGGCCAAAGCACACATGGATTGCCGCGTCGGAATAAATTCCTCCTCGCAATGACGGTTTTGGGGCATACCGCGCCATTTTAACCGTCATCGCGAAGGCGTAGCCTGTGGCGATCCACTTGCAATGCTAGATATTGCCACTATTCATTGACAGATAAGCATTGTTTTTTAAACACATGAAAAACATCACACTTTGTTCATTTCTTCTGTTGTGTCTTGGCAGCATGCCTCTTTGGGCCCTTAAAGGCAAAGACGACGACACACCTGAAAACCCAAAACCCATGGCGGCCGCAGCAAACCCCAGCACATCACAAACCACAACGCCTGCCGTGGCCAAAGCCGCACCGCGCGAGGTGGTGATGATTCCTCCTAAAACTTTTATCTTAGACATCCAGGCCCTAACAACACTGCGATCAACAGCGCCTAAACACGCCAAGAAAAAAGAGGCGCTTTTAGAAGACGCCGCACGCACCGTTAAATTGCAGATCGGCCGCACCAAGTGCCACCCTATGTTCACCGATCACGTACCCCAGCTGATGGAACCCTTTAAGAACGTGCGTTCTTTGTGTATAGACAACATCATTGTAAAAGATCTGCCTTTGTTGCCGTGCGCTGAAAAACTTGAATCTCTTGTGATAACTTTCAGTGGTCTTGAGGCAATCCGGAACATAACCCGCTACACAAACCTTCGTACGTTTCAGATCCGTGGTACGTCACTCGGGATTATAAACCAGAACTCCAACCAAACAGATCGCCTGGCTATGCTGACACAGTTACATAAACTGCGTCAGTTGAACTGTTCGCACTTTCTCACCTTAGATGACCGAGCACCTGAAGACAGTGCACTTTTGATCCGTATTTTAGACAACAATCCTGAAATTGAAGATTTCACATGTGCCGGCGGCGTGGCCACAGATGTTGTGCAGGCGCTGGCCACCTTGCCTTTGCGTCGGTTGTTACTCATGAGTGGCGAGATCGATGATGATAAGTTTGCGCTTTTGCCTTTTGGCACGCTGGAAGAGTTAAGATTACATGGCACGCACACACTCACAGACCTTACGCCTTTACAGGGTTCACATTTGCGTGTGTTCCACCTGCACGGTCAAGAAAACCTGGGTGACACGCAGGTCATTGGCTCGATGCCCAATCTTGAAGAACTTGATCTGAACTGTTGCCATTTAACAGATGCACAGGCTGAGCCACTTTTGCAACTAGCACAAAGGCTACGTCATTTAAACCTGGACAGCAGTCACCCCAGGCTTCCCAGGCTTTCGCCCGAGATGTGTCAAAGTCTGAAAACAGCCTTTGGCGACAAAGTATCGCTTAAAATCTGGCCCTGAGAGCACCCTTTTAGGACGACACGGCATGCCCAAAATCGTCATTGCGAGGAGAAACTTTTGTTTCGACGCGGCAATCCATCTGTGCTTTGACCGCTTAAGTCCCTTGCCTGTGGATCGCCACAGGCTTCGCCTTCGCGATGACGCGTCATTTGGCGCGTCAATGACAACCTTAGATCATGCGCGGCGCTGGAACGTTAAGGCATCATGGCAGCTTCGGTCATCTGACGCAGTTTTTGACTGCCGGCATTAAGGAAGATGATGAACTGCAGATACGTCTCAAGCGCTTTACTGGCGTTATAGAAATCAAGCGAGCTATCAACCGGTTCAACATCCACCAAAAGATCAATTTCATTTTGCGTTTCGTTTTGCACAGACTGTGCAGTGCTTTCTTTACCCTGAAAAGCGTTTAAAAGGTCTGACGTCTTTAAGATAGCGTTTTCAAGACGCGCCAATGCCGGATCAAACGCTGCCTGAAAGGCCGTAATGCCGTCCCTTGCAGTCTCTGGGGTGAGCTCAAGCAGATCTTTGAACGCCTGAAAGATATCTTGCATATCATTGGCCGCAAGCGGCAAATCAAGCGAGAACTTAGATTCAAACATTAAGGTAAGCGGCAACTGCACATTGGGCGTTTGGCCATTCAGAAAATAGTCAGCGATTTCGCCTTGTGTCAGGTTAGGCCCACCCTCTTGACACAAATCGGGAACCAATTGATCGTTCATTGCCGCTTGATCGCTTTGTGCGCCACTAAACAAGTAACCGCTTGAGGTATCAAAGGTGTTCAGCAAATCAACAATCACGGCCACGCGGCTTCTGACATCATCCTGCATGGGCCCTAACAGATCATACATATTTTGCGTGTTGGCGCAGGTGATGACGGCGTGCGCTTGTGCAACCAGCTCTTGATTCATTTGCTCAAGCAAATCGTTATAGCGCTCTAAAACGGGAATGTGCTGTTCACAAAACAGATTCATGCGATCGGCTGTGCTTTTTTGAGAGGTGGCCCCCAAAAGCTGCCAGGTGCGCGATCCCATATCTTTGAATTCAAACGTTTTTTGGCCACTGACATTTTGTGTGCCGGTGCGCGCCACGTTGTCTCGCAGCTCTTTTAAGCCACGCTTTGCAAGCTCGGGCCCGCCCCCTAAAAGAATGGTTGTGCTCATACTCATCTGTTGCTGCCCTAGTACCTTAGAATATCCAAAAGAGTGCGATCAAGTTTCTGGCTAATACCCATCAGCGTCATGATGTTTTGCAGATAGTTTGACCACTTCATTTGCTCAAGACGGTTTTCGGTCTCGTCAACGCCTTTCACTTTAAAGAACGCCTCATCGATAATGTTTTTGCCGCTTTCAACGGCCTGAAACTGACGCGTTGCCACGCCAGACTTTTGCGCCACATCTGTCATAAACTGTCTGCCAAAATCAAACGGCCGCATCACTTTTTCTTGCCAAAAGCCCGCAGCTTTAAACGTCCAGCTATCATTTTGCGTCTCAGAAAGCGCCTCTAGCAGGCGATTATCAGACTTTTGTGTGCCGGTTTCACCAATCGACAGATGCTGCTGGTCATTCAATTTTGCATGGGCAAAGGTTTGTGGATTGTTCAAAATGCGAGGATTCAGGGTGATGTTTTCGGCAAATCCCACCGGCACCTCATCGGCAAACGGCGTATAGGTTTCATTGCCCCAAAACAGATCATTCAGGCCCAACGAGGCCAAAGCCTCTTTGGCATCTACGGTCAGACCACACAAAGCAATGCCACGCTTGTTGCCGTCGGCACTGTCCGCAACGCTGATACAAAGCTTGTCACCTTTCCAATAAGGCGTGACGCCGTCAAGCTGCTGCATATCGGCCAAAATAAGCGGCAGTGTATTCGCAACCTGCAGCAAGATGTCTTGTTTATCCACCACAACGCCTTGTGCATCCACAATGGCCACACGCAAGACGCCTGCTCTATTTGCAAAATCCATGTTCTGATCAAGATTGCGGCCGCTTTCTAGCTCATTCACCAGCTCGTACGACGTACCTTGGTTATGAATCTGATTAAGATAGTCTGCAAAGCAAGAAGCCCCGCGATCTAAAATGGCTTGAATAGAGGGCAAATCATGATCACGCATGGCCAAAAGGCCGCCCAGCTGACCTTCTACAAGATTTTCGGTGATATCAATAGACAGCGCATCAAAATGCAGTGTTACGGGTGACAACTGTCCATTCTCGCGCGTTTGGGTGGCATTAATGGCCTGCGTTGGCTGAAACGTTAGGGTGTTCGGCCCCTTTTTGGTGACAAGGGCAATGCCATCCGGCCCCCATAAATAATGCATGTTGGAATCACTGCCTTGTGCTGTGACATCAACGGTTTGATGAACCTCAAGATAGGTTGAAAGTTCAAGCAAAATCGCATCTTTTCTGTCTTCGGCCGCATGCAAGCGCGCTGAATCTTGTGACACCTTTGTAATGCTTTTGTTCACATCATCATATTCTTGCAGCAGCTCTTCAACCTTGCGCAAGCTTAAGAAGATTTGTTGATCAGCATCTGCTCGCAGCTGCTGCACTGTCTCGGACAGCTTGCGAAAGCTTTTGGCCACCGCATCTGCTTTGGCGGACAGATCGTTTAAAAAGACAACACTTTCTTGCACACTGGGTGTATCAAGCAGGGTAAAAAAGTCACCGATCAGCCCTGACAGTGTTTCTGACTCGTTGCCCACTTGCCCCATCAGGCCTTGAAGCATGGTGTAAGTGTTGGATGTCACACGCAATGTCTCAAGCTCGGTTTTCACCGCGGCCAAGTTATTGCGCAAAATAGGATCGGTACAGCGAATCGTCTTGCCTGCCTTGACGCCCACCAGCTGATCGCTCATATAAACTGTCTGCTGCGTGCTTCTCACTTTTGAGTAATCTGGATTTTCGGCATTAACATCATTTTGAGCCGTATTTTGGTAAGATCGATGTCCAGACCTGAATGCACTTGTGAGGATGCCCTCTAAACCTGATGTCACGCCAACTGTCCTTTTTTTATCTTCTACCCTGCGCACTAGCAAAAAAAATGCCAATGATTGAAAATGTTATTTATAAAATAACCTAATATTTGTTATGCTTAATAACCTGGAAACCTCTTTCATCGGAATACATCTTCTATGACCCAAGGCGCCTTAGACGACAGCCCTTATCTTTTGCCAAACACACCAAAAGAAGTGGGCACACTTCACTTTATCGGCATCGGGGGTGTGGGCATGAGCGCGCTGGCGCTTGCATTGCAGAAAAATGGCTACAAGGTTCAAGGAAGTGATCTTTCGCATTCGCCCACGATTGAAACACTAAAACGTGCCGGTATTCCTGTTTTTCACAAACACGTCGCCCGCAATGTGGGCCAGGCCCAAACCATCATTGTTTCATCTGCCATTAAAGCCCGGAATGTTGAACTTGCCTTTGCCAAGCAACAAAACCGCACCATTTTAAAACGTGGCCAGCTGCTGGGGCTGATGACCCAGAACAAACCCACCATTGCCATCACGGGAAGCCACGGCAAAACCACCACCACATCGCTAACAGGCAAGCTGCTGATCGCAGCCAATGCTGATCCCCTTATTTTAACAGGGGGCCTGATGCAGGATTATCAAAGCAACGTTTATTTGGGCAAGGGCAAGTTTTTGGTGGCCGAGATGGATGAATCTGATGGCTCGCATCAAAACGCGCACCCCTTTATTGGGGTGGTCACCAATATTGATCAAGAACACATGGCGTTTTATAAAACAAAAAAAGAGCTGCTGCGATCGTTTGAAGTGTTTTTTGATAACCTGACAAAAGACGGCACCGGCATCGCCTGTCTTGACAATCCACTGGTGCAAGAACTGATGCCGCACCTTCACACCCCCCTTTTAACGTATGGCACGTCGCACAAAGCCCAGGTGCGCCTTACAAACATTAAGCCACACCCTGAGGGCTTTGCCTTTGATGCCTTTATGCCTGATGGCAGCTTCTTAAAGGACTTGCTTTTGTCGTTACACGGCCATCACAACGTTTTAAATGCAGGCGCGGCGCTTACGATTGCCTTTCAGTTAGGCCTTAATGAAGAAACCATTCGTTATGCCTTTCAGGATTTTAGGGGCGTTAAAAGGCGCTTTCAAACCACAGGCACGCTAAACAGCGTGCGTATTATTGACGATTATGCGCACCACCCTACAGAAATTGAGGCCACCTTAGAGACGGCAAAGCAACTTTGTCGCGGGCGCCTTTTTGCGGTGTGCGAGCCACACCGTTACACACGCCTTCAAGACCTTTTTGAAGATTTTGCTGATGCCCTTAAGGTGGCGGATTGCGTGATCACAGTGCCTGTTTACAGCGCGGGCGAGTCGCCCATTCAGGGCGTGTCATCGCCCCTTTTGACAGAAGAAATTACCAACAAAGGCACTAAAAGTCTTTCGGTGAATACGTTTGACGATGTCGCTGATTACTTGCACAAACACCTGCGAAAAGATGACCTTGTCATTTGCATGGGCGCTGGCAAAATCACACAGCTGGCCCACATGCTGCCCACCTCGGCACAACAAGCAAAGGCCGGCAACCTTGCACAGACACCCAAACACTAGGCCACATCAAAGTCAAACGATCGCTCTTTAAAGGGCTCGTTTTCTAATGTGAAATGCCACCATTCCGTTTGGATGGGTTGAAAGCCACACACACGCATCACATCTAGCAGATAAGCGCGGTTTTGCTGTGCTGCGGGTGATACAAGCGATGATCCTTGGTGCGCTGAGGGGTCGAACAAGTCAAAATGCCCGCCCATATCCAACGTGCCATCATCAATCACCTGCAAAACGCGGCCATCAGATAGTTTTTGTGTTGTGACTACACCCTGACAAGGGTCAAATAAAGGCGCGCGCTTTAAGTCAATTAGCGTTAAATCAACGGTGCTGCCCCGCGCATGGGCCGACTGATCGGAAATATAGCCTTTAAAAAACAGCTCTTTTTTTTCAAAAGTGGGGTAGTACAAGGCCTTTAGCGCTTTGGCGTTGGCAGACGCCGTGTTTTCATCCCCCCACGCCACAAGGTCACGCACCGCTTTTAAAGGACGATAGGTATCGTACAACACAAGACCAAATCCCGCCTTTTTAAACGTTTGCGCAGCCTTTAAAAGGGCCTCTGCCGCCTGAGCCGTTAGCAAAGAACGCTGGCACCGATAGCCCTTTAACGGCCGCCCCAAAAAGTTATAGGGCGTAAAGTATTTCAAGGCCACCAAGGCGTCAGGAATCACCTTTTGAACGTCTACAAAACCCTGCGGCAGCCTTTGTGTTGTTTGATGAAGCATGAAAGATCGCCCTTCTTGTGCCTTTTAAAAAGGCGCCCGCACAATCAATACTTCATGTGATAGGCAAGAGGATACTTTTTGGCCATGGCCGCCACCCTTTCTTTAAGTGAGGCCACCGTGGCTTTTTCGTCACCCTGCGCAAGGCTTTTCAGCGCCATGGCGATCCAACGGCCAATGTGCGCAAAATCGTCTTCTTGAAGACCACGTGTGGTGCAAGCCGGTGTGCCCAAACGAATGCCCGAGGTTTCAAAGGGTGAGCGTGTCTCTTCTGGCACCGTGTTTTTATTACAGACCAGGCCAATATGCTCTAACAGTTTTTCTGCCGCCGCACCCGACATATCAAGAGACCTAAGATCGGCAATCAACATGTGGTTATCGGTACCGCCAGTGACCAAAGAAAGCCCTTCATCACACAGCACACGCGCCAGGGTTTGGGCGTTGCGCACAACATCTTTGATATACGTTTTAAAGGTAGGCGCAAGCGCTTCTTGAAACGCCACCGCTTTAGCTGCAATCACATGCATTAAAGGCCCACCTTGCAAACCCGGAAACACGGCCGTGTTGATTTTTTTGGCAATGGCCGCATCATCACTTAAAATAAGACCGCCACGGGGGCCACGAAGGGTTTTGTGTGTGGTGCTGGTCACCACGTGCGCATGCGGAAAAGGTGAAGCATGCAGACCTGTGGCCACAAGACCCGCAATATGCGCCATATCCACCATAAGATAGGCGCCGACTTCGTCA
The DNA here is from genome assembly GCA_049607645.1 of Holosporaceae bacterium. Lineage (GTDB taxonomy): Bacteria > Pseudomonadota > Alphaproteobacteria > Holosporales > Hepatobacteraceae > JBAJNL01. The sequence goes on along the minus strand of JBMYWS010000001.1, from coordinate 57,749 downwards.
GCAATCTCTTTAAAAGCTTTAAAATCAATGGCACGGGGATAGGCAGTAATGCCCGCAATGATCAGGCGTGGCCGATGTTTGCGCGCCACATCGCGCACGTGATCCATATCAATCAGATGCGTTTTGGCATCCACACCATAAGGAACCGGCTGAAACCACTTGCCCGAAAAGTTAACCGGCGCCCCGTGGGTTAAGTGCCCGCCCGCGCTAAGGGACAGCGCCATAAACGTATCACCTGGCTTTAAAAGCGCCAAAAACACCGCACAGTTTGCCGAAGAGCCCGAATGCGGCTGCACATTGGCAAAGCCACACCCAAAAAGCTTTTTAGCACGATCAATCGCACAAGCTTCCACCTGGTCAACCGCTTCACAGCCGCCATAATAGCGCCTTGATGGATAGCCTTCGGCATACTTGTTTGTAAGCAGCGAGCCTTGTGCTTCCAACACAGCCTCTGAGACAATGTTTTCAGAAGCAATCAGCTCAAGATGGTTTTCTTGACGCAGGCGCTCTTGCTTTAAGGCCGAAAAAATTTCTGGATCTTGGGTTGAAAGACGCATCGCCTCTTCTCCTAACGCCTGCACTGCGGCGTGCGCCCTTTGCATAGAACACATAAGCCTGCTCCTTTTTGTTTTAACCGTAACACGTTAACGGTATTCAATCACACTTTTCTGGCGCAGTTGAACAAGTTCTTTGCGTGCGGCTAGCTCAAAGCGATTCTGCTGCAAGGAAGCATAGATCATGTCATTTTTGGGCATCTTATTGTTTTGGCGCTTTTCGATCAGGACATAAAGGCCATAACCTGACGACAACGGCACCGGCATGGTCATCATCCCGGGTGAGATAAGACCAAGGGCTTTCACCGCAGACTCTTCAAGATCGTCGGTGTGCATCCAGCCCACATAACCACCTTTTGAGGCCGTTGGACCTTCAGAAAACTGCCGCGCCACACCAGGAAAAGGCGAGCCGTGTTGCAACAGCATAATAATATCACGCAGGCGTGGCTCAAGCGCTGCACGGCCTGATTTAGGGCTATAGAGAATAATCTCGGCCACACGATATTCTGTTTTGCCTTTTTGTCTTAAAAGACGCTGGCGCTGCTTTTTAACCTCGGCCGGCAAAATAGCAACATCACGTATGTATTTGCGTTGAATATACTGTGTCCAGGCAATTTGCGTTTTGATTTGGCGCTGTAAAATGCTAAACGGAACGCCCTTTTGTTGAAACATGTCTTTTAGCTGCGCATAGGTCATACCATTGTTTTTGGCAAGCCCTTGAAGCGCTGTTTTCACTTGCGCATCGGTGACCTTGATACCAATGGCGTTGGCAGCTTTTAACTGCAAGATCTCATCAATCATGCCCCGAATGATAGATGCGCGCATTTCTTTGCTAACACTGCCACCTTCTGTTGGCGCACCTGTCATTAACAACACAAAACGCATGCGCTCTTTTAGCGAGCGCTCAAAAACAGGTGTTGTGCCGACCAAAAACGAGATCTTACTTTCAAAAACAGCCCAAGTTTTGGCTGCAAAGCCCGTTACAAGGCATAAACACAAAAGCAAACGTAGAAACATACGACAGTTTATTTTTAAGGGATCGCATCCGCATTGTTGCACATTCAGCGCAAAAAAGCAATGTGACAGGCAAAACCCCTTTTCAGAGGCCGCCTAAAGCATTTGTTGAGCATTCACACATACAATAAGACAATTCCTTCTCACAGCGTCTTTTTTGAATGGTGTTTGGCAAACGAAACCTTGCAATGGGTATGCTTTTAGTGCTTGCTGGCTGTCAAACAAGTTCAGAGCACGCAGGCGATATTCTTTCAAGTGCCTGGACTGACCATTCAAACGAAGCCAAAGACAAGCTGCACAACGCAGCCCCCCTTTATTGCTATGCCACCATTGGTAAACCTGACTGCTATAAAGAGCGGCAACCCAATCTTGAAGAGCGCCTAAGCGGTTACTTCAAGCCACTTTCCACAAAAGAGCCAGAAACCGAAGTCCCTGACCCGCTGCAAGATTTGTTTGACAAGTACGCGCTTTAAGCCCTTGACCTTAAAGATCTCGGCATCAAAACGTCTTATTGAAAAGAATGGGCACAGCTTTGCGCGCACAAAAATGCTCTAGAACGAGCGCATGCTGTGCAGCAACATGTGTGACCAGAAGGTCTCAAGTCGACGGCTTTTTTCAAGCAACAGCTTTAAATCTTTTTCATCTAAATTGTTATTAGGCAAGCTCTTTACATGCGCTTGCAGCATGTCGTCTATTTTTTTGTAAACCTGCTTTCCTTTAGACGACAAGGATACATAGACAGACCGTTTGTCGTTTGTGGACTGCTTTTGCAGCACATAACCACTTTCGATCATTTTTTTCAGGTTGTAAGAAACGTTTGACCCCAGGTAATAACCCCGGTTACTGATCTCGCCAACAGTCAATTGGTTATTGCCAATATTGTACAAAACAACCGCCTGCACATTGCTTAAATCTTTCACAGAAAGCTTGTCAATTTCTATTTTCAGAACATCAAGAAAAAGACGATGCAGTCCTTCAAAAAGCATCACTAACTCAAGATAAACACTCTTCATGTCTTACCCTTCTTATACGACTCAAACAACAAGATGCTTCTTTTAGACAATACTAAAAAACGCACTCTTGTCCGTGAACACCCCACCTAAACCCTTGTTTCTTTATAAGGATAGCAAAGAGTGCCTTAAATTTAGCTTAATAGCAAAAAAACAATGGGACAGGAAAGAGGCTTGCCTTTTTTTTTATCTCGCTATAGAATCTTGTCCTAATAGCCTCTTCCCTTGCGGGACCAAGACATGAGATCTTTTAATTGGCGCGCTTATTTTTCTGTGCCTTTTAACATATGGATGATCGGATTTGTCACGTTCTTAAAAAACAGCTCTTCTGTCGTTTTGGTCATTTTTTGCCCTTTTTATTTGACAGACGTTTTGGGCATCAGCATGAGCGCTCTTGGGTTGCTTGAAGGAGGCGTTGAAGCATTATCGTTTTTTTCACGCATTTTAGCGGGCGTTTTAAGCGATTCGATCAAAAAACGCAAACCCTTGCTGATTGTTGGCTATGGACTTAGTCTTTTGGGGCGCCTTTTCCTGTCTTTGTCGTCAACAGCCGTTGGCATCATGGTCTCACGTGCTTGCGAGCGCTTGGGCAATGGTGTCCAGGCAAGCCCACGCGACGCACTTGTGGGTGATTTTAGCTCACCTAATAACCGAGGCGCTTGCTTTGGCTTGCGTAACAGCCTAACAGTATTAGGCTCGGTAGCCGGTGCTTTTCTTGCCATGTGGTTTATGAGCTGGAGTCACAACGACTATCGCACGCTTTTCTGGCTCACGTTGATTCCCAGCACATTGGCCATTATTTTACTGGTCAGTACCGTTAAAGACTCACCTCTTTCGGCCACACCTGGCGCAAAAAAGGCCCGCTTTAAGTGGAGTGACATTCAAAAAGATCTGTGCTTACTGCCAAAAACTTTTTGGAAAACGGTTTTGCTCAGCTTTATGATCATGCTGTGTAACTTTGGTATTGTGTTTCTGATCATTGTAGCCAAAAACTTTGGGCTGAGGCCCGGCCACGCCCCGCTTATTATGGTGTGTCAAAGCCTTTCGACAGCCTTTTTTGCGTTTCCGTTAGGCCGCCTTGCTGATACCATTGGCAAAAAGAAGATGCTTCAGATTGGCCTTGTGGTTTTGATGCTAGGTAACATTGGTCTTGCAACCACGCCAACACTGTGGGGTGTGTTTTTGTGCGTTATCTTGTGGGGCATTCAGATGGGTGTGATGCAAAACACCACGTTGTCTTTGGTGGCCGACGTTACACCAACACACCTAAGAGGCACCGGTTTTGGCGTGATTCACTTCTTTAATGGCATTGCCACGCTGGTCGCCAATTCGTTAACCGGATCTCTTTGGGATCTTTACTCACACCAAACAGCCTTTATGGTGAACAGCGCCATTGCGCTTTGCACTTTGTTCGTCTCGCCCTTGCTGCTGCCTAAGCGGCGGCCAATGGACTAAACCCCCGCAGCGCGCACAGCACTTTCAGGTTATCAAGCTGTATAATTTTTTGTAAAAACACCCCCCCCTGTGCCAGAAGTCCAAACTTTTCGTCAGTGGGCGTTAGTCGCTCACAAAAAGAACTTTCTTTATAAAAAGCTTGAAAAACGGGCCACGCTACCAGATGATGCGCGGGCATTGCAATGCTTGTTTTAAGGGACCAAGGCATCTTCTGTGGCCTGTCTAAAAAACAAGAACGCAAAGGCAGAAGGCCACGCGTTTTACCGTCAAAAACATAAAACGAGTGCAGCTGTGGCGTTTTTTTAATCAGCTTTAAGACACTGCTGGTGAAGCCTTGCGGAAAAACAAGCTTATTATACACAGAGACCATACTTTTATAGGGCTGCTCCCAATAAATGGTGCCTGTTTTAGAGAGTGGATCAAACACAACCGAGCCTTTGTTATGCACCACATTCCTGCCATTCTTTTTGATATAATAGTCAAAAGAAAAATGCTGACCAATGACGCTTTCTTTGGTGTCATAGACCCACTCAAGCTGATCTAATTTACCTTTGGGGGTGATATGAAAGCAGTTGCCCTCTTCACGATAAGACCAGCAATGATCTTTTAACGAGAGCTTCACTTTCATGCTGCCATCGATATCTTCGATATCCTGATCATTATCTTTGCCGCCCTCGCTTACCTTATGAAGCGAGTATTCAGCCTGATAAGGATAAAGTTTAAAAGCCTTTTTGGGGCTCAGCAGCAGCGCAATTTGGTCAAGCGAAAGTGACTCAAAGGGTTTTTGCACATCGGTGGGGATTTCTTCATCGTCTGCAGCAACGGATGGCAACGCCCAGCCAAGGCATAAAAGACATAACAGCCAGGAAAGAAAACGCACAAACAAGAGTCCTTTTACGATAAGGACGCCTTTTTCACTCTTCCAAAACGCCCTTCACATGCACTAAGCACAAAGAGTGCTGCAAAAATAACAGCAAAACCTAAATAAACTGATAGCAGCGGCTTTTGAGCAAAGAAGATATAGCCAACACACGCCGTGAAAACAAAGCGCAGCGCTCCAATGGGAAGCAAGTACGTCACATCACTGCACACAAAAGAACGCGTCAGCGCAAAGTGCGCCAGCGCTGTCATGCCACCCAGCAGCACTAACACAGCCCATTCAGCTAAAGAAGGCATGGTAAAAACAGGAGCGGCCAAAACCCCAAAACAAGGCGTCATAAACACAAATAGCACCGCCACAATCAAAAGCGGATGATCAACGGATGTCAGCTTTTTGCTGACAAGAGTCGAAAGTGAAAACGCAAGGGAAGACCCCAAGGGAAGCAACGTCCAACAATCATAAAGAGACCACGACCAATGACACCAAGACCGCTGTATAAAGATAACCCCAAGTGTGCCTAACGTCAGAGCCAGCAAACGGCCCTTTGTTAAACGCTCTTTCAACAAAAAGACGGCCCCTAAAGAGGTTGTAATAGGGCCCACAAACCCCAGCGCAACGGCTTGCGCCATGGGCATCACCTGAAGCGCTTGGTACCACAAAATCACCCCCACAACCGACAACAAAACACGCCACAGGTGCCAGGCCGGACGCAAGGTTTTAAGCAAGGCTGTGCGATAACGCCATAAAAACGGCGCCAACCACATAATGGCCAAAATATGCTCAAAAAAGGCCACTTCTAAAAAATGCAAACGCTTCATCAACCCCGTGATCAGCCCGTTCATCAGGGCAAAACACAAGCACGCAAGGGCTTTCCAACAAGCACCTTCAAAGTTGCGAGAAGCAAAATACGCTTTATTCATAAACACCAAAGAACAAGGTTTCAGCCCATCATAGCACTTTTTAGACAGCCACGATACGCCATGCTTGTGCCCATCAAAAAGCAGGCCACGATTTTGAAGGCACGCGCAGCATCACGGATGGCTCTCTTCTTCTTGCTGCTGCGCCCACAAGATGGCATAGGCGCCCTTTTTCTTAAGCAGCTCTTGGTGTGTGCCTTGCTCAACCACTGTCCCCTCATCAAGGACTAAGATTTGATCGGCTTTGACAACGGTTGACAGGCGGTGCGCAATCACAAAGGTGGTATGTCCTTTCGAGCATTTTTCAAGACTTGTTTGAATGGCCCGCTCGGTCGTGCTATCCAGCGCCGATGTGGCCTCGTCAAAAATAAAAATCTTGGGATCTTTTAAAATCGCACGCGCAATGCCTACACGCTGCTTTTCACCGCCTGACAGCTTAAGACCACGCTCGCCCACCCGCGTTTTATACTGTTGCGGTAACTTTTGCACAAAACGATGCAAGGATGCCCGCTTACTGGCTTGCTCGATTTCGTCAAACGACGCATCAAAGCGTCCATACCCAATGTTGTACGACAGCGTATCATTAAAAAGCACCGTATCTTGCGGCACCACCCCCAAAAGACCACGCAATGAATGTTGCCGCGCCAAATGAATCGGCTGATCATCGATTGAGATGGTGCCCTTTTGTGGCTCAAAAAAGCGCAATAAAAGCGCCACCAGCGTTGATTTGCCCGAACCACTAGCCCCAACCACCGCAAAGGTTTGCCCCGCTTCAATGGTGAACGTGACATTTTTCAGCAATGGCCGCTCGGCCTCATATGCAAACGACACATTTTTAAACGCAATCTTCCCCCCTTGAAAGGTCAGATCTTTGGCACCCTTAACATCTTTAATATCTTGTTCAACATCTGCAAGACTAAAAAGGCCATCCATATCAACAAAGGCCTGCTTCAGCTCACGATAGGCAAAGCCCAAGATATAAAGGGGGGTGTAGACCGACAACAGGTAGGTATAAAGCAACACAAAGTCACCCACTGTTAACTCACCACGCCTGACCTGAGGCAATGCAAAAAGCATAATAGCCACAATACCCAGCGTTAAAATAACACCCTGGCCAAAGTTAAGCAGCGAAAGGCTCCATTTGTTATAAACGGCACACTTTTCATACGATTCAAGCGAGTGGTCATAACGTTGCGCCTCTTGCGCTTCATTTGAAAAGTATTTGACTGTGGCCGCATTCAGCAAACTGTCTATCACTTTGGTACCCAGTTTATTATTGGCGTCGTTCATACGCCGCATAAACTTAATACGCCACGACGAAATCGCAAACGTAAAAAACACATACAAAAAAAGTGTCGCCAAAATCACAACGCCAAAGCGCCAGGGGTACAACACAAATAACACAACAATAATCAGAAAAAGCTCTAGAAACGTTGGAAAAAGGTTAAAAACGAAATAGCGAAAAAAACTTTCGATGGCGCGCGTGCCGCGTTCAAGCACGCGAGACAACTCGCCCGTTTTGCGATTGAGATGAAAGCGCATGCTTAGGGCATGCAAGTGCTGAAAGACGCCTAGATTGATTTGCCTGATTGATCGCTGCTCGATACGCACAAAAACAAGGTCGCGCAGCTCGTTAAAAAACACGCTTGCAAAACGCACCAGCCCCGAGCCAAGAATCAGCAAAAAGGCCAGATGAAAGCCATCACCGCCCACATTAAGCTGGTCAATGATCATCTTATACACAAGAGGCACACTGAGCGATGCCAATTTAGCCAGCACCAGCGACAAAAGGCTGATGCTTAAGTAAAGAGGCGCAAACCAATAACTTCGCCACAAATAGTGAAACAGTTTTTTCACAGTCTTTGACTGAGACGACGCCATAGAACCCCTCTTGTGATCTTTGAGTTCTCCCTTTTTATCACAGGGTTCGCTTGAAAGCGACGATTTTTCTGAAAGCAACAACTTGCCCGCGACAAAAGACAAGGCACCTTAAGACGGACATTGACAGAAAAAAGTCAGGCTTCATACTGGTGACAAGGCGCCCTTAGCTCAGTTGGATAGAGCATCGGCCTTCTAAGCCGGGTGTCGCAGGTTCGAATCCTGCAGGGCGTGCCATATCTTGTGCTTTCTGTTTTGCAGTGGCACAACCGGATCGATAACAACAAACGTCAACAAACTTTATGCTTCACCTTGTGTGTGTTCACCCCGAGATTCCCCAAAACACAGGAACACTGATTCGCACAGCCGCCTGCCTTCATTTTGAGCTGCATCTTGTGGAGCCTTTGGGGTTTTTAATGCGCAACAAACATCTTGAAAGAAGCCACATGGACTATAAAGACCACGCACACCTGACGCTTCACAGCTCTTTTCAAGCTTTCTATACCAGCGCAAAAACACGCAAACGTCGCCTGATTGCACTTGACGCACGGGCCAGCCAACCTTTTTATGACTTTAGCTTTCAGCCAAACGACATGTTGCTTTTGGGATCAGAAAGCAAGGGGCTTTCAAACGAACACCTGGCGCAAATGGATGCCCAGATCACGCTGCCCATGGCCACAAAGCGGCGCTCTTTAAACATGGCGATTGCCGGCAGCATTGCCATCAGCCACGCACTTTTGCAACTGAACCTTTGGCCAACCGCTTCAAGCTACAGCCTTTAAACGGCGTGCGGTGCGTTGCATTCAAAAAACATTTGTTTTTCTTGTTTGAAAAAGACCATGCTTTCGTCAACGAGGCGCGCCACCGACACCCTGTGCCCTTCTTTTAAAAGCGCATCTTTGAGATCATCAAGAATGCTTAAAAAAGGCTCTTGCTGAAAATTTTTCATCAGCAAGGCATCAGTGAGTGCACTGGCTTTTTTTTCAGCCAGATGGAGATCGGTCACCATCCACCCAAGAAAACCCCTTAAAACGCGCGCTTTGGCACAAAAATAATGCGCGTTATCAAGACGCGATAAAGCGCGTCTTTTTTGTTTGCTGTCCATAAACCTCCTTTGCGCTTTTGCATCACAAAGACAGATTGGATTCTCGCCTCTCTTCCATGCTAGGATAAAACCATTGAATTTCAGTTAAATTTTTACCAAATGACGCCATCGCCCTCAAAACCCTTTTCCAAAACGTTTATCGACAACGTTTTTACACAAGCAGCCCCTTTTTATGACCGCATGAACACCTTTATGAGCCTTGGGTTGCATCACACCTGGAAAGATGTGTTTGTGCAAGCCATTAACTGGCAAGCCTTAGCACCCAAAAAGAAGCTGGCCTTTTTAGATATGGCTTGCGGCACAGGCGATATTGCCGCCCGCTTGATGCAAAAAAGCCACTTTTATAAGCTAAGCCCACACATAACGCTGGCCGATAAAAATGAGGCCATGCTGCTGAAGGGACAAGAGAAGCATCCTTTCAAAAAATGGACATGGTGCACACAGGATGCCGAAAAGCTTTCGTTTAAGAAAAACATGTTTGACCTTTATACCATTGCCTTTGGCTTGCGTAACGTGCCTGATAAAAAAGCCTCGTTAAGCGAAGCGCTGCGGGTTTTAAAGCCAGGTGGCTTTTTTTATTGCCTTGAATTCAGCCAACCCCAAAAGCCCCTGTTCAACTTTTTGTACCAGGGCTATCTTAAAACATGGATTCCCTTGCTGGCCTTAACGCTTACCAACACACCTTCTGCGTATCGGTATTTAACAGATAGCATTCAAACCTTCCCCAAGGCCACATTGCTTGAAGAAATGCTTTTACAAACGGGCTTTCACCAAACGGGCTTTCAACTGCTTCATGAAGGCATTGTGGCCATACACTGGGGGCAAAAACCTTAAACCTTCTCTCTTTTGTTGGTGTTTTAAAACTTTTGGCGTACAAAAGAGAGGATAAAGAAACCATAAAAGACCGTTAGCATGCCTGTTTTTGCAAAAAACCTTGCCGAACATACCGAGCTTTTACATGGTTTTTGTGGCGTGCCGTCATCATCACCCAATGCCTTTGCCACCGAAAAAGAGGCGGCCTCTTACACACAAAACAACCGTTGTGCAGCGCTTGACGCCCTTCAGATGCCCCACACAAGCGTTTTGCTTAAACAAACTCACAGCATCGATGTGCAAGAGGTCACAGGTCAATTTTTTCACACCTATGATCCCACGGCGCCACCTGAAGGCGATGTGCTGATCACCCAAAAACCCAATGTGCCGATTGGGGTACGTACCGCTGACTGCGGCCCCCTTTTGTGGTTTGAAACAGAAAAGAAGATTATTGCGGCCACACATGCTGGCTGGCGCGGCGCCTTAAACGGCGCAATTGAAGCCACGCTTGGTGCCTTTGAACATTTAGGAGGTCATAAAGGCAATCTGGTGGTGGCCCTTGGGCCCACGATTCACCGAACACAGTATGAGGTGGGCGAAGATTTTCAAAAAACTTTTTTAGAAAAGAACGAATCCTTTACCACATTCTTTGTAAAAGAGAGTCAGAAGGTTTATTTCGACCTTCCATCTTTCTTAATGCATAAACTGAACAACTTAGGTTTAAAACAATGCCTATGGACTGGCCATAACACTTTTGAGCCTTTGTTTTTTAGCCGACGGCGTGCCTTGCACAGCCAAAAGCATCATGGCTCGAATTATGCTTTTATAATGAAAAGAGATGTAACATAAGGGGATATTTGCTTTTCTTCCAAAAATACGCTACAACCCATCACTAATAGTAGAAGGTCACTGACAAGAGGAAACACATTCAAATGAAACATAAGCTTTTTCTGCCACTCGTTGGCGCCAGTCTTTTTGGTTTAATGCTTGCAGGATGCAACAAAAAAGAAGAAAGTGCTGCAACGGAAGAAGACAACAGTGCGATTGAAGCCACTGTTGACAACGATCTTTCAAGCGATCTTTCGGACGACACCACATCAACAGGCATGGACACCACCGAAGCCACCACAGACACAAGTGGTGACGACAGCAACGATGCCGGCCAAGAAGACACCACATTGTCTTCTTAAAGGTCTCAACACACCTTTGAAAGCCTTAAGGGAGAAATACCCTTAAGGCTTTTTTATTTCTTTGTATAAGAATTTTACGATTGTTTACGTTGCGGCCAAGAAGCACTGCCCAGCTTTTGCAGCAAGGCCTCGTGAGCTTCTTGTTCGTCAGCTTTCACGGTGAACTGCCTTGGCGCGTGCACTTTAGCGGGGCCCTTTGCTTGCTGGGCTGTGCTGGACGCATCGGCCTTGGTGCGGGCTTTTTCTTCAGCCAGCTCTAGCTTTGGCTGTTTGCCGCCACAAAGCTCAAGATAAACCGCCGACAACAGCTCGGCATCTAGCAGCGCGCCATGTTTTTCACGCTGCGAGTTATCCACATTAAAACGCCGACACAACATATCAAGACTTGCAGGCGATCCTGGGTACTTTTGCCGCGCAATCGCAAGTGTATCCACCACATCATTGTTAAGACTGGCGGTACCAACTTTGAGAAATTCAGCCCTTAAAAATTTCATATCAAAACGCGCGTTATGAATCACAAGAGGCGCATCTTCCAAGAAATCAAGTAAAGATTGTGCGATCTCTTCAAAGGGTGGAAAGTCACTTAAGAAGTCAGAACTTAAGCCATGAACGGCAAAAGCGGGCGCTGGCACATCTCGTTTTGGGTTAACATAAACATGAAAGGTGTTGCCCGAGGGCACCAAATCAATCAACTCAACACAACCGATCTCGACAATGCGATGCCCAGATGCCGGATCAAGGCCTGTGGTTTCGGTATCTAAGACAATTTCTCGTTTGCGCTTAAAAAATGTTTTTTCTGTTTGTAAAGATTCTTGCACAACAGGCCCTTTCGTTTGCTCTCACTTTTAACCTAGCCAAAAGCAAAACGCCCCACAATCACTTTTTAAAAACAAGGCGTTTGATCAGCCTTTAAGGCATGGCACACTTTTGATTGCTTAAAACAAGTGGCTCAACAGACCACTCATTTTTTTGATCGGACCAGACAAGCTTTTCGGGAATACTGGTGGAGGCAATAAAGTCAACAAACCCAACGCGCGGTGCGCGGTTTGTCATCAATGTGCCACCTTGTACCGCGCACGAATAGTCTTTATAGAAAACAGAAAAGTAAGGCTTGGTGGAAAGCTGCGGGATCAGCTTTTCAAGATCAGCAAGCGTTTGGACTTGCGATTGATCGCACCGAATTAAACGTGCCACAGAGACAGGGTCGCGTGAAGGAAAGGCAGAAAAGACACCTGCGAACACACTACCCGGCAAAACTTTAGAAACCATTAACGCCTTTAACGGCACATCATAAAGCGCGTGCATCAAAAGGTCAGCCTCATAAAACAGGGCACCACCAAACAAAATCATCTTTGAAATCACGTAAGGCCACGCATCCAGTCGCTGGCATTTCAACATCAGCTCTTTGCCATGGCGCATCACTTGAAGTGACACCTCTTTGCCATTTGCCGCTGACAACTTTTTTTGAAACGCAAACAAACTGGGCCCACAGGGCTTGCCGTTAAGCGCCACCACCACATCGCCCACGCGCAAAGGGCTTTGATCTTGTGCACGCACAATCACAAGACCAAACGCCAGCGCGTCAGGGTAACGGTTTAAAAAGGCCTCAAGACGCTCTTTTGGAAAATCTAAATATTTGACCGCATCAGGCAAAGACATCGATGACAGCATTGCATCTTTCAACAAAAAGCGCAGGGGCTTTTGCCCTTTACGCAAACAGCCCAAAATCTCTTTTAAATACCCTTTGCACAAAATTTGGGCAAATGTTTGATCGGCCGAGAGAATGAGACCCAAAAGCTCACCTGTGGCATTAAGCGCCACGCCGCCAACGGACGACCCTGGCGTATTCAGGCTGACCCGCAGCACGTGCTTGGGCAACACACCGGTTGTTTCATAAAGATGCGAGATGGTCCCTTGTTGCACAATTTCTTGCTCGTTGTTTTTGGTCAGCAACAGCACATCCTCATCAAGCTGCTCTTTTGGCGCAAAAACCGTTAGCTGAGAAATAGGCGACAGAAGCTTGGAAGGCTCAAAAACCAGCACCTCGATATCATACAACGGGTCACGGTACAGACTTTTGGCTTCAAGCTTTTGTCCGCCCGAGAATGTAAGCTCGTAGCTTGACATCGATGCCCCATAACCAACAGGGCCCAATGTTGTAATCACCCAGCCACGCTTTTGATCACAGATGAAACCACTTTTGCTAATGGCGATGGTCTCTTCATAAGCCGATTTGCTGACGGTTTGTTTCACACTGACAAGCGCTTTTTTGGCTTTGGCCAGCATCTGCATGGTGGCCACAGCAGACGGGGCATCTTTGGCCGCTGCCAAAGGGTGCATCCTCCACAAGCAAAAGCACACCAAAAGAAAAGTGAAAAGATGTTTTGTCTTTAAAGTCATGCAGGGTCTCCGTGACACAAAATGGCAGATGTTTGCCACGTTCTTTGGTTAAACGAATAATCGATCAGCTCGGGCAGTGTGTTGTGCACCACCTCATACAAAATGCCGCACGTATCCAAAGCGCGCGTCATAAAAAAGATGCCACCATAGCCCGAGTTCACTTCTTCAAGCCACTTGACTTTCACATTAAAAGCCTTTTGCTTTACAAGATTGGGAATGCTTTTGAGCAACTTTTCAAAATCATACTCTGGCAACAAGCACAAACGCACACCAGACAGGCGACCTTCATCAGAAAGGTTGGTGAACGACGGCAAAAGCCCGCGGCCAAACGCCGAGTTAGGCGCCACATTTCTTACCATCAACTGCTTAGGGCCAATGCCGAATTGCCAACGCATTTGATCATCTGCCTCGAAAAATGTGGCACCCCCAAACACCAAAAGACGGCTGACGGTCATGGGGTGCAGGTCATAAGTACCCACTTTTTTCTTGAGCAAACGCCCTTTGCGATAAAATTCAATGACAACGGGCTTGCCGCCTGATGCATTCAAACAAGCCTCAAGGCGTGTCGCTGAGGCGGCAATGGGTTTGCCATCAACACGCCAGATCACGTCACCCTTTTCTAAAACACCTTCGGCCGGAGAACCCTTGAGTGTGCCCACAACCATCAAAACGCGTGCCTCGGCTTTGGGATAGGCTTGCATATACGTTTTTGCAATGGACTCGGGAAACAGCTGATAACGCATCACCTCATGCAGTGACCGCAAGCGCACCATCATGCCCGTGTGAAACCGCGGCGGTGTTTGCCCCTTTTGTAAAAAATCAAGAGCATGCTTAAGCACCGCGGCGTGTAATGAAAAGCCTGTGCCACGCCCATTGCCCGCATAATTCAGCCCCAACAGTTGATAATCTTTGTTCACAAGCGGAGAGCCACTGCTGCCCCCGCGCGAATTCAGCAATGTTGCAAAAGCAGGCTGCGGCATAAAGCCAGCATCGTTATAAAGGCTGGTGATGGAACCTTCTTGCGAGGAAAAGCCACGACCTTGGTTGTTGCCCATCATATAAACTTTTTGCCCAAGAGACGCTTTTTTAAACTGAGACAAAGCACGGGCCTTTGCCGGAATCGCGTCAGGCGTTTCGATTTCTAAAAAGGCAAAATCATACCAAGGGTCGCGGTAAACAATGCGCGCCGGCAGTTTTTGACCGTTAAAAAACGTGACCTCATACGTGGCCACCACGCCATAGCCGGTGACATGCTGGTTGGTGATGATAAAACCTTTTTTGCGATCACATAAAAAGCCTGTTCCCTGCCACGTGCCTGATGCATTGTAGGCCGACCGCGTCGCACGCACCTTAATACTGACAATCGAGCGCCGCAAAACTTGCTTTTCAAAAGCTGCCCTCAACGATGAGGTGTGCCAACACACCAAAAGCAGTAATACAAATCTGACACAACGCACCATCACTTTTATTCTTCACCTAAACATTAAAGTTTTCGCTTGTTCCCCAACTGCCCCAAGTTGCGGAAAATTTGTTTGAACAACGGCGCATCATAACCATGGGTTGGTGTTTGACGCGACAAAGGCGTGATCTCTAACTGCGCCTCGGGGCCAAAAGATTGCACTTTTTGCAATTTTCCTTGCGGCGAAAAAGAAAATTTGTGGGCATGATAGGCCATCACCGTTGGACGCAAGAAGGAAACGCTTTGCTTGGTTTGATAGCTGATATAATAAACATCATGAGGGTTAAAGGCAGAGGTTAGCGTGGGAGCACCCAAAAAACGCTGGACCTCAGAGCGCGTCCGCTTTGTTTTTTTAGCCGTTTGAATAGCGCTTTGCTCGCCCACCCATCCATGGTTCTGGATCGTCTCGGAGCAACCCGCCAACAAAACACAGCCTGTGAGAAAAAAAAACCTGCCAATCATAAGGTGGACTATGGAGGATACACCAAGGCTTGTCAATGCGCCATCTCAGGACCTGGCGCACAAAAATCAACACAACATCATCAAGGCGCATTGCATCTTCAGAACACCTGTTCTAAACTGGGTTTAACGTTGTTTGGAAAGTCGTAAAACCCATGAAGAAAAATCTGCACCCTGATTACCACGAGATTACCCTGATTCTTACCGATGGTGAAAAGCGCAAAGTGTTCTCAACCTATGGAAAACCCGGCGACACCGTGCAGTTAGACATTGACAACAAATCGCACCATGCCTGGACCGGGCAACAACGCACCTTTGAAAAAGGCGGCAAAATCGATCGCTTTAAAGACCGTTACGGCGATTTGGGCTCTCTTTAATCACACGCAAAAGGTCCCTTTATATTTATGTCTTCTGAACAAACCAAGGAAGATCTAAGGGCGTCTTTTAAGAAAGAACGCCTTGCAAAGATAGAGAAGCTTCCTGGCGGCGCATCGCCCTATCCCTCGTCTTACGCCAAAGAGAACAGCCATGCTGACATTCAGCAAAGGTATGCACACCTTGAAGCAGGTGAAGAGACCCAGAACACCTTGTCGGTGGCCGGTCGCGTCGTTGGCATGCGCAACAATGGTCTTTTTATCGACTTAAGGGACGAATCGGGCAAGCTGCAGCTTTTCTGTCATGCAAACAAGTTGTCAGAGGACGCGCAAACCCTTTTAACAAAGCTTGACTTGGGCGACTGGATTGGCGCCAAAGGCCTTGTGCGCAAAACGCCACGGGGCGAGGTGACGCTTGATGTCACAACGCTGACCTTGCTTGCCAAGTGCTTTCAGCCCATGCCAGATAAATATCACGGCATGAATGACCCCGAGGCACGCTTTCGCCAGCGTTATGTGGATTTGATCGCCAACGCGCACGCAAGAGACACGCTGAAAACGCGCGCGCGCATTTTAACGCACTTTCGGCACCTGCTGGCTCAGAAGGGCTTCTTAGAAGTTGAAACGCCCATGCTGCAATCTATTGCCGGCGGCGCCCTTGCCAAGCCCTTTCAAACACATCACAACGCGCTGCATTGTGATTTGTTTTTGCGCATTGCGCCCGAGCTTTATCTCAAGCGCCTTGTGGTGGGTGGTTTTGAGAAGATTTTTGAAATCAACCGTTGTTTTCGCAACGAAGGCCTGTCTCCGCGCCACAATCCCGAGTTTACCTCGCTTGAGGTGTATGAGGCGTTTGTCGACTATAAAGCCATGATGGCGTTGACCGAATACCTGGTCAGTGAAACCGCCACCTTGCTTTTTAACGATGAACCCGTGGTTTATAACGACAAGCCATTAAATTTGAAAGCGCCTTGGCCACAAAAAACCATGGCGCAGCTGGTGCAAGAAAAAACCGGCATCGATTTCATGCGCCTTAAAGACGCCACCGAAGCGTCGGATGCAGCTAAAAAAATAGGTATTCACACCGAAAAGCACCATGGCTGGGGCAAAATTTTGGCCACGGTGTTTGAAGAGCGCGTTGAAGACACGTTGATACAACCCATTCACGTTGTTGGTTTTCCCAAAGAAGTCTCGCCCTTGGCGAAGGAAGATCCCAAAGATACGCGCCTAACCGAACGCTTTGAAACTTATATCAACGGCTGGGAAATCGCCAACGGCTTTTCCGAACTTAACGACCCCATTGATCAAGAGCAGCGGTTTAAAGCGCAAGAGCAAGCAGCCCTTGCCGGCGAGGATGAAACGCACGAAATGGACACCGACTACATCACCGCCCTTGAGTATGGCCTGCCGCCCACAGGCGGCCTGGGCATTGGTATGGATCGTTTAACCATGCTGCTGACCAACGCGTCATCTATTCGTGAAGTCATCGCCTTTCCCACCCTGCGACCACTGAAATAAGACCTTCTGCTTCTCATAAGGAAGAACTCCTAGGGTACGATGCGGATGCTCCTGAATTGTCATTGCGAGGAGAAATCTTGATTTCGACGCGGCAATCCAGTGTGCCTTAGCCAACTCGGGTGCCCGACAAGTGGATCGCCACAGGCTGCGCCTCCGCGATGACGATGGTCGTTATTTGATTGCTTTTGCCTAAAAATTTGCCAAACTTGCGGATGGGCCCTGCGCGTGTGTTAAGGAAAGGAAAAATGGGAGTGGTTGTCAGGTTCATCCTTCGCGATGGTAAGAGAAAGCCAGTGGTTATGCGCGATCACAGCCAAAATGATGCTTTACAACACCAACAAATAAGCTGACCTTTACAGAAACAACGGTCGGAAAACTACGCCACAAAAGGCCGGCACATGTCATCAAAAAGATGACACTATAAAAAGTGACTTTTTTTAAAAACTGTCACATTAAAATATTTTTTCTTGCAATTGAGTTTTTTGTGTGTGTGTGATTGAGTAGGAAGAAGTAAAGAAAGAAACAATGTTGTGCAAGCAGGTGTTCCCCCGGGAGTAACCCGTTTTTTAAAGCGCTATTTCAAGCCTGCCCTTGACGCGCCACCTGTGTGGCTCATTGCCATGGTTGCGGGCTTACCCCTTTTTTCTGAAACAATGTACTCGCCGGCCTTGCCGCACATCGCGCGCGCGTTTGAAGCCAGCGGCACCTTGACAGCACAAACCTTTGCCATTTACCTATTTGGCACCGCTGTGGGAACCATTTTTTGGGGCACACTGTCTGACTATTCGGGTCGCAAATCGTCACTGTTGTGCGGTTTTTTGCTGTACACGCTGGGCTGTGCGGGATGCTTTTTTGCTTCTTCTATTGGCATTCTTTTGTGCATGCGGCTGATACAGGCTTTGGGCGCCAGCGTTGGCACCGTTTTAGGCCAAGCCATTTGCAATGACATCTTTCAGGGCAAACGCCGCCGCCAGGTTTTTTCAACAGTGGGCACGTTGCTAGCCATTGCGCCCGCTGTTGGCCCCACCATTGGCGGGTTGATCGATCAAACACTGGGATGGCGCCTGATCTTTTTTGTGCTGATGCTGTGGGGCACCATGATGGTCGCATTGCTGGTCACCAAGATGCCTGAAACACATCCCAAAGAAAAGCGCACGCCTCCGGCCACAAAGCGCCTTTTAAAACGTATGTACAAAGACCCCAAAGTTTTGGTGTGCGGTGCGGCTGTGGGGCTGTCGAACGGCCTCTTTTTCAGCTTTAACACCGAAGGGCCCTTTTATTTGATTAATATGCTTGGGGTGTCACCGCTTTCTTACGGCTTGTGCTTTACGCTGCTGGCTAGTATGACAGCCGCTGGCAGCTATACCTCAAGGTATTTGCATCACTTTTTTGATGCCTCGTTTATTTTAAAGCGCGGCCTTTACATGATGACGGTGGGCACTTTTCTTTTCGCATTGGGGACCCTGTTTTTATGGCAAACAGCACAAACCATGGCGTACCAGCTGTTTTTAACCTTGGCGGCGATGGCCGTTTTGGCTTTTGGGCGTGGCCTTACCATTGCCAACTGCCTTGCGCTGGGGCTTGAAGATTATGTGCGTGTGGCCGGTGCCGCAACAGCGCTTTTTGTCTGCTTTTACTACCTTGTTATCACGGCCACCACATCACTGATGGGTGTTTTGCACAACGATACCCTTTACATCATGCCCGCCTATTTTTGCTTTTTGGGGCTGTTGCTGTTAACGCTCTCGTTTTTTGTTCCCAGAACCCCACCACAAGAAGAAGACCATGCAGCCCAAAGCCCCCATTAACCACTTGCTTAAAGACAACCTTGAGGCCATGTGGAACCTTTTGGCACAAAGCACAAAAGGATACGCGCAGCACCTTACAGACACCATGCATTGTTTTAAAGCGCCAACACATTTGCCCTATTTTAATATGTGCTTTCAGCGCACAGAGGCGTCTTTCACAAATGAAGACAGGCGCATTGCACATGCTTTTTTTGAAGCGCCAGCCGGCGAACACCAAACAACTTTTTTGCAAATCTCAACGCTAAAGCACACCGATCAAAACGTGCACGCCGACACCCTAAGGCGCACCTTTTATCTACCCTTACAAGAGAATTTGGGATCATCTTTTTACAAAACAGATGAGACGCTGCATCTTTCTGTCTTAGACCCTGCGACACCTCATGACATCAAACAGAAGGCCCATCACAGTTTTTTTGAGTCTATGACCAACGCCTTTAACTTGCCACCACACAGCGCGCACGCCTTGCTTGAACCCCTGCCTGATTTTTGCCTTTTGTATACAGCATACACGCACCAAGACGAAAAAAACGTTGGGCACCTGCTGGTTTTTTGTGACCCACACAAAAGGGCCGGCGCCTATATGCCCAAAGGATCGCCTGCCGTGCAACAACAACTGCTATCGTATGCTGCAGCCGATTTACAAAAAAAGGGCCTGCAGACCCTGTTGTTTCCTTATAACCCCACCAAAGAAAACCCCATTACGCCTTCACTTGCACTTGAAGACAGACATCGCATTGATGCGCCATTTGCCCCTGAAGCCTTGTGGCAACAAAGCAGTGGTTCGCCTCTTTACACAGCATGCCCCTTAGCCGCTGGCTAAGACACCTGCCAAAACACCCTTTACCTTTCTGAAAACCGATGGTTTTAAGTGACTTGCCAAGCGTTGGGTTAAACGTTAGTTTTTGTACTATGGATTGGCAACGCTTCACACCCCTTTTAACCACTTTTGGCCACTTTGGAAAATCACACCCTTTGTGGATGCCCCTTTGCCTATCATCACTTGTGGAAGATGCAGCACGTGAAGAGAAGGCCATCACACACTCTGTCGCATCCGCCCTTTATCACCAGGGATCATTGCCCGAGGGAGCTTCCACTAAAGAAATTTTTGCCTCTTATGGGTATCGTAATGCGCTGTTTTGGATGATTGTGCACGCACAACAAGACAAAAAGCCATTTTCAATGGACCTTTTAAAAACGCTGTACACGTTTGTACACCAAGAAGAGGCGCTGGCGCTGCGTTGGCGCCAACAAACACCGCAAACAACTGGCGACATTAAGCTTGTGGCGCCTTCTGAAATCTGTTCTTTGTTAGAACAGTTTTTTAGCTGGTTTTCGGGCGCCGCCATGCACCCGGTTCATTTGGCCGCCGAGACACTGTATGCCTTGATGATGATTCATCCTTTTCAAACAGCGCAACGTCGCCTTGCCGTTTTGGCGTCTCAGTTTGTGTTGCTTTCAAACGGCTATCCATTGATTCTTTTAGACGAGCATGTCAAGGGTCCCAAAGAGGCCTTGCTTGATGCCTTTTTTAACGCAATGCACCTTATTTTACAAAAAAAACACCACGCCCTTTTGCGCACACAAGAAGCACTACAGGCCGCGCCCCCTGCTACTCAAAACAGTGTTCAACACCTCACACCCTCTTTCACACCTTCAAATGACGAGCCACTCCATCTCGCGGCAACACACACTACGAAAAAGCGCGCGCCTCTTGAAACACCAAAAGGCAAACTGCTTAAAATTGGCCCGGTGGCCAAAGCTGCGGGCGAGACGATTCCCACCATTCGCCACTGGACCAAAGAAGGCTTGCTGACCCCCGTGGGCGCGACCGCCTCACAGTATGCGCTTTATGCACCGTCGGTGATTGAGCGCATTAAAAAGATTCAAACCTTGAAAAAAAAGCGCTTCACGTTGTTTGAGATCAAAGCCAAGCTGGCCAAAGACACACCGCACAGCGCCTAAAACACCCTAGCTTCCAAAAAGCAGCTTCCAAAAAGCACTCTGCCTATGGATCGCCACAGGCAAGGCACCTAAAGAATACCTTTGGCGGCTAAGGCACACTGGATTGCCACGTCGGAAACCAGTTTCCTCCTTGCAATGACGATTTTGGGGCATGTCGCGTCGCCTTAAAAGGTATTATCAGGGCGAAAGGAACGAGCTGAAATGTCTCAACTTGTCGCCAAACACCTCTTTCAGCCTTTGACGCATCTGGGGCGACATCCTGAAGTCGCTGCTGTGAAGCCCGAACTTATGCAGCTTTGGTTCCAGCTGCAACAAGGATTCGGCCTGTGCATCTGTTAAACGGCACTCAAACAGATCAAGTTCTTCAAGTTTGGACATTGAGAAAATAACCTGTGCCAGTGTGTCACCAAGGTTTTCTTGGTTTGCCAGATCGAACACACGCAACTGTGAACCCCGTAAAGGTTCAAGACTTGTGAGTGTGTTGAGACCGCTCAAACTGAATTCTTTTAGTGTGCCAAAAGGCAAAAGCGCAAATCTGGCATCATTGAGCTGGCTATAGCTGAGTGAGAGTCGGCGCAAAGAGGTCTGACAAAAAGGCTGGTGGGATGCAATGCCTTTTGTTTCATAAAAGAAAAGCGCACGGTTGGCATCAACCTTTTGCACAGAAAAGGAATGGTCTTTTTCTGTTTTGTATGTTATTTTTGGACTTGAATAGTGTGTTGAGATAGTGAGGCTATTGATGGAACCTGTGTCGGTTGTTTGCATGCGTTGGGGCACGTTGTACCCCCCCGTTTATGTGAATAAGCTTTACCAAATGGTCAAACGTCACTTAAAGCGACCCTTTACGTTTTACTGTGTGACCGATGACTCCACCGACCTTTTAAAAGAGATCAAGGCGGTGCCGATGCCCGAAATCTATGTGTCTCCCGAGGACAAAGTGTGGGGCTGGCGCAAGCTTGGCGTTTTCTCACGTGAGATGCCTTTTAAGGGGCAGGTGCTCTTTTTAGACCTTGACCTTGTGATTCTTGACAGCATTGACAGCTTCTTTAACTTTAAGGGGCAGTTTATGATCATCGAAAACTGGTCGCAGCGCGGGCGCGGCATTGGTAACTCGTCGGTATTTTGCTTTGAGGCTGGCACCTGTCACAACGTGTTCGACACGTATATGGAAAACCCGCAAGAGGTGATGCGCTCTTACATTAGCGAGCAGCTGTTTATTTCTAAAACTGTGGCGCCGGGCCTGTTGCATTTTTGGCCCGATGGCTGGTGTCAAAGCTTTAAGCGTCACTGTGTGCCGTCGCGCTTTTTGCGCTTTAAGCGTGTGAGCATGCCGTTGGATGCCAAAATTTTGGTGTTCCATGGTAACCCCAAGCCGCCTGATGTGATTGCCGGCAAATGGCCCGGCTGCTGGCCGCCTTTGATGCGCAAAATCAGCTGGCTTGAAAACTATTGGGGTGCCGCGCCACCTTTGGACAGCCGCCGCAAGGTAGCCTAGAAGAAGGCTTCAAAAAACGCTTTCAAGTGGCGATCTAAAATGTCCGCGTGTACCTTGTAAGGTAAACCTTATCGCCAAATTTTTTGTGTAATTGTTTATGCATGTGCGATGACAACGCATCGTTAAAGCCAAGCTGCAGCACCTCAAGGCGTCCAGCCGCCAACAGCGGCGCCACCTGTGCGTCATGTAAGGCGCAGCAGTTAAGGCGTAACACTTTTATGTTGGGCATTGAACAGATAACCGACGCAAAAGATGCATCAAGGCGTTGACTACTGCCTAAGTCAAGCACACGCACCGGTTGATCGCGCAACGCCTCAAGCGTCACAAGGTGACTGCCAGAAAGCACCAAGGTGTCTAACGTTTCAAGGGGCAACAGCGCCAATCCTGCGTCATCTATCTTGCAAGCGCTCAAACGCAGCGTGTGCAACGCTGGCAGCTGGCGTAGCAAATCTGCTGTCATGCTGCCGGTGTATTTAAATTCTGTCATGCGATGATTGTGGTGCATGAGGTGCACAAGAAGGTCAGCGTGTGAAGCGTTTGTGCCATCAAAACGTAATGGATAAGAGCATTCAAGTGTACGCAGGTTGCGCAGTGTCTTCAGTGGCGCCAAATCAGGTGCGCTAAAATTGTGCAGTCGCAATGTATGCAGATTGGCATACTGTTCGATGTTTTGAATGGTTTTAAACTGAGTATACAAAAGTGTAAGAGAGGTCAGTTTGTATGGCAAAGGCAGCTGAGGCAGCTGCCTTGTTGACATGGATTTCATCACCAAAGTTTCGACGTTCACAAAGGGCTTCAGCAGCGCTGTCGTCTCATCTGGCAAAGAAATCAGTTCCATCTTAAGCGCAACAGCCTGCGCGGCTTGTGCTAAAAGCGCTTTTCCTTCTGGGGTACACTGGAGGTTACCTGATTGCAGTCTTTCTAAAACAGCAGTATCTAAAACAAATGGTTCAGGGCATATCTTACGCGGTGCAGCTTGAGCCAAGGACGGCGTTGAAGCTGGGGGCTCAGGGGCTTTTGGCATGGCCACAGCGGTTAAAGAAAGCGTTTTTTTTGACTCTGTCTCTTCGGTACCATTCATCGCCGAAAGAGAAGCAACACCAAAACATAGTAACAAAACAAGGAGGTGTTTTGCGTGTATCATGAGATCAATAAGTAATAATGAAAATTAATTATTTGTACACAAAAAAAGCCTATTTGTCAAAAACATTAATTATATCAACAAAAAAGTTCATCAGTGATAGGGAGAAGGGTTTCAATACTTTGGGCAACACAAACGTCTCATCTGGCCGCAGGCAGTATAGATGAGAGGATTTTCTGACTGCTCTTAAGAGCCATAAAAGCGCCACAGATATGCGTTTGATCAAAGCCACTTCGCGACCTACAACAGAAGATGGGGAAAGGAAGATTCTTCCACCTTGTCAGAACAACGTTTTGCTTATTTTTCAACAGGCACACAGGAAGAAAAACATTATAAGGCGAGGGGATTGTGCCACTTTGCTTGCACTTTAGACGCGGTCATGCTCTTATAAACGCATAAGGTAGAGAATTGGGGTGTAGCCAAGCGGTAAGGCAGCGGTTTTTGGTACCGCCATGCGCAGGTTCGAATCCTGCCACCCCAGCCATTTTTTCATTTTATCCAGAACAGCGGGTTTAACGGCCGTTGCCTGTGGTGCGGTTAAATGAGCAGGCATGGGTCTCTTCTGTGGCGCACGTCTAGCGCAAGAATCTTTTGCACACGAACTGACGCTTCAACGCACACAAGGTGTGCATCATTATATTGATCAGGGTCTTAGCTGGATAGGATATATATCCTAAAGGGGTTAAGTGTTTTTCTTAGGTTATAATAGCTATTTATTTTAAAAAAACCTTGTTTGATGTCAAATAGATAGAAAAAATTTATTCTTATATCTTTATAAACAGATTTGTGCAGAATGGATCGGGCACGATGCAATCGTGCATCCGTTTATCAAGGGAGTTATCTATATGAAACTAAACCGTCTTATTGCCACTGCCGGCGCCTTTTTGTTTGTGTGTGTTGGCTCTGCACATGTGGCCAAAGCATCGATGGAAGAATATCTGTTCGACTGCGCCCCGAAAATCACCAAAAATGCTGATGGAACACAGACAACTGAAGAACGCTCTTTAGACAACTACTTTCCAATAAAAGAAGATCGGTGTAAAAATACTTTGATCTTAGGGTTAACTGCCAGCGCAGATCCTAATAAAACATTCAATGATGATCAACGTCTAAACGGGTTGTCTCCTGATGTGATAATCACATCAGAGAAAGTTTTTCAAGTGAACCCTCTACCAACAGGGCGTATCTCTCAAAGTTTTGGTCACCTCAATGGCATGACCCTCGCTTTTCTGCTTAAAGGAGATGCGAAGCAAGAGGGCGATAAGATGACAGGTTGGCTTGTTTCTCAAGATGTTGCTGCAAGGGCGAAAGAAGCTATTGAAGAGCTAAAACAGGATGGATTTGAGAATCTGACAGTTCTGGCATCGCATTCACAACTGCGTGGTTCTGCACAACAAGGCACTGTTCTTAACCTGACAGAAGAAATTACTGTCGGTGATACAGTTTATCCAAATTTACGCAAGGAGTTCGGCCTTTATGTTTTAAAAGACGACGAGCTTAACGGCGTTAAAACGATGGTAAGCGATCAGCTAAAGGTAGCCCCTGAAAAGCTTTTAGACTTTGCAAAAAAAAAGGCGGAAAACTGAGTAGAAGCAAGCAAAGAATAAAAAACGCTTGTACTTTATCTTAATAACAGGGTCCCCTTTGGGGGCCCTTTTTTTGTTTGATCAAAGCGTGCTGGATCGCCGCAGGTGCTACGCACCTTCGCGATGACGAAGGAAGCTGTCGCTGCTCACGATGAACGTAGAAAGCGCATGCCCGTCCGTGGTGACAGTCATGTTTACAAAATTAAATGCACAAAAAACGCATAAAAAAAGAGACCCAAAATCATTGGGTCTCTTTTGTGTTTCTACAGGCTCTTAAACCTGAAAAAACGGTTTTTTAAAGGTGGAAAGCAACTTTAATGCGTGCGGTGCTAAAGTTCATTTTCGCACTATTCTTTTTCACATCAGCAGTTTGCATGAACTCAAGACCCAAAACCATTTGAGGGGCAAGCTTTGTATCGATACCCACACCATAGGTAAAGCCAGAGAAAGTCGTGTCATCAAACTTATTCATGGCATAACCCAAGCGCAGGTAAGGAAGCGCGACTTTATTAAGGTCCATACCAAAACGCAGGGCCAAGTCAGCACTGCTTTTATACTTCATTTTCTCACCCGAATCGTTTTTCATGTCAACAAAAGGCATCGTGTAGTTGCCATCAACACCCACAAAGAAACCAGACAAGACCATACCATACCCAAGGTACAAACCAAGCGACCCACCGCTCTTTGAAAGGTAGCCATCACTGGTGATGCTCTGCCGGACATTATCGTTCGTGCCACTTGCGCGAGACAGACCGAACAGACCACCTACTTGAAAGCCGGTGAATTGTGCGGGGTCAGCTTTTGCAACAGAAGCTGCGCTTGCAAGACACAAACCTGTGATGCCAAGAATTTTTAATGTTTTCATAAAGTAAAACTCCTTTTTGTTTGAACAGACGCTATCGCTTGCCAATAAAAATGACAACAAAACAAATAAATAAAAAACAACGTTTTACAAAATGTGTGGCATTTATACCACTTAATTCTTTGAAAACAATCAATACAAACAGATCAGCACAGAACATCGTCATGACTGGATTGCCGCGTCGGAATAAATTCCTCCTCGCAATGACGATTGGGGGAGGTGCGGCAGCCAAGACTTTTTATGTTCGTGACAACGTTAGATCATGTCACGTCGAGACCAAATGCTTTGCGGCCATTACAAATTAAGAGCAGTTTGGTGATCTATTTTTTAAAAAAATCTATACCACCGCCCTTTTTATCTGTTTTTTAAAGCCATCAAGTCACTTTTTAATCTTTTTTTACATCTGTCGCTTAGGATACGAAAAGCCAAAGAGAGAAGATACATTCTGGTAGCATACAGTTCTTATGAAAAAAGCATACGTTGGGCAACAGGCCGCCCCTCTTTTTGACACCACGCTTCTTGCAAAAAGGCGTTTTGATGCCAAACAGATCTTTAAGAGTGACGTTTTTCGCCTGATTGCCCAAAGGCTGTGCGCGCGCCTTGATCTTTTAAAAGTGCCGTTTCACAACGCGCTTGATTTATCACCCTATCAAACGCCAGGGCTGGCTTCCTTTTTAAAAACACAAAGGCCTCAGCTAACCATTCAACGCTTTTATGATGAAAACCTTGCAGCAGCGCAGCAGATTGCGCGATGTGAGGCCGCGCTGTCCGATGCGCCTTTTTTTGGTGAAAAAGCGTTTGATCTGATTGTAAGCCCCCTTGATTTACACTGGTCTAACCAACCCACTGCCTATTTAAGCGCTATTCATCACGCTCTGAAACCAGGGGGGCTTTTTATCACAAGCTTCTGGGGAGGCAACACACTGATTGAGCTGCGTCATGTGCTGGGCGAGCTTGACTTTGCGCACAGCGGCCACATCACACAACGCATTATACCGATGATGCGCCTGCAAGATGCCGCAAACCTACTTTACCAGCTGCCCTTTCACTTGCCTGTGGCCGATCACGACACGCTGACATTTTGCTATCAAAGCGTCAGAAGCCTTTGCAAGCACCTTAAAGAAACGGGTGAAGGCAACGCGTTGACGCATGCCCATCACCTTTTGAGGCCAAAAGATTTTTGGCAAAAAGCCGAAGCACACTATCGCAAAACTTATGTGAATGTGCGCGCTTTTAAAAAGACGGCCAACGCGTGCTGCCTGCAAGATTTGCCAGCCACCTTTTGCCTTATCACACTGGCAGGCTGGCGTGATGGGCCGGGCATTCCACGGGCCCTTAACCGGGGCAGCGCCACCCATCACTTGGGCAAAGCATTAAACAACCTATCTTTTGCCAACGGCACGCCGTCATCTTTGTGCGCGCACCAACGTCTTGGCGCCCTGATTGCTTAGGGCAAAGGCGAAGCCGTTTTGTTTGGCGTGTTTTGAGCGCAACAGCCTCTGACTCAAAACGCTTAAACCCCGCGTCAATCATGACTGTTTTGTAAAATCAATTTCAGACTCTTGATTTGGATCAATGCTGATGTCGGTTTGCACCCCAATGCCTTGTCTTTCAGCCCCCGTTACACGCCCCGCGTCGTCTAATGCTCTTTGTCTGCTTTCCTCTCTTTGTGCATCTCTTTGCGCCCTAGACAGTTTTGCTTTCGGATCACTTTTTGAAGAAACGCCTGACGACCTCGAGTCATAATCAGACTCATTACCTGACTCACCACCACTTAACAGCTCCCGAGACGTTTTTGAACGACTTGTGTGAGATGTGCTAGAACCTACACCAATGCTGTGGGACCCAGAGTGCGTTGTCGGTTTTACAACGGCAACAGGATTACTGCCAGAATAATGGGAGGACGAAGCTGGCTGCGCGTGCGAAGAAACTGGCTTCACAACACCCGAGGCAGCTGGGCTTTTGCCCGCCGCCGGCGCCTTGTCACTGCCTACCTTTGGGTCAGTCTGTGCTCCATCGGCGCTACTGCTCACCGCGTTTAAGTGTTTTTTTTTACCTCGTCATACTCGTCAACCACTGATAGGTCTGGATATAATTTCGATTTGGTGCCAGACGCTGCCGCGGACGACGGAGGATTATCAGACGCAGGCGTCTCTGAGCTAGAACGGTAAGGCGCAGGTGTGGGAGAATCTTCATGCTTTGGCGTTTGGAATCCTTCTGACTCAAGCGCTTTCTCGTAACGCTCATCTGTCTTACCGCGTTTCTTCAACTCATACACCTTGCCCTTCTCGGCACGTCTTGCTTCTCTGCGTCCTTTGCTCTCAATATCTTCAGACAATTTAGAGCTTTCTTTCTTCAGATCAAGCTTTCTTTGAAGTTGCTCATATTCTTTTTGGTGAATGGGTGGAAGCTTGTCATCCTTCCCTCTGAACTTATCCAGCGCTTTCATATCGCTTTTTAACTTTTCAATAGATTTCTTGCGGCGGCTTTGTTTGATTTTATTTTTAGGGTTTGTCCAAAGCTTGTCTTTTACTTTTTTAGCGCGCGCACGCATACCCTTTTGCTTGCCAACCTTTTTGTCAGTAACGGCAATACTGTCAACTGATGGAGCACCATACACCGGAAAACTGAGTGACCCCAAAGCACAACACAACAAACAAGTCATACGCAGGGAAGAAGCAATTTTTTTAGCTTTTATCATCAGGGCGCTCATCTTACAAAACTGTTGCCCTTTAAAAAGCAAAAAGAATGCCAATCCTTTTCAAAGAAACACAAAGCGTTTGGCCTGACGCATTGTTAGGGTTTTTCTGCGATAACACCTTGAGGCACACCCTGAAGTGCTTTACGGTATCACAAAAGGTTCAACCAAAAGCATGCAAACGCCCATGATTACAAAACCAAAAGCTTTGTCAGCACGCCGTGTTTTGGTGCTTAAGGGTGGCTGGTCTGCCGAGCGCGAGATCTCGATTCAAAGCGGCATCAACGTTGTAAAAGCGCTTTTAAAGCTGGGCCATCATGTTGAAACCTTTGACCCAAAGCCTAACCTTTTGCATTTGGCGGGCGGCATCGCCAACAGCTTTCAGGGCAAAGGGCCCGACGTTATTTTTAATATCTTGCACGGCAAAGATGTTGAGGACGGCTTGCTGCAAGGCGCGCTTGAGCTTTCGGGCATTCCCTACACCTTTTCGGGCGTTTTAGCATCAGCCCTTGCGATGAATAAGCCTGTGACGCGCAAATTAGTTGAAAGTGTCGGCGTTTTGGTGCCGCGGGGTGCGGTGTTGTCACTGAACGATTACCGAGCTTCACCTTGGGACCATTACCCCCATGTTTTAAAACCGCTTGATGAAGGGTCAAGCGTTGGTGTTTCAATTATCAAAGATGAGGCCGACTTTAAGGCAGCGCTGCAAACCTGGCACTATGGTGATCAGGTGCTGGTTGAAGATTATATTAAGGGACGCGAGATTCACGTTGCCGTTTTTGGCGGCACCGCCATGGGTTGTGTTGAGCTTTTATATGACAGCACGTTTTTTTCGTATGAAGCCAAATACACGCAAGGGTATACAAAACACCTGATCCCGCCGCCTGATCTGCCGAAAGAGGTTTCAGACACTCTGCACACTTATGCTGAGCTGGCGCACAACACCCTTGGGTGTCGAGGCGTTACGCGGTCTGACCTGATTTATGACCCAAACGCGCCCAAAGGACAGCAGGTCTTCTTTCTTGAGATCAATCCGCAACCGGGCATGACAAGTGGATCCCTTGTGCCAGACATCGCCAAGGTTTATGGTTGGTCTTATGAAGATATTGTTGCCTTTTTAGTGGCCGAAGCCCTGTCTTATGAAACGTGCACGCTTAAAAAAGCCAGAGAGGCGCGCCTATAACGCGCGCGAGAAAAGGCGCAACGGCCGCAGCTGGGGGGTGCTTTGTCTTGCCCTGCTAATGCTGACCACCATCACCTTTGTCACTGTGCGTTATGGTCCGCCTCTTTACCAAAAACTGTGGACCTATGCTGATCACTTGTGTGTGATTAAAGACCTCACCATCAAAGGCACTGTCAAAACAAAGCCACAAGCAATTCTGCAAGCAACCGGCCTTTATAAGGGGCTGCCGCTGCGGTTGGTGAATGTGCAGGCGGTGCAACAAAAGCTTACACAACTGCCATGGATTGCGCAGGCTTCTGTAAAACGTGCATGGCCCTGGCAAGTAACGGTGCAAGTACGCGAACGCACACCTGCGGCACTGTGGCAGCATCACAACCAGCGTTATCTGCTGGACACTGATGGCAAAATCATTGATGTGCCTGTTCGCGCCCAAAGTGGCCTTGTGTTGCTTGTGGGTGAAAGCGCACCACACAAAGGCCCTGCTTTCTTAAAGGCGCTTAAAGCGCACTGCCCCTCTTTGATGGCGCACCTTGATATGGCGCACCTGATGCCCTCGGGCCGTTGGGACCTTTATCTGAAAAATGACGACGCCGCAAAGAGTGCTTTACGCCTGCAACTGCCGCGCGACAACTTTGCACAGGCATTAAGGCGGTTTGTTGTTTTTAAAGCACAGAAGGTAAACGCCAAGCATACCTTTAAAAACGTTGACCTAAGGCTGCCACACCGCATTCTTGTCACGCACCATACCCCAACCTCTGCACGACGCTAGGTGCCGCGTCACTGTGGTCGTCATCGCGAAGGTGTTAGCCTGCGGTGATCCACTTGCAAGATACTTCATCAGCTAAGGCACACTGGATTGCCGCGTCGAAACAAAAGTTTCTCCTCGCAATGACAATTTAGGTGCATGCCACGCCGACCCAACCGCTGCACGACACTAGGTGCCACGTCACTTTGGTCGTCATCGCGAAGGTGTTAGCCTGCGGTGATCCACTTGCAAGATACTTCAT
>JBMYWS010000001.1:0-26882 GCA_049607645.1 Holosporaceae bacterium | reverse complement strand
CGCGTCGAAACAAAAGTTTCTCCTCGCAATGACAATTTAGGTGCATGCCACGCCGAAAATTAGTGTCTTCTTTCAATGACAGTTTAAGCAACGCGCCGTTTATGCGCTGGGTGTCATGATCACAGGAAAGGTAAAGTGAACGCGCCGTTCGCCCAGCTGCATGAAACCACTGACTTCAATCACAATGGCGGCTTTTTTTTGGTCGTGCTCGAAAAAAGTCACCTCGGGACTTTTAAGGCGCGGCTCGTAAAGACGCAGCAGATGACAGATTTTCTCTTTCATGATCGGCTGATTGCTAAGGGCCTGGTGAGAAAAATCGTCCAGACCAAAAGCATAGGGATAGGTGCTGTCACGCATCGCATCGTCTTCGTCCAAAGGATAGGCAAGCCGCGTGTTTAAAATGCGCGACGCCTCTTTGGCGATGGATGCTTTAAGACCATCCTCATCCAGGCGTGTGGTGGCCCCTTCTGCAATGCGATCAAACAAGGGCGCCAGATATTGTTTTTTTGCTTTTTTAAGCCTTGCGCTCACGTCATGTGTCTCCTTGAGCCTTTAAAAGGGCTTCTTTAAGTGCTTTCTGGGTTAAAACTTCAGGCAGCACAAGACCCTCTTGTGCATTGGGCCCAAAAACCACATTAAACGGAATCCCTGCCTTGCCAAACCGCTTTAAAAACGCCAGTATTTTCGCCTCGGCCGCAGAGGACGCCTTTTCACCTTGCGCGCGCGTCCAATCTGCCCGCATACACACCACCGAAGGATGCTTAAGGCTTTGCTTTACGCTGCGGTTGTCCAAAACCATGGTTTTATTAAACTGACACAACAAGCACCAAACTGCTGTAATATCCACAAAAACCGTTTTTCCCGCTTGCACAAGGGCGGGGATTTTTTCGGGCTCAAAAGCTTTGAAAAGATCCTCTGCTTGCGCTGACAGGCTTTTGACAGGCTGTTGAAACAACCAAGGTTGCCACAAGGGGGATGAGCCCAAACACACGATCCACAGCAACATGCTGGCCTTGAAAAGATTCTTTTTTAAAATGCCGTGACCGTACTGCCTGATAAGCAAAAGACACCAGCCCAAACTGGCCACACCCAGCAAGACAGTAAAAGCCATCCAGCCAAAAGGCGCGGTTAAAAGGTACGTCAGCCACAGCAACGTGCCCAACAACAAAAGACTTAAAACGCGCCGCAGCCATAAAAGCCACGCACCGGGCTTTGGCAAGCGCAAGTGATGTGACGGAATCATGGCAGCCAACCAGTAAGGCGCAGAGAAACCAGCTGCAAGGCACGCAAACACAAGGAAGATGTGAAAGGCATCTTGCGACAACGCAAACCCAACCGCTGTTCCCACAAACGGCGCAGTGCAAGGTGTTGCAAGCAAGACCGATAGCACGCCTGTGAAAAAAGCACGCGAGCGCATCACAAGCGATGAGGTCGACGTTTGCACAATGTGGGGCAAGGCAATATCAAAAAGCTCCCACACATTGGCGGTAAAAAGCGTCACCAGCACCACCATGCTGCTTAAAAAATAGGGATTTTGAAAATGCAGCCCCCAACCTACCGATGCCCCCAGAAGCTTTAAAATAATGGCCCCCAACGCCAACAGCATAAAAGCCGAAAAGATACCAAGCACAGTCATCCACAGCTCGATAACAGGGAAAAAACCACGTGGACAGGCTTTTTTGGTAAAAACCAACAACTTTACACCCAAAACGGGCAAAACGCAGGGCATAAAGTTCAAAATCACGCCTCCCAAAAAAGCGAACAACAGAATCCACAAAGACAGCCCGCATCCGCCCACAACATCACACGATTGAATTTCAACGCCCTTTTCTGTCGAACGCACACGGTAAGCAAAAGGCAAAGACACTAACCTGCATTCAACCTCTGAGCAAGCGGCTGCCTCAAGTGCACCTTTGATCACCAATCCATTGCTCACCATTTTTGGACTAATCTCTAACGTCAAAGGGATCGTATTGGCATAAAACGGCACACGCATGCCCGACTTTTCACCCCACACAGGCTGTGGCCAATGCACTTTAATGGCAGGTTCTGTCGCTTTTTGTGCGCTGTCCGCGTTCGCCACAGAAACGGGCTGGGTAAACTTAAGACGCGCAGGCTCAACCCACGACGCACCCTTGCCATAGACATGCCACCCCTTTGCAAGAGACAGCAGGCCTTTTAGGATGATTTTCTTTTCTTGAGGCGCAAAAAAACCATCGGTTAGCTGAAAGCGAAGAAGTGTGCTGCCAGAGAACGTAGCTTCTTTTGTGGCCACAAGTGTTGTGCTTGTGGCACAAAGCCCAAGCCACAGGTTTAAAACGACCATTCTGCGAAAGGTCACCGATAGGCCCGTCAAGCGAAAGGCAGCCAGCGCTAAAAAAAAACGATATACAAAACAGTGCTTTGTGAGCATGACTTCGGAACACTGCACCTTCTTTTTTTCCTCCCTTTGCAAGGATTTGTTAGCATATCATGACTGACAATAGGATCAACACTTAAAGATAGAAGAAAGCTTCTTGGTATGGATGTCCCACGCCTCTCTTCCTTAAAGGGGTATTTGCTTGTCGGTGCGCCTCATGTTGATCATGCACCTTTTCAACAAACCGTTATCTTTTTGTTTGCACACGACAGCAGCGGCGCCATGGGCATTTGCATTAACCATGTTTTTGATCAAACGGCCTTAGATTCTTTTTTCAGTGAAGCAGATGAAAAAATCCATCAGCAACTTAACCCCTTAACCCTTTTTGATGGTGGCCCCATTGAAAATGATCGTGGTTTTATTATTCACACGCCCGAATATAAACATCAGCAATCTGTTGAGGTAGGCAACGCCTTTTTGGTTACAAACACCACACACTTTATGCCACAAGAAGCAGAAGAGCCCAAACACTTTTTATTTGCACTTGGCTATACAGCCTGGCAAAAGGACGCGCTTGAAGAAGAAATACAACATAACTTGTGGATGTTAATCCCTGCAACACACCACTTGCTTTTTGAAACAACGCCCGCACAAAAATGGCCCCTAGCCTTGCATAAAATGGGTATTACGGCCCCACACCTAATCCAAAAAGCAGGCCACGCTTGAAGCGCCTCAAGCGCCACACCTTACAAAAAACGCTTCAACAACAAAAGCGGCACAGCCTGCAAGGCGCCCCAAGAGAGCGCCGCCAACAAAGCGACCAGCGTCTTTTTAAAAAGCAACACCTTTTGATACAGGCCCTTTTTTTGCAAAAACGATGCACAACGTTCGGCTTGCAAGCTGACGACTTTAAGAAGCGGCTTCACCGCAACATGTTGCTGTCGGGCATTAAAGTACGCGGAGGACAAATGCACTTTGAATAACTTTTTCTTTGATGTTTGCAAGCTGTTTTGTCTTCTGCCTAAAAAGGCACGTGCTTTTTGGCCATAATTCTGTAACCTTGGCTTCACCACGGTTGTGTACACATCATAAACAAGACTTTTTTTGTCACTTTTGGGCTCAGCGCGCACGCCCTCTAAATCGCCGTAAAAACGCCTGCGACGTTGTCTTACAGGTGGGTGCGCCACAGCCACCCTTTTCAAAGACCGCAGCGTTTCTACAGGGGCTTGTTGTTTTTTAGGGGGCTGGGACAAGCCAAAAAAACTGCCATCAAGGGCATGGGGCAACATAACGTGCGCCACATCTGTTGACTGCTTTGTGGGCCGTGTGTTCATCACACGCGCAACAGGCACATCCAAACTGGGGGCCACCACAGGCACACGCATCATTTGTTTTGCCGTATCACACACAAGAGTTTTGGAAAACTCCTTTTCTAAAGTTGAAGGTGTTGACGTTCTTGGCAAAGCTTCTTTCCGACGATGCGGCAAAGGTTTAGCCATTTGCGGCTGTAAAAAGGGCGCTGGTACTTGTTGGGCGTTCAATCTTTTTTTGATGACAGTCTCCTTCACCAACTGACTATCGGATAAAACCTCCGCCTTCTTAATCTGAGGAGGTTTGATCTGATTGGCAAAACTGAAGAGAGGATCTTTTTCTATCGTGATTTTAAGATCTAAAAAGTTTGGCCGCGCGCCAAGCGATCGACTACGTGGACGCATCCCTTTCCAAGGCTCGGTTAAGACAAAGGGAGCTGTAACTGGCAAATCCAGCTCTCGCGTTTCAGCATATCGCATCCGCTGCACCACATCCTCTCGACAAGGTTTTTGTATGACGGGTTTTTTGTTCTCAGCAGATGTTGAGACGCTTTTTTGTGACCAAGGTTGTCGTTTTATTTGAGAGGAAAGATTTATTGACAAGGGCGACGGCCCAAGATTTGCAGACCCCTCACCCATCATCTTGTCCCAATCAGTCTCAATAGCAGCGCGCGTTGGAGAGTTCGGGAAGAGCAATTGCTCTTGATCATCACAAGCTGGACTAGAGGCAAGCAAAAAAAGAAGGAGGTACATAAAGCAAAATTTACCGCTTTTTTTTTGCTACAATACATAAAAATATATAATTTAAACATTGTTTATTTCAAAATATATGCACATGAGCCTGAATGCACGCTCTATCAAGCCTGTTACTGTTTTTTACTGCTTCGTTATATCGAATACCTGCCACTTTTGGCATGATCTCTTCCAAACCCTAAAAACCGGCCACAGCGCGGCATCCTCTTGTGCAAAAGGGGCGGTGTGTGCTATGAAAGCGAAAGGAAGTAAATGTGGGGAACACAAGATGTCTATGGACATGCGCACCTTGACAAGAAAGCCGCAAAGCCTTGTGGTGTCTCGTTATGCTGCCGCATTTCGCACACTTGCGCTTAGCACACAGCAGACTGTTTTGCAATCTTTAAGGCAACTTTTGACCCTTTTTAAAACGCAACAGTCCTTGTGGCGCTTTTTGTGTTGTGGGCTTTCAAAACGATCGAAACATCTTATTTTTGAAGCACTGCTTAAAAAACAGGGCATCCATGACAAGGCCTCACATGCTTTTGTAGACCTTTTGGTGCAAAAAAACCGTCTTAATCTTTTAAGCGACCTTGTGGACCACCTGCTTTTGTGCCAAAAAGAAACGATCCGCATTGTTTCGGCAGAAAAAATATCAAACAACGATATAGACGGTTATCAACAGGCCTTTGAAGCGCTGACGACAAAAACGCCTGACACACCCAAGAAAGAACTTGTCATTGACAATACGGTTCAAAAAGATCTTTTAAGCGGCGTGGTGATCATTTTTAGAACACTTGTGATTGACGCTTCTTTAAAAGGCAATCTTGAGCGTTTTTTTCAAAAAGTTATTCATGAAACCCCTTTGTCCTCTTTGTCATCTTGTAAGGAGTTATAATGTCTTTAAATGCATCAGAAATTCTTTCTGTCCTGAAGGCACATATCACAAATTTTCAGAACACAACGGACGTTGCTGATGTTGGCCGTGTGTTATCGCTGGGCGACGGCATTGCAACCATTTGGGGGCTTGAGAAAATTCAATTTGGCGAGGTGGTCACGTTTGAGAACAATCTGCAAGGGCTGGCCTTGAACCTAAACGAAGAAACCACCGACATCGTGGTTTTGGGCAATGCCAACACCCTTAAAGAAGGCGACACGGTTAAACGCGCACACAAGCTCATGATGGCCCCTCAGGGCATGGGCCTTTTGGGACGCGTTGTGAATGCCTTGGGCATGCCCGTTGATGGCGGAGGCCCCCTTAAAGACGTGGTGATGGCCTCTGTTGAGCAAAAAGCGCCCGGCATTATTGAGCGCCAATCTGTTACAGAGCCCCTGCAAACAGGCCTTATGGCTGTGGATGCCTTGGTGCCCATTGGTCGCGGCCAGCGCGAGCTGATCATTGGCGACAGACAAACAGGCAAGACGGCTGTGGCCATTGATGCCATTTTGAACCAAAAGCGCACTTTTGAGGCCCAGTCAGGCACCGAACCCGTTTATTGTATTTATGTGGGCATCGGGCAAAAGCAATCAACCATCGCGCACCTTGTGCAAACCCTTAAAGAACACGGCGCCATGGATTACACCACAGTGGTCACGGCCAATGCCTCGGACCCCGCGCCCTTGCAGTTTTTAGCCCCTTACGTTGGCTGCACCATGGGTGAATATTTTAGAGACCATGGCAAACACGCACTGATCATTTATGACGATCTTTCAAAGCACGCTGTGGCGTATCGCCAAATGTCGTTGCTGCTGAAAAGGCCACCAGGGCGTGAAGCCTATCCAGGTGACGTCTTTTACTTGCATGCGCGCCTTTTAGAGCGCGCCGGGCAAATGAGCAACGCCGTCGGTGGCGGCTCGCTGACGGCCCTGCCGATTATTGAAACGCAGGCAGGTGACACATCGGCTTATATTCCCACAAACGTGATCTCGATCACGGATGGCCAGATTATTTTAGACTCAAAGCTTTTTAACGCGGGCATACGCCCTGCGATTAATGTAGGTGCATCGGTCTCACGCGTGGGCTCGGCCGCACAACAAAAAGCCATGAAACAGGTTGCAGGCACCTTAAAACTTGACCTGGCACAATACAAAGAAGTGCAAGCTTTTTCACAATTTGCCTCGGACCTTGAAGCGTCATCTCAACAGCTTTTAACCCGCGGCAACGCCCTGACCTCTTTGCTGAAACAGCCGCAATATGCGCCCTTTGCCCTTGAAGAGCAGGTGGCACTGCTGTTTGTAGGCACAAAGGGCTATCTTGACACCATGGACCCCAAAGCCTTTGAGCGCTTTTCAGAGGAATTTTTGTTGTCACTGCGCAAAGACAAAGCCAAGATTCTGTCAACCATTGCACAAGAAAAGAAGCTGTCGCCTGAAACCGAGAAAAAGCTGACGCAGTTTGTTGACAGCTTTTTGAAGGGGTTTGTGTAACGCCGTGTCCACTTTACAAGCTTTGCTTCTTCGTCGCTCGACCATCGAGTCCACACAAAAGATGATGGGCGCCATGAAAGTTGTGGCGGCCACGCGCTTGAAGAAAACGCAAAAAGCCTTTGACCACACGCAAACACAACAAAAAAAACTGTTAAGCTTGCTGGCCGATGTGGTGATTGACCCCAACTGCGGCTGCCTGCCCTTGTATGCCCGCAACGTTCTGGCAAAGCCGAAAAGTACGCACACACGCCCTGGCAAAACGTCAGCTTTGAAGGCCCAACAAGCAAAGCCACTTGATGCAGAAAACTGGCTGAAGGACGCCCAACCCAAAGGACCGCTGATGTGGATTGTTTTGGGTGCTGACAAAGGGCTGTGCGGCAGTTTTCACACACAACTTTTGCGCACTGCCAAAGCGTATAAAACCCTTTTAACCCACCCCCACAGCCTTTTGTATGTATGGGGCGCCAAAACGGCCAAAATGCTTGAGAAAAATGGCTTCAACGTGGCCTTTCAGCAACCTGTGGGCCGCACATCTGCCCTTGAGCGCGTTCAAACAACGTTGCAAGCGGCAAAGACACATCCTTTAAAGCCGGCCCTTGGGTTTGTGTGGCTGCATTTTAGAACGGCTCTTTTGCAAACACCCCGCGTTGCCACACTGTCCGATTTGCTGGCCCCGCTGTTTCAAAACAAAAACAAACCCACGCTGGATGAAGCTAACGTGCTGGTTGAGCCAAGCGTTGATCTTTTCTTGACACACTTTTTTAAGCTTTACACCGCGCAACATATTTTGTCGCTTTTTCTTGAGGCCTCGCTTAGCGAAGAAGGCGCGCGCATGGCCGCCATGGACAATGCCTCGCGCAACAGCGACGACATTTTAAAAGACATCACATTGCTTTATAATCGTACACGCCAAGCAATGATTACCAGAGAATTGATTGAAGTTGTTTCAGGAGCCAATGCGTTATGACCAAGTCAGCCCCCAAAACCCCAGCCAAAAAAGCTTTCAAAACCCAAACAAAAACTGAAACACCCTCAGAAAAAGGGGAAGCCAAAGCACAAAAGCAAAAAGACTTGGTGGGCTCGATTGTGCAAGTACAAGGCGCCGTTATTGACGTGGTTTTTGAAGGCAATGTGCCCGCTTTGCAAGATGCCTTGTCGATTGAGCGCCCCGATGAAACACCGCTGATTCTTGAAGTGGCGCAACATTTGGGCGAAGACAAGGTTCGTTGCATTGCCATGGACGCCAGCGAAGGGCTTGAGCGCGGCCAAAAAGTGACGCATTTAGGTGGCCCCATTCAGGTGCCTGTGGGGCCCCAAGTTTTGGGACGCATCTTTAACGTTGTGGGCGAACCCATTGATAAGCGCGGCCCCATCAAAACACAAAACACCTGGCCCATTCACCGTGATCCGCCAGCCTTTACCGATCAATCAACAGAAACCGAAATTTTGATCACCGGCATTAAAGTGGTCGACCTGCTTGCGCCCTATTTGAAAGGCGGCAAGATCGGCCTTTTTGGCGGTGCCGGTGTGGGTAAAACCGTTTTGATTATGGAGCTGATCAACAACATTGCCAAGGCACACGGTGGCTATTCGGTCTTTGCGGGTGTGGGCGAGCGCACGCGCGAGGGCAACGACTTGTACCACGAAATGATCGAAGCGGGCGTTATCAGTCTTGACGACGACACATCGAAAACGGCCCTGATTTATGGACAGATGAACGAGCCACCAGGCGCCCGCGCACGCGTTGCGCTGTCGGGCGTCACCGTTGCCGAGTACTTTCGCGAAAAAGAAGGCAAGGACGTCTTGTTTTTTATCGACAACATCTTTCGCTTTACACAGGCCGGCGCTGAAATCTCGGCTCTTTTAGGCCGCATCCCCTCTTCTGTGGGTTATCAGCCAACGCTGTCAACCGAAATGGGTGAGCTTCAAGAGCGTATTACGTCAACCACCAAAGGCTCGATTACCAGTGTGCAGGCCATTTATGTACCCGCTGACGACTTAACAGACCCAGCGCCAGCGACCTCGTTTACACACCTTGACGCCACCACCGTTTTAAGCCGCCAGATTGCCAGCCTTGGTATTTATCCGGCGGTGGATCCGCTTGAATCATCATCGCGCATTTTGGATCCGCGTATTGTGGGCGACAAACATTACCAGGTGGCACAAGCGGTAAAAGCGGTTTTGCAAAAATACCAATCACTACAAGACATTATTGCCATCTTGGGTATTGAAGAGCTTTCGGAAGATGACAAGCTGACCGTTGCGCGGGCGCGCAAAATTCAACGCTTTTTGTCGCAACCTTTCCAAACGGCCGAAACGTTTACCGGCATGCCCGGTGTGTTGGTGGCGCTTGATGACACCATTTCTGGCTTTGAAAAAATCGTTAAGGGCGATGTAGACCACTTGCCAGAGGCCGCCTTTTATATGGTAGGCACCATCAAGGATGCCGAGGCCAAGGCCAAAGAGCTTGCAAAGGCATGACCAAAGCAGCGCCCCCACCAAAAACACTGCATTGCCACCTTTACACAGCCCAGCAAACGCTGGTGAGTGATGCGTTTGTGCGTGTTTCGTTTTCGGCTCTTGATGGCGTCATGACCCTTTTGCCCGGTCACGCACCCCTTTTAACAGTGCTGAAAAAGGGCTTGCTTTATTTGCACACCGCCGATGACGATGACAGCCTGATCTATAACGTTGGCGACGGCATTGCGCACATCACGCAAGATAAACTTGACCTTTTTACGCACGAGGCCTTTTTAAATGAGGACCCAGCGCCCGCCTTTAAACAAGACGCCCCTTATGTATGGGTTTAAGCACCAGCCACACCCTTTTCTTCAAAAACATTTTTGGGTCAGCAGTGCACTGATTTTGGGCGCAACCGTTTTGGTCAGTGCTTGCGGCATTGGCAGCCACGTGACCAGCGATACCGAGGCACTTCAAGAAGACTATCCCGACATCAACACCGTTCCGTTTGATGAGGCGGCGCTTTTAGAAAAACGCTCTTTTTATGCAGACAGCGCCAAAGCACACGACCTTAAAACCTTAACACAACAAAACATCACCCTTGATGCCCAAGGTCGCACGCTGTGGGAAGACACCTTTCAACAAAAACGTCCCCTGCCCCAAGGCGATTTGTTTTAACGACGCTTTTTGCCTCTTTTTTTCTTCTTGCGACGCTTTTTGGGCTTTTGCTTTGAAGTATCTTCTGTTGTGCGCTCTTGGTCTTTTGCTGCGGACTCGTGATCTTCTGCGGCAAACTGCTCGGACAGCTGCTTGGCTAATTGATGATCCTGCCACACTTGTAGGGCCCGCTGTTGCTCCGCAGACAACAAAGCTGTGGCTTCTTCCGGTGCAGGTTGATCGTCTATCACCAAGTCTGTTGTTGCCTCAAACGTCGTGTGCTCGGGCGTTGTGGCAAGCTGAACGCTTGGCTGAGCAGAGGCCCTTTGGGCGATATACGCATCCAAAGTGGGGTCCTCTTTGGCAATACGGTGTATCCTTTGGATGCCATTAACCACCTTGCTCAATTGTTCTTCGATGATAAACTGACACAGCGCAAACACCACATCTCTTTTTGGCAAAGGGTTTTGGGTTGCAAATACCTTAAAGCGATCATGCCACGCACGCAATGTGTGCTTTGTGTTCGCTGCATAAAAAAACTGCATGCGTAAAAGGTTTAAAAATACTGCATCTAGATCACACAATGAAACGCTCTCAATCACGTGCTCAGACGCACAAAGATGCGGCCAGGTGTTTTCGCTGGCACTTTGATCATCACGCCCTAAAAATGCTTGCCAGGCAGGTCTGTTTTCTTTCTCTAAAGTCTCGGACAGCAGCAAACAAAAAGCCTTTTTACGCGCCACTTTAGGAAAAATCTCTTGATACTCTGGTGTGTCCCCAGAAAAACAAAGCATGCGTGCGGCCAGGCCATCTGACAGCTGCTTTAAACAAGGCCATGCCGTTTTGTAAAATGCCTGGCGCTGCTTTTTTTGCTGCGTCTTGGACGTACCACTGACCGTTGCTAGATGCTGTTTTAAGTAATCAATTGTTTTATCAAAGGCCTGAAAATAAGCCACATCCCACGCATCATATATCCCCTTGTTAGGCGTAGGAAGGAAAGGTGCAAGCGCCGGCAACAGGGTCGATGGCCACGCTGCTTCAGCTTGCGGTTGCGTCAAAGACGTCGCTTGAGCCTGATCTTGCTGCGGCACCACACCCCTGACAGAGGCGCTGAAAAGGCAGCTGATCACAAGACATAAAAAAGCGACACGTTGTTGCATGATTGGCGTACTCTTAAAAAATATTTTTTGTAATTTTGCCAAATAAACACAAATAAGTCAATATTATCAAACACTTGCGTTCACTTTGCTCTGTATGTGTCCCAAACCTATGCTTTAGGTCACAGTCCAAGGCGTTTTTGCCTCAAAAAGCGCGGCCAACAGCCCAGATGTTACAGATGCTGTCCCCTTGAACTGCAGATAGCGCACCACGTTTTGTGGTGCGCCATCACCCATCATCTTTTTAACCCCATGCCTACATAAACATTATCGGCACTGTTATCCACACAGCGCCGCACAAAACAAAGGCACGACAACGAGGACGCAACACCTGTGCCGGCAAGACGGGTAAGCGCAAAAAAACCGTCATCTTCGACAAAATTTTCGTTAAAGGTGCCGCATTCAGCGTGTGTTTGAGGTAAAAAGCTGGCCTCGAAAATCGCTATCAAGTTTTCGGCCTGCAAACGCTGCGATGAGGTAAGCAGTGGCGCAAAATCAATGGCAAGCTCATCCTGAAAAGGATGCGCCAGCGTATGAAAACCTTTTTTAGATACAATGTTTGCTTGATGTTTTGTAAAAAGCGCTTCTTTTGCCTTTGCAGCAGACGCCAAGGGTTTGTATAGGGCGGCATCCGCTTTATCTGCAGGCAAGGCCACGCCCCCAAAAGGCACACCCACTACACATGCCAAACAAAGCCCAGCCGCACCCAAGGCTTTACCACAAAAGGTTAAGTCAATTGCCATCACCCCACCGCGTTTTTACAACATCGCGGCTGCAGTGTGCGTTTTTTTCTATTTAAAATCAATGATAAATCAAGCAAAAACAAAAGTGTATGGTCTTTTTGGCAACAAAGCATTCTCTACCTGCTGCCCTTCTAAACAACTATCATCCTGTAAATACACCAGCGTTCTATGTAAACCTTTTCGATCCTGTACAAAGCTGCACTTAACCTTACTTGCGATGCCTGAAATCATAAGGCTGCTATGATAAGATTATTTATTGCAAACCACGTGTTCTCGCATGGTCAAACGTCCAGCATAAGATACTGCAGTACTCTTTTTGATGTAATCTTCATCGGCAGGTTCTTCTCCGATTTTTTGCCGTACTGTCTTCCACCACGCAACAAGCTTGCGTCGCCATGGTGATTGGTTTAACAGCTTTGTGTCCACCGCAGTCTCACACGACATGTCAAAAATGCGCAGACGTTTTACGCAGCTTTTCTTTTCATCCTCATTAAGTTCTGACAAAAAACCTTCGTGAATGCCATCCTTAAAAGAGCCCTCAATATTATGAGATCCAAACGGCACGGAAGGCACAACGGATTTTTCTTCTTCTATACCCGATGATACTGCTGGCAAAAAACACACATTTGCAAGAGTAAATGAATAAAAAATAATATAAAAAGGCAAAACAGACCAATATAACAACAATGAATACTGTCATTATATTTGTTTATTTTTGATCATTTGTCAGAGAAAGCAGGAAAAAGGCTGTTTGGCGGTCTTTTTAGACAAAAAAATCATGACAAAAGAGTCGCGTGGTGGCGCAAAATCTTATAACGCGTTAAAGGCTAAAAGTGCCGTCGAACACAAGGTTGACCTCGGCACGGTGGGTGATGGTACCGTCGGCTTTAAGGGTGACCCACATCTCGCCGCCCTCAA
This sequence comes from Holosporaceae bacterium, assembly GCA_049607645.1. GTDB lineage: Bacteria > Pseudomonadota > Alphaproteobacteria > Holosporales > Hepatobacteraceae > JBAJNL01. The sequence continues at coordinate 14,119 of JBMYWS010000001.1, read as the reverse complement.
GTTTGACGGGCGTTGTGGTGTTTTGCAAAAGCCCCTCTTTTAAAAGCGCAAAAACGGCAGCGGATGCGCCCGAGGCACAGGCACGTGTGCGCCCAACGCCCCGCTCCCATACCCAAAGGCGCACACAGCCTTCGTCGATCATCACAAACTCAACATTGGCTTTGTTAGAAAAAAACGCGTGCGATTCAAGCCGTGGCCCCAAGTACTGAAAGCGCGAGGGATCAAAATCAGCATCCAACGGCACCACAAGATGCGGGTTGCCAATATCAACGGCATAGCCTTCTTGCAAGCCAAAAGCTTCAAGATCTAACGGTTCATCGGTTAAAAAGCGCGGCTTACCTTGCATAATCTCGACATCACGCGCGCACGTCACTTGCCCTTTCAGCAACCCCGCTTTTGTTTCAACCACAATCGATGACAGGCCATATTTTTGTGCCAAGAGCCACACCACGCAGCGCGTGCCGTTACCACAGGCTTCGACTTCAGAGCCATCGGCATTATAGATTTTAACAGTTGCATGCACGTCTGATTGTGCGGCAGGGCCTATCACAAGCAATTGATCACAGCCAACGCCGGTGCGTCGTGACGCCATGTGCGTGATTAACCCTGGGGACACTGGCTGTTCGGTCTCAAGCAGCACAAAGTCATTTTGCAGGCTGTGCATTTTTTTAAAAGGCACAGAACCTGCGGCAAAAGAGGTTTTGGATGGTGAAGGCATGGTTAAAGCGCGCTTAAGATTTTCTGTTATCATCACTATTTAAGCCTGTTTGCGATTTGAATGAAAAGAGGGCGGCGCCCCCGACGCAGCTTCACACGTTTGAAGGCAAACGTCAAAATCTTCTGAAAAAAGGGCATTCAACTGTGGTAAAGACAACCGTCTGCCCTCTGCAAGAGAAGCATGCACCGTGTACACTTGCCCTTGATCTTGCACACCCTTAAAGCAAAAGTGCACCGCCACGGCGCCCTTTTCTGAGGCCGCAAGAATTTTATGCAGTGGCTCTAATGGATAGGGTGGCTTCAGCGTTATGGTGATTTTCTGGATGGTGTGTGTGGCTTTTTCAAGGGGTTTCAGGTCACGCGCCAGCAAACGCATGCCGTCATTAGAGGTGCGGCCATCAACGGTCAGCAGAAACAGTGTGCCCTCTGACAAAAGCTCGCGCACTTCGGCCAACTTGTCTTGAAACACCATCACCTCAAAGCTGCCCGACGCATCTGAGAAGCTAAGAAACGCGTACGCCTGCCCCGATTTGCCGCGCTTGATTTTAGAAGCCGTCAACACACCGGCCATTTGCAGCGTTGGCGTTTTTTTTAGCACCTGTGGTGCCTCTTCTGATGTCACACAAGCCATCGCCTTAAGCCACTTTTGATAGGGCGCCAGGGGGTGCTGTCCAAGATACATGCCCACCGCGCCATATTCAAAACGCAGCCTGTCACCCACACCATAATCATCAGCACTTTCAAGAGGAGGCCGCGTGTCTTCAACGGCAAACAAAGAAGGCCCTGCCGTTTTTTGCGACCCGTAAGACAGCAACATCTCAAGCGACACAATCAGCTGCTGCCGATTGGCATGCAGGCTATCAAAAGCACCGGCCCAAATCAGATGCTCCATTTGGCGCTTGTTCAGTGCTTTGGCACCATCACCTGAACGACCCAGCCGCTCGATGAAATCAAAAATATCTTTGAAGGGGCCGTTTTCTGTGCGCTCGTGCACAACGGCCTCCATAGCGCCCTCGCCTACATTTTTAAGCGCCGCAAGGCCATAGCGAATGGCATCTGGCCCATCGTCAGTTGCCTCGGGCGCAAACAACACAGAAGAGCGATTAATATCGGGCGGCAATACCTTAAGGCCCAGGTCTTTGACATCTTGTATAATAATGGCCAGCTTTTCGATATTTTGACGATCTTGGTTTAAAAGCGACGTCATAAAGGCCAGCGGATAATTGGCTTTCAGATACGCCGTTTGATACGTGATCAACGCATAGGGCGTTGCATGCGCCTTCACAAAAGCATAGCCTGCAAATTTGGCGATTTGATCAAACAACTGCGAGGCCTTTTCTTTGGGCCCACCAACGTTTTTCAAAACGCCTTCGATAAAAATTTTGCGCTGCGCATCCATTTCTTTTTTAATTTTTTTACCCATGGCCCGGCGCAACAAGTCGGCCTGCCCCAGGCTGTAGCCTGCCAGCACTTGGGCAATTTTAAGCACCTGCTCTTGATACACCATGACGCCAAACGTGGGTTTTAGGATGTCTTCAAGACAGTCATAGGGATAGGTGACCTTTTCGCGCCCGTGACGACAGGCGATATAATAGGGAATATCGTCCATGGGGCCTGGGCGATACAGCGCCACAAGGGCAATAATTTCTTCAAACGCTTCGGGCTGAAGCTGCGCCAGCACATCACGCATGCCCGCGCTTTCAAGTTGAAACAGGCCCACCACTTTAACCGCACGCAACAGCTTAAAAGCTTCAGCATCATCCAAAGGAATGGCATCGACATCCACATGCACATTGCGCGTTTTTAAAAGATCAACCGTGCCTTGAATCACCGTTAAGTTTTTAAGGCCCAAGAAGTCAAACTTTACAAGCCCCAAACCTTCGACATATTTCATGCTGAAGCCCGTTGCGGGCAGCGCTGATTTGGGGTCTTTGTAAAGCGGCAACCGTTTCACAAGCGGCTGATCACCAATCACCACACCCGCTGCGTGTGTTGAGGCGTGACGGTAAAGCCCCTCAAGCTTTTGCGCGTAATCGAACAGCTGTTTCACAATGGGCTCGTCATCGCACATTTTGCGCAGCTCTTCATCTTGCGCCAAAACTTCGGCCAACGACATGGGGTTGGTGGGGCTAAAGGGAATACGCTTTGTCAGTTTATCCACCTGCCCATAAGGCATGCCCAAAACACGCCCCACATCACGCAACACCGCCCGCGCCTGCAGCTTTCCAAACGTGATAATGTGAGCCACCGTATCCGCACCATACTTTTGCTGCACATAGGCAATCACCTCTTCACGCCGTTCGGGGCAAAAGTCGATATCAAAGTCGGGCATCGACACACGCTCGGGGTTTAAAAAGCGCTCGAAAAGCAATTGAAAGCGCATCGGATCGACATCGGTAATGCGCAACGCAAACGCCACAAGCGACCCTGCACCCGAGCCACGGCCTGGACCCACAGGAATTTTTTGGCCTTTGGCCCACTGAATAAAGTCGGCCACAATCAAAAAATAGCCGTCAAAACCCATCTGATGAATCACATCCAGCTCATGCGCCAACTGTTTTTTATAAAGTGCTTTTGTCTCTTGCGCCGCTTGATCATCCAAGCCTTCGCACACCTTTAACAAGCGTTTTGCAAGACCCTCTTCCGCTTTGTAACGCAACGCTTTCTCTTGCGTTGTGTCTTTGGCCACAGGATAAGGCGGCAACAAAGGGGGATGCTCTTCAAGCATAAACGAGCAGCGCGTGGCCACATGCACCGTGTTCAACAGCGCCTCGGGCACGTCGGCAAAAAGCGCCTGCATCTCAGCTGCCGTTTTAAGGCGATGATGCGGCGTCACACGCCGACGGTCTTCCACATTAACGTAGGTGCTGTCTTTAATGCACAGCAAGGCATCGTGCGCTGCATAGTCGTCTTGTTCAACAAAAAAAGCCTCATTGGTGGCCACAAGCGGCACCTTGTGCTGCATGGCCCACGAAATCAGCTGCGCTTCAAAGGGCCCCGCTTGATCATAGCGTTCAAGCTCGACATAAAAGCGATCTTCAAAAAGATCCTTTAGCTGCAGAAACAAAGCGTCAGCAGCCTTCCTATCTTGCGCGCACAGGGCCTCAATGGGCCCCTTAAGCCCACCTGAAAAAGCAATAAGTCCGCGCGAAAGCTCGGTAAGCTGTGCCAATGTCACGCCACCATGAAGAGCCTCTTCTTGTCCAAGCGTGGTCAGTGTTGTTAGCTGACACAGATTTTGATAACCCTCTTTGTTTTGCACAAATAAGGGCAAGGGGTATGGGCCATCTGGTTTGTCTTGCGTGGCATGTATAAAAACGGGCAACAAACAACCCAAAATAGGTTTGATGCCCGCGGCCTTGGCCTTAAGCGAAAATTCCATTGCTCCAAAAAGGTGGCCGCTGTCTGCAAGACCCACCGCCGGCACACCGCGCGCTTTTGTGGTCTCAACCAGCTTTTGCGTTGACATCGCCCCTTCAAGCAACGAATAACTGGAGTGATTTTTAAGAGGAATATAAGAAAGAACTGTCTTATCGGCAGACACTTTTTTGTGGACCGGCGTTTTGCGTGACGCAGCTTTTTGGGGTGAATCTGACGACATGAAATTGAGGGCCTTTGCGGTCTAAGAAACGCCTCTTTAGGGTATAAGAAATCCGTCCCTTAAGGCAAGCTGCATCGCTTTAAAAAAACACGCTTTTAAAAGCAACAAGACATCCGGTATGTTGCGCTATAACACAGTCTTCTCGCCTAGGCCGCCCAAAAAAACACACACTTGATGGGCCTCAGCCTTTGCACACATCAGCTCGTGACGATAAAGGCCCATCCGCTGTTCTTCCTCTTCGTTAAGCAGCATCCAAGTGCGGTTGATGTTTTGTGTCACATCGTGCAACGTCTCATAAGCTTCTTTTGAAAAATTAAAGTAAGAATCTTTTGAAAAAATGCCTTCTTTCACGTCTTTTGCCATCACTTTAAGACGCGCCTCAAGCTTTGCTTTGTGTGTTTCATAATCTAGCTTTGAGCAAAAAAAATCGACCCAAAACGCTTTGTACTGACTAACAAAAACAGCGCCCTCACATTGTTTGCGCAAAAGGCGCTTTAAAAGTGGCGCGACCTTTTTTGCCGCGGGTGCGCTTAAAGGCTTATCTGTTTGCAACAAGTCGTTTTGTGCAAGGGGTTTCAACGGTTTGGTTGAAACAACCTCTTTGACCTCTAAAGCAAGGCGCTGGTAAGAGCGCAGCCGGCGCGTAGGCCCATTTGATGCACACGCCTCTTCATCACAACTTAAGATGCCCCAACAAGACGTATAAAAAAACGCTAACAACACCGAAAAACAAATAACACCGCTAGAACGGGCGCCAGACATCGCTCATATTGCTCCATTGTGTTGTGTTAAAAGTGCTGCCGTAAGAGGCCTCCGGGTGGCGCATCGCAAACCCCTGACAAGAATCTTGCGCAAGCGAGCCCAAAAGCGTTGGCAGGGTCTGCTGACAAAACCCCGACACACACCCAAGCAACGCAAAGTGCGACGCATTGTTCACCACATCAGAAAAGGCATCTCGTGTTGCATCGCCTAAACCTGATGAAAACGTATTCAGACCCGTAACCACTTGCTCTAAACCATTGCCCACAAGATGTGTGACACCATAGCCAAAAACATCTGTTGTCATTTCGATCCATCCAGGATTCTGTTGACACGCAAACCAACTCATCACTGGCCCTTTGATAAACGACGTATCAGGCTCGTCACTGCCCAGTAACGCAGCCCCGTCATTTTCAAGGCAGGCAACCGTTATATAACTTTCCTTCCACAGGCGCGCCACATAAGCCCCTTGGCAACCAGGCCAGCTATCGAACACTTTAATCTCTAGCTCGGATGGATGATTTTGAAACATTTGAGGGGTCAGAAAAAAAGCGCTTTCAGGCTGTGTTGAAACCGTTGCAGTTGTAACCGCACTAAAGGATGTAGGCTGTGAAAACGGTACATTCATCGACGGCGGATTAGATGTTAAATGTGCAATCATGTACTGACGCAAGAAAACAGTGAGGCGATCAAGAAATGAGGCTTGATAAATAGAATCTTTGCCACCAGGATGCGTGGCATTACCTGTGCAAAGCCCGCCTGGCTCCCACGCCTGACTAATCACAAGCTCTGCCATCACCCAGCCACTGGCCATCCAAAAGCCTGCCGTTGCAAATGGTTTGACCTTTTTCCAAAAAGGCTGCAAAGGCGCGGGACACTGCACAAGGTCAACATAACGGCTGCGCCGCGTCGGCGGGGACCCCGGCTCTTCTAAACCCATGCGGTACATATAATGATCACCCAAGGAACGCCCCGCCCCTTCTTCAGCTGTCTCAATGAAAAAAGCGCGCGGACGCAAAGCCGGATCTCCGCCGTAAGAGCCAAGAATTTTCTCGCGATCAGCCAGCGCAAAAAATCGACCCTCATGATGCAGCCCTCGGCTTGAAGTGGGCGATGCAAGAGGCGCTTTTTCGCCCTCCACCGGACTTTCTTGAGAAGCCGGCGGCACCACGCTGGGGGAAGAAACGGCTTCTAAAAGAGGATCCTTCTCATCAGTGCTCTTAGATGCCGAAGTTTGCGAAGACCCCGCCACGGGTTTAGCGCGCTCATCATCTAAAACACCCTTTAACACAGGCACCCAAGAGATGCATAGCAAAACCACCACCAGCTCTTTTTGACCTATCATCCTTTTCAACCCCCATCTATTTTTATCTAAAATAGATATATTTATCTGCAAAACAAGGCAATACTTTTGTGAAAAGCGTTGATAAAAGGCCGCACATCTCACTGTGTAAGGGAAAGAACAAAAACAAAAGTCTGTTTGATTGATTTTTCTTAAAAATTTGCTAAAATTATGGATGGTGGATAATGTCCTTCGCGCGCTTGAAAAAGAAAAATAACAAGGTTGTTGACAGAGCAAAATGATTAACAGAGCAAGACTGTTTCATGCAGGTGCTGTTGTTTCATGCAGGCAAGACTGTTTCATGCAGGTGCTGTTGCTTCATGGGGACAGTGTTGGTTCACGTGTTTGCGATGATCAAAACCTCTTTAAAGTTTATCTGATACACCTGAAGGCACATTGCAAACAGGGGGGCTCAAGGGGGTTTTGATGAAATCGGCCTTAATCACGGGCGGCACGCGCGGCATTGGCGCTGCCATTTCCAAGCTTTTTCACGCAAAGGGCTATCACGTTTTAGCCACCTATGCCCACAACACCGAAAAAGCCAACAGCTTCTCAAGCGAGACCGGCATTGCAACCTTAAAATGGGATATCGCCGACACTCAAACTTATGCCAGCGCACAAAAAACCGTGCTCGACACCGTGGGACCCATCGACATCTTAATCAACAACGCAGGCATTACGCGCGATGCGTTGCTTTCAAAAATGACGCCCGACATGTGGCACAGCGTGATTGCCACCAATTTGACGCCGCTTTTTTATCTGTGCCAATGGGTTTTGCCCTTTATGAGGGAAAAAAAATGGGGGCGCATTGTCAACGTCAGCTCAATCAATGCTTTTAAAGGCCAAAGAGGCCAAACCAACTATACTGCCGCTAAGGCGGGCGTTTTGGGTTTTACCAAATCGTTAGCGCAAGAGGTGATTCAAAGCGGCATCACCGTCAACGCCATCGCCCCCGGCTATACCGAAACTGACATGGTGGCAGCCGTGCCTGACACCGTTCTAGAAAAAATCAAAAAACAAATACCAGCCGGCCGCCTTGGCACCGCGCAAGAAATCGCCTATGCCGCCCTATCGCTTGCACGGGACGAGGCAAGCTACATCACGGGCGCCACCTTGCACATCAATGGCGGCCACCTGATGGCTTAAATGTGCGATAGCTGTTGTATCAAAAATAACTCCTTCTTACATTACTTTAGCACATCAAAAAGATTTTGATTCTTTTTTGTGACAGATTAGAATAAATATTTATCGTCTTTATTTTATGCGTTTTGCTTTTTTGCTTTTGACGGCCTTGTTTTTTTCAAACTTTCACGGCACATATGTTGACGCTGTGTGTCATCGCGTTTTTAGTTTTTTAGACAACTTACACTGCGCCTTGCGTGTTTCACAAAAAGCTAACTCCGACCCCCTTTTGGGTCACGACTTTGAAATAAGCTTTCGTGGCGCGTCATCTAACCAGTACAGCAAAGCAACCGTTTCACTTATGGATCAGAAACTTTTTGAAGAGACAGGCGGCGACCCTAACAGAACACCAGCACAGCGCAATCTTGGCATCATCCGCTTACTGACATTGACAAGAATAGCAATTACCAAAAGACACTCTATTGAAAAGCGAAAAACAGATGAGGCCAAAGCAGAAAAAGCCGATAAAAAAATAAGAAAACTGTTGGGATCTGACGCACCAACAAACCTTGAAGACATTGAGCCACAGCAGTGCGCCAAGGTTTGTAAAAAATTAAGACAAGAGATGGGGCCACTGAACTTTAGAAAAAAAAACACCCAAAATGGCTGGAACCTCGGTAAATTGCCGCGTCTCATCAGCAAAGTCATCACCAATATTCCAAGATCGTTTTACAGACTTTCTCTCTACGATTCCTTTAGCAATACTTGATTACTAAAATCAAAAAATAATTTTTTACAATAAAAACATTGTATATCTTGTTGAATTTGTTTATTTTTTCAGGAAACTTAGCTCATTTGGGGAGTACGTACAATGCGTTTGGCCTTTTTCTGCTTTTGCCTTTCAACACTTTCACTTTTATATGCCCCGGAACCCGGTGAGCCCGAAGCTTGTGCGGCACCTGCTGCGAAAACTTTTTTGATTAACGGCAAAACAGTGGAGCAGCTGATCGACGAAGGCCAGTTAACGCCTTTTTATAGCAGCGATGTCACTGGTGACACTGTCGAGATGGAAGCTGATCGTACAACCGCACGTGGTGACGCTGGCATGGTAAGCACCTTAGACGGTTGGGAACTTAAAATTCTGGAACCCCAAAATGATTGCCCGGGCATTGTCATGAAAACAGAAGAGAATGACACCACCGTGCATTTCACCTATACACACGAGTTTCCCGAAAACCCTTTTCGTTGGCTTGACGTCCCAATTAATTTCAGAGATCTAGCTGTTAGCTTAGATACCAACCCCAATACGACTCACTTTTTCACTCGGCCAAATGGCACAAAGGTTAATATTACCCGCAACAGCTCTCGTATAGGCACCTCTATACAGGCGGGCGAGGAAGCTTCTTGGGACTCTTATGTCTATTGCTCTTCGGGCGGCTACTATAACATCGAAGCGCCATTGGCCGTCATGAAAGGCAATTTATTCAACGTGTCAGCTGGCATGCATATGAAAATTTTGCCGAAACAAGGCGAGACCCCCTTTTTTAAAGCACTTTATGTGCAAGGCAAACCCTATCCTTTTGAACGGAGTGAGGAGCAATCGTACGTTTTTCCGATGACAGCCGAAGGCAGACTTTCAGCACATGCCATCAACGCCACTTTTGCACACCTTGGCGACGACGAGGGCTTTGTGAAGATTCTTTTTGACCCCAACATTGCACCAAGCCGTATCACCCGTGAATCTGCAACCACCCCTACGCCACCAGCTGAGCTTGAAACAACCTTTTCTACAATGGCACTTACAGCCAACACACCACCGGTTGCATCCGAGACACCCCCGGCCACGCCCCCATCTTTGGACGGCCCGACCAGCACAGGCAACGATTAAGGCCTAACGCTGTGCGCTTCACCACACACGGTTAGTCGGCGCTTTCAAGTTGGGTGAGTTTAAGGCTTTCGTCATGCGCGATCAGGTTTTCAATCAGGGGGTCAAGGGCGCCGGCCATGATGTCGGGCAGTTGATGCAGTGTCAGGTTAATGCGGTGATCGCTGACACGGCCTTGCGGATAGTTATAGGTACGAATGCGCTCGGATCGGTCACCACTGCCCACCTGGCTTTTGCGTACATCTGAACGCTTGGCTTCTTCTTTCGCACGCTCTTGCGCATAAAGGCGTGCCCTTAAAATTTTCATGGCCCGCGCCTTGTTTTTATGCTGCGATTTTTCATCCTGCTGCTGCACCACAAGCCCCGAAGGAATGTGCGTGATACGAATAGCGCTTTCTGTTTTGTTCACATGTTGCCCGCCAGCGCCTGACGCCCGAAAGGTGTCGATACGCAAATCTTCATCACGCAGCACCACATCTACCTCTTCCGCTTCGGGCAAAACGGCCACCGTTGCCGCCGAGGTATGCACACGCCCGGCCCCTTCGGTTGCCGGCACGCGCTGCACCCGATGCACACCCGATTCAAACTTCAGCTTTGAAAAAATATTGTTGCCCTTAATGCCAAAAATCACTTCTTTGACACCCCCCAAATCATTGGTATTCAGTGACAGAAGGTGGGTTGTCCATTTGTTTTGTTCGGCATAGCGCACATACATCTGCCACAAATCGCGCGCAAAAAGCGCCGCCTCGTCACCGCCCGTGCCTTGGCGAATTTCAACCATCACGTTTTTGCTATCGGCGCGATCTTTGGGCAGCAACAACTTTTTCAGCTGTGCTTCTTGCTTTTGCAAGCGGTCTTTTAACAGCGCACTTTCTTCAAAGGCCAAATCACGCATGGCGGCATCTTCTTTAAGGGCCTCAAGATCTAAAAGCTCTTTTTCAAGACGGTTAAGCGCCTCGATCGCATCGACAATCGGCACAAGATCGCTTTGCTCTTTTAGCAGTTTGGCAAGATCTGTTGGCGCGGGTGCGGGCTCGCTTTCTAGCACTTTTTGCAATTCGGCAAAACGCACCAAGATGGCGTCAAGACGTTTTTTAAACGTTTGCTGAAAACCCATACACCCTCTTTGATTCTATAACAGCGTTTTAAGATGCGACGCCAAGGCATTAAGCGGCAACTTTTGTTGGGTACCGCTTTCAAGATCTTTCAGCTGAATACACCCCTCGGCCCGCTCTTGCCCCCCAAAAATCAGCACAAAAGTGATGCCCTGTTGATGCGCCTTTTTCAAACGCTTGGGCAAAGCTGCGGGTTGCGAAAGCCATAAAAGAGGCACGCCTTGCGCGCGCAAAAGCGCGGCTTGTTTCAGGCCTTCTGAGGTATCTTCAGAGGCAAGGGGCAAAAACGCCACAAGCGATGAACGGACGTCTTCTTGTGGCATTAAAAGCAACAGGCGCTCGACACCGGCAGCCCAGCCCACACCAGGAATTGAAGGGCCGCCCAGCAGCTGACTGAGACCATCAAAACGCCCCCCCCCTAAGACGGTATCTTGGGCGCCCAAAGAGGCCACCTTAAATTCGAACGCCGTTTGCGTATAATAATCAAGCCCCCGCACAAGCTTTGGATCATGCTTGAAGGCAATGCCCACATCTTGCAACGCCTGACACACGTTTTCAAAAAACGCAGTGGCTTCTTTGGTAAAAAAATCGGCCACCAAAGGGGCCTCTTTTAACAGTGCCTGATCGGCGGTGCTTTTGCTGTCAAGAATACGCAAAGGGTTTGTGTGCAAACGCACCTTGCTTTCAGGCGATAGCTCTTTTTCGTAAGGCTGCAAAAAGGCCTGTAGCGCGGCTTTATAGGCCGTGCGGCTCTCAACATCCCCCAGCGAGTTAATGAACAGTGTGGGCTGTTCGCTAAGGTTCAGCTTTGTCAAAAAGTGGGCAGCACATTGAATGGCCTCAACATCCATCAAAAAGGAATCACTGCCTAAAAGTTCAATACCCACTTGATGAAATTGGCGCAGGCGACCCTTTTGCGGCCTGTCATAGCGAAACATGGGCCCATCATAACACCATCTAAGGGGCAGGCTTTGTGTTAAGCCATTTTGCAGCATGGCACGCATTAAGGGCGCGGTGCCTTCAGGACGCAACACATAGTGTTTTGTGTTTTGTGAGGCGGGCTCTTTTTCACGGCGCGTTTCAAGCTGAAACATTTCTTTCATCACAATATCTGACAACGCCACCGAGCGCTCGAACAGGCCGCGCTCTTCAACCAATGGCGTTTCAACACCCTGACAACCAAACAAATGCGCGGTTTGATGAAAAATTTTTAAAAGAGAAGCTTTCCGCCTAAACGTAACGCCCAAGGCATCATGCATACCTCTTGGCGTTTGAAAAACAGCAGTGGTCATGCTTTTTTATACTTTAACACCTTTTGCGAGACACGCCCAATATCGACAAAACGCTCTTGCCTGTGCGGCTTGAAAAAGGCAGCAGGCTGACGCAGCAGTTTTTTAAGCTCTTTTTCGATGGCATCCCCCGCGGTGTCGATAACCTGCTTTTGATTGCGATGAGCTGCACCTGGCGGCTCGGCAATGATCTCATCAATGATCCTAAGATCTTTAAGATCTTTCGCTGTGATCTTAAGCGCTTTGGCCGCATCCTCGGCTTTTTCACGCGTGCGCCACAAAATCGACGCACAGCCTTCGGGCGAAATCACCGAGTAAATGCTGTAAGCCAACATCATAACGCTGTTAGCCGTTGCCAGCGCAATGGCGCCACCCGAGCCACCCTCGCCAATAATCACCGACACAATGGGCACATCAAGCGTTAAGCTTTTTTCAATACAGGCCGCAATGGCTTCTGACTGGCCACGCTCTTCAGCGTCAACGCCTGGATGCGCACCTGCCGTGTCTACAAAAGTAATGAGGGGCAATTGAAAGCGCTGCGCTAAGTCCATCAAGCGCTTGACTTTGCGATAACCTTCGGGACGCGGCATGCCAAAGTTGCGCTTGACGCGCTCTTCGGTGTCTTTGCCTTTTTCATGCCCCAAAACCATCACCGAGGCACCGCGAAAGCGCCCGAGACCGCCAATGATAGCGCCATCTTCGCCAAACATGCGATCGCCTGAAAGTGGCACAAAATCTTCAACAAGCTGGCTGATATAATCACTTGTGTGCGGTCTTTCGACACAGCGCGCCACTTGCACAATCTCCCAAGGAGACAGCTTACGATACAGCTGACACAAAATCTGCTCGGCTTTTTTTTCAAGCCGGGTGACCTCTTTGACGATATCCAAATCGCCCTGCGTGGCAGCACATTTAAGATCTTGAATTTTCTGCTCAAGATCCACCAAAGGTTTTTCAAACAAAAGACGTGCGTTCATGAGTTTTGTATACCATTTTGCTTAAAAAGATTCAATCACCCCTGACCTTATGCAAAGGCAGCGGCATTAACCAGCCTTGAGGCAGTTTTTTATGGCCCCCGGATACTTCCAACACTTGGATGCACACATCGCCTTCATGGCGCCGATGTGACAGGTGAAGCGGTTACACATTTTTCTGCAGAAAAGCGAGGCTTCACCGGGTGCGCCAGGCATAACCCCTTTCAAAAAATCTAAAGATTTTTGACCGCTTGGAAAGCCAGCTGCCGCGTTTTTAGCCGCGCTTTTAGAAGCATTTTTTGCCCCAGCGAAGCCTTTTTTCGCCGAAGGCCCAAAGGAAGAAGTACGGCCCTTTTTTGGTTTTGCAGCTGTGCCATTTTTGATGGACCCCATCGCCGCCGAAGGCTGGCCAGACGCCATTTCGGCCTGTTGTTTTGAGGCATTGTGCCGTGTGTTCAAAACATTTTCTGCAGCATTGGGCGGCTCTTTTTTAGGCGATGTGTTGCGGGACTGACCTTTTTTCCCACTTGCATTGTTGTGGTCTTCGCCATCAGTTGAACCGGATGTTTGCCCTTTTTTTGAAGATTGCGCACCATCACCGGTATCACCTTTTTGATTGCCACCAGATTTGCCACTGCCCTGTGTGTTTTGATTGTCGCTATCAGATTTGCTGTGGGTTTGCGTACTTTTATCTGAACGGTGCACGGTATCCAGAATACCTGCACACAAAGGTGTGCATCCCAAGCAAAAAAAGACGCCCAAAAGAATCAACTTACTTTGCATACGACACCCTTAACCTTTTGCACCTGAAACAACTGATGATGAGCCAAGCATCCCTGTGATAAATCCGGCAAGGCCGCCTATTGCAAAACCTTTGTCTTCACCTTTATTGTTGTCTTGGTTTTGTCGCCGGCGCCATTCTTCGTCTTTGCGATCGCGTTCTTGGCGCCACGCCTCATCTTTTGTGTCGCGTTCCTTGTGCCACTCTTCATCTTTTTGCGCACGCACTTTGCGCTCTTGCGCGTCAGCTGCCTCGTCCTGCTTGCGCTTCGCTTCTGCCTCGTCCTTCTTGCGCTTTTCTTCAGCCGCTTTCTCTTCCTTCGCCTTCTTCTCGTCAGCTTCTTTATCAGCCTTTTCTTCAGCCGCTTTCTCTTCCTTCGCCTTCTTCTCGGCGGCTTCTTTATCAGCCTTCTCTTTAGCTGCTTTCTCGTCAGCGGCTTTCTTATCCGCGGCCTCTTTATCAGCCTTCTCTTTAGCTGCTTTCTTCTCGGCGGCTTCTTTATCAGCCTTTTCTTTAGCTGCTTTTTCTTCCTTC